>NZ_JCADBN010000006.1:0-362593 GCF_059359135.1 Pseudonocardia sp. OZ21
TGGGTGGTGCCGATGACCGGGTCACCACCGATTCCGATCGCGGTGGAGAACCCGATCTCGCGCAGTTCGTACATCATCTGGTAGGTCAGCGTGCCCGACTTCGACACGAGTCCGATCGGGCCCGCGCCGGCGATGTCGGCCGGGATGATGCCCGCGTTGGACTTTCCGGGACTGATGATCCCTGGGCAGTTCGGGCCGATGATCCTGGTCCGGTTCCCCTTCGCCACGGCGTGCGCCCAGAAGTAGGCGGAGTCGTGCACCGGGATGCCCTCGGTGATCACCACCGCGAGGGGGATCTCCGCGTCGATCGCCTCGATCACCGCGTCCTTGGCGAACTTCGGGGGGACGAACACGACGCTGACGTCGGCGCCGGTCTCCTTCATCGCCTCTTCGACGGTGCCGAAGACGGTGAGGTCCTTGCCCCCGATCGTCACCGTGGTGCCGGCCTTGCGGGCGTTGACACCCCCGACGATGTTGGTGCCCGCGGCGAGCATCTTCGCGGTGTGCTTGGTGCCCTCACCGCCGGTGATGCCCTGCACGATCACCCGGCTGTTCTCGTTCAGGAAAATCGCCATGACTCAGACCCCCGCAGCCGCAAGCTGGGCGGCCCGGTCGGCCGCGTTGTCCATCGTGTCCACCTGGGTGACCAGCGGGTGGTTCGCCTCGTCGAGGATCCGGCGGCCCTCGAGCACGTTGTTGCCGTCCAGCCGCACCACCAGCGGCTTCGTGGCGGCGTCGCCGAGGATCTTCAGCGCCTCGACGATGCCGTTGGCCACCGCGTCGCACGCGGTGATCCCGCCGAAGACGTTGACGAACACGCTCTTCACCGCGGGGTCGCCCAGGATGACGTCCAGGCCGGCCGCCATGACCTCGGCCGATGCGCCGCCGCCGATGTCGAGGAAGTTGGCCGGCTTCACACCGCCGTGCTTCTCACCCGCATACGCGACCACGTCGAGGGTCGACATGACCAGGCCCGCACCGTTGCCGATGATGCCGACCTCGCCGTCGAGCTTGACGTAGTTGAGGTCCTTGGCCTTCGCCTTCGCCTCGAGCGGGTCCTCGGTGCGCTGGTCGACGAGGTCGGCGTGGCCGGGGTGCCGGAAACCGGCGTTCTCGTCGAGCGTGACCTTCCCGTCGAGCGCGATGACCTTGTCCTGCGGGTCGCGCACGAGGGGGTTGACCTCCACGAGGGTGGCGTCCTCGGAGACGAATGTCTCCCACAGCTTCACGATCACGTCGGCCGCCTGGTCGGCGACGGCCGCCGGGATCTTGCCCTGCGCCACGATCTCGGCCGCCTTGGCCTTGTCGACACCCGCGATCGCGTCGACCGGCACGCGCGCCAGCGCATCCGGGCGCTCGACGGCGAGCTGCTCGATCTCCATGCCGCCCTCTGCCGAGCACATGGCGAGGAACGTGCGGTTGGACCGGTCCAGCAGGAAGGAGAAGTAGTACTCCTCCGCGATGTCGCTGGCCGCGGCGATCAGCACGCGGTGCACCGTGTGGCCCTTGATGTCCATGCCGAGGATCGCCTCGGCCTTCTCCTTGGTCTCCTCCGGAGTCTTCGCGAGCTTGACGCCGCCCGCCTTGCCCCGGCCGCCGGTCTTCACCTGCGCCTTGACCACCACGGCGGTGCCGAGCTCGGCCGCGACCGCAGCCGCATCCTCCGCCGTCTCCGCCGTCCGGCCCGGCAGCACCGGGACTCCGTGGGCGGCGAAGAGGTCCTTCGCCTGGTACTCGTACAGGTCCACTGGCTCTCCCTAAATCCCCACTGCGCCGTGCCGCTGCGGGCCTGGAGCCCGCGCCATCACCTGCCGACGCGACCCTAGTGTCGAGGAAAGGCGACACTAGCGACGCCCGGCGTACCGCCCCTGACCTGCCCTGGTGACCGCAGTCACGGCCTCGGCGCCCGATTCGACGGCCTTCGTGACGATCCGGAACCGGCGCCATCGGCGTCTGTCACCTACCGTCGTTCCATGGCGCTCGTCCGGGCGGGACTGGGCCGCCTGGCCACGGTGGCCGCGGCGGCGCAGACGACCGCGATCGAAATCGGTCGAGCGGGCGCGTATGCCGCACGCACATTCGGCGCCCCGGCCGGACTCCGTGGCCTCGCCATCGAGTGGGCCTGGCTGGCGGCCCATCTCGTGGTCTACCCCGCAGGTCTCCTGCGCGAGCAGCTCGCCGACTCCGGCGGCTACCGCACCGACTCGCTCCCGCCGGTGCGGCGCAGCCTCCTCGTCACCGATCTGGAAGCCGCCGGCACTCCGATCCTGCTGGTGCACGGGATCATGGACAACCGGTCGGTGTTCACCATGTTCCGCAGGTCCCTGCGCCGCCGCGGCTTCGGCGCCGTGCACGCGGTGAACTACAGCCTCCTCACCGGCGACATCCGCACCGCGGCCCACCAGCTCGGGCGTCACGTGGAGCAACTGCGGGAGCGGACCGGCGCCGAGAAGGTGCACATCGTCGGGCATTCGCTGGGCGGCGTGATCGCCCGGTACTACGTGCAGCGCATGGGCGGGGCGGCGGTCGTCGACACGCTCGTGACGCTGGGCAGCCCGCACGGCGGCACCCTCACGGCGCACCTGGTGCCGACCCCGCTGGCCCGCCAGCTCCGGCCGGGCTCGGACCTGCTCGAGGAGCTCGACAGGCCCTCACCCGGCTGCCCGACCCGGTTCCTCGTCGTGTGGAGCCGCATGGATCAGATGGTGGTTCCCCAGCGCAACGGCCGCCTGATACATCCGGACCTCGACATTGAAGAGCTCGAACTACGTGATGTCGGTCACTTGTCCATGCCGATCGATCCTCGAACGGTGCACTGGGTAGCCACCGCCCTCGCCCGTTCGGACCACCGGCCTCACCCGTTGATCCGAGGTCAACGCCGACGACCGGCCCTGGGCGACACGTTCGGTCACCCCGCCTCGCCCGCATCCTGAGCGCCGCGGGATTCACCCGCGACACGCCGCGCCAGATTTGCCCGCTGACCACACCGACGCTACGTTTCGCCCGTCCGGATCACAGGCCGGTCACGACAGCAGCGGTGGCGACCCCGATCGCCACTGCGGGTTTCCCCAGCCCGCGCGGTCATGGCCCGATGCGGGCACCACCGGTTAGACGTCGAGAAGGGCAGGACTTGGCGCGCCACCGCTCCCCAAGCGGCGCCCAGGCGGACAACCCCGATCGCGCGACGCCCCAGCGTGTCGTCGCGGTCCCGAGCGGGCACCGCCTTCCGGCGCCACCCGCAGCACCGGTTCCGGCACCACCTGCCGCACCGGTACGCAGCCGGGCCGTTGCGGCCGATCCCCGCCGTCCGGCTCCTGGGCGCGTCGTCGCGGTCCCCCACGGGCACCGCCTGCCGGCGCCACCCACCGCATCGTTGCGCGGCCGAGCCACCGTCGCCGCGGTCGCCGCAGGTGCAGCGGTAGCGGCCGGACAGACGCTCGTCTCGCCGCTGCTCGGTGGCGCAGACATCGCGCCGCAGGCCGTGGGCGCACTGGTCCCCGTCGCCGACGTCAGCCACGCCACCGAGGCCAACCCCGCTGTCGACGCGATCGGCGGCGACCAGCTACTGCCCGACCCGTTCGCGCTGGGCTCGCTCGACCCCGCCTCCCAGGTCGACGTCCAGAACCTGGCGAAGGCCGTGGACCTGGGCCGCGAGCTGGCCCGCCAGGCGGCGATGATCGAGGCCGCGCTCGCCAACGGCGCCCCCGAGGCGCACCTGTACGGCGACTTCGCGTTCGTGCGCCCGACCCTCGGTCGCCTCACCTCGGTCTTCGGCTCCCGCTGGGGCGTCTCCCACAACGGCATCGACATCGCCGGCCCCATCGGCACCCCCATCTACGCGCTCACCGACGGCGTGGTCGAGGAGGCGGGACCGGCCAGCGGCTTCGGCCTCTGGGTGGTGCTGCGCCACACCGACGGCTCGCAGAGCGTGTACGGCCACGTCAACCGCATGTTCGTGCACGTGGGCGAGAAGGTGAAGGCGGGCGAGGAAATCGCCGAGATGGGCAACCGCGGCTACTCCACCGGGCCACACCTGCACTTCGAGATCTGGGACAGCGGCGGCACGAAGATCAACCCGATCCCGTGGCTGCGGAAGCGCGGCATCGACTTCTAGACCGGGTGACCACCGGCACCCCGGACGCCGGGCGTCCGGGGGCCCGCGCTCACAGCTTCTGCAGCGGCACCCCGCCGATGAGCATCAGCCGCACGGTGCCTGCGCTCCCGAAGTCGATCGTGACGGTGGCCCGCGCGCCGGCACCGTCGGAGGCGATCACCGTGCCGAGGCCGTACTTGTCGTGGTTGACGCGGTCGCCCACGTCGAGGCTGATGGTGGGGGCGAGCGAGCGCTGGGGCACGTTCCAGCTGCCACGGTCGGTGGCGGCGGGACGACGGCCGAACCCGAAACTGCCCACCGGTGCCGAACGCTCCGGCTCCGACCGGCGCCACTCGACCAGGTCGTCGGGGACCTCGGCGAGGAACCGTGACGCCGGGTTGGCGTTGGGCTGCCCGAACGTCGAACGGATCATCGCCCTGGTCAGGTACAGCCGCTCCTGCGCCCGGGTGATGCCGACGTAGGCCAGGCGCCGCTCCTCGGCGAGCTCGGCGGGGTCGCCCATGGCGCGCATGTGCGGGAACACCCCGTCCTCCCAGCCGGTGAGGAACACGACGGGGAACTCCAGGCCCTTGGCGGTGTGCAAGGTCATCAGCGTGACCATGCCCTCGTCGTTGTCCGGGATCGAGTCGGCGTCGGCCACCAGGGCGACCCGCTCGAGGAACGCGGCCAGCGAGCCGGGCGGGGGCGCGCCCACGGCCACGTCGGAGTCGTCGAGATCGGCCACCGCGGCGTCGCCTGCGAACTCCCGGGCCACGGTGACGAGCTCGGCGAGGTTCTCCAGCCGCGACCCGTCCTGCGGATCCTCGCTGGCCTCCAGCTCTGCCGTGTACCCCGTCTTCGCGTAGACGGCCTCCAGCAGCTCGGAGGTCTCCTCGCCGCGCTCCACCAGCTCGGCGAGGTCGTCGAGGATGCGGACGAACGCCGCGATGCAGCGCTGCGAGCGGGTGGCCAGCCCGGGGACGCGTTCGGGCTGCTCCGCAGCGGTGCGCAGGGCGGCGGCGAACGAGATGCGCTCCCGGTCGGCGTAGGTGGCCACCAGCTCCTCGGCGCGGTCGCCGATGCCCCGCTTGGGCACGTTGAGGATGCGCCGGAGGCTGACCGTGTCCTCCGGGTTGGACAGCACCCGCAGGTAGGCCAGCGCGTCGCGGACCTCGCGGCGCTCGTAGAACCGCACCCCGCCCACGACCTTGTACGGCAGCCCCACCCGCAGGAACACGTCCTCGAACACGCGGGACTGGGAGTTGGTGCGGTAGAACACGGCCACGTCGGAGTTGCGCACCTCGCCGGAGTCGACCAGCCGGTCGATCTCCTGCGCGACGAACGCGGCCTCGTCGTGCTCGTTGTCGGCGACATAGCCGACGACCTTCTGCCCGTCGCCCTGCTCCGACCACAGCCGCTTGTCGCGGCGGTCGGGGTTGCGCGCGATCACGGCGTTGGCGGCCGTGAGGATGCGCTGGGTGGAGCGGTAGTTCTGCTCCAGCAGGATCGTGCGGGCGTCGGGATAGTCCTGCTCGAACTCGATGATGTTGCGGATGCTGGCGCCGCGGAACGCGTAGATCGACTGGTCGGAGTCGCCCACCACGCACAGCTCGGCGGGCGCCGCACCCTCGACAGCGGGCGCCACCAGCTCGCGCACCAGCGCGTACTGCGCGTGGTTGGTGTCCTGGTACTCGTCCACGAGCACGTGCCGGAAGCGGCGCCGGTAGTACTCCGCCACGGCGGGCAGGCGCTGCAGGAGCGCGACCGTCTCCATGATGAGGTCGTCGAAGTCGAACGCGTTGGCCGTGCGCAGCCGGGCCTGGTAGACGCCGTAGACCTCGGCGACCTTGCGCTCGTACTCGTTGGTGGCGCGCTCGGCTGCGTCCTGCGGGGAGAGCAGCTCGTTCTTGAGGTTGGAGATCTGCGCGGCCAGCCCCCGGGCGGCGAACTTCTTCGGGTCGAGCTCCAGGTCGCGCCCGACCAGGCCGACGAGCCTGCGGGTGTCGTCGGCGTCGTAGACGGAGAACGCGCTGCGCACCCCCAGGTGCTGCGCCTCGCGGCGCAGGATCCGGACGCACATCGAGTGGAAGGTGGACACCCACATCGCGTTGGCGCGGCGCCCGACCAGCGCGTCGACGCGCTCCTTCATCTCGGCGGCGGCCTTGTTGGTGAACGTGATCGACATGATCTCGCCGGGGTGCGCTCCGCGCTCGGCGAGCAACCAGGCGATGCGGTGGGTGAGCACCCGGGTCTTGCCCGAGCCCGCGCCGGCGACGATCAGCAGCGGGGACCCTTCGTGGACCACCGCCTCGCGCTGGCGCGGGTTGAGACCTTCCAGCAACGCCGCGCCGCGGGCGGTGCGGGGCTGGACGGTGCGGGCGGGTAGTTCGAACAGCGCGCTCATCGTGTTCGAAGAGTACCGGCGGCTTCTGACACGCCCTGCTGTGGCACACTCAGAACGTGCGACTGAGCAGGCGATTTTTCTACGGGTACCGGACACCGGTTCCCGTGGCCTGCTGACCAGCCCCCACGACGCCCCGGAGTCCTCAGGACCCGGGGCGTTCTCGCGTCACGGGCCCAGGACCCCCGACCTGGAGGAGATCATGACCGTGACCACCGGCGACAACACCGAACCCGCCGACGACATCCCCGCCGAGGACGAGATCCAGGACCTGCGCGTCGAGATCGACCGTCTCGACGCCGAGATCCTCCGGCTGGTGCAGCGGCGCACCGAGGTCTCGCAGCGCATCGGCAGGGCCCGGATGGCCGCGGGTGGCCCGCGGATCGTCTACAACCGCGAGATGGCGGTGCTCGCCCGGTTCCGCGACCTGGGTTCCGAGGGCCGCGAGCTCGGGATGCTGCTGCTGCGGCTGGGACGCGGCAGGCTCGGCGGTCGCTGAGCTTCCCGCCGCGGGTCCCCCTGTCGGATCCACCCCCTGGCTGCCGTTTCGTGGCACTGTTGACGACATGGGCACCGTGTTCGGGATCGTCGCAGCGGTTGTCGCTCTGGTCGGGCTCCTCGCCGCACTGGGACACGTCGGCTACCTCGCCATGCTCAACAACGCCGCCAAGAAGCGCGGGCTGTCCGGGGGCACCACCACCGACTACGTCAACAGCCGGTGGAAGGTCGCGGGCGGCACTGCGGGGGTCGCGCTCCTCGCCCTGCTGATGACGTCGTCCGACTCGGTGCCGATCGACCTGGTGGGCCTGCTGCTCGGCGGCGGGGCAGGGCTCTACGCGAAGCAGGCGCTCGACTCCACGCGGTCACGCTTCCGCAGCCTGCCCTGACCGTCTGACGCGGTCGGCGGGGCACCCGGCCCTTAGAGTTCGCCGGTGACCACGCCCCTCCCTGAAACCGTCCGGCCTCGCGCCGGTGTGCGGACCGACGTCGAGCGCGCCCTCGTCGTCACCGCCCATCCCGACGACGTCGACTTCGGGGCAGCCGGCACGGTCGCCGCCTGGACGGCGGCCGGCATCGAGGTCACCTACTGCATCTGTACGTCCGGCGACGCCGGCGGCTACGACGACACCCCGCGCGACGCGATGGGCCCGCTGCGGGAGGCCGAGCAGCGGGCTGCCGCAGCCGCGGTCGGCGTCCAGGACGTCCGCTTCCTCCGGTACCCGGACGGCAGGCTGACACCCAGTCTCGACCTGCGCCGTGACATCAGCCGCGAGATCAGGAAGGTCCGGCCGCACCGCGTTCTGACGCAGTCCCCGGAGATCTACTGGACCCGCCTGGGCGTGTCCCACCCCGACCACCGGGCGGCGGGGGAGGCGGCGCTCGCCGCGGTCTACCCCGACGCGCGCAACCCGTTCGCCCATCCCGAACTGCTCGCCGACGAGGGGCTCCAGGCGTGGTCGGTCGGCGAGCTGTGGGTCATGGGTGCGCCGGACGAACGCATCGACCATGCCGTGGACGTGACCGACACCTTCGACCGCAAGATCGCCGCGCTGCGCGCGCATCGCTCGCAGACGTCCCACATGGACGACCTGGAGACCCGTCTCCGGGGCATGACCCAGCGCTGGGCGCAGCGGTTCGACTTCCCGGGAAATCGGCTGGCAGAGGCCTTCCAGGTCGTCACTATTGGCTGAGCGGTAGCTGCCCGTCGACGAACGGAAATACTCCATTCGGGTGAAAAATGCTGGGCGGACGAATGACCCTTGGTTAACCAGAACCACATCCGGTAGACATTCGGACGTCCGTTCACTCAAAGGGAGGACGTTGCAGTGGCTCAGATGGTGTCTCGCGGCGGCTCGCGGCTGACTCCGGTCAGCGTGGTCACGGTCGCCGATCTACTGAGCCGCAACGCTCCGGCGACCACCAAGCTCGCAGTCAACGAAACCGGTACCGGCGTCTCGGTCGGCAGCTTGCTGCGTCGTGAGGGTCGCTCCCCGCACGCGCTCGACCGGCCCGTGCAGCCCCGGGCCCACCAGGAGTTCGAGGACGCCGACGAGCCCACCACGGTCCATGCCGTCGTGGAGCCCGTGGCGAAGACCACGATCGTCAAGCGAGGCGCAGTCGCGGCCGGGGCGCTCCTGGCCGTGGGGTCGGTGCTCGGCGCCGCCGCGCTCACCGAGGTCGCACCCACCGGCACCGAGGCGCAGGGCGCCCAGGGCGACGGCTGGGCGGGGCAGGGCCGGCTCGACAAGAGCTCCGCCGCGCCCGTGCTCCCCACCGCGAGCGTGATCGACCCTTCCGCCGCCACCGACTCACTCGACGCGGGCACGGCCGCACCCACGTCCTGGGTGCCCGTCGCGTTCCCCACCGCGATCGCGGGTGTGCCCACGGTGCTGGCCGCAGCGAACGGCGCACCGAGCAGCGTGGCGGCCGGCGGCTCCCAGAGCACGGCGGGCTCCAGCTTCGCCCCGGGTGCCCCCGCAACCGGCGCCTCCGCTGCCCGGACCACCGAGAACCAGGCTCCCCCCGCCCCGCCCACCGCCGACGCCAACCCCGGCAACAACACCGTCGCGAAGGTCGGCAACACCCTCGGCGGCGGCGTCGAGAACGTCGGCGACACCCTCGGCGGCCCGGTCGGGGAGACGGCCAAGGGCCTCGGCAACACCGTCAAGGACACCGGCAACGCGCTCGACAAGGTCACCGCGCCGGTCACCGACAAGCTCTCCCCGGTCACCGGGCCGGTCGTCTCGTTGCTCAGCACCGACAGCTCCGCCAGGACCTCCGCTCCCCAGCAGGCTGACAAGGAGTCGTCGAGCGACAACGACGACAAGGACAGCCGCCACAGCCGCAGCGACGACAACGACCGCAGCGACAACGGTGGCAAGAACAACAGCGACAGCGGCGGCTCGGGCGGCCTCCTCGGCGGCGTCGGCAAGGTCGCCGCGGGCCTCCTCGGCGGCTGACCGCCCGGGGAGCGGACCGGTGGTGGCTACACCAGCCGCCGGTCCGACGCCCACCGCGACAGCTCGTACCGGTTGGACAGCTGCGTCTTGCGCAGCACGCTCGACACGTGCGTCTCCACCGTCTTCACCGAGATGAACAGCTCCCCGGCGATCTCCTTGTACGCGTAGCCGCGCGCGAGCAGCCGCAGCACGTCCCGCTCCCGCCGGGTGAGCAGGTCCAGCTCGGGGTCACCGGGCGGCGCGGCACCCGGCCGCTCGGAGAACACGTCGAGCACGAACCCCGCCAGGCGCGGGGAGAACACCGCGTCACCCGACCGCACCCGCCGCACGGCGTCGGCGAGCTCACTGCCCGAGATCGTCTTCGTGACGTACCCGCGCGCGCCGGCCCGGATCACCGCGATGACGTCCTCCGCGGCGTCCGACACGCTCAACGCCAGGAAGACCACGTCGGGCAGCTCCGGCCGCAGCTGACGCAGCACCTCCGCGCCCCCGCCGTCGGGCATGTGGACGTCGAGCAGCACGACGTCGGGCCGCAGGTGCCGGATGGCGGCAACCGCCTCGTCCACGGAGCCCGCCTCGCCCACCACCGTGACATCGGGGACGTGGCGGTCGAGCTCCGCACGCACCCCTGAGCGGAACAGTCCGTGATCGTCGACCAGGAAGACCCGGATCGGCGCGGGGACCGGGGCACCCGGAGTCTCGTCGGGGGTGTCGGTCATGGCGTCGCTTCCTCCTGGGCCCGGGCCTCCGGCTCGGGTTCCGTGTCGGCCGGTTCGTCCACCGGCATGCTCAGGTGCACCTCGGTGCCTTCACCGGGCGCGCTCCGCAGGCGCACCGCACCGCCGTGCCGCCTCATCCTGCCGTGTACCGAGTCGGCGAGACCGTGCCGGTCGTCCGGTACCGCGTCCGGGTCGAACCCGACGCCCCGGTCGCGGACGAACACGTGCACCTCGGAGGGTTCGACCTCCACGTAGGCGCTCACCTCGTCGACCTTGGCGTGCTTCGCCGCGTTGACCATCGCCTCGCGAGCGGCGAGCACGAGAGCCCGCAGGCCGTCGTCGAGCGGGCGGTCGCCGACCACGACGGGCCGGACGTTGATCGCATAGGTGTCCTCCACCTCGGCCGCGGCCGCCGTGATCGCGGCGGCGAGCCCGGAGTCGAGGGTGGGTTCACCGGACGCGCGCGCGGAGCGCCCGTAGCCGGTGGGGCCGTAGAGCCAGTGCCGGAGCTCGCGCTCCTGGCCCCGGGCCAGCCGCAGCACCTCACGCGGCTGGTCGGACTGGCGCTGGATGAGAGCGAGGGTCTGCAGCACCGAGTCGTGCAGGTGGGCGGCGATCTCCGCGCGTTCCGCCTCGACGATGCGCTCACGGCGCTCCTCACCGAGCTCGCGCATCAACCGCACCCACCACGGGACGGTCAGCACACCCACCCCGAGCAGTGTCGCGAAGATGGCCAACAGCCCGAACTGCACCTGGGAGAGATCGAGGTTGCCGATCAGGAACACACCGATCCCGCTCGCGACGAACGCCGCTCCGGCCATCACCCGCAGCAGCGCGGTGCGTCCGCCGCCCGCGATGCCGGTGACCCCCGAGCGCGCGCCCGCCGTCCAGCGGCGGCGCTGCGTCTCGTCGGCCTCGCGCCACACCACGGCGGCACCGACCGCCGCCACCCCGAGCGGCCCGACCACCCAGCCCACGACCGTGTTGCCCACCGCCGCGGCGGCGAGGCCCGCGCCGATACCGAGCGCGGCCAGGCCCATCGCCTGCTGACGTTCGGCGCGCCCGAGCGGCCGCGTGACGTCGGTCTGCTCCTGCTGCAGGAAGATCCAGAGCAGCCCGTAGGCCAGCACCCCCGCCCCGCCGACCCCGGCGAGCAGGACGAACGCCGTGCGCACCCAGAGGACGTTGACACCGAGGTGATCCGCGACGCCCCCGGCCACCCCGGCGAGGAACCGGCCGCTGCGCCTGCGGACGAGTGGCGGCGTGCCGGCAGCCGCCGCGCTCGGCGGCGGCGCGGGCGGCGGCGTCGCCTCAGGGACCGTGGTCACGCGTCCATCGTCACATGTGGGCACAGGACTGACATCGGGGAAACCTCCGGGATCACTCCGGGCCATCCCCCATACCGGCGAGCCGGTACGCCCAGCAAGCTCTGTCCCATGGAGGCAGCAGAACAATGAACCGGACAGACGTGCACACCACGCTGCGGGAGATGTGGGACACCCGGCCTGCGCGACCACGCGACGACCGGCAGGTGGCGGGGGTGGCGGCCGCGATCGCTCGCCGCTACGACATCGACCCGACGCTGGTGCGCGTCGGTTTCGTCGTCGCGGCCTTCACGGGGATCGGCGCCGCGCTCTACATCGCCGGCTGGTTCCTGCTCCCCGAGCAGCCTGCCGACCCCGCCGCACCCTCACAGTCGCGGCCGCCCAAGGCGATCGTGGTCATCGGGCTGGCGATCGCAGCCGTGATCAGCCTCGGCTCCATCTTCGGCGGCGACAACCGGAACATCCTGCTCCCCACGCTGGCCGTCGCGATCCTGCTGTTCCTGCTGCACCGCAGCCGGGGCCATCGCGGAACGGGCGGTGTGGCGCAGGCCGGCGCCGAAGCTCCCACCACGATCACGCCGAGCGGCGTCTCCCTGTCCAAGGAGGCCCCAGGCGTCACGACCACGTCGGGAGCCACGACTCCCCCTGCATGGGACCCGCTGGGGGCTGCCCCGTTCGCCTGGGACCTCCCGGAGCCGTCGCCGGTCGGGCCGCCGCCTGCACCTGCGCCGCGACGGCTGCCCGTCACCTCGGTGACCCTCGGTCTCGCGCTGCTCGCCGGCGGCATCACCGCCGTGATCATGCTCCTGGCGGGGGCGCTCACCCTGGCGAACCTGCCGGTGCTCCTCGGCGTGACACTCGCCGTGATCGGAGCCGGGCTGGTGCTGGGCGCATTCGTCCGCTCCGGCCGCGGCCTGATCCCGGTGGCCCTGCTGCTCGGCGTGCTGACCTGGGCGTCGGTGGCCGCACCGCTGGACCGCTGGCAGGGCAACGGCATCGGCGAACTGCGTGCGGCCCCCACCACCGTGGCGGCACTGCAGCCCAGCTACCAGCGCACCGCCGGTGAGATCGCGCTCGACCTGCGCAACCTCGACCTGTCGGTGCCCCCTGGCGGCAACGCGAGCCCGGTGCGCTCCGCCATCACGCTCGGCGTCGGTGACGTCGAGGTCTGGGTGCCTCCGAACGCGGACCTCACCCTGACCAGCACCACCGGCGTGGGCGACGTGGAGTTCGACGGCCGGTCGGAGTCCGGCCCCGGCGCACACCTCGCCGTCACCGACGACCTGGGCGCCGACGGCGTCCCCACCGGACGACCGCTCGTCATGACGATCGAGACGGGCGCAGGGAGCGTGGAGGTGCACCGTGGCTGACAAGTGGAACGACCAGCCGGCGACCGGAACGACCGCCACCGCGTCCCGGCGCCGCGGCCCGGACCTGCTGATGCTCCTGGTGGGGGTGCTCGCGCTGGGAATGTCGTCAGCGGCGTTCGTGGGTGAGGTGCCGTCGCTGGCCGGGCTCGACCCCCGGTGGCTGCTCGCCGCAGGGGCCACGGTGATCGGGCTGCTGCTGCTGGTCGGGAGCCTCCGGGGACGCAGCACCAGCTGATCGACAGGACGACCGGGACCGGCGACGGGGAGTGGCCGGCACCGGAGGTCGCGCTCGGGGGAGCGGCGGCCGCGCAGGGCGGCACCAGGGGTTCGACGCCCCGGTGCCGCCCTCGTCGCGTTCCGGTGCGGCGAGTCAGGCCTGGCGGCGGGTCGGCTCCAGCCCGGCGGCCTCGAGTATCTCCGGCACGCCCCGCTCGTAACCGACGGACATCACGTGCACCCCGGCCACGCCGGGGACCTCCCGCAACGCCGCGACGATCTCCGCGCACGCGGCCATGCCCTCTGCGGCGACCCGGTCCGCGGGCACCCCGCGGAGCCTCCGCTCGAACGCGGGCGGGATGACGACGCCGGGGATGCCCGCCATGAACTCGAGCGCCCGCAGCGACCGGATCGGCCCCACGCCCGCGAGGATCCCGCACCGGCCGTCGAGCCCGAGGTCGCGCACCTTCTGCATCCAGACGACGAAGTCGTCGACGTCGAACACGAACTGGGTCTGCACGAACTCGGCCCCGTCGGCGACCTTCTGCTCGAGCCGGTCGGGCACACCCGCACCCGTGTCGACCGCGCCGAGCAGGTACTGCGGAGCCGGGTCGATGGCCCGGCCGGACATCAGCCTGCCCTCGTCCCGCAGCGTGCGCGCCACGTTCATCAGGCCGCTCGAGCTCAGGTCGAACACGGGGGTGGCGTCGGCGTGGTCACCGCGCTCGGGCCGGTCACCGGTCATCAGCACGAGGTTGGGGACACCGAGAGCACCCGCCGAGAGGAGGTCGGACTGCAGGGCGATGCGGTTGCGGTCGCGGCAGGTCATCTGCATGACCGGCTCGAGGCCCTCGGCGAGCGCGACGATGCTGCCGGCGAAGCTCGACACCCGCACCTGGGCGCCCTGGTTGTCGGTGACGTTCGCGGCGTCGACCCAGTCGCGCAACAATGCCGCGGACTCGCGGATCTCGTCCACGTCGGCGCCCCGCGGGGGCCCGATCTCGGCGGTGACGGCGAACCGTCCGGTGCGTAAGGCGTCGGCGAGACGGCCGGGCCGCTCCGCCGGGATCGCTACTCCCACTCGATGGTGCCCGGCGGCTTGCTGGTGACGTCGAGAACCACGCGGTTGACCTCCGCGACCTCGTTGGTGATCCGGGTGGAGATCCGTTCCAGCACGTCGTAGGGCAGCCGCGTCCAGTCGGCGGTCATCGCGTCCTCGCTGGACACCGGGCGTAGCACCACCGGGTGGCCGTAGGTGCGGCCGTCGCCCTGCACCCCCACGCTGCGGACGTCGGCGAGCAGCACCACGGGGCACTGCCAGATGGTGCGGTCCAGCCCGGCGGCGGTGAGCTCCTCGCGCGCGATCGCGTCGGCGGCCCGCAGCGTCTCGAGCCGGTCGTGGGTGACCTCGCCGATGATCCGGATCCCCAGCCCGGGGCCGGGGAACGGCTGGCGTTCCACGATCGCCTCGGGCAGCCCGAGCTCGGCGCCGACCTTGCGCACCTCGTCCTTGAACAGCGCGCGTAGCGGCTCCACCAGATCGAACTCGATGTCGTCCGGCAACCCGCCGACGTTGTGGTGGCTCTTGATCGTGGCCGTGCCGGAGCCACCGCCGGACTCGACGACGTCGGGGTAGAGGGTGCCCTGCACGAGGAAGCCGACATGCTCCTCGGCCGCGACCTCCGCAGTGGCCGCCTCGAAGACGCGGATGAACTCCCGGCCGATGACCTTGCGCTTCTCCTCCGGGTCGATGACCCCGGCGAGCGCGTCGAGGAACCGTTTGTTCGCGTCGACGGTGTGCAGCTTCGCGCCCGTGGCGGCCACGAAGTCGCGCTCCACCTGCTCCCGCTCACCGGACCGCAGCAGCCCGTGGTCGACGAACACACACGTGAGCCGATCGCCGATCGCCCGCTGCACGAGCGCCGCCGCCACCGCGGAGTCGACACCGCCGGAGAGCCCGCAGATCGCCCTGCCCTCGCCCACCTGGGCACGCACCGCGTCGATCGTGTCGGCGATGATCGACGAGGTGGTCCAGCCCGGAGCGATTCCGGCGATGTCGTGCAGGAACCGGCGCATCACCTCCCGCCCGTACGGCGAGTGGCCGACCTCCGGGTGGTACTGGACGCCCGCGAGGCGCCGCTCGGTGTCCTCGAACGCCGCCACCGTGGCCCGCTCGGACGACGCCGTGACCGCGAACCCCTCCGGCGCGCGCACCACCGAGTCGCCGTGGCTCATCCACACCGGATGCCGGGCAGGCAGCCCGTCGTGCAGGGCGCCGGGCGCGGCACAGACCGTCAGCTCGGTGCGCCCGTACTCGCGGGTGCCGTCCGGTGCCACCTCCCCGCCCAGCGACTGCGCCATCGCCTGGAAGCCGTAGCAGAGCCCGAGCACCGGGATCCCCGAGGTGAACAGGGCGGGGTCGACGCTCGGCGCGCCCGGCTCGTACACGCTCGACGGGCCGCCGGAGAGGATCAGCGCGGCGGGCTTCCGCGCCACGATCTCCTCGACGGGAGTGTCGCCCGGCACGATCTCGGAGTACACCTGCGCCTCCCGCACCCTCCGGGCGATCAGCTGGGCGTACTGGGCCCCGTAGTCGACGACAAGGACAGTGGGCGGCTGCACCCGTACCACGATAGTCGGCCCCCGCAGCGGCCCACTGATCCCGGCGAGCGTGCACTGGTTCCGGTTCCGACATGAACCAGTGCGCGTTCGGCCGGCGGTGGAACCGGAGGTGCGTGGCTGTCGTCGATGGGCGCATGGATCTCACCCGCCCGTTCCGCGGATCCACCGCCGTCGCTGCCGGCGCAGTCACGCGGGGCGCGCTGTACGGCCCCGGCTACAGGCGGCTCTACCCCGACATCCACGTCGCAGCGGCGGCCCCGCTCGATCTCGTCACCTGGTCACGCGCCGCGCACGAACTCGTCGCCCCCTGCGGGGTGCTCGCCGGTTACTCGGCCGCTGAGCTGCACGGGGCATCCTGCGCGCCCGAGGGAGCGCCGGCGGAGCTGCTCCTGCTCGACGGGTACCGCCGCCGGGCGGGCCCGATGCTCGTCGTCCATCTGGATGCCGTCGGCCGGCACGAGATCACCGGCGTCGACGGGATGCGGCTCACCACCCCGGAGCGGACGGCTACCGACCTCGCGCGGTGGGCGCCCAGCCTGACCGACGCCGTTGTCGCCGTCGACGCTCTGTGCCACGCGTGCCGGCTCGACCCCGCCATGATCATGCGGGACATTCCACCCGGGATCCGGGGCGCGGCGCGGCTGCCCGAGGTCATGGCTCTGGCCGACCAGCTGGCGGAGTCGCCGATGGAGTCACGGATCCGGATGGCGATCGTCCTCGCCGGGCTTCCCGCACCGGTGTCCCAACACCCCGTGGCGGTGGCGGGGCGGACGTTCCTCCTCGACCTCGCCTATCCCGAGGCGCAGCTCGGGATCGAGTACAACGGGGCGGAGCACCTGCGCCCGGACCGCGCTCTGCGAGATCTCGAACGGGAGCAGCTTCTCGTGGCTGCCGGCTGGCGCATCATCCGCTTCCGCGCCGCCAGCGCCCTGCACCATCCGCGAACGATCGCTGCGCGGGTTCGCCACGAGCTCATGGCACGCGGAGCACGCGCATGATCAAACGTGCACTGGTTCATGAGCGCGCATGAACCAGTGCACGTTCGTGGTCAGCCGCGGACCGTCAGCCCGACGCGCTGGAACTCCTTCAGGTCCGAGTAGCCCGTCTTCGCCATCGCCCGCCGCAGGGCGCCGAACAGGTTCACGGTGCCGTAGGGGCTGTCGGCGGGGCCGAAGAGCACCGACTGCAGGTCCCGGTCGCCCGGCGCGAAGCCGGTGACCTCCGAGCGCGGGAGGGAGGGGTGGGCCGCCGCCGAGGTCCAGTACAGCCCCTGCCCCGGCGACTCGGACGCCTCGGCGAGCTGCTCGCCCAGCATCACGGCGTCGGCCCCGCAGGCGATGGCCTTCGCCATGTCACCCGAGCCGGCCATGCCTCCGTCGGCGATCACGTGGACGTAGCGGCCGCCGGTCTCGTCGAGGTAGTCGCGGCGGGCCGCGGCGGCGTCGACGATCGCGGTGGCCATCGGCACACCGATCCCGAGCACGTCGTCGGTGGTGGTGGCGGACGACTCCCCGTACCCGACGATCACGCCGGCGGCACCGGTGCGCATGAGGTGCATCGCGGTGCGGTAGTCACCCACCCCACCGGCCACGACGGGGACGTCGAGGGAGTTGATGAACTCCTTGAGGTTGAGCGGCTCCCCGCCCGAGACGTGCTCGGCGGAGATGATCGTGCCCTGCACGACGAGGATCTCGACGCCGGCCGCGAGCAGGTCGGGGGTGAGCTCGCGGGCCCGTTGGGGGCTCACACGGGCGGCCACCGTGATGCCGGCCGCACTCACCGTCTTGAGCGCCTCGGTGAGCAGCGCGGGCTGGATCGGTGCGGCGTGCAGCTCCTGCAGCAACCGCACCGCGGCCGTGGGGTCGTCGGACGCCGCGGCGTCGAGCACCCGCTCCAGGGCGCCCTGGGCGTCGGCGTGCCGCGCCCACAGGCCCTCGGCGTTGAGCACACCCAGACCGCCCAGCTGCCCGACCCGCACCGCGCTGGCCGGCGACACGATGGCGTCGGTCGGGTGGGTCACCAGCGGGATCTCGAACTGGTAGGCGTCGAGCTGCCAGGCGGTGGAAACCTCCTGGGAGCTGCGGGTCCGCCGCGACGGCACGATCTCGACCTGCGACAGGTCGTAACTGCGACGGGCCTATCGGCCCATCCCGATCTCCACGAGGTCACGCACGGGTGACCAGCGTAGACAGCCCCGCCGTGCGCGCTCCTAACGGGCCACGTAGTTGGGCGCCTCGACCGTCATCGTGATGTCGTGCGGGTGGCTCTCCTTGAGCCCGGCCGCGGTGATCCGCACGAGCTGCGCCTGCTGCAACTGCTCGATCGTCTGCGCACCCGCGTAGCCCATCCCGGACCGCAGCCCGCCGACGAGCTGGTGCACGACCTGGCTGAGCGGACCGCGGAACGGGATGCGCCCCTCGATGCCCTCGGGCACGAGCTTGTCCTCGCTGAGCACGTCGTCCTGGGCGTAGCGGTCCTTCGAGTAGGACTTGCCGCCGCCCTCCCCGCCCCGCGAGCGCATCGCTCCGAGCGACCCCATGCCCCGGTAGGTCTTGAACTGCTTGCCGCCCACCAGGATCAGGTCGCCGGGCGACTCGGCGGTGCCGGCGAGCAGGCTGCCGAGCATCACCGTGGACGCACCGGCGGCGATGGCCTTGGAGATGTCACCGGAGTACTGGATGCCGCCGTCGCCGATCACCGGTACGCCGGCGTCCGCACAGACCAGCGAGGCCTCGTAGATCGCGGTGATCTGCGGGGCACCCACCCCGGCGACGACCCGGGTGGTGCAGATCGACCCCGGGCCGACCCCCACCTTCACGGCGTCCGCGCCTGCCTCGACGAGCGCCCGGGCACCCGCTCTGGTGGCCACGTTGCCGCCCACGACGTCGACGTTGTGGCCGACCTCGGCGCGCAGCTTCGCCACGGTCTCCAGCACCCGGCGGGAGTGCCCGTGCGCCGTGTCGACCATGACGACGTCGACACCGGCCTCGACGAGCTGCATCGCACGCGCGTAGCCCTCTTCGCCGACGCCGACGGCCGCGGCCACGACGAGGCGCCCGTCGGGGTCCTTCGTGGCGAGCGGGTACTTCTCGGTCTTGTTGAAGTCCTTGATCGTGATGAGCCCGCGCAGGATGCCGTCGCCGTCGATGATCGGCAGCTTCTCCAGCTTGTGGCGGCGCAGCAGGCCGAGCGCCGCCTCCGCGGTGACGCCGACCCTGGCGGTGATCAGCGGGGCGTGCGTCATCACCTCGTGGACGGGCCGGCTGTGGTCCATCTCGAACCGCATGTCGCGGTTGGTGATGATCCCGACGAGGTGCCCGCCGGCGTCGGTGACGGGGACACCGGAGATGCGGAACTTCGCGCACAACGCGTCGACGTCGGCCAGGGTGGCGTCGGGTTTGCAGGTGACCGGGTCGGTGACCATCCCGGCCTCGGAGCGCTTGACGACCTCCACCTGGGCGGCCTGCTCCTCGGGGGACAGATTCCGGTGCAGCACGCCGAGCCCGCCTGCGCGGGCCATGGCGATCGCCATCCGGGACTCCGTGACCGTGTCCATCGGCGACGACACGAGCGGCACGCGGATCCGCACCCGGCGGGTGACCTGCGTGCTGGTGTCGACCGCGCTGGGCACGACATCGGACTCGGCGGGGAGCAGCAGTACATCGTCGAACGTCAGGCCCAGCATCGCGAACTTCGGGGGCAGTCCTGCGGCCTCGCTGGTCATTGCCACCATCCTGTCGATCCCTGCCCGTCATCCTCCGTAGAACGTCGGTACGGGCGGCGGGGAGGTTTCCCGACATCGTATCCGCGGTGGCGCGACAGTCGGCACGCCCGCGCCGAGTCCATCACCACAGTCCGGTCCATCACCGCCGTCCCGCCCGCCGTGAACCCGACGCTCACGACTCGTCACGGGCACGGTGCGGGTATCGTGGGAGTGTGTCACCTGATGCCTTGCCACCGGACCCCTTCGCCGGTGACCCGCATGATCCCGCCCTGTCCCTCGAGGGGCCTGAGGGTGGCGAGCAGGATGGGCTGAGCGAGGCCGAGCGCGACGAGGTGGTGGCCGATCTCGCCGACCTCGCCGTCTACCAGGCCCTGCTGGAGGCCCGCGGCGTCCGCGGCATCGTCGTCGACTGCGGCGACTGCGGCGAGCAGCACTTCCACGAGTGGAGCCTGTTGCGGGCAAGCCTCCAGCAGTTGCTGGAGGAGGGCCAGATGCGGCCGCACGAGCCCGCCTTCGATCCCGACCCCACGAGCTACGTCACCTGGGAGTACTGCCGCGGCTACGCCGACGCGGTGCTCTCCGACTCCTGACGCTGCCACACACGGCGACGGCCCCCGATCCGAGGATCGGGGGCCGTCGTCGTTACAGGTCAGCTCGTGGTGGCGGAGGGTGGCGGCGTGCCGGAACCGGCAGCCGTTGCGCCCGTGCTTCCCTCGGCGCCCGGGGTGGAGCGGGTGGTGGCACCCATGCTCTGCCCCGGTGTGGCGGCGCCCCCGCCCGGCTGGCCCTCCGCGGTCGCGGGTGGGGTCTGCGGACCGGAGGTCGGACCGGCAGGACTGCCCGTCCCGCCGCCGCCCGGGTTGCGGGTGGTGGTCGGCGGAGGCTGGGGCGTCGGGGTGCCGGACGACTGCTGAGGACCGGCCGGCGGGTTCTGGCTCGTGCCGCCGTCAGGAGCCGGGGCATGCTGCCGGCGCGGGTCGGCCGTGGAGCTGCGGGGGTCATGCGAACGCGGGTCCCGTGGGTCCCGCGGGTCGGACGAACGCCAGGGAGGAGGCGCAACGGACGTCGGCGCCGGGGTCACCGACGTCGGAGCCTCCGTACCGGACACGGGTGCGGGTGCCACCGGCGCCGTGCGCCCGGAGCTCGGCGACTCCCGCACCGCGGCACCCGGAGGCACCGGTCGGGACGGCTGCGTGGACAGCGGGGTGCCCGGGTCGGTGGGCGTGCCCTGAGGTGTCTCCGCCGCCTTCGCGACGAGGAACTCCTGCACCTGGGCGAGCTCGACCTTGCCCTCCTCGGGGCGCACGACCGTGAGGTCGTCCTTCGCCTGGGCGAGCTCCTGCGCCGCGACCACGGGCTGCCCGGCGACGAGGGCCTCCTTGGCCTTCGTGATGCGGGCCTCGACGCGGACCGCCGCCTCGACGGACTCGGCGCGCTGGCTGTACAGCACCTTCGACACACCCCACAGCGCGTCGTCGGGCTGGGCGTTGTAGGAGCTGACGGACACACCGCCGACGGCGAGTACGACGAACGCCGCAGCCGCGGCCACCGGGGCCAGCCGCCGGGTGCGCCGGACCGGCCGCCGGGCAGCCATGACGGTGGCCACGGCGGTGTCGACGTCGACGAGCTCGGGGATCGGCTCGACGTCGACGTCGGCCTTCCAGGCCGCGAGGATCGCGGCGACCCGGTCGTCGGTGTCGTAGCCGGAGCGACCGGGGGACGACACCATCATGCCGGCGGACAGCGCGTTGATCAGCTCGTCATCCGCCTGGACCGCGACCAGGTCGAGCGGTTCGCTCACCTCGTCGAGCGGGACAGGGCGCGTGTTCATGCCGGGGGGGCGATGGCCGTTGCTGCCGCCGTTGGGCCGCCGGTGGCGGTGTTCGAACGGGTTGCGTCCGGGGTCGTTGCTGTCGTGACGCACTCACACCACCTCCTCTTCTGGCATCGACCTACGCAAGCGGGAAAGCGCCCGGTGCTGGGCCACACGGACGGCTCCCGGCGTGGATCCGACGGCTTCCGCCGTCTCCTCGGCGGACAGCCCGACGACCACGCGCAGGACGAGTATCTCTCTCTGTTTCTCGGGGAGCGTGTCGAGTAGCCGGCCCATCTCGCCGGACAACTCGACGCGAAGTACACGCTGTTCGGGGCCGTCCGCCGACTCCACCGAGTCGGGCACGTCGGCGACCGGCTCGGACCGGTTGCGCGTGGCGGCACGGTGGGCGTCGATCACCTTGTGTGACGCGATGCCGTAGACGAACGCCAAGAACGGACGGCCCTGGACTCGGTACCCGGGCAAGGCCGTGAGCACGGCCAAACACACCTCCTGCGCGACGTCGTCGGCCGAGACCGACGACCGGTCCATCCGGCCCAGGCGCGCCCGGCAGTAGCGCACGACCATGGGCCGGATGATGGCGATCACGCGCCCGACGGCCTCTGGCTCGCCGGCCATGGCGCGGCTCACCAGTTCATCGGGAACGTCTGTCGTCTCACTCATCGCGCACAGTTGCCCAGGTGTTACTGAACATGTTCGTCATCATCCGTTCGTGAGGCTGATCACGGACAGTGCTCAACCGTGTCCTCAGTGCGGACCACCGTAGCGAAGGAGAAGGGCGGTCCTGGATGGGTCCTCCCCATGGGAGGAGACGTGCCGGACGACCGGCAGATGCATGCTCAGGATGTTAACCACCCGAATGGCGGCCTACGTCGCCGCGGGAGCTGACACCGCGGCGGTTGGGCGCGTGGCTGCACTGCAGGCAGCCACGTCGCCCGTTGAGTCAGCCCGGACGCAGGTCCGGGGTGGTGCGGAGAGCCTGGGGGCGCGCTGGGACGGCGCGGGTCAGGACGCTCAGGAGACGAGGCCGCGCCGGAACCCGTGGGCGACCGCCTGGGCGCGATCGCGCACACCCAGCTTGCGGAAGAGCCTCCTGGCGTGAGTCTTGACCGTGTCCTCGGACAGGTAGAGCTCCCGTCCGATCTGGCCGTTGCTCTTGCCCTGGCTCATGCCGCGCAGCACCTGGAGCTCACGCTCCGTGAGCTGCACACCCGGATCCGTGGGGGCCCGGGGCGTGGGCACGGCTGTGCTCGCCAAAGTGTGCGCGAGCGCGGCCACCAGTTCTGGGCGCGAGGCGTCCCAGCGGAGGTAGCCCCGTGCCCCGCCGGCGATTGCGGCGGCGATGCTGCCCGCGTCGTCGGGGGCGCCGAACACGATGACGTTCGCCTGTGGGTGAGCGGCGACAAGCCGCCTCGTGGCCTCGACCCCAGTGGGCACTGCCCGCTGGGTGCCGACCAGGACCACGTCCACCGGCTGCCGGGAGAACCGGGCCAGCAACTCGTCCCCATGAGCAACGCAATCGATCCGGTGCACCCCCGGCACCGCGGACATCACGCGGGTCAGGCCTTCGCGGACGCTGCGACGATCGTCGCAGATGAGTACCGTCGTCACGACGATTCCTTCCTGCAGCTTCCTGCAGCCGGGTGATGTGTCACCCCCCTCATCGGCGGGCGACAGGCTCACCTTGACACGATCAGGGCCGGTTTGTGCCCTCCATTCGGGAGAGTTGCGCCGAGTGGCACTGGTCATGTGGGTGACGTAAGACCGAATGGACTAATTACATTACCGGGGGTGGAACAGGCACCCTGCCAGAGTCCCCCAAGAGGCGCTTGCCAAGAGGGTGACTCCTCTCTTCGATGACGCTCAACGTGGCCAACGCGGCGTGTCGTCGGCGTGCCGGACCGCCGACCCGGTCGTTCACCGATTCTCCAGAGATTGCCCGAGTCGCGTCGTTTGCGTTCGAGGACGTTCCCGCGCCGCGCTCGAGAAGATCAGCAGCAGCCAGCCGAGCGGGCCACACAAGCGGGAGCAATCCCGCTCGTTCCGCTTCGGCCGCCGCCGCATCGAGCTCGACCACCGCTGCCACCGGTTCGGCGCCCGCGACGGCCGAGGCAACGGTCAACACGATCCGGGACTTGAGCACGTGCCGCACCGAGCCCGTGCTTCGTGCGCACTCCAGAGCCCTGCGGGCGGGCTCGACGGCCCCGGCGGCGTCCCCGCGCACCAGAGCCAGCTCGGCGCGCACCCAACCCAGCCGGACGAACGGCCGCCACCGACGGCCCCTCACTCCCCCTGCCGAAAGGAGCGACTCCGCCGTGTCGAGCAGGCGCTGCGCGGTGTCCGGAGCGCCGGTGCCGACGGCGTCGGCGGCCAGCCCCACCAGTGCGTCGATACGAGCGGCGAGCAGACCGCTGCCATAGAGGTCCGCTGCCGCGTCACACGCTACCGAGGAGGCAAGGCGCAGGCCAAGTGCGTCATACCTACGCGCGGCAGCGTGCCCGCCGAGCTGACGGCGGTGGGAGGCAAGGGTGATCGCCGCGTGCGCCGCGACCGCGACCGGCACACCGGGACGCACCAGCAGGGATTCCAGCACGGCGGCCGCCGCGGCATAGCGGCCCTGCCCGCCGAGCGCGACCGCCACGTACCAGCGCTCGATCGCCGACGAGCCGGGCCGTACCCGTACGGGGGCACCCGGGTCGGCACCGAACGCCGCCGCCTCGGCGCCAGGCGCAGCGACCCCCCGGAGCGGGAGCGTGCTGGTCACACCAGTACCGCGTCGCTGATCGTCGCCGTCGCCGCCCGCAGGGACAGCAGCCGCCCCGTCCGTTCGGGCAGGGCGAGGCCGTCCCAGCCCGGTCCGGCGGCGTAGGTGCGGAACCGCGGGCGCGTCTGTGGCAACGACTCCAGGAGGTCCACATCGGCCGCCTGCGGCAACTGGGCCCACAGCACGACGGCGACGGGCGCGGTGCGCCGGATCGCGGCCACGAGCGCCGTGCCGGGCAGGGCGGCACCCAGCGCGCGGCAGGGGATGCCCCGTTCGGCCAGCGCGGCCGCGAGCACCACCAGCGGGAGCATGTGCTGTTCGTCGGGCATCGCGCCCAGCAGCACCGGACGCGCGTCGGCCACGGGCTGCAGCGCCGCGGCCCTCGCACCGAAGGCCGGCCGGACGCACTCGGTGACGAGATGCTCGATCTCGACGCCGACGCCGCTGTGCGCCCACCGCTCGCCGACAGCGGCCAGCACGGGCCGGACGACGTCGTCCCACGCGTACTCGACGCCAGAGGTGGCGATCGACTCCTCGATCAGCCGGTGCACCGCGGGGGCGTCGAGGGTCAGCGCCGCCCTGCCGAGCCCACGGGCCGCACGGCTCGCTCCGGGCAGGCGCAGGACCCGGCCGCCGACGCGGACCCGGCCGTCGCTCCCCTCCCCGAGCCGCTCGACGGGAGACGCGCCGTCGTCCTCCCGGACCTGAGCCGGCACCGGCAGGACCGGCAGGACGACAGCGGCGGCCCCGACGGCGGCGGCCGACAGCGCGTACGCCGCGGCGTCAGCGGGCGACGCACCACGCACGAGTGCGCGCTGCATGAGCTCGAGACGGGCCAGGTCCCTCGGCGAGTAGCGCCGGTGCCGGCCGGGAGTGTGCGCCGTGGGGCCGATCCCGTAGCGGCGGTCCCAGGTACGGAGCGTGGCGGGGGCGACGCCGAGCCTGCGGGCGGCGGCCGCGACGCTCACCCACGGCTCGGTGACAGCGGTCGGCGCGATCACCGCGGATACGGACGGCCCGGGCGTGTGGCGGACTCCACGATCCGGCGGCGACACGTCGAGCTGCACCTGCTCATCGTGCTGGTCCGGGGCGGACGGGGCAAACCGAAAGGACGCCTTGAACAAGGTTTGACGCGGTCTATGATGGGCATACCGACTTTCGTCGATGAGGGCGTCGGAACAGGCGAGGTGAGGCACGTGGCGGACACCCGAAGGCTTCCGCTGCCGGTCACGGAAATCTGGGACTGGCAGATGCACGGAGCCTGCCGCGGGATGGACAGTGCGTTCTTCTTCCATCCCGAGGGTGAGCGCGGACCGGCTCGCGCCAACCGCGAGGCACGGGCGAAGGGCGTCTGCCGTGGGTGCCCCGTCCTCGAGCAGTGCCGGCTGCACGCGCTCTCGGCCCAGGAGCCCTACGGCGTGTGGGGCGGCCTGTCGGAGTCCGAGCGCGACCAGATCATCCGCGGCCACGACCGGACGCTGCGGATGGCCGGTGGCCGGAGGCAACGGCCGCAGGTGCGCAACACGCACTGATGCGGAACGACGAACGGCGGGCCGCCCTGGGGGTCGGCCCGCCGTTCGTGTGTGGCTGTTCGATCAGTGCCCGTGGCCGTGGCCGTGGCCACCCGCAGCGGCCGGCTCGGCCTGCTCCGGCTTGTCGACGACCGCGCTCTCGGTGGTGAGCACCATCCGTGCGATCGACGCGGCGTTGACCACCGCGGAACGGGTGACCTTGACCGGGTCGACGACCCCGTCGGCCATCAGGTCGCCGTAGGTCAGGGTGGCGGCGTTGAAGCCCTGGCCCCACTCCAGGTCGGCAACCTTGCCGACCACCACAGCGCCCTCGAGACCGCCGTTGGCGGCGATCCAGAACAGCGGAGCCCGCAGCGCGCTGCGCACGACCGCGACACCGGTGGCCTCGTCGCCGGTCAGCCCGAGGTTGCCCTCGAGCGCGACGGCGGCGTGCACCAGCGCGGAGCCTCCGCCCGGCACGATGCCCTCCTCGACCGCGGCCCGGGTGGCGGACACCGCGTCCTCGATGCGGTGCTTGCGCTCCTTGAGGGCGGTCTCGGTGGCTGCGCCGACCTTGATGACGGCGACGCCGCCGGACAGCTTGGCCAGCCGCTCCTGCAGCTTCTCCCGGTCCCAGTCCGAGTCGGAGGACTCGATCTCGGCCTTGATCTGCGCGACCCTGCCGTCGATGGCGTCCTTGGTGCCGCCGCCCTCGACGAGGGTGGTGGCGTCCTTCGTGATGACGACGCGGCGCACCGTGCCCAGCAGGTCCAGCCCGGCCTCGGACAGCTTGAGCCCGACCTCCGGGTTGATGACGGTGCCGCCGGTGGCGATGGCCAGGTCGTCCATGAAGGCCTTGCGGCGGTCACCGAAGAACGGCGACTTGACCGCGGCGACCTTGATGGTCTTGCGGATCGAGTTCACGACCAGCGTGGAGAGCGCCTCACCCTCGAGGTCCTCTGCCACGATCAGCAGCGGCTTGCCGTCGGCCAGCACCTTCTCCAGCAGCGGGAGCAGGTCGGCGATGGCGCTGATCTTGTCGCGGTGCAGCAGGACGTAGGCGTCCTCCAGCGCGGCTTCCATCGACTCGGCGTCGGTGACGAAGTACGGCGAGAGGTAGCCCTTGTCGAACTGCAGGCCCTCGGTGATCTCCAGCTCGGTGGCGAGCGTGGAGCCCTCCTCGATGGTGATCACACCGTCCTTGCCGACGGTCTTGAGCGCCTCGCTGATGAGGTTGCCGATCTCGGCCTCGCGGGAGGCGATCGTGCCGACCTGAGCGATGTGCTCCTTGTCGTCGACCGGGATGGCCTTCTTCGCGAGCAGCTCGCAGACCGCGTCCGCCGCCTTGGAGATGCCCACGCCGAGTGCGGTGGGGTTGGCGCCGGCCGCGACGTTGCGCAGGCCTGCGGCCACCATCGCCTGGGCGAGCACGGTGGCGGTGGTGGTGCCGTCACCGGCGACGTCGTTCGTCTTGGTGGCGACGGACTTCGCCAGCTGGGCCCCGAGGTTCTCGAACGGGTCCTCGAGGTCGATCTCGCGCGCGATGGTGACACCGTCGTTGGTGACGGTCGGCCCACCGAACTTCTTGTCCAGCACAACGTGGCGGCCGCGCGGGCCGAGGGTCACCTTGACCGCGTCGGCCAGCTGGTTCACCCCGCGCTCCAGCGCGCGGCGCGCCGTCTCGTCAAAGGTGATCTGCTTCGGCATGTCCTGCCTCTCTTGATTCTCCGGGGAAAACACACCGCCCCGGTGGCCCGCTCGGTCGAGGGACCACCGGGGCGGCGGCTACAGAACTGCCTGCGTCAGTTGACGACCGCGAGGACGTCGCGCGCGGAGAGGATGAGGTACTCCTCGCCGTTGTACTTGACCTCGGTGCCGCCGTACTTCGAGTAGATGACGACGTCGCCGACGGCCACGTCGAGCGGGACGCGGTTGCCGTTGTCGTCGACCCGGCCCGGGCCGACCGCAAGGACCTTGCCCTCCTGGGGCTTCTCCTTGGCGGTGTCCGGGATGACGATGCCGGAAGCGGTGGTGGTCTCCGCCTCGCTGGCCTGGACGACGATCTTGTCCTCGAGCGGCTTGATGTTTGCCACGCCGATGACCTCCCCTTCCTGGGGTACGTGCCTTCGCCTACATGTTCAGGGATGACAGCCATCGGACGCCCCGTCGTCGCGGGTGCCGGAACATCCTGGCCGTGCCGTTGGCACTCTACCCATGAGAGTGCCAACGCCTCAACGCCGGTGGCCGCTATGACCCGAAGCGGTACCGATGCCGACTTCTGCCGGACAACCCCGGTATCGCCGCTGGTCACGAGCGAGGCCCGCTGCGCGGGTGCCGGGGACGCACAAGCAGGCCCGAGCAGGGCAGACCTCACGAAGATCGTCAGACCGTCGGAAACCTCGCCTACCGTTCACCGGCCGGTGCCCGCGGCGCCACTCGCCGCACGGGAGGGTGATCAACCCTGAGCCCGTGACCACAGACGCTCCTCCCACCACCTCGACGCACAGCAGGCGCCGCGTGCTACGGGCCGGCCTGACCGCCTCCGCCGTCCTCGCCGTTCCCGGCACCGTGCTCACCGGGCTCGCAGGCGCCGCGTCCGCCGCACCCACCGCCCCTCCCGGCAACCCCTTCACCCTCGGCGTCGCGTCCGGGGAGCCCGCACCGGACGGGATGGTGCTGTGGACGCGACTCGCCACCGACCCGCTCGCCGAGGACGGCCTGGGCGGCATGGGCGGGCGGAACACCGAGGTGGAGTGGGAGCTGGCCACCGACGAGGCGTTCCGGAAGATCGTCCGCAGGGGCAAGGAGACCACCGGCCCCGAGCTGGGGCACAGCGTGCACGTCGAGCTGGCCGGGCTGAACGCGGGACGGGAGTACTTCTACCGGTTCCGTGCCGGGAAGGAGCTCTCCCCCGCAGGCCGCACGCGCACCGCGCCGCCCGCGTCGGCGATGCAGCCGCTCAGCATGTGCTTCACGTCGTGCTCCCAGTACGAGCACGGCTTCTTCACCGCCTACGCCCGGCTCGCCGAGGAGGAGCCGGATCTCGTCCTGCACCTCGGCGACTACCAGTACGAGTACGCCGCGGGCGACTACGTGGCCCCCGGCGGCAACCCGCGCAACCACGTCGGCCCGGAGACCGAGACCCTCGGCAACTACCGGCAGCGCTACGCGCAGTACAAGACCGACCCCGACCTCCAGGCCGCCCACGCCGTCGCGCCGTGGCTCGTCGTCTTCGACGACCACGAGGTCGACAACAACTGGGCCGACGAGGTGCCCGAGCACCCGGAGACCCCGCAGCCGAACTTCCTCGCCCGGCGGGAGGCGGCACTGCGCGCCTACTGGGAGAACATGCCGCTGCGCCGGGCCCAGCGGCCCAAGGGCATCGACATGCGGCTCTACCGCACGGTGTCGTGGGGCCGGATGGCCAACTTCCACATGCTCGACACCCGCCAGTACCGCGGCGACCAGCCGTGCGACGACAAGTTCAACAGCGACTGCACCGGGCGCACCGACCCGGCGCGCTCGCTGCCGGGCTCGACGCAGGAGAAGTGGATCGCCGAGGAGTTCCGGCGCTCCCAGGCCCGCTGGGACGTGCTCGGCCAGCAGGTGTTCTTCTCGCAGGTCGACTTCACCCCCGGTGCCGGACGCGGCTTCAACCCCGACGCCTGGGACGGCTACCCCGGATCCCGGGACCGCGTGGTGGACGCCTGGACCGCCTCCAAGGCGCGCAACCTGCTGGTGCTGACCGGCGACGTGCACGCGCACTGGGCCGCCGACATCAAGCAGCGCTTCGACGACCCGGCGGCTCCGGTCATCGGTTCCGAGCTGGTGTCCAGCTCGATCACCTCCGGCGGCGACGGCTCGGAGACGCGCCCCGACACCGCTTCGACGCTGGCGGACAACCCGCACATCCGCTTCTACAACAACCGGCGCGGCTACGTGCGCACGAAGTTCACGCCCACCGAGGTGACCGCCGACTTCCGCGTGGTGCCCTTCGTGCAGCGGCCGGGAGCACCCGTCGAGAACCGGGGCACCTTCGTCGTGCAGGACCGGAAACCGGGCCTGAGCCTGGCCTGACCCTGGCCTGGTGCGGCGTGCGCGGACACGAGAGCCCACTCGTGTCCGCGCACGTCGTAGGGTTTTAGCATGCCTAAGATCGGTTCGAGCGACCTCGACGTGTCCCGGCTATGCCTGGGCGGCAATGTGTTCGGCTGGACAGCGGATCGGGACGCCTCGTTCGCCGTCCTCGACGCGTACGTGGCGGCCGGAGGGAACTTCGTCGACACGTCCGACTCCTACATGTGGCGGGCGCCGGGCAACTCCGGCGGCGAGTCGGAGACGATCATCGGCGAGTGGATGGCGGCGCGCGGGAACCGCGACGCGATGGTGATCGCCACCAAGGTCGGCTCGTGGCCGCAGCGGCCGGGGCTGTCGCGCGCCAACATCACCGCCGCGGTGGAGGACTCCCTGCGGAGGCTGCAGACCGACCGGATCGACCTCTACTACTCCCACCGCGACGACCCGGACACCGCGCAGGAGGAGACCCTCGACGCGTACGACGGGCTGGTGCGGGCGGGCAAGGTCCGCGCGATCGGGGCGTCCAACTTCACGGCGGACCGGCTGCGCTCGGCGCTGGAGATCTCCGCCCGCGACGGGCTCACGCCGTACGTGGCGCTGCAGCCGCACTACAACCTGCTGGAGCGCGCCGAGTTCGAAACGGCGCTCGCCCCGCTGCTCGCCGAGCAGGGCCTGGCCTGCCTGCCGTACTTCGGGCTGGCGAAGGGCTTCCTGACCGGCAAGTACCGGGCGGACACGGAGGTCGAGAGCGTGCGCGCCGAGGGGGCGCGGGAGTACCTGAACGACCGCGGGCTGCGGGTGCTGACGGTGCTCGACGAGATCGCCGCAGGCCACGAGGTGCCCGTCGCCGCCGTCTCGCTGGCCTGGCTGGCCGACCAGCCCACGGTGGCCGCCCCCATCGCCAGTGCACGCACCACGGAGCAGCTGGCCGACCTGCTCCCGATGCTGGAGCTGCAGCTCACCGACGACGAGCTGCGGCTGCTGCGGCACGTCAGCGAATGACGCACTGGTGAGGTTCGTGGTCGGCAGCGCCGCCGGCCACGAACCCGCCGTCAGGCCCCCGGCACCGAGCCGGCGAGCGGCGCGAGCCTGCCGAGGCGGGGTCGGATCACGGCGTCCACGCTCCAGGTGGCACCGGCCGCCGCATAGAACAGCGCGAGAGCGGCGAACACGTAGCCGATCGACGGGCCGAGGTCCGTCTGGCCGGTCATGTACGGGATGTGCATGTGCTCGGCGGAGGTCCAGATACCGATGGACCAGATCGCGGTGGCGATGAAGGCGAGGTTGGAGAAGACCCCCAGGATCAGGGCCACCGCGAGCATGGACTCGACGATGGCGGTGATCAGCGCGAACGTCCCGGGGCTTGCTCCCGCGACGTCGTGCCAGAGCTGGATCCAGCCGTGCAGCATCGGCGTCGGAACCTTGGTCGGATCGAGCTCCTTGCCCAGCGTCTGGCCGTGGATCCACCCGGGAAGCCACTTGAATATCGCGTCGATCGCCCACAGCACGCCGAAGATGATTCGCACCACCGCGGCACCATGCAGCCGGCGCAGTGACCATCCCGCCGGAATGTAGGAGTTGGTTCCGCGCATGTTGTCGGCATTCAGGACAGCACTCACATCTTACCTTCCGGAAGATTGGTTGAGCATTGAATCACCAACGGTAGCTGGGCGAACCGATGCGTCAAGCCGATGCGACCCACGTCGCCCGGGAGGGGATGTGACCTATCGGTCAGGAAAACAACAGCCTGATTTCGAACCGATCCGGGTTTACCGCAAAAGGTGCGAACCGACCCGGGAACACCCTCATGATGGGGAGATCAGACCAGAACTTCGGTGATCGGCAGCGACGAGTCGGCCGGCAGTTCCGGCGACGACGGCGTCGCGCCCGACGCCACCAGGTGGGCCCCCAACGCGGCCACCATCGCGCCGTTGTCGGTGCACAGCCCCGGCCGCGGGACGCGTAACAGGACACCCGCCGCGGCACAGCGCTCCTGCGCCATCTCCCGCAGCCGTGAGTTGGCCGCGACGCCGCCGCCGAGCAGCAGCGTGTCCATCCCCCGCTCGCGGGCGGCACGCACGGCCTTCGCCGTGAGCACGTCGACCACGGCCTCCTGGAAGCTCGCCGCGACATCGGCAACCGGCACGGTGGTACCGGCCCGTTCCAGCGCCTCGACGTGCCGCGCCACCGACGTCTTCAGGCCGGAGAAGGAGAAGTCGAACGGTGCGTCGCGCGGGCCGGTGAGGCCCCGCGGGAACGCCACCGCCGCACGGTCGCCGTCCCGTGCCACGCGATCGATGTGGGGCCCACCGGGAAACGGCAGCCCGAGGAGCCGCGCGACCTTGTCGAACGCCTCGCCCGCCGCGTCGTCGATGGTGGCGCCGAGCGGCGTGACGGGCCCTGCGATGTCGGGGACGTCGAGGAGGCTGGAGTGGCCCCCGGACACCAGGAGCGCCAGGCACGGCGGCAGCGGACCGTGCTGCAGCGTGTCCACGGCCACGTGCGCGGCGAGGTGGTTCACCCCGTACAGCGGGACGTCCCATGCCGCGGCGTAGGCCTTGGCCGCCGCCACCCCCACGAGCAGGGCACCGGTGAGCCCCGGGCCCGCCGTGACCGCCACGGCGTCCACGTCGCGGCCGGTGACCCCGGCGGTGGCGAGCGCGCGGTGCACGGCGGGAACCATCGCCTGCAGGTGCGCCCGCGACGCGACCTCCGGCACCACCCCGCCGAACCGGGCGTGCTCGTCGACGCTGGACGCCACCTCGTTGGCCAGCAACGTGACGGCCCCGCCGGGCTCGGCGCGCACGACCCCCACGCCGGTCTCGTCGCAGGAGGTCTCGATCCCGAGGACGATCATCGTGTCGGCTCCCGCCGCATCGTGTGGGCGTCGGCGCCGCTGGGTCGGTAGTACCGCCTGCGCAGGCCGACCACGGCGAAGCCCTCGGCCTCGTACATCAGCCGGGCGGCGTCGTTGTCGGTGCGCACCTCGAGGAACACCGTGGCGTGCTCGGCGTCCGCCACCGCGAGGAGGCCGCGCAGCAACTCCCGCCCGATCCCGCGCCGCCGGTGCGCGGGATCCACCCCGATCGTGTGGATCTCCGCCTCGGCGTGCGGCGGACCTGCCACGAACGCGATCCCGGCGTAGCCCACCAGCTCGTCGCCGACCCGCGCGGCGAGGTAGTGGTGGCCGGCGCGCAACTCGTCACGGAACGCCCGCGCGCTCCACGGGTCGTCGCCGGGGAACAGCATCTTCTCCAGCTCGGCGCAGCGTTCCACGTCGGACTCGCGCAGCGCGTCGATCGGCACGGTGGCGGTCATCCGGCGCTCACCCGCTTGCGCGCACCGGGCTCCACGGCGTCGGGACGGCGCAGGTACAGCGGCTCCAGGGGGCCGGGCCGCACGCCGGACCGCAACGCGACGGCGGCCACCGCGACGAGCCCGGCGGGCGACGGCGACGCCGGTTCCCGCTCGGGCAGTCCCACCGCGGCGGCCGAGCCCCCGGCAGCGGCGACGGCCCCCAGTTCGGCCACGCGGGCAGCCGGCGTGGCGGGAGCCCCGACGTGCGGGCCGTCGACCCGCCGGGGCGCCCCGTCGTGCAGAGCGCCGTCGTAGAGCGCCCAGTAGACCTCCCGCCGCCGGGCGTCGGTGGCGACGAGCAGCCGGCCCGGGGCGGTCGGAGCGGCGGCGAGGGAGTCCGCCGCGATCGCGTCCAACGAGCAGACGCCGTGGACCGGGACGTCGAGGGCGTCACCGAGCGCCGCGGCGGTCACCATTCCGACCCGCAGGCCGGTGAACGGTCCGGGGCCGGTGCCGGTGACCACGGCGTCGACATCGCGTAATGCCACCCCCGCGTCGGCACACGCGGCCAGCACACCGGGCATGAGGAGCTCGGCGTGCTTGCGGGCATCGAGGGTGACCCGCACGGACCGCTCGACGGGGCCTGCGTCGGTCAGTTCGACGACGCCCGCCGTGACGGCGGGCGTGGCGGTGTCCAGGGCGAGCACGAGCACGTCACGAGCCTACGAGCGTGCAGCGGCGGGCGGAGGGACGGGGCCGCTCACCAGCCGGCGAGCAGCTCCGGCAGGTCGCCGAGGCCCTGGATCACCGCGTCGGGCCGCACGTCGACCGGTACCTGCTGCACCGCGGGAATCTCCGAGTGCGGGACGAACACCGCGCGCATGCCCACGCCCTTGGCGCCGCTGATGTCGTCGTAGGGCCGGTCGCCGACGTACACGCAGCGGCTCGGGTCGGTGACGCCCACCGCGGCCATCGCGGCCCGGAAGGCCGTGGGGTGCGGCTTGGTCCAGGGCAGCTCGCTGGTCCAGACACAGGGGTCGGCCCCGGCCGCGGCGTCGGCGAGCACGTGGGCGAGGGTGAAGGCGCGGTGCTCGTCCCGCACGGTCCTCCAGCGCGCGTCGTCGGGCAACCAGTAGCGCGGCCGCGAGCACCTCGGCGGTGCCGGGGTCGTCGGCGTGCAGGACGTCGGCGAGGCGCCGCCAGCCGGCGAGGTGGTCGACCGTCGTCCACGGGGTGAGCGTGCCGCCCCAGTCGAAGATCACCGCCTCGATCACGGGCGCTCCTCCACGCGGTGGACGCTCGCCACCCGCACGTCGTCGGGGCGGCGGGTGAGGCGCACGAGCAGGTGCCGCGCGGAGAGCCGCTCGGCCACCCCCTCGCCCCACTCGACGGCCACCACGGCGTCGGCGAGGTCGGTGTCGAGGTCGAGGTCGTCCAGCTCCGCGGCGCCACCGAGCCGGTAGGCGTCGACGTGGACGAGCGGCACGCCCGCCCCGCCGGGGAGCGGGCGGTGCTCCCTGGCGATCACGAAGGTCGGTGACGTGACCGGTCCGGCCACCCCGAGCCCCCGTGCCAGACCGCGCACGAAGACGGTCTTGCCCGCCCCCAGCGGCCCCGACAGCACCACCAGGTCGCCAGGGCCGAGCCCGGCGCCCAGCCGCTCGCCGAGCGCTTCGGTGTCGGAGGCCTCCGGCAGCTCCAGCTCGACGTCGAGCTCGATCGGGGGGGTCACGCGCGCCGTCGCAGCCCGTTCGGGGCGCTCCGGGCGACGCTGCGGCGCAGCAGGTCCGCCAGCGCCTCGTCCATGCGCACGGGCTGCTCCAGCATCGGCAGGTGGCCCGCACCCTCGAAGCGCACGAGCGTGGCATCCGGCAGTTCCGCCGCGATCACGTCGCTGTGCGAGACGGGGATGACGCGGTCGGCGTCACCTGCCGCGACGAGCACCTCACAGGTTGCAAGAGCCGGGAGCGCGGCGATCCGGTCGTGGCTGCCGACCGTGTCGACGAAGTCGGTCAGCGCATCGACGGCGTTCGTGCTGATCATCGTGTCGACGAGGTCGACCAGCCACGGCTCGACGTTGCGGTCGCCGTAGGCGAGGCTTCGCGTGATCGCCCAGATCACCTCCCCCGCCACCTTCCGCACGCCCTCCACGAGCTTCGGCTGAAGCCGCGCGAGCAGCCCGACGCCACGCGTGAGGGGGTTGTGCCGGGACAGCAGGGCGCCGTGGAGCCCAGTACTGCCCACCTCGCCGGCTGACGTCGAGACCAACGCGACGCCGGCCACCCGTTCGGCGAACAGCGCTGGGTGCTGCTCCGCCAGCGCCATGATCGTCATGCCGCCCATCGAGTGCCCCACCAGCACGAGAGGGCCCTCGGGCGCGAGCGCCCTGATCACCGCGTCGAGGTCGTGGCCGAGCTGCTCGATCGTGCAGCTCTCCTTGGGGGCACGCTCGGAGCGACCGTGGCTGCGCTGGTCGTAGAGCACGACCCGGATGACCGGATCGTTGAGCGCGGGTAGGGACCGCCGCTGGAAGTGCCAGGTGCGGCGGTCGAGCGCGAACCCGTGCACGAGCACGACGGTGAGCGCGGCGTTCCCGCCCGGTGCCTCGATCTCCTCGCACGACAGCCGGACCCCGTCGTCCGCCGTGACCGAGGACGACTCGCTCACCGGCGTCGGGCCCGGCTCAGGGGGGCCTTCAGTGAGCTGCGTGGCCAGGCGGCGCCGCTCGGCCGCGATCTGCGAGCGCTTGCGGACGGCCACCCCGACCGCGACACCGGTGGCCGCGGCGGCCCCCGCGGCCCCGGCGACCGCACCCCAGATCTGCCCCCGGTTCACCACGAGGACCCGCCTCCGACCACGGTGCGGACGACGCGGCGCCCGCGCACGCCCGTGACGACCTCGTAGTGGATGGTGCCGAGCTCGTCCGCCCAGTCCTGGGCGGTCGGCTCGCCGTGGTCACCGGGACCGAACAGCACTGCGAGCTCCCCTTCCTGGACCGGGTCGTCGCCGCAGTCCACCACCACCTGATCCATGCTGACCCGCCCGACGACGGGCCGCACCACGCCACCGAGCAGCACCCGCATCCGCCCGTTGAAGCCGAGCCTGCGCGGCACCCCGTCGGCGTACCCGATCGGGAGGAGCGCGAGCGTGGTCTCGCACGGCGTGGTCCACTCGTGCCCGTACGAGACGCCCTCCCCGGCCGGCACGCGCTTCACCAGCGCCACCCGGCACCGGAGCGTCATCGCGGGCCGCAGGGGGCTCTCCGCAGACGGCCGGTCCATCGGGTCGAGCCCGTAGACGGCGACGCCGGGGCGCACGAGGTCGAAGTGCACGTCGGGGCGGCTGAGCGTGGCCGCGGAGTTGGCGAGGTGGCGGATCGGGTTCAGGCCGCGGTCGACCGCCTCCTGCCAGGCCACGGTGAGCCGGGCCGCCTGCCGGTCGATCGTGGGGTGGTGCGGCACATCCGCGTACGCGAGGTGTGACCACACCGCGACGACCTCCGCCTGCCCGTCGGCCGCCGCCTTCGTGGCGTCGTCGAGCAGGTCGGGCCACTCCGCGGGCTGCGCGCCACCGCGGCTGAGCCCCGTGTCGACCTTGAGGTGCAGCCGGGCAGGCCGTCCCGCCCGGCGCGCGGCCGCGAGCACCGCGGCGAGATGGCCCCGGGACGACACCGACAGGTCGACGTCCGCCGCCACCGCGTCGGTGAAGTCGTCGTCGGGAAGGTGCAGCCAGGACAGCACCGGAGCGGTGATGCCGGCCTGCCGCAGCTCCATGGCCTCCTCGAGCGTGCACACCCCTAGCCAGGCGGCACCCGCCTCCAGGGCGGCGCGCCCGACCGGCACCGCGCCGTGGCCGTACCCGTCGGCCTTGACCACGGCCATCACACCGGCGCCCGGGGCACTGGCCCTCAGAACCTCGACGTTGTGCCGTACCGCGTCCAGATCGACGACGGCCTCGGCACGCGCTCCACCCGGCGGATCAACCACGCCCGCATCATCTCATCCACACTCGTCCCATCGTGGACAGAGCGACCGGCGGCGCCCACCTCGGGCGTCACCGCTGCGAAATCGGGACCGCGCCGCTCACACCCCTCGGACCGACCGGATCGCCGATGGGATCGCGGCCTGCAGCCGCGACGCGGGCGCAGGCGCGCCCTGCGCGGCCAGGTCGGACGCGAGCGCATGCACGTGGGCCGCACACCCGGCCGCCCACCACGGCTCGAACCCGGCGGCCAGCAGCGACCCGATGATCCCGGTGAGAACGTCACCGGACCCGGCGGTGGCCGCCCAGGAGGACGTGGACGGGTGCACGAGGGCACGCCCGTCCGGATCGGCGACGACCGTGGCGTTGCCCTTGAGCAGCACCGTGACACCCAACTCGGCCGCGGCCCGGCGCGCGGCGGCGATCCGGTCACTGCCGACCTCGCCCGCGACACGTGCGAACTCCCGGTCGTGCGGTGTGACCACCACCGGCCTGCCCCGCAGCGCGGCCCGCAGGTCGGCGTGCTCGGCGAGCAGCGAGATCCCGTCGGCGTCCACACAGAGCGGCACCTCACGGGCGATGGCCTCCGCCAGCACGGCCCGGCCGGCGTCGTCGACACCGATGCCGGGACCGACCGACCAGGCCTGCGTCTTACCGGCGTCCGTGATCGAGTCGGCGGCGACCACCTCCGGCCAGTGGTCCCGGACACCGGCCGCGGCGCTGCCGGCGAACCGGACCATGCCGCTGGTCGCGAGCGTCGCGGCACCGGCGGCCAGCACGGCGGCTCCCGGGTACGTCGCCGAGCCCGCGGCGATGCCCACCACCCCCTGCGTGTACTTGTCGTCCCCCGGCCCCGGCACCGGCCAGCGCCCACCCACGTCGGCCACGTCGAGCACCACGGCGTGCGGATCGGGCAGCAACGGCCCGAGCCCGATGTCGACCAGGTGGACCTCGCCGCACCGGTGCGCCGCGAGCACGTGCACGGGCTTGAGCGCGCCGAACGTGACGGTCGCGGCCGCGGTGACGGCGGGACCGTCGACGGCCCCCGTGTCGGGGTCGACCCCGCTGGGCAGGTCGACGGCGAGCACGGGCACCCCGGCGTGGTCCACCGCGGCCACCAGACGGGCCGCGGGTTCACGCAGGGCACCGTGCCCGGAGATGCCGACGATGCCGTCGATCACCAGGTCGGCCCCCAACGCCGCCACCAGCCCCGCGTCCGCGTCCACGAAACGGCCACCCGCGCGACCCAGCGCGGCGAGCCCCGCCGGGTGCGCACGCGCCGCGTCCAGCAGCACCGCCGTGACGCCGACCCCGCGCCTGCGCAGCTCCACCCCGGCCCACAACGCATCCCCGCCGTTGTTGCCCGCCCCGACGAGCAGCACCGCCCGCCGCCCGGCCACCTGCCGCCCGTCACCCGCGAGCATCCGGCGCGCGTGCACCGCGAGCCCGAACGCGGCGCGGCGCATCAGCGCGCCGTCGGGAGTGCGGTCCAGCAGCACAGCTTCGGTGTCACGCACCTGCTGGGCCGTCCAGACGCCCCTCATCGACCGTCCCTCGCTGCCATCGTCGGAGCGTAGGGCGCCGGGAGCGCCCACCGCCGGACGACCCGCGGCCGACGGCACCCGTGCCGGCGGTTCTCGTCGCCCCGACATGATCGGCGACCGCGAGGCGTCTGCCCCGCGTTGCGTTCGCTCGCCCGGCGCCGCAAGGACTACGGTGCTGCGCTGTGACCCGGACCCGCCAGTTCCCCCGGCCACCCGAGGTGCGCAACGCCAAGGACGCTGTGGAACAGCTCTCCCGGCCCGGCCCGCACCAGGTGCTGCGCGGCGACCTCGGCATGGTCGGCATCCCGGGCGTCGTGTTCGCACCGGAGGAAGGCCTCGGCCTGCCCGCCGTCGCGTTCGCCCACGACTGGCTGCAGCCCGCCGGGCGCTACGCCGACCTCCTGCGCCACCTCGCGTCCTGGGGCATCGTCGCGGCCGCCCCGTCGAGCCACCGCGGCCCGCTCCCGAGCCACGTCGGCCTCGCCGCCGACCTGCGCACCACACTCGATGTCTGCGCTGGCGTCCGACTCGGGGACGGCCGGATCAGCGTGGACTCCCGCCGCACCGCACTGGCCGGCCACGGGATCGGTGGCGGCATCGCCCTGCTGGCGGCGCAGGACCGCCCACGCCTCCGCGCCGTGGTCACGATCGCCGTCGCCCAGACCTGGCCGTCCGCGGTCGACTCCTCCCGCGCCCTGACGGTGCCCGTGCTGCACCTCGCCGCGGCGAAGGACACCGTCGCCCCCGCCGCCGGGCACGCGGAGCCCATCGCCGCGTCGGCAGGCGGACCGGTGTGGCTGCGGACGCTGACCAAGGCCACCCACACCGGGTTCCTCGAGGGCGTGCACTGGAGCGACTTCGTGCTCTCCGGCAGCCCCGACGCGAAGACCCGCCGCCTCACCCGCGCCCTCGTCACGGCGTTCCTGCTGCACCACCTCTGCGACGAGGACCGCGTCGACGTCCTCGTGGACGGCAAAGTCCCCGGCACCACCCTCGCCGACCGCCACTAGCCACACACACCCGCGAGTCGCCCGCTTCCGGTACGCGAGTCGCCCGATTCGCGCCCGCGAGTCGCCCGCTTTCGGCGCGCGAGTCGCCCGATCCGGGCGCACGAATCGCGAGCGGCGGGTCATGCAGCCGGGGGCCGGGAGCCGCGCCCGAGCCAGGTGGGCCACACCCAAGACGGGCGACTCGCGCCTCCAGAACGGACGACTCGCGGACCACCCCTGCACCAACCAGCAATTCGGAGCCGTAATGCTGTTGTGGGGGTCTTTCAGCAGCAGTCGGCTCCATAGTGGGGGCGCAGGGTCAGTCCGGGAGTTCGGCGATTCTCATTCCGCGCTCGTCGTCCGTGCGACGGGCTTCCGTGCTGCCCAGGCGGACGCCGGTATGGCGGGCGGGGGGTGGGTCCCATCGATACGGGTCTGCAGCTTGCCGCGCGTATGACTCGCCCAGCTCAGCGGCGGCCCTGGCCTCGCGGCCGAGATCGTGGCCCAGATGCGCGGTGCGCTCCACCCATTCCTGGCCCCGGCCGTCCGGCCAGTCCTGGGTGATCTCCGCCGACAGCCTGCCGACCCGCCGCCCGATCTCGGCCAGCGCGTCGGCGAGCCCGGTCCACCACTGCCCCGCACCGGACAGTGCCTCGGCATCGGCATCGGCATCGGCACGGGTCACGGGTGCTCCTCGCCGGCGAGTTCGTCCTGGATCCGGCGCAGCACCCCGGCGACGGTCTCGTCTGCGCTCGCCGCTCCCGAGGCGGCATCAGCGAGTGCGGCGCTGAGCTCGGCCAGTTCGCGGACCGCGACGAGCACGGCAGCACTCAACCGGTCGTGCTCCGCCGCCAGAGCGTGGCCGCCCACGGGGCCGGGCGCGAACCGGAGGGCTGCCCGGAGGTCCTCGGAGAGGCCCGCGGCAGTGACGGCGTGGGAGCGGAGCCGATCGGGGTGCAGGCGCAGCTCGGGCGGCATGGCCTGATGGTGCAGTACGGAGGCGGTGGAGCGAGGCGGAACGGGCGAATCAGCTCGCCGCGGCGACGACCTCGGCCAGCCGGAGCGCCACGGTGTCCGCCTGCTCGGCGGTGGGCGCCTCGACCATCACCCGCACCAACTGCTCGGTGCCGGACGGGCGCAGGAGCACGCGACCGGTGGCGCCGAGCTCCGCCTCAGCGGCCTCGACGGCCTCCCGCACAGCTACTGACCCGGCGACCGCGGCCTTGTCGGCCACCTGCACGTTGCGGAGCACCTGCGGCAGCGGCGTGATGACCGACGTCAGCCCGGCGAGAGACGAACCGGTGGCCGTCATCCGGGCCATCAGCTGCAGCGCGGTGAGCAGGCCGTCGCCGGTGGTGGAGTGCTGCGGGAGCACGACGTGGCCCGACTGCTCGCCACCGAGGTTGAACCCGCCCGTCCGCAGCTCCTCGAGCACGTACCGGTCGCCGACCTGGGTGGTGCGCACCGCGATACCGGCCTCCTGCATCGCCAGGTGCAGGCCCAGGTTGCTCATCACGGTGGCGACCAGGGTGTCGTGGGCGAGCTCGCCGGACTCCAGCATGGCGAGGGCGAGCACCGCCATGATCTGGTCGCCGTCGACCGCCGCGCCGCTGGCGTCGACGGCCAGGCAGCGGTCGGCGTCGCCGTCATGGGCGATGCCGAGATCGGCACCGTGCTCGCGGACGGCCTTCTGGAGCGGCCCCAGGTGGGTGGACCCCACGCCGTCGTTGATGTTGAGCCCGTCGGGGTCGGCGTGCATCGCGATGACCTCGGCACCGGCCCTGCGATACGCCTCCGGCGCGACGGCGGACGCGGCCCCGTGGGCACAGTCGACCACGACCCGCAGCCCGGCGAGCGAGCCGGGCGTGGCCGTGACCAGGTGGTCGCGGTAGCGCTCGGCGGCGTCGACGAGATCGTGGACCCGGCCGATGCGCTTTCCGGTCGAACGCTCGTGACGGGTGCCGAGGCCGTCTTCGATCGCACTCTCGAGCGCGTCGGGGAGCTTGTGGCCGCCCGCCGCGAAGAGCTTGATGCCGTTGTCCGGCATCGGGTTGTGCGATGCGGAGATCATCACGCCGAAGTCGGCACCGAGCGACGCGACCAGATAGGCGACCGCGGGGGTGGGCAGCACTCCGACCCGCACCGCGTCGGCCCCGGCCGATGTCAGGCCGGCGACGACCGCGGCCTCGAGCATCTCCCCGCTCGCCCGCGGGTCCCGGCCGACGACGGCCACCGGACGCCGGGACCTGTCACGTTCCGCGAGCACACGAGCGGCGGACGCGGAAAGGGCTACGGCGAGCTCCGGAGTGAGGAGCTCGCCGTTGGCCAGTCCGCGAACGCCGTCGGTGCCGAACAGGCGTCGCACTGCGACCGAGCTTGCACGGTCGCCAGCAGGCAGATCCAAGATCAGCGCTTGCTGTACTGAGGAGCCTTACGGGCCTTCTTGAGGCCGTACTTCTTGCGCTCGATGACGCGCGGGTCACGGGTGAGGAAGCCGGCCTTCTTGAGCGGCGGGCGGTCCTCGGAGTCGGCCTCGATCAGCGCGCGCGCAATGGCCAGGCGCAGCGCACCGGCCTGGCCCGACGTGCCGCCACCGTGGAGGTTGGCGAAGATGTCGAAGCGCTCGGTCTTCTCGACGGTGACCAGCGGCTCACGGATCAGCTGCTGGTGCAGCTTGTTGGGGAAGTACTCCTCGAGAGTCTTCCCGTTGAGGCGGAACGATCCGGTGCCCGGCATGAGCCGGACACGGACGACGGCCTCCTTGCGGCGCCCGACGGTCTGGATCGGCCGGTCGGAGAACACAGCCGGGACGGCGGACACGTCGATGTCGGTGTCGATGTCGACATCGACGTCGGTGTCGTACTCGTCGGCGGCGTCGCTGTCGGCGACATCGGTCTCGGTGTCGGCGTCGGCGAGGTCCGTGGCGTCGGCTTCGAGCGCGGCCTCCTCGACGGCCTCGATCTCGGCGGCCGCGGTCTCGGCAGCCTCGGTCCCGGGCTCGGGGGTGGTCACGGGCTGTCCCTCTTCGTTCTCTGGGGTGGTCACTGAGCGACCTGGGTGATCTCGAACGCGGCCGGCTGCTGCGCGGCATGCGGGTGGTCGGGCCCGGCGTACACCTTGAGCTTCTTGCTCATCGCCCGGCCGAGACGGTTCTTCGGCAGCATGCCCTTGATCGCCTTCTCGACGAGACGGTCGGGGTGCTTCTCGATCATCTCACCGACCGAGCGCTGCTTGAGACCGCCCGGGAAGCCGCTGTGGCGGTAGACGAACTTGTCCGTCCGCTTGTTGCCCGAGACGGCGATCTTCTCCGCGTTGACGATGACGACGAAGTCGCCGGTGTCCATGTGCGGGGCGTACGTCGGCTTGTGCTTGCCACGCAAGAGCGTGGCTGCATGCGTGGCGAGGCGGCCGAGCACCACGTCCGTGGCATCGATCACGTGCCAGGCGCGGGTGATCTCGCCGGGCTTGGGGCTATACGTGGGCACGGACCTACCTCGTCGCTGTCTTGTGCTCGTCGAGAAACTCGTGAGCTGCCTTCGGTGCGCGGGTGCGGGAGCAAGGCGCCGGGCCCGCGGACGGACCATGCGGGCCGCCGTCAAGCGACCGCGGGTCTTCACCCACCGCACGTCGAAGAACGAGGGTACCCGCCGGTCCGAAGCAGGGTCAAAACGCCCCCTCCAACCGCCGGGTAGCCCTCGCCCGCAGCCCCGGCAACTACCGCCAGCGGGCCGCGTTTGCCCGCTCGACCTGCTGGTAGCTGTCGTTGGCTGTGCCCAGCGCCACCCCGATCTGAGCCAGTACCGCTGCCAGGTCGGCTGCGGCCGTGTCCCACTTGCGCTGCGTGGCCTGGTACTCCGTGGCCGCCTGCCCCTCCCAGGTGGCGACCATGGGCGCGAGGAACCGCTTGAGCTCCTCGAGCTGGCCGGAGATGCGGCCCGCGGTGGCCCCGACGTCGGCCCGCGCCGCCTCCAGCGCCCCGAACGTGACTTTGATCTCAGACATGGATCCCCCTTCAGCCCAGCGCCGCGCGGATCGCGGACAGGTCGCCGGTGTGCTGCTCCTCCTGCGCGCGGTAGCTCGCGCCCGTGCCCTCGATCGCCTCGCCGATGGTGCGCAAAGCCTCGCTCAGGGCGCGGGCGTCGGTATCCCACCGGGCCATCAACGCGGTGAACGCCGTGGCCGCCTCTCCCCGCCACGCCCCGGCCAACGGGGCGAGCCTGCCGCGCAACGTGGCCAGGTCGGCCTGCACGGTGTCGTTCACCGTGAACACGTGCCGCCCGGCCCGCTGCATCTCCTCGACGGTGGTGCCGAACCCGTCGGCCATGCCGATCACCCCTGTCCCGTGCCTGCGGTCTGCTTGTCGGGCCACCGTCGCAGGGAGCGCGCCCGTGCGGGGCCGAACCGGCGGGATCGTGTGCGGGTGCGAACGCGGAGGGGCTGTGGGACCGCTCAGGGGGCCGGGATCAGCTGCCGGTAGTTCGCGCGGAACATCCGTTCGCCGGCCGCGCCCATCACGACGTCACGCAGGACCGGGGCCATCGCACGCGCGCGGTCGCGCTTGCGGGTCTGCTGCTGTGCCCACTCCACGCGCGGGCGCCTGCGGGCCTCGTACGCCCGCAGCGCGGCGGCGACCGTGCCGGCCGAGTCCAGGGTCTGCGCCAGCACCAGTGCGTCCTCCAGGGCCATGGCGGCCCCCTGTGCCATGTTCGGCGGTGTCGCGTGCGCGGCGTCGCCCAGCAGGAGAATGTGACCGCGGCTCCAGCCGTCGAGCACCACCTCCTCGACGGGCCCGCCCTGCACCGCCTCCGCGGCTCCGGCGATCTCCCCGGCCGGCGTCGCGAATCCGGCCAGCACGTCGGTCAGGCCGCGATCGGCCTCGGCCGTGGACGTGTCGCAGTAGTAGTACGCCTCGTCCGGTCCGAGCGGGATCGTCAGGAACGACACGCCACGGCCCAAGAGGGCCGACCAGACCGGCGCGTCGTCGTGGCGGGGCCCGAGGAAGCGGCGGGCGTGCAGCCCGGACGGCCGCAGACCACCGTCGCCGAATACGAGCCTCCGGACCGCCGAGCGGACGCCGTCGGCGCCGATGACCAGGTCGTAGCGCTCCCGGGTGGCGTCGTCGAACTCGACGGTGGCACCCGAGTCGCGCGGTTCGACCGCAAGGGGGCTGCGCCCGTAGCGGACCTGCAGCCCGTCGACGCCACCGAGGAGCACCCGATGCAGGTCGGCGCGGCGCGCCGCGACACTGGCGGCGACCCCGCCCCACAGCGAGCGGGTGTCCACCTCGTAGAGCACGCGCCCGGTCTGGTTGGCCACGCGTTGCCGGTCGATGCGACAGGCCCGGTCGACGACCTGCTCCTCGAGCCCGAGCATGCCCAGGGCGCGCACGGCGTTGGCGGGCAGGTAGATGCCGGTCCCTCCGAGCTCAGGGCCGGCCGCCCGGTCCACGAGGTCGATCTCGGCGCCCCACTCACGCAGGGCACGCGCCACTCCGAGCCCCGCGATGCCCGCACCGACGATCAGGACCTTCATCCCGTTTCCGCGCACGCGCGTGACGGTAGTGATCGCGGCCCGGACGGCCGGGCTCAGGCCCGTCGCACCGAGGCGACGACCAGATCGCAGGCGGCCCGCACCGCGGTGCTGCCCGCTGCCGTGTGCCGACAGCCGACGCTGAGCTGCGCGTCCCCGTCGAGGAGCACGAACCAGTCGACGACGGTCCGGCCGTCCTCCCCGCGCTGGCGGTAGGTCGCCACCTCGCGCCCGGCGAGCGTGGTGGTCGTGTAGCCGCGCAACGCGGAACCGGCCGCCACCGCGGACTCGAACTCGGCGCGCAGCTCGGCCCGGGCCCGCTCGGGCTCGGCGCCGGTGTCGTAGCCGAGCGGGCTGCGCTCGACCGCGATGAGATCGCTGCCCTCCGGCGCCCCGGCCGGGGTGAGCAGGGTGCGGCGCCGCTCCGGCAACCCACCGGTGTGCTCCCACCCCGCCGGGACGTCGAGCCGGTAGCCGTACTGCACGAGCACCCCGGCAGGCACCGCGGCAGCCGGCCGCTGCGAGGGCAGGATGGCACCGAGGCCGATGAGGCCAGCGACGAGCACAGCAGCCGCGACGGCCGGCAGGACGATCCGCGGCAGGCTGCGGGCCCGGACCGGCGGCGGGGGCAGTCTGCGGACGACCGGGGCGGCACTGCGCTCCGGCCCGGTGCCGGGAGCCGAGAACGGCCCCGCGCCGGTCGACCCGCGGCGCGGAGTCCACCCGGCACCCGCCATCTGCATCGACCCTGGGTGACCGCCGGTGTCGGGCAGCACCAACGCCCCCAGCACCGCGGCGACGTCCGGCCGCGGGGCCACGACGACGTCCGCGACGCCCGCCTCGTCCACCAGCTCCGCGAGGAGCGGGGTCCGTGCCACACCGCCGAGGAGCAGCACCGGGGCAGGTCCGGTCTGCTGCAGCACCTCGCGCAACGCGTCGACCGCGACGGCGAGCTGCCGCGCCAGCAACGGGCGAACCTCGCTCGCCCTCACCAGCACCGGCTCGGATGCGACCGCCGGCAGCAGAGAGAGCGCCTCACGTACTCGCCGCGCCTCGTGAACGGCCGCCGGGTCGTCCGACGGCAGCCCGAGCAGCTCCGCCAGGACCGCGTCCAGTGCGGCTCCGGCCACCGCGCTGGACCGAACGGCGAGCACGTTGCCCGCCGAGTCCACCCGGGTGGCCTCCGCGGCCCCGTGCCCGACGTCGAGCACGGCCACGTCCCTCCACCCGGCCGCGGCGACCGGCGCCGGGACGGCACGGACCCGCCCGGCGAGACCGGCGCACCGGCCCACCCAGGACGCCGTGCGCGGCGCGGGCCAGCCCGGCGGATGGACCAGCACCAGCTCCTCCGGTCCGGGGGCCAGCTCCGCCAGCAGCGACGCCACCGTGGCGCCGCGAGCGGGCGTCCGCGCCACCAGCCACGGCTCACCGTCGGCACCTGCTGCGGCCACCCGCGCCGTGGCCGCCCCCAGCTGGACGGCGACCCGGACCGGTGTGCCGCTCACCGTCCTCCCCCGCTGTGCCGGCCGGTCACGGGTCGTCCTCGGTGTCCGGCGGCAGCCAGGCGAGCTGGACGCGGCGGGCGCCACGCCGCCGGTCGACGAGAGAGGCGCGCCCCGGCGGCAGGGACGCCGGCTTGACCGACTCGACCAGCGCACCCTCGTCGGGGCTGCCGTTCATCACCAGCCCGGGTGCGGCCAGCTCGCGCAGCCGCCCGAGCAGCGGGTCGAACAGCGCCCGCCCGGCACCGCCGCAGCGCCGGGCCACGACCAGGTGCAGGCCGACGTCCTTGGCCTGCGCGAGGAACTCCACCAGCGGCATGAGCGGGTGCTGCGCGCCCCCACCGGGCGCGACGAGGTCGTAGTCGTCGACGAGCACGTACACCTCGGGTCCGGTCCACCAGCTGCGCTCGCGCAGAGCCCGCGGCGTGACGTCCGGGCCGGGGAGTCGCCTGCGCAGCGATGCCGCCACCTCGCGGGCCGCCTCGGCCGTGGCGTCGGCCGTGCTGGCGTAGCCGATCAGGTGGGTGTCCGGGACCACGCCCAGCAGCGTGCGGCGGTGGTCGACGACCACGAGCCGGGCGGCTTCCGGTCCGTGCCGGCCGGTGATCCCGCGTGCGACGAGCCGCAGCAGGTTGGTCTTGCCGCTCTCCGCGTCGGCGAAGCACATCAGGTGGGGGTCGGCGGCGAGGTCGAGCTCCACGCGGGCGAGCCGTTCCTCGTCGACGCCGATCGGGATTCCGGTGGACCCGGGACCGGCAGCCGGGAGCCGATGGAGGTCGATGCGCTCGGGCAGGAGCCGCACCGGGGGGAGCCCGGCGCCGGGCCACGCTTCCGCGATCATCGCCACGAGCGCGGCCTGGTCGGTGGCGCCGGTGCTCAGCCGGGGGGCGGCGACGACGGCCGGGGCGCCGTCGGGCGCGAGCCCATGGCCGGGCCGGGACGGCACTTCCGCAGCCCGGCGGCGGTCCACCTCGGACTCGGCCGGCTCACCCAGCCGCAGTTCGATGCGGCCACCGAGCAGGTCCTTGAGCGCCGGACGCAGCTCGCTCCACCGGCCGGCCGAGATCGCCAGGTGCAGCCCGTAGGAGAGGCCCTGCGCGGCCAGCGGCAGCAGGCGCGCATCCAGGTCGTCGAAGTCGCTGCGCAGCGTGAGGTACCCGTCGACGACGAGCAGCAGGTCGGTGCTCGGCTCGCCGGGGTGGGCTCCGGCTGCCCGGCGCGCCCGGAACTCCTCGACCGAGGTGATCCCGGCCTCGCGGAAGAGCCGCTCGCGCCGGGCGAGCACGGCGATGAGCTCGGCGACGGTGCGCCGGACGAGGTCGACCTCCTGGCGCCCGGCGACGGTGCCGACGTGCGGCAACGCGGCCAGCGGGCCGAGCGCGCCGCCACCGAAGTCGAGAACGTGCACGCCGAGCTCGTCCGGGGTGTGGGTGAGGGCGAGGCCCAGCACGGTGGTGGCCAGCGCGGTGGACTTGCCGGCCCGCGGGCCGCCCACCACGGCCAGATGCCCGGAACCGCCGCCCAGATCGATCATCAAGGGGTCGCGCCGCTGCTGGTAGGGCCGGTCGATCAGGCCGACGGGCACCTGGAGCAGGCCCACCCGGGCAGCAAGCGGACCCTGGCCAGGCCCGGCGTGGACGGGGCCGAGCACCTCGTCGAGCGGTGGTGGAGTGTCCAGGGGTGGCAGCCAGACCCGGTGCGCCGGAGGGCCCTGACCCGCCATCGCGGCGATCACGGTGTCGAGGACGGTGGGGCCGTCCGCGCCCTCGGCCTCGGGGGCGGTGACCGGCTCCGACGGCGCGACCACGGGCACGGGCCCGACCCGGAACGGGTACGCACGGGGCCGTCCCGCTGCGGCACCGGCCCGCGGCGCCGATGTGGTGCCGGGGCCCGACACGTAGGCGGCGCGGAACCGCACGAGCTCGTCGGTGCCCGTCGCGAGGAAGGCCGAACCGGGCGCCGACGGCAGCTGGTGGGCGTCGGGCACGCCGAGCACCGCGCGGGACTCCGAGGCGGAGAACGTGCGCAGCGCGATCCGGTAGGACAGGTGCGACTCCAGGCCGCGCAGCCGCCCTTCCTCGAGGCGCTGCGAGGCGAGCAGCAGGTGGATCCCCAGCGAGCGCCCGAGCCGTCCGATGGTGACGAGCAGCTCGATCAGCTCGGGGCGCTGGGCGAGCAGCTCGGAGAACTCGTCGACCACGACGAACAGCGCGGGCAGCGGCGGCAGGTCGGCTCCCGCCCGGCGGGCCGCGGCGTAGTCGGCGACGCCCACCAGGTTGCCTGCGGCGCGCAGCAGCTCCTGGCGGCGCGTGACCTCACCGGCCAGGGTGTCGGCCATCCGGTCCACCAGTGTCAGCTCGTCGGCGAGGTTGGTGATCACGGCCGAGACGTGCGGCAGCCCGGCGAGTCCGAGGAACGTGGCGCCGCCCTTGAAGTCGACCAGCACCAGGTTGAGCTCCGCGGGTGAGTGCGTGGCCGCCAGACCCAGCACGAGGGTGCGCAGCAGCTCGCTCTTGCCCGATCCGGTGGCGCCCACGCAGAGCCCGTGCGGTCCGCTCCCGCCCTGCGCGGACTCCTTGAGGTCGAGCACGACCGGCCCACCGCGCTCGTCGACGCCGATCGGGACGCGCAGCCTGTCGGTGTCGGCGCGGGTCCAGCGGGCGCGCAGCGCGGCGATCCCGGCCGGGTCCGGTTCCAGCCCGAGCAGCGCGGGCAACCCGGGCGCCCGGCGCGGGGTCGCGTCCCCTCCCGGCGCGGCGCCGCCTGGCCGGTAGCGGGCCAGCCGCCGCGCGAGTGCTCTCGCCTCGGCCACGTCGAGCCCGTCGGGGTGCCCGATCGGAGCCGGCTGCTGGTCGTCGGGAGCGAGGTCGCCGTGCTGCCGGTCGGTGGGGCCGACGCGGTGCAGCCCGTGCGCACCCACGAGCAGCCGCACGACCGACGGACCTGGTCGCCGTCCCGGCGGTGCCCCCACGCGCAGCACCGTGACCCCCGCGACGCCCGCCCACGGCCCCGGCCCCTCGGCCACATCGTCGACGACGACGAGCAGGTGCGGCTCACCGGTGCCGGGGCCCACCGGTCTGCCCGCCAGCTCGGCCACCCACCAGCGGCGGACGTCGTCGGCGTCGCCGGAGACCATCCGCAGCGGGCCGATGGCGTCGCACCGGCGGGGGTGGGCGACGTGCGGGAGCCACTTGACCCACTCCCACTCGGTGGCGAGCGCGGGCGGTGCGACCACGGCGAGCAGCGCGTCGGCCGGGCTGTGCCAGAGCGCGTACTGGGCGACGATGGCGCGGGCGAGAGCGCGAGCGGGCCCGAGCCCCTCCGCGGGGTCGGCCGGTTCGAGCCACACCGTGGAGCTCGCACGCAGCGACAGGGCCACCGGCAGGTCAGGAACGACGGCGTGCCCCAGCAGGAACCGGCGCAGCGCGAGCGCCGTGACCGGTTCCAGGCCCTCGACGGGCCCGGTCTGCGGCGCCACGAGCCGGGTGGCCAGCCGCTGGGCGCCCCGCCCGATGCGCAGCTGACCGAAGTCCGGGTCGGCAGGCCTGCGTTCCCAGAGCCGGCCCGCCGCGAGCACCGCCGGCCACGCCGCCGGGTGCGGGTGCAGCGACTCCAGCACGGCACGCTGCTCGGCCGCGATGCCGCGGACCCGGCCGCGCAGCAGCGACAGGTAGCGCAGGTAGTCGCGGCGGTCCTCGTCGAGGCTCGCCGAGCGGTTGCCGCCCCCGCGCCCGGCGCCGGTCATCATCATGGCGAGCGTCGAGATCGCGAACATGCCCCCGAAGAGCCACGAGGTGGGGTTGCGCGGGCCGAGCACGGCGATGAAGCCCACCGAACCGAGCAGCATCACGACAGGCAGCAGCCGGGCCAGCATCCCCGCGGGAACGATCCGCTCCGGCTCGGGGGGAGGCTCGAGCGTGAGCTCCCCACCGGGCATCCGCGGTGGCAGCCGCCGCGACCGCACCACTCCGACAGTTCCCACCGGCACCCCTTCCCGCCGTTCAACCGGCCCCGAACGAGTTCTGCCGAACCGGCCCGCCCGCGACCCCGGCGCTGCGATGCTAGGCAGCCGACGGGCTCTACCGGGGCCGTTCCGGAGAAGTCGTCCCGTCGCTCACGGAGGGAGACACCACGTGCGTGCCGCTGCCGCCGACGCGGCCTACTGCCGGCTCACGGTGCTCGCCCCCCGCGCCAGGGTCGACGTCGCGCTGCCTGCCGACGTGCCGGTCGCCGAGCTGGTGCCGATGGTCCTCGAGCTGGTCGGGGAACCGGTGTTCGGCCTGCGCCCGCTCCCGTGGCGGCTGTCCGGCGCCGTGGGCGGCCCGTTGCCCACCGAGGCCACCCTCGGCGAGCTCGGCGTGCTCGACGGCGAGCTGTTGCGGCTCGCCCCCCAGGGCCCGGCGCCCGTTCCTCCGGTCTTCGACGACCCCGTGGACGCGCTGGCGGCCACCGCGGCCACCGCCGCGGCAGGCGACCGCCGGTTCGGGGCGGGAGCGGTGCTCGCCGTGGCCGTCGCCGCGGCAGCGCTGCTTGCCGGCTGGCCCGGAGCGACCGGGACGCCGTGGGCGGCTGCGGTCGCGGCGCTGGCGGCCGTCGCCGCGGTGGCGCACGCCGCCCGGCTGGCCCGCACGGTGGAGGCGCCCGACGGGGCGGTTCGGGTCGAGGCCCTCGACGCGGCGGCCAGGCAGCGGGCGGCGAGCACGGCGGCGCTGGCGGCCGTTCCCCTTGCCGGTGCGGCCGGCTGGGCGGCCTTGTCGCCCGCAGGCGGGACGGCGCAGCTGCTGCTGGCCACGGCGGCAGCGGGCATCGCGGCCGCGCTGGCCCAGATCGCGCTGCGGGTGGTGGCCCCCGTGCTCGTCGGCATCGTGGTGGCCGCGGTCCCGGTGGGGGTGGCCGCGGTCGTCGTCCTGCGGTTCGGTGTCGCCCCGGCTGCCGCGGCGGCCGCCGTCGGCGTGGTCGCGCTCGCCGTCGGTCCCGTGCTGCCGCGGGTCGCGCTGCGGCTCGCCGGGTTGCCCCAGCCGGTCGTGCCGGCCGACGGTGCCGAACTGGTGGACGCCGACGACGGCCCCGACCTGCTGCCGCCTGCCGAGCTCGCGGAGCGGGCGGACCTCGCGCGAGGTTTTCTCGCCGGTCTGGTCGGCGGCTGTGCGGTCGTCGCGGCCGCCGCCGCGCTCCCGGTCGCCGCGGCGGGCGGTTGGGCCGGGCCGGCCTTCGCGGCGGTCTCCGTGGCCGTACTCGCCCTGCGGGCCCGCAGCTTCGCCGACCGCGGCCCGGCCCGTGTCCTGCTCGGGAGCGCCATCGCCGCGGGTGTGGGGCTGGCCGTACTGGTCGCCGCGCAGGTGGGTCCCGGCGCCCGGCTCGGAGTCGCGGCTGCCCTGCTCGTGGCGGCAGCGGCCGGCTCGCTCGCGCTCGGGCGCACCCGGCCGGCGGGGTCCCCCGTCTCCCGGCGGGCGGTCGACCTGCTGGAGGGCCTGCTCGTCGCCGCCTCGATCCCGCTGGCACTCGCGGCGATGGACCTGTTCAGGCTGGTCCAGGGCCTGTGAGGCGGGCGGCATGCGCGGTGGCCACGGCGCTCGCGCTCACCGGGCAGGCGGCTCCCGCCATGGCCCACCCGGTGCCGCCCCCGATCGCGGTCCCGCCGCCCGCCGGTGACCCGCCCGGATCCACTCCCGGCCTGCGCGCGCCCAGCCGCTGCACCCCGCCCGCGGCCGACGCGGCGCCCGCGGCCGGCCCCATCGCCACCCGGCTGCGACTGCCCGAGCTCCACCGGCTGGCCACCGGCCGCGGCCAACTCGTCGCGGTGATCGACACCGGGGTGTACCCGCACCCGCTGCTCGGCGACCGGGTGCGCGGCGCCGGGGACTACCTCACCGGGGGCGACGGCCTCGACGACTGCGACGGCCACGGCACGGCGGTCGCGGGCCTGCTCGCCGCGGCAGCGGAACCGGGCTCTCGCGGCCGGGCCGCCACGCCCATCGGGATCGCGCCCCGCGCGCGGCTGCTCGCGATCCGCCAGTCGAGCCCGTCGTTCGAGGTCCCCGGGCCGGGTGGCACCACCCGTCCGGCCGGTGACACCCGCACGCTGGCCGAGTCGGTCGTGCTGGCCGTCCGGAAGGGCGCCGACGTGGTCAACATCTCCGAGGCCGTGTGCCTGAGCGCCGCCCAGGCGGCCACGGCGGGCGCCGACCTGCAGGCCGCGCTCCGCTACGCCGCCCAGTCCGACGTCGTGGTCGTCGCGGCGGCGGGCAACGTGGGATCGGGCTCGTGCATCGAGCCCGCCGCGGGCCAGGTGTCGCTCCCCGGCTGGTACGACGACCAGTTGCTCGCAGTGGGCGCCGTCGGCCAGGACGACGCCCCGGCCGCCTTCACGGTGCCCGGACCGTGGGTGGACGTCGCCGCCCCCGGCACCGGGCTGCGCTCGCTGGCCGTCGGAGGCGGCACGACCTCCTCCGGCGTCGAGGGCACCAGTTTCGCGGCACCGTGGGTGTCCGGGCTGGCCGCGCTGGTGCGGGAACGCTATCCGGAGCTCACCGCGAAGCAGGTGACCGACCGCATCCTCGCCACGGCCCGCCCACCTGCCCACGGCCGTGACGACCGGGTGGGCCATGGCGTGATCGACCCGGTCGCCGCGCTCACCGCGGTGCCCGCCGTGCTCCACCCGCCCCCGGAACCGCCTGCCGCGGTGGCCGCGGTGGCGGAGCTCCCCGGCACCGCGCCACGCCCGGTGGCGCCCTCGCCGGGCCTGCCGGTCGACCTCGTGGCGGGCGGCCTGCTGCTGCTGGCGGGTGCGGCGGCCGCGATCCTGCTGCGCCGCCGCCCCCGCCGGACGCGCTGACCCGGGCTCAGCCGGCCGGCAGCACGTCCACCACCCGGCCCGCCGCGGCGAGGTCCAGGGCCGGACCGGCCGGCAGCAGGCGCAGTGCCGCCTCCGGAGCGGGCTCGGCGGCGGTGATCCCCAGGGCGGCGGCCGTGGCGTCGTCGGCGACCCCGTAGCCGACGCCGGTGGCGGCCACCAGCCACAACGGGCCGGTGCCCGGTGGGCGTCCCGGCACAGTGGCCCGCACCGCGCCGCCGGGCCCCACGGCCACGGCGTCCACGCGGGCGCCCGGGCCGTCGGCCTGGGCCAGTGCCACCGGTGGGGCCGCCGTGGGCAGCGGCTCCGCCGCACCCGCCCACACCGCACCGGACGGCTCCCCGTCCGCCGTCCAGGTCCAGCAGACGACGGGCGACTCGGCGGGCTCGCGCAGCAGCGGCGCGCCTGCGGGCCAGCCGTCGACCGGCAGGTCGTCGACGAGCGCCGCCGCGGCCAGCTCGGAGGCCCCGACCGGCAGATCCTGTGCCTGCCCTGCGGCCACCCGCAGCAGCTCGGCCACGACGTCGGGCACTTCCTGCAGCCCGCCGGCCAGCACGGCGAAGTGCCGGGGCGCTCCGCCCACCGGGGTGGTGACCAGTACGTCGCCGACCCGCCCCGGCAGCCCGGCGGGGGCGGTGCCACCACGACCGGTGACCTCCGGAGTGGCCAGTGCCGCGCCCTCGGGCACCAGTGACACCACGTCGGGTGCGGCGGCGCGGGGGATCCGGCCGGTGAGCCCGAACGCGGCGAGCACCCGGCCGTCACCGGTGTCGACGCGGTGCCGGCGGCCCGCCGTGACCAGCCAGGTGACGCCGTCGGGACCGTCGAGGAGCACCCCGTCGCCCGGCGGCATCGGCTCCGGCACCCCCGCGCCCGCCACCACGGTGGTGCCGACGATGGTGCCGTCGGCCGTGGTCCGGTCGCACACCGCCCACCGGGGTGGGAGCACCGGACCGCCCGGCTGCACCGCGACCGCCCCCGGGACCGCGGCGGTGGGAGTGCGCGCCGCGGTGGCGAGGGCGGCGTCCGGCACCGTGACGGGGGTGGCGGTGGCCGGGTCGGCACCGGTGCTGCCGCCCGTGCGCAGCGCCGCCAGCACCAGCCGGGCGGCGGGGAGGTTGGCGACGGGCACGAGCCGGTCGGGCCCGTGCGCCACCACGTACATCGCGCCGGATCCGGCGCCGATCACCACGGCCTGCTGGTTCCACGTGGGCCTGGGCACCACCACTGCGGACACCGCCGCGCCGCAGAGTCCGAGCAGCCCCAGCACCACCCCGGCCAGCGCCGCGCGGCGCTGCGACCGGATCTGCTCGTGCAGGGGCACCGGGTCGCCGCGCACCAGGGCCGCCTCGAGCCGGCGCAGGCCGAACCGGTACGCGTCCACCTGGTCGCGGGTGGCGGGGGCCCGCACGGCGCTCGGTCGCGACACGGCCCGACGCTAGCTCTGCAGGTCACCGCCCCGTGGGCGTTCGGCAGAACTGGGGACGGTCTACTCGACGGAGATCGCGTCCAGCCGCTCCCGCAGGAACGGCGCGGAGACCACCGGCGCGAGGTCGTTCCGGCGGCCGATCGGCGGGGTCAGTGGCGTGACCAGAGCGTCGTGGTCCAGCTCGAAGAAGAACACCAGCGAGACGAGCTCCTCGTGCGGTGCCTCCGGCTGCGGCGGCAGCACCCGGTGCCGCCCGGAGCGCCAGCGCAGGCCCGTCCAGTGCGCGAGCAGGTCACCGATGTTGACGGTGAGCGCGGCCGGGTCGTACGGCGCATCGACCCAGCCGGTGCCCTCGATGTCGACCTGCAGGCCACCGGCGCCCGGCTCGCGGTCCAGCACCGTGACCGTCCCGAAGTCGGTGTGCGATCCGATCCGGAACTGGCCGGGGACGGGCGGCCCGACCTCGGTGAGCGGCGGGTACCGGTTGATGTTGAACGTCCAGGTCGGGTGGCCGGCGAGGCTGGTGAGCGTCTCCCGGGACAGGCCGAGCGCGTCCGCGCACAGCTCCAGCAGCTCGCGTGACACCGCGGTCATCGCGGCCGCGTAGCGGTCCACGGCGTTCTCCAGCTGCGGCACCTCGGGCGGCCACACGTTCGGCGGGAACCACACGCCGTCGACCTCGGGGTCGCCGGTCGGCGTGTCCGGCCCGACGGCGAAGGACTCCTTGAGGTCGGGCGGCGTCTCCGCGCCCTCGACGTTCCCGTTCGCCTCCACCCCGGGGGCGAGCCAGCCACGCCCACCGATCCGCACGGCGTACCGCGCCTTCACCTCGGCGGGCAGGGCGAAGAAGGCCCGCGCCGCCGCCCGCACCTCGGCGCGCAGTGCGGCGTCCACCCCGTGGCCCGTGACCAGCAGGAAGCCGGCCTGCTGCAGTGCCTCGTCGACGGCAGGACCGATACCGGCGGCACCGCCCCGCCACGCTGCCAGGTCGACGGTCGGGATCATGAGGGTTCTCCGATGTCCTCGTGCCACAGGTCCGGGCGGGCGGCGATGAAGTCGGTCATGAGGTCGACGCAGCGACCGTCGTCGAGCACGGTGACCGAGACGCCGTGCTCCGCGAGCCAGTCGTGGCCGCCGTGGAAGGTGCGGGCCTCTCCGACGAGCACCGCACCGATCCCGAACTGGCGTACCAGCCCGGAGCAGTACCAGCACGGCGACAGCGTGGTCACCATGATCGTCGAGCGGTAGTCGCGTTGCCGCCCGGCCGCGCGGAAGGCGGCCGTCTCGGCGTGCATGGAGGGGTCGTCGTCCTGGACGCGGCGGTTGTGCCCGCGCCCCAGCAACGTGCCGTCGGAGGCGAACAGCGCCGCCCCGATCGGGATGCCTCCCTCGGCCAGGCCGGCCCTCGCCTCGCCCAGCGCGACGTCGAGCAGCACGGCCGGATCGGTCACCGCCGGGTCGGGCAGGGTGGTCACGTCCTCACTCTGCGGGGCGAGCCGTCCGTCCCGCAAGCGCCGCGGGACGTCTCACCCGGCGTGAGCGGCCTGCCGCCGGAACAGCAGCGCGTACACCGCGGCCGAGAGCGCGATTCCGACGAGGAACGTCACGTCGCCCACGCCGGGGAGGAGCCGCGGCACCAGCCCGACGAACAGCACCTGGTTGGAGAACAGCGGCACCGACACCACGATGCCCACGAGGAGGGCCACCACACCCGCGAGGTTGCGGTGGCCGCGGTCGTAGAGCAGTTCGGTGGGCAGGCTGCCGCGGCGCAGGTACTGGTCGGTGAGCACCACGCCCAGCCACGGCCCGATCCAGTAGACGATGACGAGCAGGAACCCCTCGTAGCTGTGGGCCGCGTCCGGGAGTGCGATCAGCGCGATGAGGAAGCCGACCACGCCGAACGCGGCGGCGACCACGGCCCGCGCCCAGCGGAACGGGGCGTCCACGCCCATGCTGAGGAAGGCCATCGCGCCCGAGTAGACGTTGAGCACGTTGGCCGCGATCGCGCCCAGTGCGATGGCCAGCAGCGTGAGGCTCGCGAGCACGCCGGGGAGCACCCCGACGAACGCGGTGGTGGGGTTGTCGGACCCCACCCCTGCCGCCGCCGTGGCGCTCACCGACGCCGCGCCCACCACCATGAGCGCGGTGGTGGAGCCGAACAGCCCGAGCCCGGCGGCGAGCCCGGTGCGCAGCCGCGAGGACTCGGCAGGCAGGTAGCGGGCGTAGTCGGCCGCGTACGGGCTCCAGCCCGCCGTGTAGCCGAACACGGCGCCGACGGTGAGCAGGAACCCGCCGACGCCGCCGGTGCCGCCACCGGCGGGGACGGCCGACGGGTCGGAGCGAGCCAGCACGATCACCGCCGCGATCGCGAACACCACCGCGAGCACCGGGAAGGCGAACCGCTCGAAGACCTGCACCAGGTTGTGCCCGACGAAGGCGACGCCGATCTGCACGAGTACGACCACCACGAGCCAGGCCGCCGCCGGCAGTCCGGTGAGCGAGTTCAAGGCGAACGCCGCGCTGACGCTGTTGACCGCGAACCAGCCGAAGCCCGACGTGATCGTCATGAGCCCGGCCGGCAGCGCGTTGCCCCGGTAGCCGAAGGCGAGCCTGCCCAGCACCATCTGCGGCACGCCCGCGGCGGGCCCACGGGCCGACAGCACGCCGTGCGCGAGCGCCGCCAGCCCGTTGCCGAGCAGCACGGCCGCCACGGCCTGGGGGAACGTGAGCCCGAACGCCTGCACGGAGAGAACGCCCACGAACACGGTGGCGAACTCGAGGTTCGGGGAGGTCCAGGTCCAGAAGAGCTGCCGCGGGCGGCCGTGGCGCTCGGCGGCCGGGATCGGCTCGTTCCCGCCCGGCTCGACGGCGATCACGCGCTCGCCGTAGTCACGGTCGGCGGAGACCGGCCGGACGGGATCCGCAGTCATGGACGCTCCTCGGATGCGCGCTCGGGCCGGGTCAGCGTTGCGGTGGCGCCACGGTGAGGCCCAGTGCCTGCAACACCGCCTGCATCTGCTCCACCGCGGTCTTCCCCGGTCGTTCCCGCAGTTGGAGCACCGCGCGCTGCACCTGTTCCGCGGTCACCATCCTCGTCACCGTCGCGTCCGCCGCAGTCGTGGCCGTGAGTTCTCCCTGTACCGGCAGCGTGATCGTGGCGTGCGGGGCGGCGGCCGCGGCGGGGGCTGCGGCTACCGGGGTCTCGACGGGGTCGGGCAGCCGCGTGGGGGGCGAGGTGAGCACGGCATCTCCGTTCTGATCAGCAGGCACGGGTGTGAAGGGCGCGTCCGGTGTGCCGGCCGCGCCCTCTGGATCACGGTACGGGCGTGGGGGATTCGTTCCCATTGCGAGGAGACGGTTCCCCGTGGGAGTTACGCAGAGTTGACAGGAGAACGATCAGGGGCCGGGCGGGCCGTCAGTGTGACGGCCGAGGAGCGCCAGCGCCAGACCCGCGCAGAAGAGGCCACCGGACGATCGCCCCGGCGGCCGGGGAGCTCATGTGCCGTCCGCGAACATTCCCTGATCGTCGAAGAGCGCCAGGTCCAGCAGATGCAGGCGGGCAGGGTTGGCGATCACCTCGAACCCGGCGATCTTCTCGTTCGCGATCGTGAAGGTGAGGGCGACGACCAACCGACCGTGCGGGGCCACCACGGCTCCGACGCCGCCGTTCACCAGCACCGGCTCGGCCAGGGCGGCACGTGCCCGCGAGAGGAGACGCGCCTCCTCGGCCACGCTTCTCGCACCCCGGATCTCGGTGGCCACGCCCGATGGAAGGACGGCGCGCTCGGCCCGGCGGACGACGTCGGGGGCGAGCACCTCCACCAGCGCGTCGATGTCGCCGACACGGATGGCCGCGAGGAAGGCGTCGACGACCTGCCGGTGCCGGACGAGCCCGGCAGCCGGGACGACGGCTCCGCCGCGGACCTTGCGGCGGGCCCGGCCTGCGAGCTTCTTGGCTGCCGCCGGCGAGCGCGCCACGATGGGAGCGATCTCGTCGAACGGCACGGCGAACACGTCGTGCAGCACGACGACGACCCGCTCCGCCGGGGCCAGCCTGTCCAGGACCACCAGCAACGCACGGCCGGCCGCGTCGGCCACCTGTGCTTCGTGTGCGGGATCGGTGCCCCCCGGGCCGTCAGCGGGCTCCGGCAACCGCGACCCCACAAGGTGCTCCCGCCTCGCCGAGCGGGAGCGCAGCATGTCCAGGCACACGCGAGCGGTGACCGTGGTCAGCCAGCCCGCCAGGTTGTCGACCGCGCCGCTGTCGGAGCGGCTGAGCCGGATCCAGGCCTCCTGCACGGCGTCGTCCGCCTCTCCGAGCGAACCGAGCATCCGGTACGCGACAGCCCGCAGGTGGTCGCGATGCGTCTCGAACCGTTGGGCGAGCCGGTCCTGCTGGTCCATCTGTCCCCTCTGCTCGGCGGGCTCCGTCATAGGGATGACGAAACGGACGCACCTGATGGGACAGGGAACAGCAGATGACTTTCCTACGCGTTGACTCCAGCATCCGCGACGAGGACTCGGTCAGTCGTGAGCTGACCGATGCCGTGGAGCAGGCCTGGCTGGCGGCCGACCCGGACGCAGAGGTCGTCCACCTCGACCTCGCCGCGACCCCCGCCCGGCTCGAGACGTGGCAGCTCGCCACCTACGAGGGGTTCCTTCCCCCGGACCTGCGGACCCAGGCCATGCGGGAGGCCAGGGCCGCCGTCTGCCGCGCCGCGGACGAGGTGCTCGCTGCCGACGCCATCACCGTGGGCGCACCGCTGTACAACTTCGGCGTCCCTGCGGCCCTGAAGTCGTGGATCGACCTGCTGATCACCGATCCCCGCTTCGACCCCCGGCACACGCCGCTCGGCCGGTCCCTGGCCGGTGTCCCGCTGACTCTGGTCATCGCCCGCGGTGGCGGATACGGCCCAGGATCGCCCCGCGAGGGGTGGGACCACTCCACCCCGTACCTGGAGCGGATCTTCGGGGACGTGTTCGGCGCCGAGGTCACACTGATCATCGCCGAACTCACCGCCGCCGACACCGATCCCGCCATGGCCGCGCTGAGGCTGCCGGCCGCGCGGTCCCGCGCTGACGCGCTCGCCCGGGCCAGGGCCACCGCCGCCGAGCACGCCGGGCGGACGCCGGCGCTCACTGCCCGCCGAGCACCCGACGGCGACGGGTGGCGGTGACGCGGGCGGCCAGCTCGGTGTCGGGCGGATAGTCGACGGCCACGAGCGTGAGACCGTGGGCGGGGGCGACGGGCACCTCGCTCGCGCGCTCGCCGCGCGTGAGCAGCTGCGCGGGCCAGCTCGCCGTCCGGCGCCCGCGCCCGACGTCGAGCAGCGCCCCGACCAGGCTGCGCACCATCGAGTGGCAGAACGCATCGGCGGACACGGCGGCCTCGACCACCCCGTCCTCGGCGCGGGTCCAGGACAGCCGCTGCAGCGCCCGGACCGTGGTGGCGCCCTCGCGGCGCTTGCAGAACGCGGCGAAGTCGTGCTCGCCGAGCAGCAGATCGGACGCGGCGGTCACCGCGGTGAGATCCAGCGGGTGCGGCCAGGACAGGGTGTCCCGGGCCCGCAGGGGCTCCGCGCCGTGGGCGGCGGTGGCCACCCGGTAGCGGTAGTGCCGGCGCAACGCCGAGAACCGTGCGTCGAAGGCCTCCGGCACGGGCGTCACCGCCCGCACCCGGACGTCGGGCGGCAGCAGCCGGGCCAGCCTGCGCACCAGCCAGGCCGCGTCGAGCTCGGCCGGGAGGTCGGCGTGCGCCACCTGCCCGGTGGCGTGCACTCCCGCGTCCGTGCGGCCCGCGACGGTCAGCGCCACGGGCTCCCGCAGCACCGTCGACAGAGCCTCGGTGAGCACACCGCACACGGTGCGCCGCCCCGGCTGGATCGCCCACCCGGAGAAGTCGGTGCCGTCGTACCCGAGGTCGAGACGGAACCTCCGCGAGTCGCCCGTCTCCCGCCCGCGAGTCGCCCCTTCCTCGGGGTCGAGCTCCCCCGGAACGCCCGCGAGCCCGCCGTCACGGAGGACGGCGGGCTCGCCGGGGTGGTGCGGGTGCTGCGGAACTATCAGGACTCCTCGGTGGAGTCGTCCTCACGCTGCGACCGGGGCAGCTCGAACCCGGCGGCCTCGGCGGCCTCCGGGGTGGCGAACCAGACCTCGGGCACCGTGCTGTCGTACGACGGGGACCCGGGCACGTGGTAGAGCTTGGAGCTCTCGTTGCCCTTGATCGGGAACCCCTCCGGGGCCTCCGATGCGTCGTCCAGCGGGGCGTGACTGCCCTCGCCGTACGGCGCGTCGGCGGTGGAGGTGCTCTCCTCCGCGTCGGTGGCCGTGGCCGTGGTGGTGGCCTCGGCCTCCTCGGCCGGAGCCGCGGCCGGGGTGGCCCGCTGCTGCGAGGACGCGACGCGGCGGGCGCGCTCGGCCTCGTCGGTGACCGTCTTCTGCTGGACCAGCTCGATCACGGCCATGGGGGCGTTGTCGCCCTTGCGCGGCAGTGTCTTGGTGATCCGGGTGTAGCCGCCCTCGCGGTCGGCGAAGAACGGGCCGATGTCGGCGATGAGCCGGTGCACGACCGTCTTGTCGCGGATCACCTTCTGGATCTCGCGACGGTTGTGCAGGTCGCCACGCTTGGCCTTGGTGATCAGGCGCTCGGCGTAGGGCCGGAGCCGCCGTGCCTTGGCCTCGGTGGTGGTGATCCGGCCGTGCTCGAACAGCGCGGTGGCCAGGTTGGCCAGGATCAGCCGCTGGTGCGCCGGCGACCCGCCGAGACGGGGCCCCTTGGTGGGCTGAGGCATGGCTACAGCTGCTCCGTTTCTGCGTAGTCCTGGCCGTCGTCCCCGAAGGTCTCGGGGTCGAACCCGTCGGAGCCGTACTCGACGGCCGCAGCCGACGGGTCGAATCCGGGCGGGCTGTCCTTGAGCGCGAGCCCGAGGCCGACGAGCTTCATCTTGACCTCGTCGATGGACTTCGCACCGAAGTTGCGGATGTCGAGCAGGTCGGCCTCACTGCGGCCCACCAGCTCTCCCACGGTGTGGATGCCCTCGCGCTTGAGGCAGTTGTACGAGCGGACCGTGAGGTCCAGCTCCTCGATCGGCATTGCGAAGGCCGCGATGGTGTCGGCCTCCTGCGGCGACGGGCCGATCTCGATGCCCTCGGCGTCGACGTTGAGCTCGCGGGCGAGCCCGAACAGCTCGACGAGGGTCTTGCCGGCCGAGGCCAGCGCGTCCCGCGGCGTGATCGAGGGCTTGGTCTCGACGTCGAGCACCAGCTTGTCGAAGTCGGTGCGCTGCTCGACGCGGGTGGCCTCGACCTTGTAGGTCACCTTGAGGACCGGCGAGTAGATCGAGTCGACCGGGATGCGGCCGATCTCGGCGCCGGTGGCCTTGTTCTGCATGGCCGGGACGTAGCCACGACCCCGCTCGACGACGAGCTCCACCTCGAGGCGGCCCTTGTCGTTCAGCGTGGCGATGTGCAGGTCCGGGTTGTGCACGGTGACGCCGGCCGGGGGCACGATGTCGCCTGCCGTGACCGGACCGGGGCCCTGCTTGCGCAGGTACATCGTCACCGGCTCGTCCTCCTCGGAGCTCACGACGAGCTCCTTGAGGTTGAGGATGATGTCGGTGACGTCCTCCTTCACCCCGGGCACGGTCGTGAACTCGTGCAGCACGCCGTCGATGCGGATGCTGGTGACCGCGGATCCCGGGATGGAGGAGAGCAGGGTGCGCCGGAGCGAGTTGCCCAGCGTGTAACCGAAGCCCGGCTCCAGCGGCTCGATGACGAACCGGGAGCGGGTGTCGACGACCGAGTCCTCGGTCAGGGTGGGGCGCTGAGAGATCAGCATGGGTGTGTGCCTCCTTCAGGCCTGCGGCAACCGCTATTTGATGCCGCAGCAAGCCCCGGCCCCTCCCTACGGGACCGGGGGTGTCGAGCCGCTACTCGCGGACTACTTCGAGTAGAGCTCGACGATCAGCTGCTCGGTGACCTGCGTATCGATCTGCGCACGCTCGGGCAGCTGGTGGACCAGGATGCGCAGGCTCGAGGGAACGACCTGCAGCCAGCCAGGGATCGGGCGGTCGCCCACCAGCTCCTTGGCGATGATGAACGGGTCGGTGCCCAGCGACTTCGGCTTGACGTCGATGACGTCGTACTGCGAGACGCGGTAGCTGGGGATGTCGACCTTGTGGCCGTTGACGATGAAGTGGCCGTGGTTGACCAGCTGCCGCGCCATCCGCCGGGTGCGGGCGAGCCCGGCCCGGTAGACGACGTTGTCGAGACGCGTCTCGAGGATCTGCAGCAGGTTGTCGCCGGTCTTGCCCTGGCGACGGTTGGCCTCTTCGTAGTAGCGCCGGAACTGCTTCTCCAGCACGCCGTAGGCGAAGCGGGCCTTCTGCTTCTCCTGCATCTGCAGGAGGTACTCCGTCTCCTTGATCCGGATCCGGCCGTGCTGGCCGGGCGGGTAGGGACGGCGCTCGAACGCCTGGTCGCCGCCGACGAGGTCGACCTTCAGTCGGCGGGACTTGCGGGTCATGGGTCCGGTGTAACGAGCCATGTCTGGTTACTCCCTTTCCCTAGACCCGGCGCCGCTTGGGCGGCCGGCAGCCGTTGTGCGGCTGGGGGGTGACGTCGGAGATGGTGCCGACCTCGAGGCCGGCTGCCTGCAGTGAACGGATCGCGGTCTCACGACCGGAGCCGGGACCCTTGACGAACACGTCGACCTTCTTCATGCCGTGCTCGGCGGCCTTGCGGGCAGCGCTCTCGGCGGCCATCTGCGCGGCGAACGGCGTGGACTTGCGCGAGCCCTTGAAACCGACGTGGCCTGCGGAGGCCCACGCGATCACGGCACCGGTCGGGTCGGTGATCGACACGATGGTGTTGTTGAAGGTGCTCTTGATGTGCGCGTGTCCGTGCGCGACGTTCTTCTTCTCCTTGCGGCGGACCTTCTTCGGTCCGGACGCGGAGCGGGTGCGGGGCGGCATTACTTCTTACCTGCCTTCTTCTTGCCGGCGACCGTCTTCTTCGGTCCCTTGCGGCCGCGGGCATTTGTCTTGGTGCGCTGGCCACGCACCGGCAGGCCCCGGCGGTGCCGGATCCCCTGGTAGCAGCCGATCTCGATCTTCCGACGGATGTCGGCCTGCACCTCGCGGCGCAGATCACCCTCGACGCGGTAGTTGGTCTCGATGTACTCGCGGAGGGCGGTGAGGTCCTCGTCGGTCAGGTCCTTCGACCGCAGCTCGCGGTCGATACCGGTGGCCTCGAGGATCTGGAGGGACCGCGTGCGGCCGATCCCGAAGATGTAGGTGAGCGCGATCTCCATCCGCTTGTCGCGGGGAAGGTCGACGCCGGCAAGTCGTGCCATACGGCGGGGTACTCCTCTGTTGTGCTGAGCCAGGTCTGCCCGACGCCCGTCCCGGACCACTGGTCGTCCGGGCCCCGGCCTGGTTCCGGGGGTGGACCGGGCCCGTGTGGCCCGGCAGGTGCGTCGGGTTCCTCTGTGTTGCCGTGGTGCTCGGGTGGCGCGTCGTCTGCGACGACGGACACCCGTGATCAGCCCTGGCGCTGCTTGTGGCGCAGGTTCGAGGAGCAGATCACCATGACCCGCCCGTGACGGCGGATCACCTTGCAGTTGTCGCAGATCTTCTTGACGCTCGGCTGGACCTTCACGTCCGTCGCTCTCTCAGTTGTCGGTGCTGTTTCGACGTGACTTCACGAGCTCCGTCACTGTCGATCGTGACGGCGCAGGCTCCGTCACTTGTAGCGGTAGACGATGCGGCCGCGGGTCAGGTCGTACGGCGACAGCTCGACCACAACGCGGTCCTCGGGGAGGATTCGGATGTAGTGCTGGCGCATCTTGCCGCTGATGTGGGCAAGAACCCGGTGTCCGTTCTCGAGCTCCACGCGAAACATCGCGTTCGGCAAGGGCTCAACCACCCGGCCCTCGACCTCGATCGCCCCGTCCTTCTTGGCCATATCCTCCGCGTTCCGTGACAGGTGTGCGTACTCTCGGTTCCGTGCGTAGGCACGTCGTTGCTCCGGGACCGTGGGGTGCGGGAGGCACGACGGAACCGGCGCCTATGGCGCGCCGAACTCCCAGTGTACGACCGTTGCGCGCGGGCACGCACATGGGGTACGTGCCGTGCCGCGCCCGGCACCCGTTCAGGGGCGCCGACGCCGCTCCCTCAGCCAGGTGGACAGCAGCACGAGCCCCCACGGGCCGACCACCCAGATCCACCACGGGTACACGAACGACGCGGTGGCGACGCAGCTGATCGCCCAGATCGCGATCGTCGTGACGCCCGCGCCCGCCCAGCCGATCACGGCCCCGTGCGCGTCCCGGTCGAGCATCGCGTCCTGATCCCGGAGGGCGGGCAACGGGGCGGCCGGCAGCACCACAGGGGGTGACGGCGGCTCGCCCGGGAGGTCGGCGGTGAGTGCGCGGAGATCCCCGTAGGTGCGCGCGGCCAGCGTGGCGGTGATGCGCTCGTCGAACTCCTCGAGATCGAGCCTGCCCTCGGCGTGGGCCGCGCGCAGCCGGCCGAGCACGTGCTCACGGTCGGCGTCGCCTGCCCGCATGTCCTCGGGGCGCACGTGCGGCGAGCCGGGCTCCGCCGTCTCCTCCACGTCCTCATGGTGCTCCACCGAGCCCGCTGTGGCCACCGGTCGAGCGGTCCCGTACCGCACCGATACGGGCAAATCGCGCGCTCCGGGCACAGCCGCCCGGCTAGGGTTCTCGATTCCGCCCGTTTCGATCCGGTCTTGCCCTGAAGTCCGGTTCACGTTGTTCCCTGGAACGGTGATGACCGAACAGCCAGCAGGATCCACCACCCCGACCGGCCGACTGCCCCGCCCGCTGCGCCCCTTCCGCCACCGCGAGTACCGCCTGCTGGTGACGTCGATGGCCGCCTCGCTGTTCGCGAGCGGACTCTGGCTCGTCGCGATCGTCTACCAGGTCATCTCGATGGGCGGCGGCCCGTCCGAGCTGTCCGTCGTCGCCGCCGCGTCGAGCGTCGGGATGCTGGCCAGCGTGCTGATCGGGGGCGTGGCCGCCGACCGGCTGCCCAAGCGGGCCGTCATGATCGGGGTGGAGGTCGTCCGGATCGTCTCCGCAGGCGGGGCGGGCGCGCTCGCGGTCACCGGCGCGCTGCAGCTGTGGCACCTCGCCGCCATCGCGTTCGTCATGGGTGCGGCCGAGGCCTTCTTCTATCCCGCCTACTCCGCGATCCTGCCCACCCTGCTCCCCCCGGAGGAGCTACTCGCCGCCAACGGCGTGGAGGGCACCCTGCGGCCGATCGCGCAGCAGGCCCTCGGTCCGGCGCTGGCGGGAGTGCTGGTCGGCGCGTTCCTCCCCGGGATGGCGCTACTGGTCGCGGCCGGGATCTACACGCTCGCCCTCGTCGCGCTGCTCGCCATGCGCGTGGCACCCGTCGCCGTGAGCACGGAGGCGCGCACCTCCGTGCTCGCCGATCTGGCCGAGGGCTTCCGCTACCTCTTCCGCACCGCGTGGCTCTTCGCCTCGCTGGCCTTCGCCTCGTTCTACGTGCTGGTGCTCATCGGCCCGATCGAGGTGCTGCTGCCGTTCGCCGTGCGTGACCAGACCGGTGGTGGCGCGAGCAGCTTCGCGCTCGTACTGGCCGCGTTCGGGATCGGCGGGGCACTCGGATCGATCATCGTGTCCTCGTGGCGGCTCCCCCGCCGCTACCTGACGGCGATGATCCTGCTCTGGGGCGCCGGGGCGGCCCCGCTGATGCTGATCGGCATCACCCCACATCTGTGGGTCATGGCTGCGGCGAGCTTCGCGGTCGGGTTCACCGGCGCGATGGCGATGGTCATCTGGGGCACGCTGCTGCAGCGCCGGGTCCCCCCGCACCTCCTGGGACGCGTGTCCAGCCTCGACTTCTTCGTGTCACTCGCCCTGATGCCGGTGTCGATGGCGCTCGCCGGGCCGGTCGGGGAGTGGCTCGGCGTCCCGATGACGTTCGTGCTGGCCGGTGCGATCCCCGTGTTCCTCGCCGTGGCGGCAATCGTGGGATGGCGGTTGCCTGCCGACGAGATCGCGCACCCCCTCGACAGCCCCACCGTCACGGCGTGAACACGCCGCACGGGGCTCCGCGGACACATGCGGCGCAACCGGAGCGGCACAGAACAGCCAGATGTGTCCAAAAGTCGCAAGACAGCGCAGAATCTCCCGCGCGGACGTCGACCGAACGGAGGACGTCGGCACCTACTGCATCGACAACCGCGGCGACGACGCCGCGGAGGGCGCGAGGAGAACTGATGGTCGCGATGCTGCAGAGCAGGAGCACCCGGTGTGGCGGGGCGGCCCGGGGAGGTGCCGCATGACGCTCAAGGAAGCGCGATCACGCATGAATCCCCGCTCGGTGCTGATCTGGTCCGTGGTGGCCCTGATCGGTGCCGTGGCCTGGGGGGTGCTGGCCCTCTCCCGCGGGGAGGAGATCTCCGCGATCTGGCTGGTGGCGGCCGCGCTGGGGTCCTACGCCATCGCCTACCGGTTCTATGCGCGGTTCATCGTCAAGAAGGTGCTGCGGGTCGACGACAGCCGGGCGACACCCGCCGAGCGGCTGGACAACGGCACCGACTTCCAGCCCATGGACCGCCGGGTGCTGTTCGGGCACCACTTCGCGGCGATCGCCGGGGCGGGCCCGCTGGTCGGGCCCGTGCTCGCGGCTCAGATGGGGTATCTGCCCGGCACGATCTGGATCATCGTCGGTGTCATCTTCGCCGGCGCCGTGCAGGACATGGTCACGCTGTTCTTCTCGATGCGCCGCGACGGCAAGAGCCTGGGCCAGATGGCCCGTGACGAGATCGGCCCGATCGGCGGCATCGCCGCGCTGATCGCCGTGTTCGCCATCATGATCATCCTGCTCGCCGTGCTCGCGCTGGTCGTCGTCAACGCGCTGGCGAAGTCGCCGTGGGGCACGTTCTCCATCGCGATGACGATCCCCATCGCCCTGTTCATGGGCTACTACATGCGCGTGATCCGGCCGGGCCGGGTCATCGAGACCAGCGTGATCGGGGTCGTGCTCCTCCTGCTCGCCATCGTCGCGGGCGGCTGGGTGCAGGACTCGTCCTGGGCGGACGCGTTCACCCTCGACCCGCGCACCCTGGTGATCTGCCTGGTGATCTACGGCTTCGCCGCATCGGTGCTGCCGGTGTGGATGCTGCTCGCGCCGCGCGACTACCTCTCGACGTTCATGAAGATCGGCACGATCGTCCTGCTGGCTCTCGGCGTGCTCATCACCGCGCCGGTGCTGCAGAACCCGGCAGTCACCGAGTTCGCGCTCGCCGGCAACGGGCCGGTGTTCGCCGGGTCGCTCTTCCCGTTCGTCTTCATCACGATCGCCTGTGGCGCGCTCTCCGGCTTCCACGCGCTCATCGCCTCGGGCACCACGCCCAAACTGATCCAGAAGGAGTCGCAGGTCCGGCTCATCGGCTACGGCGCGATGCTCATGGAGTCCTTCGTGGCGATCATGGCGCTGATCGCGGCGAGCATCCTCGATCCGGGTCTCTACTACGCGATGAACGCCCCCGCCGGGCTGCTCGGCACCACGGTGGAGTCGGCGTCGCAGGCGGTGAACAACCTCGGGTTCACGATCACCCCGGAGGCGCTCGCGGCCGCTGCCGCGTCGGTGCAGGAGAGCACCCTGGTCGCCAGGACGGGTGGCGCGCCCACCCTGGCCGTCGGGATGTCGGAGATCTTCTCCGGCGCGTTCGGCGGCGATGCGCTCAAGGCGTTCTGGTACCACTTCGCGATCATGTTCGAGGCGCTGTTCATCCTCACCACGGTGGACGCGGGCACCCGGGTCGGGCGCTACATGCTCCAGGACACCCTCGGCAACGTGTACAAGCCGATGGCCGACGTGAACTGGAAGCCCGGCATGTGGTTCACCAGCGCCGTGGTCGTGGGCGCGTGGGGCTACTTCCTCTACGCGGGCGTCACCGACCCGCTCGGCGGGATCAACCAGCTCTTCCCGCTGTTCGGCATCGCCAACCAGCTGCTGGCCGCCGTGGCGCTCACGGTCTGCACGACGCTGCTGATCAAGAGCGGGCGCGCGAAGTGGGCCTGGGTCACGGGCATCCCGCTCGCCTGGGACGTGGCGGTCACGCTCACGGCGAGCTACCAGAAGGTGTTCTCCCCGGACCCGACGCTGGGGTTCTTCGCGCAGCGGGACAAGTACGCCGCGGCGCTGGAGCAGGGGCAGGTGCTCGCCCCGGCCAAGAACATCGGCGAGATGCAGACCGTCGTCACCAACTCCACGGTCGACGGCGTGCTCGCCGCCCTGTTCGCGGTCCTGATCATCGTCGTGATCGCCAACGCACTGGTCGTCTGGTACCGGGCACTGACCTCGTCCGAGCCGCTGCCCAGCACGGAGGCGCCCGCCGTCCAGTCGCAGATCGTGGCGCCGTCGGGGCTCATCCCCACGGCCGACGAGAAGCGCGCACTCGCCGGTGCGGGAGACCGGACGTGACCACGGTCGGGCCGGGGGCGATCTGGCAGGGGGTGCGCTGGTACCTGCGCGAGCTCACCGGGGAGTCGCAGTACGAGCGCTACCTCGAGCGGCACGAGCGGGAGCACGCGGGCACGGCCCCACTGTCGCGGCGGGAGTTCGAGCGGCGCCGCATCGACGCGAAGGACGCCACCCCGGGCAGCCGCTGCTGCTGAGGGCTCCCGGGCCCCCGTTGCAGGAAAGCCACGTTCATGCAACGTCGTTGCGTGAACGTGGCTTTCCTGCAACCAGGGGCCTCGCGCGACTACAGGGCCTTGAGCTCCTCCGTCACCGCGGCGACGCTCTTCTTCGCGTCACCGAAGAGCATCGAGGTGTTCTCGGCGTAGAACAGCGGGTTGTCGATGCCGGCGAAGCCGCTGCTCATCGAGCGCTTCAGCACGATGACCGAGCGGCTCTCGTCGACGTTGAGAATCGGCATCCCGTGGATCGGCGAGCTCGGGTCGGTGCGCGCCGCCGGGTTGGTGACGTCGTTGGCCCCGATCACCAGCGTGACGTCGGTGCGGGAGAACTCGCCGTTGATGTCGTCCATCTCCTTGAGCGCGTCGTAGGAGACGTCGGCCTCGGCGAGCAGCACGTTCATGTGCCCCGGCATCCGGCCCGCCACCGGGTGGATGGCGTACTTGACCTCCACGCCCTTGGCCTCCAGCAGCTTGGCCATGTCCTTCACGGCGTGCTGGGCCTGCGCCACCGCCATCCCGTAACCGGGCACGACGATCACCTGCGACGCGTACGCCATCTGGATGGCCGCGTCCGCGGCGCTGGTGGACTTGACGGTGCGGTCGATGCCGTCGTCCGCACCGGGCAGCGTGGCGGTGCCGCCGAACCCGCCCGCGACGATCGCCGGGATCGACCGGTTCATGGCGGTGGCCATCAGGTTGGTGAGGATCGAACCCGACGCACCCACGATCATGCCGGCCACGATCATGGCGGTGTTGTTCAGAGCGAGCCCCGCCGCCGCGGCCGACAGCCCGGTCATGGCGTTGAGGAGCGAGATCACCACCGGCATGTCGGCGCCGCCGATCGGCAGCACCACCAGCACGCCGAGCACGGCCGCGAGCACCAGCAGCCCGACGATCCAGATCTGGGGCGCTCCGCCCATCCCGCCAACCACGGCGCACGCCACGGCGGCCAGCAGCAGGATCCCGTTGACGAACTGCTGCGCCTTGCCCAGCCCGATCGGGCGGCCCGGCAGGATCTCCTGCAGCTTCCCGAACGCGATCAGCGAGCCCCAGAACGAGATCGACCCGACGATGGCCGCGAACATCGACGCCACGACCACGTAGCCGGGCTCGTCCAGGAAGCCGGTGGAGGTGCGGAACTCCGACCAGGCGATCAACGCCACCGCGCCACCGCCGACGCCGTTGAACAGCGCCACCATCTGCGGCATCGCGGTCATCTTGACCGTGCGCGCCGACGGGATGCCCAGCGCCGCACCGATCACGAGGCCGACGATGATCAGCACCCAGTTGTGCCGGACCTCCAGCAGGGTGGCCACCACCGCGAGCGTCATACCGACCGCGGCGATCAGGTTGCCGCGCACCGCCGTCTTCGGGCCGGTCAGGCCCATCAGGCCGTAGATGAACAGCGCGAACGCGATGATGTAGAGAATCGGGACGAGCGTGTCCATCAGTGGCCCTTCCCGTTCGTGGCGACCTTGTCGGCGTCAGGCGCCTGCCGTGCCTCCGGCTTGGCCTTGAACATGCCGAGCATCCGGTCGGTCACCAGGAAGCCACCGATGACGTTGATCATGCCGAACGCGATGGCGATGACCAGCAGGATCTGGTCGACCACCGACGGGTTCTCCAGGTGGCCGAGCACGATCAGGCCGCCCAGCAGCACGATGCCGTGGATCGCGTTGGTGCCCGACATCAGCGGGGTGTGCAACGTGTTGGGCACCTTCGAGATCACGGCGAAGCCGACGAAGCCGGCCAGCACCAGGATCGCGAGGTTCGCCAGTAGTCCGGTCTCCATCACGCATCTCCCCCGTTCACGGTGGCGTCAGCCACATCACGGGTGACGCAGGACTTTGCGAGCACCTCGTCGTTCCAGTCCGGTGCGAGGGCGACCGCACCGTCGTCGCCGGACAGCATCAGCTCCAGCAACGCGGACACGTTGCGGGAGTACAGCTCCGACGCGTGCTCGGGCATCGTCGCGGGCAGGTTCAGCGGCGACGCGATGGTGACGTCGTGCTTGACGACGGTCTCGCCCGGCTCGGTCAGCTCGCAGTTGCCGCCGCTCTCCCCGGCCAGGTCCACGACGACACTGCCGGGCCGCATGCCCTGCACCGCCGTGGCCGTGACGAGCGTGGGCGCCTTCCGCCCGGGGACGTTGGCGGTGGTGATCACGATGTCGAATCCGGTGATCGCCTCCTCCAGCCGCTTCTGCTGCTCGGCCCGCTCGTCCTCGGTGAGCTCACGCGCGTAGCCGCCCTCACCGACCGCCTCGATGCCGAGGTCCAGCCACTGCGCACCGAGCGACCGCACCTGGTCGGCCACCTCGGGGCGCACGTCGTAGCCGGTGGTCCGCGCGCCGAGGCGCTTCGCCGTGGCGAGGGCCTGCAGCCCCGCGACCCCGACGCCCAGCACCAGGGCCGTGGCCGGCTTCACGGTGCCCGCCGCTGTGGTGAGCATCGGGAAGAACCGGGTGGACTTCTCCGCGGCCAGCAGCACCGCCTTGTAGCCCGCCACGTTCCCCTGCGAGGACAGCGCGTCCATCGACTGGGCCCGCGAGATCCGCGGGATCGCCTCCATCGCGAACGCCTGCACGCCTGCGGCCTTGAGCGAGGCGATCGTCTCGGCCGACGTCAGCGGCGCGAGGAACCCGATCAGGGTGGTGCCCGGCCGTAGCCGCCCCACCTCCTCGGCCGTGGGGGGCGCCACCTTCACCACGGCGTCGGCCGACCACGGGTCACCGATCGTGGCTCCGGCCGCGGTGTACAGCTCATCGGGAATCAGCGCGCCCAGACCGGCACCGGCCTCGACGACGATCTCCACACCCCGCGACCGGAGTTTCTCGACGACCTTCGGCACCAGGGCGACACGGCGCTCACCGGCGGCAGACTCGCGAGGCACCCCCACGGTCGTGCGCCGCGGTACTGTGGATTCTGTATTCACAACACCGGAGCCTAGCCCAGGGATCGGGTAATCAGGAGATACCTGTGACGGGGTCCGTGCCGATTCGCGTCGATCGACCGATTCAGATGCCCCGAGCAGTGCCGATGGCACCGACCCAGGGGCCACGGAAGCACCGAACGTCACCCGTTCGGGGGTGAGGCCGACCGCCTATTTCGTGGCCCGCGAGAGCGCGAGGAGGGGCGGCCCGTCCGCTGACGGGACCGCCCACTGACCTTCTCAGACGCCTGGGCTCAGCCGATCGGGAGCGTGGCTCAGCCGATCGGGAGCGTGAGGATGCGCGGCCCGTCGTCGGTGATGGCGACGGTGTGCTCCCAGTGCACGGCCCGGCCGCCGTCGGCGGTGACCACGGTCCAGCCGTCCTCGAGCTCACGGGTCTCCGGGTCGCCTGCCGTGAGCATCGGCTCCACGGCCAGCGCCATCCCCGGCACCAGGCGGGGGCCCTGCCCCGGGTCGCCGAAGTTGGGGAGGAAGGGATCCATGTGCATCGAGGTGCCGATGCCGTGGCCGCCGTACTCGGCGACGATCCCGTAGTCGACGCCGTCGCGCTTGGCGGCCTGCTCGCAGGCCACCTGCACGGCGTGCGAGATGTCGGACAGCCTGCCGCCCGGCTGCACGGCGTCGATGCCGGCGTACAGCGCGGCCTCGCAGGCCGCCGACAGAGCGCGGTCCGCGTCGGACACCGACCCGACCCGGATCGTCACCGCCGCGTCGCCGTGCCAGCCGTCGAGGATGGCTCCGCAGTCCACCGACACGAGGTCGCCGTCGGCGAGCACCTGGGTGGCCGACGGGATGCCGTGCACGATCTGGTCGTTGACCGAGGCGCAGATCGAGGCGGGGTAGCCGTGGTACCCCAGGAAGGAGGGCACCGCACCGGCGTCGCGGATGGCCTGCTCGGCCAGCGCGTCCAGCTCACCGGTGCTGACACCCGGCCGGGCCAGCTCGATGACGGCCGCGAGCGTGCCGGCGACCAGCGCGCCGGCAGCTCGCATGGCCTCCAGCTCGCCCGGGGTCTTCAGCTCGATGTCCCGGCCCCGCCAGCGGTCCAGGATTCCCCGGACGCCGCTGCGTCCCCCGCTCATTGCGAACCTCTCATCTGGCGCGGAGCGCCTGGGCAACGCGGTCGGTGATCTCCTCGACCGTGCCGACGGCGTCGACACTGACGAGCCGGTCGCTGTAGTGGTCGAGGAGCGGAGCCGTCTCGTCGCGGTAGACCTGCTGACGGCGGCGGATGATGTCCTCGGTGTCGTCGTCGCGGCCCCGGCCCATCAGCCGGCGCACCAACTCGTCCTCGGGTACCTGGAACTCCACCACGGCGTCGATCTGCTCGCCCCGCTCCTCCAGGAGATCGCCGAGCGATGCCGCCTGGCTCCGGGTGCGCGGGAAGCCGTCGAGGATGAACCCCTTGGTGGCGTCGTCGTGGGTGAGCCGGTCGCGCACCATCGCAACGGTGACCTCATCCGGGACGAGCTCGCCGGCGTCCATGTACCGCTTCGCCTCGCGCCCGAGGTCGGTCTCTTCCTTCAGATTCGCCCGAAAGAGATCACCCGTGGAGATATGGGGAACATCCAGACGCTCGGCGAGACGCACCGCCTGGGTGCCCTTCCCCGCTCCCGGCGGACCAACCAGAACGAGACGCACGCGACCGACCTCCTGAACTCGAACCCCACCACGACAAACCGATCGCCGACGCTAGCGAAGGAACCCGTCGTACCTACGCTGCATGAGCTGGCTCTCGATCTGTTTGACCGTGTCGAGCCCCACTCCGACCATGATCAGCACCGCCGTGCCACCGAACGGGAAGTTCTGGTTCTGGCCGCTACCGGTGATGCCGAGGAAGAAGTTCGGCAACACGGCGATGATGCCCAGGTACAACGAACCGGGGAGCGTGATGCGTGAGAGCACGTAGTTCAGGTACTCGGCAGTCGGCCGACCGGGCCGGATGCCGGGAATGAAACCACCGAACTTCTTCATCTCGTCGGCCCGCTCTTCGGGGTTGAACGTGATGCCGACGTAGAAGTACGTGAAGAAGATGATGAGTGCGATGTACAGAACGATGTGCACCCAGCTGGACTGGTCCACCAGGTACGTCTGAACGAACTGCTGGAAGCCGCCGCCGGTGCTCCCGGCCAACCGCGAGACGAGGTCGGGGAGGTAGAGCAGCGACGATCCGAAGATCACCGGGATGACGCCGGCCTGGTTGACCTTCAGCGGCAGGTACGTGGAGGTGCCGCCGTACATGCGGCGGCCGACCATGCGCTTCGCGTACTGCACGGGAATGCGGCGCTGGCCCTGCTCGACGAAGACCACGCTGGCGATGATCGCGAGGCCGAAGATGCAGACGCCGATGAAGACCAGGGCGCCGTTGTTCAGGATGTTGGCGCCCTCAGCGGGGATCCGGGCCGCGATCGAGGCGAAGATGAGGAGCGACATGCCGTTGCCGACACCGCGCTCGGTGACCTGTTCACCGAGCCACATGATGACCGCGGTGCCCGCCGTCATGACGACGACGATGATCGAGAGTTGGTAGACGCTGGAGTCGGGGATGACCGGCAGGGAGCAGTTCGCGAACAGCTGGCCTCTATCGGCCAGTGCGACGATTCCCGTGGCCTGCAGGACGGCCAGCGCAATCGTCAGGTACCGGGTGTACTGGGTCAGCTTGTTCTGACCCGACTGCCCTTCCTTCTTCAGCTGCTCGAACCGCGGGATGACAACGGTGAGCAGCTGGACGATGATGCTCGCGGTGATGTACGGCATGATGCCGAGCGCGAAGATCGACAGCTGCAGGAGCGCGCCGCCGGAGAACAGGTTGATCAGGGAGTAGACGCCGGAGTTCTCACTGCCCTCGACCTGACGGATGCATTCCTGCACGTTGGGGTAGGACACCCCGGGCGACGGAATGGTGGCACCGAGGCGATACACAGCCACGATCCCGAGGGTGAAGAGAATCTTCTTGCGGAGATCCGGCGTGGTCAGTGCCGACCGAAAAGCGCTGAGCACTCGGTGATCCTCCTGTACTGGTGGCCCGCTCCGGCGCGGACCCGCCCGGGCGGACAGCGCCCGCGAGCGTGGCGCGCACCCGGCCTGAGTGGAACCGGGCGGAGACGACTCTAACAGCGGCCGTGTCGCCCCCACGGCGCGGACCGGCGCAATGGCGCCGGTCCGCACCGAACGGGCACCGAACTACAGCTCGGTGACGGTGCCGCCGGCGGCCGTGATCTTGTCGCGGGCGCTACCGGAGAAGGCGTGCGCGCTCACCGTGAGCGTGACACCGTCGATGTCTCCGTTGCCCAGCACCTTGACCGGCTGGTTGCGCCGGACAGCGCCGGCCTCGACCAGCTCGTCCGGGCCCACCGTGCCACCGGAGGGGAACAGCTGGGCGAGGTCGCCCACGTTCACCACCTGGTACTCGACGCGGAAGCGGTTCTTGAATCCCTTGAGCTTGGGCAGCCGCATGTGCAGCGGCATCTGCCCGCCCTCGAAACCGACGGGCACGTTCTTGCGGGCCTTGCTGCCCTTGGTGCCGCGGCCCGCGGTCTTACCCTTGCTGCCCTCACCGCGTCCGACCCGGGTCTTCGCGGTCTTGGACCCGGGCGCCGGGCGCAGGTGGTGGATCTTGATCGTGCTCATCAGGAGCCGACCTCCTCAACCGTCACCAGGTGGCGGACGGTGTGGATCATGCCGCGGATCTGCGGGGTGTCTGCCCGCTCGACCGACTGGCGGATCTTGCGCAGCCCCAGCGACTTGAGCGTGGCACGCTGGTTCGCCTTGACCCCGATGGTGCTGCGCACCTGGGTCACGACGAGCTTGGTGTCACTGGTCGGGGTGCTCTGCGCGGTGGCATCGCTCGACGTCGCAGCCATCACGACCTCGCACCCTGCGCCGCGGCGGCACGCGCACGCAGCATCTGGGCAGGCGCCACGTCCTCGAGGGGCAGACCGCGACGGGCCGCCACCTCCTCCGGACGCTGGATCATCTTCAACGCGGCGATCGTGGCGTGCACGACGTTGATCGCGTTGTCACTGCCCAGCGACTTCGAGAGGACGTCGTGGATGCCGGCGCACTCCAGGACGGCACGCACCGGACCACCGGCGATGACACCGGTACCGGGGCTGGCCGGACGCAGCAGCACGACGCCGGCAGCGGCCTCGCCCTGCACGCGGTGCACGATCGTGCCGCCGATGCGGGGGACGCGGAAGAAGTTCTTCTTCGCCTCCTCCACGCCCTTGGCGATCGCGGCCGGCACCTCCTTGGCCTTGCCGTAGCCGACGCCCACCAGGCCGTCGCCGTCGCCGACGATCATCAGCGCGGTGAAGCTGAAGCGCCGACCACCCTTGACGACCTTGGCCACGCGGTTGATCGTGACCAGTCGCTCGATGTACGGGGTCTTGTCCTGGCCGCCCCCGCCGCGGCCTCCGTCGCGGCGGTCCCGGCGGTCGCCGCTGTTGCTGCGCTCGCCACCGGGCCCGGTGCTAGGGCCCCCGCCGTCACGCCGTGCGCGTCCCGGCATCAGAGGTTTCCTTCCGCTGTGTTGATTGTCCGACCCTGCAAGCAGGTCGTCTGTGTTCCATCCATCAGAACTCGAGCCCGCCTTCGCGAGCGGCGTCGGCCAGCGCGGCGACACGGCCGTGGTAGCGGTAGCCACCCCGGTCGAACACCACTGCGGTGACGCCGGCCTCGCGGGCACGGGCGGCCACCAGCTCGCCGACCTTGGCCGCGCGGGCCTTCTTGTCTCCGTCGAGCGCCCTGACGTCGGCCTCCATCGTCGACGCCGAGACCAGCGTGTGGCCGGCCAGGTCGTCGATGAGCTGCACGACGATGTGGCGTGAGCTCCGGTTGACCGCCAGGCGCGGACGCTCGGCGCTGCCGGCGACCTTCTTACGAAGCCGGGCGTGCCGACGCGTGCGCGAGGTGCGGCGCTTGCTCGACACCTGGGAAGCAGTGCGCTTCCTGGCGTTGGCGGAAATCGTCTCGGCCATGGTCACTTACCCGTCTTTCCGACCTTGCGGCGGATGACCTCGCCGGCGTAACGCACGCCCTTGCCCTTGTACGGGTCGGGCTTGCGCAACTTGCGGATTTTGGCGCTGACCTCGCCGACCAGCTGCTTGTCGATGCCGGAGACGGAGAACCGGGTGGGGGTGTCCACCTTGAAGGTGATGCCCTCCGGCGCCTCGATCGTGATGGAGTGGCTGTACCCGAGCGCGAACTCCAGCGAGGAGCCCTTCAGCGCCACGCGGTAACCGACGCCGTAGATCTCCATCTTCTTCTCGTAGCCGTTGGTGACACCGACGACGAGGTTGTTGACGAGAGTGCGGGACAGGCCGTGCATGGCCTTGTTCCGGCGCTCGTCGTCCGGTCGCTTGACGACGACCGTGCCGGTCTCGTCGCGCTCGATCGTGATCGGCTCGATCACGGTGTGCGACAGGGTGCCCTTGGGCCCCTTGACGGTCACCGTGCGGCCGTCGATGTTCACGTCGACGCCGGACGGAACGGCGATGGGCAGCTTCCCGATGCGGGACATGGTGTTAACCCCTCACCAGACGTAGGCGAGGACTTCTCCGCCCACGCCGTTCTTGTGCGCTTGCCGCTCGGTCTGGAGACCGTTCGACGTCGAGATGATCGCGACGCCGAGGCCACCCAGGACCCGTGGCAGGTTGGTGGACTTCGCGTAAACCCGCAGACCGGGCTTGGACACCCGGCGCAGGCCCGCGATGCTGCGCTCACGGTTGCGCCCGTACTTCAGCTCGATGACCAGGGACTTGCCGACCTCGGCGTCCTCGACGGTGTGCGACGCGATGTAGCCCTCCCGCTGGAGGATCTCGGCGATCGACACCTTGAGCTTGGAATGCGGCATGACCACGCGGTCGTGGTACGCCGAGTTGGCGTTGCGCAGACGCGTGAGCATGTCTGCGATCGGATCGGTCATCGTCATAGTGACGTCACTACTTTCCCGCCTGGTTCCCCGGAGGGCCTGTGGCGATTGTGTTGCACTTCGTGCTTGCGACTACTACCAGCTGCTCTTGTGCACGCCCGGCAGCTCGCCGGCGTGCGCCATCTCGCGCACGCAGATGCGGCACAGGCCGAACTTGCGCAGCACGGCACGCGGCCGACCGCACCTCTGGCAACGGGTGTAGCCACGGACCTTGAACTTCGGCTTGGCCGCCGCCTTGATGATGAGCGCCTTCTTGGCCATCTCACGCCTCCCTGAAGGGGAAGCCGAGCCGGCGAAGCAGCGCCCGGCCTTCCTCGTCGGTCGTGGCCGTTGTGACGACCGTGATGTCCATGCCACGCGGCCGGTCGATCGAGTCAGGGTCGATCTCGTGGAACATCGACTGCTCGTTCAGACCGAACGTGTAATTGCCCCGCCCGTCGAACTGGTTGGGCGACAGACCGCGGAAGTCGCGGATGCGGGGCAGCGCGATGGTCAGCAGCCGGTCGAGGAACTCCCACATGCGGTCGTTCCGCAGCGTCACCTTCGCCCCGATGGGCATGCCCTCACGCAGCTTGAACTGCGCGATGGACTTGGTGGCCCGGCGGACCTGCGGCTTCTGGCCGGTGATCGTGGCCAGGTCGCGGACCGCGCCGTCGATGAGCTTCGCGTCGCGGGCGGCGTCGCCGACACCCATGTTGACGACGACCTTCACCAGGCCCGGAATCTGCATGACGTTGCCGTAGGAGAACTCCTCGCGGAGCTGACCGGCGATCTCGTCGGAGTAGCGCTGCTTGAGACGCGGTGCCACTCGTTCAGTCGTGGTCATCAGATCTCCTTCCCGGAACGCCGGGAGACGCGGACACGCTTGCCCTCGTCGGTGGTCTTCTTGCCCACCCGCGTCGGCTTGCCGTCACCGTCGACCAACATCACGTTGGAGACGTGGATCGCCGCCTCCTGGGTGACGATTCCGCCGGACTGCGCGCCACGCTGGTTCTGGCTGATCCGGGTGTGCTTCTTGATCCGGTTCACGCCCTCGACCAGCACACGGTCGCGGTCGGGGTAGGCCTGGATGACCTTGCCCTTCGCGCCCTTGTCCTTGCCTGCGATCACCTGGACGGTGTCGCCCTTCTTGATCTTCATGTCAGAGCACCTCCGGCGCGAGGGAGATGATCTTCATGAACCGCTTGTCGCGAAGCTCGCGACCGACGGGTCCGAAGATGCGGGTCCCCCGCGGCTCGCCGTCCGGCTTGATCAGCACGGCGGCGTTCTCGTCGAACCGGATGTAGGAACCGTCCGGCCGACGCCGCTCCTTCACGGTGCGCACGATGACCGCCTTGACGACGTCACCGCGCTTCACCCCGGCAGCGGGGATCGCGTCCTTCACGGTGGCCACGATGACATCGCCGATTCCGGCGTAGCGCCGACCCGATCCGCCCAGCACCCGGATGCAGAGGATCTCCTTGGCACCGGTGTTGTCGGCGACGCGCAGCCGCGACTCCTGCTGGATCACTTCGCCTTCTCCAGGATCTCGACCAGCCGCCAGCGCTTGGTGGCCGACAGCGGTCGGGTCTCCATCAGCCGGACGCGGTCGCCGACGCCGGCCGTGTTGGCCTCGTCGTGCGCCTTGACCTTGCTCGTCCGGCGGATGACCTTGCCGTACATCGGGTGCTTCACGCGGTCCTCGAGGGACACCACGATCGTCTTGTCCATCTTGTCGGACACGACAAGGCCCTCCCGGACCTTGCGCTCCGCCCGCTCCACCGTCTTCGGCGGCGTCTTGCCTGCGTCACTCATGCCGCGCCCTCGTTGTCTTCACTCGGGGCGGCAGAGAGGCCCAGCTCGCGCTCGCGCATGATCGTGTAGATCCGCGCGATGTCGTGCCGGACGGTACGCAGCCGCCGGTTGTTGTCCAGCTGCCCGGTGGCCATCTGGAAGCGGAGGTTGAACAGCTCCTCCTTGGCCTCCCGCACGCGAAGCGTGAGCTCCTCGTCGGTGAGCTCGCGGAGCTCGGCGGCAGTCGTCGTCGAGGCGGCCATCAGATGTCACCACCCTCACGGGTCACGATCCGGCACTTCATCGGCAGCTTGTGGATCGCGCGGCGCAGTGCCTCGCGAGCGGTCTGCTCGTTGGGGTAGCTCATCTCGAACAGCACGCGGCCGGGCTTCACGTTGGCCACCCACTTCTCCGGCGAACCCTTGCCGGAACCCATGCGGGTCTCGGCAGGCTTCTTGGTGAGGGGGCGGTCCGGGAAGACGTTGATCCAGACCTTGCCACCACGGCGGATGTGCCGGTTGATGGCGATACGGGCCGACTCGATCTGCCGGTTGCTCACGTAGGCAGGCTCGAGAGCCTGGATACCGAAGTCACCGAAGGTCACGCTGGTGCCGCCGGAGGCAGCGCCGGTGCGGTGCGGGCGGTGCTGCTTGCGGTGCTTCACCTTGCGAGGAATCAGCATGGGTCAGCCCTCCCCGCCGGTCTCGGCCGGAGTCTCGACCGTGGCGGTGGCGGTGGAGCCACCGGCCGACTGCTCGGCCGCGGCGCGCCCGGCCTCGGTGCTCGTGCCGGTGGTGCCCGACGCGCCCGAACGGCGACGCTGCGGGCGCTCCCGGCGGGGAGCCCGGTCGGCGCTGGGAGCCGCCGCGGCGACGCCCTCACGACGGCCACCGACGATGTCACCCTTGTAGATCCACACCTTGACGCCGATGCGCCCGAACGTGGTGCGGGCCTCGAACAGGCCGTAGTCGATGTCGGCGCGCAGCGTGTGCAGCGGGACGCGACCCTCGCGGTAGAACTCCGAGCGCGACATCTCCGCACCGCCGAGGCGGCCGGAGCACTGCACGCGGATGCCCTTGACCTGCGGCGAGCGCATGGCCGACTGGATGGCCTTACGCATCGCGCGCCGGAAGGCGACGCGGTTGCTCAGCTGCTCCGCCACACCCTGGGCGACGAGCTGGGCGTCCGACTCGGCGTTCTTGACCTCGAGGATGTTGAGCTGGACCTGCTTCTTGGTCAGCTTCTCGAGCTGGCCGCGGATGCGGTCGGCCTCGGCGCCACGGCGACCGATGACGATGCCGGGGCGAGCGGTGTGGATGTCCACCCGCACGCGGTCCCGGGTGCGCTCGATCTCGACCTTGGAGATGCCGGCCCGCTCCATGCCCTTGGAGAGCATCTTGCGGATCTCGACGTCCTCCTTGACGTACTCGGCGTACTGCTTGTCTGCGTACCAGCGCGACTTCCAGTCGGTGGTGATGCCGAGCCGGAACCCATGCGGGTTGATTTTCTGACCCATCAGCGGGTCCTCCCCTTCGCACCGCGTGCGCCACGGCCGGCCTTCGCCGGCTGCGACTCGACCTCGACGGTGATGTGGCTCGTGCGCTTGCGGATGCGGTACGCACGCCCCTGGGCGCGCGGCCGGATGCGCTTCAGCGTCGGCCCCTCGTCGGCGTAGGCCGCGGCCACCACGAGGGTGTCGCGGTCCAGATCGAGATTGTTCTCAGCGTTGGCAGCAGCGCTTGCGACCACCTTGAACAGCGGCTCGGCGGCGGCCTGCGGCGAGAACCGCAGAATGTCGAGAGCCTCCTGCACCGACCGGTCCTTGATCAGCGCAACGACGCGCCGGACCTTGGTCGGCGACATGTGTACGTACCGCGCCACCGCGCGCGCCCGAACCGGCTCGAGCGCGGTGGCAGGGCTCTGGCTGGTGTCAGCCATGTCCTCTCACCCTTCCCTTGTCGCTACTCGAGCCGCTCAGCGCCTGCGCGCCTTACGGTCGTCCTTGATATGGCCTCGGAACGTCCGCGTAGGTGCGAACTCCCCCAGCTTGTGGCCGACCATCGAGTCCGACACGAACACCGGCACGTGCTTGCGGCCGTCGTGCACCGCAATCGTGTGGCCGATCATGTCGGGGATGATGGTGGACCGCCGGGACCAGGTCCGGATGACGGTCTTCTTGCCGGCCTCGTTGAGCACGTCCACCTTCTTGAGCAGGTGGTCGTCCACGAACGGGCCCTTCTTCAGGCTGCGCGGCATTGGTTACCTCCCTGCTCAGCGCTTCTTGCCGGTGCGACGGCGACGGACGATCATGGCGTCACTTGCCTTGCGGTGACGGGTGCGGCCCTCGGGCTTACCCGCCGGGTTGACCGGGTGGCGACCACCGGAGGTCTTACCCTCACCACCACCGTGCGGGTGGTCGACCGGGTTCATGGCGACACCGCGGACGGTCGGGCGCTTGCCCTTCCACCGCATGCGGCCTGCCTTGCCCCAGTTGATGTTGGAGTGCTCGGCGTTGCCCACCTCGCCGACGGTGGCGCGGCAGCGCACGTCGACGTTGCGGATCTCGCCGGACGGCATGCGCAGCTGCGCGTAGGGGCCGTCCTTGGCGACGAGCTGCACGCCCGAACCGGCCGAGCGAGCGATCTTCGCGCCACCGCCGGGGCGGAGCTCGATCGCGTGCACCACGGTGCCGGTGGGGATGTTGCGCAGCGGCAGGTTGTTGCCGACCTTGATGTCGGCCCGCGGACCGGCCTCGACCTTGTCGCCCTGCTTGAGCTTCGCCGGCGCGATGATGTAGCGCTTCTCGCCGTCGGCGTAGTGGAGCAGCGCGATCCGGCTGGTGCGGTTCGGGTCGTACTCGATGTGCGCGACCGTGGCCGGCACACCGTCCTTGTCGTTACGCCGGAAGTCGATCAGGCGGTAGGCGCGCTTGTGCCCGCCGCCCTGGTGCCGGGTGGTGACCCGCCCGTGCACGTTGCGGCCGCCCTTGCTGTGCAGCGGCCGGACCAGCGACTTCTCCGGCGTGGACCGGGTGATCTCGGCGAAGTCGGAGACGCTCGAGCCACGACGGCCCGGAGTCGTCGGCTTGTACTTGCGGATGCCCATCGGTCAGCCCCTCAGCTCGCCCGGCCACCGAAGACGTCGATCGAGCGGCTCTCCTCGGAGAGCGTCACGATCGCGCGCTTCGTGTCCTTGCGCTTGCCGTATCCGGTGCGGGAGCGCTTGCGCTTGCCCGGGCGGTTCAGCGTGTTGACGCTGAGCACCCTGACCCCGAACACCTTCTCCACGGCGATCTTGATCTGTGTCTTGTTCGCGTCCGGTCGGACGATGAAGGTGTACTGCCGCTCGTCGAGCAGCCCGTAGCTCTTCTCCGAGACCACCGGCGCGAGCAGGATGTCGCGCGGATCGGGGATCACTTGTCAGCCTCCTTGCGCTGCGACGACGGCTGCTGGAACCCAGCCGCCTCGGCCGCCTCGGCGGAGGCGAACCAGACCTCGGCCTCCGTGCGGGCGTAGAACGAGCTGCCCGGCACGTGGTAGAGCATCGAGTCGGTGTTGCCCTTGACCGGGAAACCCTCCGGCTGCGAGCCGTCGGCCAGCGGAGCGTGGCTCTGCGATCCGTACGGTGCCTGCTCGTCGATGTCGGCGAGCTCGCTCTCGCGGGCCGTGGCCCGGGCACCGGACGCCCTGGTGGGCACCGCGATGGGACCGGCGAGGAAGGCGTCGAGCGCCTCCTGCGTGAAGACCACGACGTCGTTGACGAGCACGTCGTAGGTGTTCAGCTGGTCGGGCGCGATCACGTGCGCGGTGGGGAGGTTGCGCAGGCTGAGCCAGGTGACCTCGTCCTCGCGCCCGACGACCACGAGGGCGCGGGTGTCGGCGTCGCCGGCCACTGCGGCCAGCGCGGTGCGCGCCGACTTCGTGGACGGGGTCTCCCCGGTGACCAGGGAGGTGACGACGTGCACCAGGCCGGCCCTGGCCCGGTCGGAGAGCGCGCCGCGGAGCGCGGCGGCCTTCATCTTCTTCGGGGTCTTCTGCGTGTAGTCACGCGGCGTGGGCCCGTGGACGACGCCACCGCCGGCGAACTGCGGAGCGCGGGTGGAGCCCTGACGGGCCCGACCGGTGCCCTTCTGGCGGTACGGCTTCTTGCCGCCGCCGCGGACCTCGCCACGAGTCTTCGTGTCGTGGGTGCCCTGCCGGGCGGCCGCGAGCTGGCCCACCACGACCTGGTGCATCAGCGGCACGTTCGCGGACACGTCGAAGACGTGCGCGGGGAGCTCGACGGTGCCGTCGGCCTTCCCCTCAGGGGTACGGATCTCGACGCTGGTCATTACTTCGCACCACCCTTCGCGGCCGACTTGACGACGACGAGGCCGCCGCGGGGACCGGGGACCGCGCCCTTGATCAGCAGCAGACCGTTGTCGGTGTCGACACGGTGCACCGTGAGGTTCTGCGTGGTGATGCGCGCGTTGCCCATACGGCCCGCCATCCGGACGCCCTTGAAGACCCGGCCCGGGGTGGCGCACCCGCCGATGGAACCCGGCGAGCGGTGCTTGCGCTGGGTGCCGTGGCTGGCGCCGAGGCCCTTGAAGCCGTGGCGCTTCATGACACCCGCGGTGCCCTTGCCCTTGCTGGTGCCCACGACGTCCACCACGGAGCCGGCGTCGAACACTGCCGCCGTGATCTCCTGGCCGACCGTGTACTCGCCAGCATCGGAGGTGCGCAGCTCGACCAGGTGCCGGCGCGGCGTGGTGCCCGCCTTGCTGTAGTGGCCGGTGCGCGGCTTGTTGACCTTGCGTGGGTCGATCGCCCCGTACGCGAGCTGGACGGCCTTGTAGCCGTCGCTCTCAGGGGTGCGGACCTGCGTCACCACGTTCGGGCCCGCCTGGACCACGGTGACCGGGACCACCCGGTTGTTCTCGTCGAAGACCTGGGTCATCCCGAGCTTGGTGCCCAGGATCCCGGTGATCTGCCTCTCGGTCATCTTCTCGGTCAGCCCTACTGAATGTTGACGTCGACGCTGGCCGGCAGGTCGATGCGCATGAGCGCGTCGACCGTCTTGGGCGTCGGGTCGAGGATGTCGATCAGCCGCTTGTGGGTGCGCATCTCGAAGTGCTCGCGCGAGTCCTTGTACTTGTGCGGCGAACGGATGACGCAGTAGATGTTCTTCTCCGTCGGCAGTGGCACCGGCCCGACGACCCGAGCACCCGTGCGCGTGACCGTCTCGACGATCTTGCGCGCGGAGGCGTCGATGGCCTCGTGGTCATAGGCCTTCAGCCTGATGCGGATCTTTTGTCCCGCCATGGTCGTCGGTCGTCCTCTTCTTCCTGCCGCTCATGTACGCGCGCTCCGGGTGGGGCACGCGTGGAGGAGCCCCGCCCTCCGTCGGTTGGGTCTCACCCCACGTGGCTCCGGTCCACGAGGTCGGGCGTGTCGCGCCCTACTCGCAGACCAGTTCCCGGATCACCCGCGACACCCCGGGGGGGTCGCTGTGCTCGAGGGTCGGCGTCCGGGGCCGGTGCGCACGGACATACATCTCCGCGCGCACCGACGCCCTACGCACAACCCGTCAAGGATGCCACACGCTCGTGCGGCACCCTCGACCGGGGGGTTGCTACTTGTTGATCTTGATGACCTGACCGGCGCCGACGGTCCGACCACCCTCGCGGATGGCGAACTGCAGGCCCTCCTCCATGGCGATCGGCTGGATCAGCGAAACGCTCATGGTGGTGTTGTCGCCCGGCATGACCATCTCGGTGCCGCTGGGCAGCGTCACCACACCGGTCACGTCGGTGGTGCGGAAGTAGAACTGCGGCCGGTAGTTGTTGAAGAACGGCGTGTGCCGGCCACCCTCGTCCTTGGACAGGATGTAGACCTGGCCCTCGAACTCCGTGTGCGGGGTGATCGAGCCGGGCTTCACGACGACCTGGCCGCGCTCGACGTCCTCGCGCTTGATGCCGCGGAGCAGCAGGCCGACGTTCTCGCCCGCGCGCCCCTCGTCGAGGATCTTGCGGAACATCTCGACGCCCGTGGTGGTGGTCTTGGTCGACTTCTCGCGGATGCCGACGATCTCCACCTCCTCGTTCACCTTGACGATGCCGCGCTCGATGCGGCCCGTGACCACGGTGCCGCGGCCAGTGATCGTGAAGACGTCCTCGACGGGCATGAGGAACGGCTTCTCGATGTCGCGCTCCGGCTCCGGGATGCTCTCGTCCACGGCGTCCATGAGCTCGAGCAGCTTGGCGCCCCACTCGGCGTCGCCCTCGAGCGCCTTCAGCGCCGAGACACGCACGATCGGGAGGTCGTCGCCCGGGTACTCCTGCGACGACAGCAGCTCGCGGACCTCGAGCTCGACGAGCTCGAGAATCTCCTCGTCGTCGACCATGTCGGCCTTGTTGAGCGCCACGACGATGTAGGGCACCCCGACCTGACGGGCGAGCAGCACGTGCTCACGCGTCTGCGGCATGGGGCCGTCGGTGGCCGCGACCACCAGGATGGCGCCGTCCATCTGCGCCGCACCGGTGATCATGTTCTTGATGTAGTCGGCGTGCCCGGGGCAGTCGACGTGCGCGTAGTGGCGCTTCTCGGTCTGGTACTCGACGTGCGCGATCGAGATCGTGATGCCGCGCTGACGCTCCTCGGGAGCCTTGTCGATCTGGTCGAACGCCGAAGCCTCGTTGAGGTTCGGGTACTTGTCGTGCAGAACCTTGGTGATTGCCGCCGTCAGCGTGGTCTTGCCGTGGTCGATGTGACCGATGGTGCCGATGTTGACGTGCGGCTTGGTCCGCTCGAACTTCGCCTTCGCCACTGGGGAATCCTCCTGGACTGGTGTACTTGTCCGCCGTGCTGACGGCAGGTATGTGGGGTGGTGCCGGTACGAGCCGCGGACGGTACTCGTCCGCGGCACGCGCCTCTTACTCGCCCGTGGCCTTGGCGATGATCTCCTTGGCCACGTTGGACGGAACCTCCGCGTAGGAGTCGAAGACCATCGTGTAGTTCGCCCGGCCCTGGGTCCGCGACCGCAGGTCGCCGACGTAACCGAACATCTCGGAGAGCGGCACCAGCGCCTTGACGACGCGAGCACCTGCCCGCTCCTCCATGGCCTGGATCTGGCCACGGCGAGAGTTGAGGTCGCCGATCACGTCGCCCATGTAGTCCTCGGGCGTGGTGACCTCGACGGCCATCATGGGCTCGAGCAGGGCCGGGTCGGCCTTGCGCGCAGCCTCCTTGAGCGCCATCGAGCCGGCGACCTTGAAGGCCATCTCGGACGAGTCGACCTCGTGGTACTGGCCGTCGAGCAGAGTCAGCTTGATACCGGTCAGCGGATAACCGGCAAGGATGCCGTACTGCATGGCGTCCTGGGCGCCCGCGTCGACCGACGGGATGTACTCCCGCGGCACGCGACCGCCGCTGACCTTGTTGTCGAACTCGTACAGCGCACCGTCGGCCGTGTCGAGCGGCTCCAGCTTGATGATCACGCGCGCGAACTGGCCCGAGCCACCCGTCTGCTTCTTGTGGGTGTACTCGAACTTGTCCACCGTGCGGCGGATCGTCTCGCGGTAGGCCACCTGCGGCTTACCGATGTTGGCCTCGACCTTGTAGTCGCTCTTCATCCGGTTGACCAGCACCTCGAGGTGCAGCTCGCCCATGCCCGCCAGGATGGTCTGGCCCGAGTCCTGGTCCAGGTGGACCTGGAACGTCGGGTCCTCCTCGGCGAGCTTCTGGATGGCGATGCCGAGCTTCTCCTGGTCGGCCTTCGTCTTCGGCTCCACCGCGACCTGGATGACCGGGTCCGGGAAGGTCATCGACTCGAGCACGATCGGCGCCTGCGGGTCGCTGAGCGTCTCGCCCGTGGTCGTGTCCTTCAGGCCGATGACGGCGTAGATGTGCCCGACCAGGGCCTCGTCGACCGGGTTCTCCTTGTTGGCGTGCATCTGGAAGATCTTCCCGATGCGCTCCTTGCGGTCCTTGGTCGAGTTGATGACCTGGGAACCCGCAGCGACCCGACCCGAGTAGACCCGGATGTAGGTCAGCTTGCCGAAGAACGGGTGCGCGGCGATCTTGAAGGCCAGAGCCGAGAACGGCTCGTCCTTCATGGGCTTGCGGCTGGCCGGGGTCTCCCCGTCCTGCAGCGTGCCCTCCACCGGCGGGAGGTCGTACGGCGACGGCAGGTAGTCGATCACCGCGTCGAGCAGGGGCTGGACGCCCTTGTTCTTGAACGCCGAACCGCAGATCACCGGGTAGGCCGCACGATCGTTCACGATCTTGCGGATGCCGTGCTTGATCTGCTCGGTGGTGAACTCCTCGCCGCCGAGGTAGGCCTCCATCAGGGCGTCGTCGGTCTCGGCGACGGCCTCGACGAGCTGCAGCCGGTACTCGGCCGCGCGCTCGACCAGATCGGCCGGGATCTCCTCGATGGTGTAGTCCTCGCCGATGGCGACCTCGCCGCGCCAGGTGAGCGCGCGCATCTGGACCAGGTCGACGACCCCGATGAAGTCGTTCTCCGAGCCGATCGGCAGCTGCAGCGGCAGCGGCTTCGCACCAAGACGGTCCTGGATCGTCTGCACGGTGAAGTAGAAGTCCGCGCCGAGCTTGTCCATCTTGTTGACGAAACAGATGCGCGGGACGTCGTACTTGGAGGCCTGCCGCCAGACCTGCTCGGACTGCGGCTCGACCCCTTCCTTGCCGTCGAAGACCGCAACAGCGCCGTCGAGCACCCGCAGGTTCCGCTCGACCTCGACCGTGAAGTCGACGTGACCGGGGGTGTCGATGATGTTGATCTGGTGGTCTTTCCAGAAGCAGGTGGTGGCGGCGGAGGTGATCGTGATGCCGCGCTTCTGCTCCTCCTCCATCCAGTCCATCGTGGCCGCGCCGTCGTGCACTTCACCGATCTTGTAGTTGATCCCGGTGTAGTACAGGATCCGCTCGGTGGTAGTGGTCTTGCCGGCGTCGATGTGAGCCATGATGCCGATGTTGCGGACCTTCGTCAGGTCCGTGAGCACGTCCCGTGCCACTGTTAGCTCGCTTCCCTCAGCAGGTTGGCGCGGACGATCGGCCCGTCACCAGCGGTAGTGGGCGAAGGCTCGGTTCGACTCCGCCATCTTGTGCATGTCCTCGCGCCGCTTCACGCTGGCGCCCAGTCCGTTGCTTGCGTCGAGCAGCTCGTTCATCAGCCGGTCGACCATCGTCTTCTCGCGCCGCTGCCCGGCGTAGGACACCAGCCAGCGCAGGCCCAGCGTGGTCTGGCGGACGGCGCGGACCTCGATCGGCACCTGGTAGGTGGCGCCACCGACACGGCGGCTGCGCACCTCGAGGGCCGGCTTCACGTTGTCCAGCGCGCGCTTGAGCGTGACCACCGGGTCGGTGCCGGTCTTCTCCCGGGTGCCCTCCAGCGCGGCGTAGACGATGCGCTCGGCCAGCGAGCGCTTGCCGTCCTGGAGGACCTTGTTCACCAGCTGGGTGACCAGCGGCGAGCTGTAGACCGGGTCGGAGACCAGCGGCCGCTTCGGAGCAGGACCCTTACGGGGCATCAGCTCTTCTCCTTCTTCGCGCCGTAGCGGCTGCGGGACTGCTTGCGGTTACGGACACCCTGGGTGTCCAGCGAACCGCGGATGATCTTGTAGCGAACACCGGGAAGGTCCTTCACCCGGCCACCACGCACCAGCACGATCCCGTGACCTCGATCTCGCTGCTGAGCCGCACGCGCGCGACCTTGCGCAGCGCGGAGTTCGGCTTCTTGGGCGTCGTGGTGTACACGCGCGTGCACACCCCGCGGCGCTGGGGGCTTCCCTTGAGCGCTGCGGTCTTGGTCTTGCCGACCTTGTCCTGACGGCCCTTGCGGACCAGCTGCTGGATCGTGGGCATGAACCGTCTGCTTCTTCCCGTCGGTGTGCTCTATCGGTGCTGGTGGTGCGTCTCGTGCCACTCGCGGGAAGAGGCCGATTCGCACCGGCCGCCCTCCCCCGAGGTCGGGCGTGTCCCAAGATCGGACGTACTGCTGCCCGGGCACCGAGCGATGAGATCGGGGACCTCACGAGGGGCCGGGGGGCCCACGGGCCCCGCGGACCGTTCTCGCACGTAGTGCGGGATCGGCGACCACAGGGCACGCAGATCGGCCCGACCGTGGTCGAGCGCAAGACAACAGAGTACCCGCCCCACAGGAAGGGGGTCAAAACGGGTCCTCGTCGGCGCCCTGCCGGTAGGAGCAGGGTGCCGCAACGTGACGCGCCCCGCAAGAGGACGCGCCGCTCGCCGCTGGGAAACCCCCGCTCGCCGCAACCGCGCGGCGCTGGAGATCCCCCCGTAGCGGCCAGTACAACGCCACTACGTGGCCGAAGATTCCCGCCGGGCGCCCCGGAGCGCTCGAGCACGTCGGCCGGCTCGGCGTCAGGGATCGCCGGGAAGCCCGCCGACCGGCGGGACGGCGGCGGGGCGCCGGATCCGGCGCGGCGTCAGCGCCGGAGTCCGGGGGTCATGTCGTCGCCGTCACCGCGCGCTGAGCGGACGCAGGTCTGTCCAGTGCTCCTCGACGTGGTCGAGGCAGGACCGGCGGTCGGCCTCGCCGTGCACCACGCGCCAGCCGCCGGGCACGGCGATGCGGGCGGGCCAGAGCGAGTGCTGGTCCTCGTGGTTGGCGAGCACCAGGAACGTGCCGTCGGGGTCGTCGAACGGGTTCATGAGCGGCTCCTCAACGGGATCGGACAACGGTGACGTCAGGCGTGCGTCGAAACGGACCGGTCGCCGCGGCACAGACCTCACGGCGCCCCCCGACGAGCACGTCGCTGCCGACCATCGCCACCTCCGGCCGAGCCCTCCGCCTGCAGCCTGAATGGTAGGAGCGGCGCCCCTCGGGATGGAGTCGCCGAAACATGCGACGCGGCGCCCGACCGGCTACGACCTGATGGCGTGCCGCTCGGGGCGCAGGGTGACAGGAGCCGGCCCGAGCCCTGCCGGAGAAGAGCTCATCACCGTCCCCGGCACTCGCCAGTCGGCATCGTCGAACAGGCCGGCGATCCGCTTCAGCGTCAGGTCCGGTTCTTGCAGCACGTCGGCCAGCGCATCGAGTTTCGGGGCGAGTTCCTCGGCGTCGACGGCTTCGTCGTCGAGCAGACCCCACACGTCCCAGAGGATCATCTCGTGCTTGTTCAACGCCGCGAGGTCCTGCACGAGGTTGTGCGTCAGCTGTGGCCAGCCCCGCAGGAACCGCTCCTTCCGGTTCGGCGACACCACGAAGCGGTCCGGATCCAGCAGGCCGGCGCGGCACTGTGCCCATGCCTCCGGTCCGGTCAGGAACAGCTCCCTCGGCACGTCCAGCACATCGACCGCACCGCGCTCCGCAAACTGGGCGTCGACCAGGCGCCAGCGGGCCTCGTCGCGATCCCACACCTCGCCGACCACATGATCCATCGCCCACTCCGGCTCGAGGTACATCGAGAACCCCACCCGGGCCCGGGCCGGTATGCCGTGGTGCCGGGCCAGCGCGACCAGCAGCAGGGTGGAATCACGGCAGCAGCCCACCACGCGGTCGGTCGGCTCGCGGTCACTTCCCAGCGGCGCCGGGTCCAATTCGTGAAGCCTGGTGAGCAGGACATCCGCATATCGCTCATCGATCTCGGCGATGCGCCCCGCGGCGAAACCATGTTGGGTGATATCGCCCTGGGCCGTGTAGTGGAACACCAGCCGGGCGGCTGCCGCATGGATACCGGGCAAATCGGACCGGACACCGTCGAGCCACCACGCCATCGCCCCCGGATCGGTGAAACGGCTCTGGGGTGTGTAGAACGTCGACGCGGTCTCGGTCACCTCGCCGTTCTACGAAATTGGGCGCCGGGTGTCAACCGAGAGCCCGGCGATTCGCGCCCACCCGCCGGGGTGTCGGCACAGTCCCTGGATCCGCGACGGACTGCTCGTCCTTATCGGAGCATTCGTTCACCGCACGCACTTGCTTCGATATCCGTGATGACGGCCCGAGCCGTCTCCGGACTGTCGGTCACCGTGGTCGCGGCGAAGATCGGAGCCGACCGGCTCAGCCCGCGTACCGCGGTGGGCAGAGCCGTGATTTCTTGCGACCACAGTTCCTCGAAGAGCGGGCGGATGTGTGCGCCATAAGAAACGGGGCCGCCCTCCGCACGCACGGGAATGCTGTCATGGGAGTGGGCCACCAGGCCTCGCGACTCGCCACCGAAATGCGCCAGCAGCGCGATGGGATGCATGGCGCCGCTGCGCCGGGCGTTGATCTCGGTGACGTACAGTTCGCGATTCCGGTCGACGATGCAATCCGCACACAACCAGCCTCGGAAGCCGAGAGCGTGAGCCGCCGAGCCGACGGCGTTCCCGAGAGCGCGCAGCCGATCCGTGATGTCGGGCGGCACGAAACGCTCTCCGACGGAGACCGACAGATAACGCTTCACGTCGACGGTCATCGTGCTCGACACGACCGTCTCGACCCCGCCGTCGCCGACCCGGACGTCGACGGCGGGGCAGCCGGCGTCCTCCGCGTGCCCGATGTAGGGCTGAACGAACAGGGGGAACGTATGGAGGAAGTGGTCGTGGTAGATGTTGCCCCAGAAGGCGTCGACCTCGTCGCGATGCACGACGATCGACCCGTCACCGCTGATGCCGTGCATGCTCTTCACGATCGCGCGGTCACCGCGGGCGAGCACGGCACGCAACGCGCCCTCGAGTTCCTCCGGCGTGGTCACCGTGATGCCGGGCGGCACCCGGAAGCCGGCCACCCGACCGGCCAGATCGAGACAGCTCAGCTTGTTGTCCAGGTACAGACTCGACCAGTAGTCCTGCTTCGGGGGGCCCTCGAGTTCCACATCGACGCCCCAGGCCTCCACCGCAGCCAGCAGTTGATACACGCCCGGGGTGACGCCGAAACACATGATCCGCGTTCGACGTTCGCCGAGGACGGCGCGTAACCGCGCCGATGCGGCGTCATCGGCCAGCAGATCCGCTATCAGCCGACCCGTGCGGGGCATCGGGCTGATGACCGGCGGTCGCTCCACGCCCAGTACCCGGTGAACGTCGGCGAACCAGTCCTCATCGAAACCGCCGGGGAGGATCAGGACCCGGGGTGCGACGCTCCAGAAGACCGCCTGGTCCGACAACATGTCCCCGTTGGCGACGAAGCTGCGCTCCACCTCCTTCCGCGGGCGAGTCGAGAAATTCCGAACGTTGAACTCCGAAACGTTGGGGACAATGAGATCGACCGAGTCCGACATGCCATGAAATCCTGCCAGACACGCCGCCGCCCGAGTAACTGAGCACTCGGGCATGGCCATTCGTTCGGACTTTCCGTTACCGTGACTTTCCCACAGACCGGCTCGCCCCTATCCTCCGCATTAGGCGCTCCCTGAGGACGATTCCGCATGACCGCTAAGGAGGACGTGACTTGGATACGGAGTTCGGGCCACCGCTCGACGACATGGCCGTCCTCGGTCGGAACCTGACCAAATGTTTCGGGGAGTTCACCGCCGTCGACGCGATCAATATCGACGTGTATTCGGGCGAGTGCTTCGGGCTCCTCGGGCCGAACGGGGCCGGGAAGTCCTCCACGATGCGGATGCTGAGTTGCATCTCGCAGCCGACCAGCGGAGCGCTCACCGTGCTCGGGACGGACCCCCGCCGGGAGGCGGCCAGGATCCGCGCCAGGCTGGGCATCGTGCACCAGGAGAACAATCTGGACCTGGACATCAAGGTGGTCGAGAACCTGACCACCTACGCCCGGTACTTCGGATTCTCCAGGGCCGAGTGCCGGCGGCGCGCGGCGGAGATGCTGGAGTTCGCCCAGCTGGAGCAGAAGGCGGTGAGCAAGGCAGGCGAACTGTCGGGCGGCATGCAACGACGGCTGGCGATCGCCCGGGCCCTCGTCAACTCCCCCGAAATGGTGTTCCTGGACGAACCGACAACGGGCCTGGACCCCCAGATGCGGCATGTGGTGTGGCAGCGCCTGCTCGAACTGAAGCAGAGGCGCACGACATTGGTCGTGACCACACATTACATGGAGGAAGCGGAACAGCTCTGCGACCGGATCGTCATCATGGATCACGGTCACATCGTGGCCGAGGGCACCCCGCAGACGCTCATCAAGGAGAACGTCAGCCAGGAGATCGTCGAACTGTGGTTCTCCGATACTCCGACCGAGGAGACCGCCGCTCCACTGAGTGGGATCACCGAGCAGTTCGATGTATTGGCCGACCGCATCGTGCTCTATGTGGCGAACGGTGAGGAAGCGGCGAAAGAGGTGCACCGCCGTGGCCTGTCGCCGGAGCGTCTGACGATTCGCCGAAGCACCTTGGAGGACGTGTTCCTGCGCCTCACCGGACGGACCCTGGCGGAGTAACCATGGCGAATCCAACGATCACGGTCCTCGAACGCCACGTACTGCTCTACCAACGGCTGTGGCGGGCGTCCGCGTTCTCCCTGTTCATCCTCCCGGTGCTGTTCCTCACCAGTATCGGGCTGGGCGTCGGTGGCTACATCCATGAGATCGACGGGCACGACTATCTGCAATGGATAGCGCCGGGCCTGATCGCATCCACGGCCTTCCAGACCGGCGCGAACGAGTCCACCTACGGCGTGTTGAGCGAGTTCGAGTGGGTGGGCGGAATCAAGGCCATGCGCTCGACGCCGGTGCGCATTCAGGACATGATCCGGGGATGGCTGATCTATGTCCTGATCGCGACCGAGTTGGCGGTCGGCGCCTTCCTGCTCGTCACATGGCTGGCCGGTGCGCTTTCCCCGGGCCTGGCCATCTCCGCGCCGATCGTCTGTGGTGTCGTCTCCCTCGCCATCGCGACACCGACAACGGCCTTCTCCGCCGCGATCAATGACCAGGACTGGTTCCTGGTGCTGGCCCGGTTCATCATCCTGCCCGCCACGTTGTTCTCCGGCGTGCTGTTCCCCATCAGCCAACTCCCCGCATGGATCCAGCCGCTGTCGTATCTCTCACCGCTGACCCACGCTGTCGATCTCATGCGGGACTTCACCTTCGGAACAGCCTCACTGACGACGAGCGCACTGCACTTCACCTACCTCCTGGTGTGGATAGTCGCCAGCTGGTTCCTGGCGAACCTCAGCTATCGACGGCGCCTCACGGATTGATTCTGGAGCCATGGTCACCACCGACGTCTCGACTCCGACACCGGCCGCGTCCCCCGTCTCGGCGGCGCGCGTGCTCGCCGTACTGGAGTACTTCTTCACCTACAGCTTCCGCACCCGGGAAGCGCTGACGCTCCTGGGCGTCATCTGGCTGACCGCAGTCACCGAACCGGTTCTCTACCTGCTGGCCATGGGCCTCGGCGTGGGCAGCCTCATCGACAGCACGATCCCGGTCGACAGCCATCAGCTGAGCTACATCCAGTTCGTGGCCCCCGCCATGCTCGCGGTGTCCTGCATGTCCGGCGCGATCTCGGCATCGATCTTCAGTTTCTACACCCGGCACCGGCATCTCGGCATGTTCACGATGATCTCGACCGCCGCGGTCAGCCCGGCCGAGGTCGTCGTCGCGGACTGGCTCTGGGAGATCATCCGGGTCACGATGCTCAGCGCCATCTTCGTCGCGGTCATGGTGGTGGCCGGCGTCGTCGGCATCGCCAACGCCCTCGTCGCGTTCGTGGCGACGATCCTGGTCATCGCGGCCTTCGCCGCCGTGGGCATCGGCCTCAGCACCCTGCTGCGAGGGTGGCAGGACTTCGACATCATCACCGTGGCACAAACCGTGCTGTTCCTGTTCTCGGGCACGTTCTTTCCGATCCAGCAGTACCCGTCGTGGCTGCAGGTGATAGTCCAGCTCAGTCCGCTGTACCAGTCGATCGCACTTCTTCGCGCGCTGACGATCGGCGACCACGGGATCGCCCTGGTCGTGCCCATCGGCTACCTCCTCCTCATGGTCGTGGCCGGGCTCTTGTTCTCCGTGCGGCGCCTGAGCAGGGATCTCGGCCGATGACGGCACACATGTGGAAACCACTTCCGACAGGAGGACCGATGCTTCCTTTCGTCAGTTCGCTGGACGAGTTGGAAAGCTGCGCCCCGCGGCACGTGCTGCTGCTCTACTCAGGGGGCGTGGACGGCACCTACCTGCTGCACTGGCTGGCGCGCCGGAGTATCGAGGTGACGGCACTGCAGGTCCGCTTCGGCGATGCCGGTGAGGTGGACTCCGACGTCGCGAAGTGGCGTGCCGCCAAGTTCGGGGTGAGCCTGCACGCCGTCGACGCCTCCCGTGAGTTCTTCGCCGACTTCCTGCCCGCGGCAATCCATGCGGATGCCTATTACCAGGGTCAGTTTCCGGTGGGCTCGACCCTGACCCGACCGCTCATGGCCAAGGTCGCGGTGGACGCCGCCCGCCGGCTCGGCTGCGACACCGTGGCGCACACGGCCACCTACACGCAGAACAGTTCGCTGCGGCTCAGCGGGTCGATCGCCGCTCTCGACCGGGATGTCGTCATCGCCGCGCCGTTCCTCGGGTCCCAGGTTCCCCGCGACATCAAGGTGGAGTTGCTGAGCGAGGCCGGCATCTCCTTCGAGACGGGGATCTACAGCGTCGACGCGAACCCGTGGGCCCGTGTCATCGAGTCCGGCCCCCTGGAGAACCCGGAGAACACCCTCGACGAGACCGTCTTCACCTTGACGCGCGACATCAAGGACTGCCCCGACGACGGCGTCGAGATCGACATCGCCTTCCACCGCGGCCTGCCATCCGAGATGGACGGTCAACCGATGGCGCTGGGCGATCTGGTGTCGACGCTGAACACACTCGGCGGGCTGCACGGCATCGGTCGCTTCTCCGGTCTGGAGGACCTCCCGTTCGGCGTGAAGAACCACGAGGTGCGCGAGGCGCCCGCGGCCGCGGTGATCACGACGGCGCACCGCGCGCTGGCCAACGCGGTGTTCGGCATGCGGGAGCACTCGATCCGCGCGACGCTCGCCCAGGAATGGACGAACCTGGTCGTGCACGGTGGCTGGTACGGACATCTGGCGCAGAGCTTGGCGCAGTGCCTGGAGAAGTTGGACGAACCCTTGACGGGCACGGTCCGGCTGCGCCTGGCGCGGGGCACGATGCAGGTGCTGCGGCTCCGGTCCGAGCACGGGCTCTACTACTCGCGTTTCCGCGAGAAGTTCGATCAGTGGATGAGCGACTACTCCTACGGCCCCTGGCTGACCCACACGACGATCACGGATGCGGTCCGAAGCGGTCGCAATGGGCAGTGAGACCGGAGTCGTCGATCTCAGTCACATCGTCGAAGACGGGATGACCACCTATCCGGGCCTGCCGGGTCCGGAGATCACCGATCACCTGTCGCGCGCCGACTCCCGTGGCCGGTACGCCCCCGGCACCGAGTTCCAGATCGGACGCATCTCGCTGGTCGCGAACACCGGGACCTATCTGGACACACCGTTTCATCGCTTCGGCGACGGCGCCGACCTGGCCGGAGTTCCGTTGTCGGGCCTGGTGGATCTCGACGGAGTCGTGATCCGGGCCGGAGGCCGGGCCATCGGCCCGGCGGACCTGTCCCCGTACCGAGATGTGGTCGCCGGTCGGGCCGTTCTCGTGCACACCGGCTGGGACCGGCACTGGGGCACCGCGAAGTACGCCGATCCGAGCCATCCGTATCTCACGGCAGAAGCCACGGAGTTCCTTGCCGCGCTCCGGCCCGCCGTGGTCGGCATCGACTCGGTGAACATCGATGACATGGCCGACCTGTCCCGGCCGGCGCACACCGGACTGCTGGCGGCCGGGATCCCCATCATCGAGCACCTGACGGCACTCGACCGCCTGCCGGACCGGCACTTCCGGTTCCATGGCGCGCCGATCGCCGTCGCCGGGATGGGGACCTTTCCCATCCGGGCGTACGCGCTGGTGGGTCACGGCGGGTAGCAGCAGTACCTGCTCGTCGAGCGATTCAGCTCCCGGCCACGTCCGGCGAACCGCTCGCTGACGCGCCGGAGAACTGCGCATTCCGGATCGCCTCCGCGACCTCCCGGACGGTGCCGGTGAGCAGTTCCACGGGCCCCGGCTGGGCACCGAGCGTCTGCCGGCATTCGTCGAACAGGATGAACGCCAGCATGGAGTTGCCGCCGAGTTGGGTGAAGGTGTCCAGGACGCTGACCGACCCGGTCGCCAGGACCCGGCGATAGATCTCGACCACGGCCGCCTCCAGGTCGTCCGCAGGCGGAACGAACCCGTGTTCGCGGTCGGCGCGGTCCCGCCACGCCGCGACCAGTGCCCGATTGTCGATCTTGCCGTTGACGTCCGTCAGGATGCGGGGCATCGGCACGATCTGCTCGGGCCGCATGTGGTCGGGCAGGAACCGGGCCGCGAACTGCTCGATCGCACCGACGTCGAGGTCGTCGACGGCGGTCCCGGCAGCGGGAACCACGAAGGCGAGCAGCCGGACCGGGGTGTCGTGCGCGATGACTGCGCAGTCGGCGACCGCCGGGTGGCTGGCCAGCACCGACTCGATCTCCCCTGGCTCGATGCGCAGTCCCCGGATCTTGATCTGCCGGTCGATCCGGCCGAGGTGTTCCAGTACGCCGTCCATCCGGTAGCGGCACAGATCACCGGTGCGGTACATGCGGGATCCAGGCGGCCCGTACGGATCGGGGACGAACCGCTCCGCGGTCCGGCCCGGTGCTCGCCAGTACGCCTGCGCCACACCGATCTCGCCGCCGATGTACGCCTCGCCGGGCATGCCGACCGGCACCAGTTCGAGGTCTTCGTCCAGGATCGTGACCCGGAAGTTGGCGGCCGGGCGGCCGAGCGGCACCGGGGTTCCCGGCTCGTCCGGCAGCGGCATGTCGGTGACGCTGTTCGCCTCGGTCGGCCCGTAGCAGTTGAGCAGCGTGGTGTCGGGCAGGGTGGCGTAGAAGGTGTCGCGGATCCGCGGGGTAACCGGCTCACCGCCGCACAGTGTCCAGCGCAGACGGGCCCGCTCGCCCGAGACCTGTTCCAGGAACGGGCTCATCACGGTCGGCGGCAGGAAGAGGATCGATATCGGGTAGGTCTCGACCAGCCGCGCGAGATGACGCGGGTCCCGGTGCCCGCCGTCCCGGCAGATCACCAGGCACGCGCCGTGGTAGAGCGGCCAGAAGATCTCCCAGATGGAAACGTCGAATGCGGCCGAGGTCTTGAACAGCGCGCAGTCGTCGGGCTCGAACGGGTATTTGCCCTGCATCCAGGCCAGATTGGCGAGCGCGCCCACGGTGGGGTATGCGACACCTTTCGGACGGCCGGTGGTACCGGAGGTGTACAGAATGTGAAGCAGCCCTGTCGGTGAGGCGGCGACGATCGGGTTGGTGGTGGCGCAATCGTCGGGCTCGCGCTCGACATCGACGAGGTGCCAGGCGCCGTCGGGAACCCGGTCCCGGCAGGCGGCATCGGTCAGAATGTGCGTCGGCGCGGTGTCGTCGAGTATGTAGGCCAGGCGGGCATCGGGCAGTTCGGTGTCCAGCGGCACGTACGTGGCGCCGGTTTTCACCGCCGCATAGATGGCGACGATCTGCGGGATGCCGGGCCGCAGGCAGATGCCGACGCGGGTGCCGGGCCCCGCGCCCTGGCGGATCAGGAAGTGCGCCAGCCGGTTCGCGCGCACGTTCAGTTCCCGGTAGCCGACAGCGGTGCCGGACTCGTCCAGCAGCGCGACGGCGTCGGGGGTGCGTTCCACCTGCTCCTCGAACGGCTCGGCCATCGTGCGGTGCCGGATCTCGGGCCGCTGATACGGGTTCAGACCGTGCAGGATCCGCTCACGCTCGACCGCATCGATCAGCGGGTGCGTGGCCATCGGTGCGTCGGGATCACGCGCCAAGCCGGTGAGCAGTTGCACGAACGTCCGCGCCCAGCACAAGGCGGACGGGGCGTCGGCCGAGTTGACCATGCTCTCCGCGTACAGCCGCGTACCGTCCTGCGAGACCACGATCGTGACGTCGACGCGCTCGTCACTGCTCTCCGCCGGAGCCGGCGCGTTCCGCGGTTCACCGGCCTCGCGCAACGCCGCACGGAAGCTGCCGTCCAGGTCGGCAGGCACCGGAGTGGTGGCCTCCCGGTGTCCCCGGACCACCCGGACCCGGCGGGTGGCACCGAGCCGGGACAGCCGCTGCGCCAGCACCGTTGCGCCGATCGACAGCGCTACGAAGTCCTCCGTCCGTGCGGCGACGGCCAGGCGGTGCAACCGGCCCGGCAGGTCCGCCGGGATCGAGACCGGACCGGCACATTCCGGAGGAGCCGTCGCGCTCCCATCGCCATTCCCCTCGAGACGCGGGCCGGTCGGCACGGATGGCGATACGGATGGCGATGCTGTCGCCGTGGTGGAGTCGGATGTCATGAACGCTCCAAGGGGCCGGGCTTCCTGGTCCTCGACGGACAAAGCGACGCTGCCAGATTCCTCTGCCGGCTTCGAAATTTCCTGTCCCGCATTCAGTGGACAGCACCTGGGCGACCTGCGACGCAGGGCGACGTCACCTGATCACGTGACTGCCGTTTCAGAATCCCGGGAATTTAACGTCGGGCGAGCAATTGGCAGATGTGCCGTAGCGGGTCCGATCGGAAGGCGATGCATGGAAACCGTGACACGATCGGTGACCGACAGCCCGGAAACCTCGTTCCCCGTCGATCTGATCCGTGCGCGGGCCCGAGCCGCCGGGCACCTCGAGGCGTTGGTCGACGAGCGCGAGTCGCTGACCTACGCCGCGCTGATCGACCGGGTCGACGCGTTGGCGGGACGGCTACGCGCCGCCGGTACCGGGCCGCAGGACCCCGTGGCGGTGCTTCTCGAGCGCTCGGCCGACACGGTGGTCGCCATGCTGGCGGTGCTCACCGCCGGTGGCGCCTACTGCCCGCTGGACATCACCGCCCCCGACGCGCGCACGGCGACGATGGTGCAGCGCCTCGGCTGCCGGGTGGCGATCGCCGACCGCGCAGGCGCGGAACGGCTGCCGGCCGGAGTCACCGTCGTCGATCCCGCCGGGCCGCCGGAAGCCTTCCCCGCGACACCGGTGGACCAGGACGCGCTCGCGTACGTGATGCACACCTCGGGATCCACCGGCGTACCCAAGAGCGTCGGGATGACCCATCGCGGCCTGTCCCGGCTGATCTCCTGGCAGCTCGCCGACGGTGAAACCGGGCTGCGGACACTGCAGTTCACCGCGACCTCCTTCGACGTGACGTTCCAGGAGGTGCTCTCGACCCTGGCCGGGGGCGGCTGCCTCGTGGTGGCGTCGGAGCACGTGCGCCGCGACCCCGCCGCGCTGCTGGATGCGATCGTGCGCCACCGGGTGCAACGGCTGTTCCTGCCGTATGTCGCCCTGCAGCTACTGGCCGTCGAGGCCGGTCGCCGGGGCGTGGCCCCGGACTCGCTGCGACACGTCGTGACGGCAGGCGAGCGGCTGATCGTCACGCCGGCCATCCGCGACCTGTTCGCCGCCCTGCCCGACTGCCGGCTGGACAATCACTACGGCCCGACCGAGGCGCACCTGGTCACCAGCCTGACCCTGCCCCCCGACCCGACCGGATGGCCGGAGATGCCGAGCATCGGCGCGCCGGTGGACGGAGTGGTCTGCCGGGTGCTGGACGAGCAGTTGCGCGCCCTGTCCGACGGGAGCGTCGGGGAGCTGTACGTGGGCGGGACCGGCCTGGCCCAGGGGTACCTGGGCGACCCGGCCCACACCTCGGAACGGTTCATCGCCAGCCCGTTCGACGCCGGTGAGCGGCTGTACCGCACCGGCGACCTGGTCCGGGTGGCCGCCGACGGCCACTACGAGTTCGTCGGTCGCGCCGACGGACAGCTCAAGGTTCGCGGTTTCCGCGTGGAACCGGGCGAGGTGGAGCAAGCCCTGCTGCGCCACCCCGGGATCGACGCGGCCGCGATCGATCTCCGCGAGGTCGCCGACGGCGTCTCGGTGCTGATCGGATACGTGCAGACCCATGGCCCGGTGGCGCACCGGGACATCACCGAACACCTGCGCGGCCTGCTCCCCGCCTACATGATCCCGGCCCGGTACGTCCCCGTGGCGGCGCTGCCGCGGACCACGACGGGCAAGGTCGATCGGCGCGCCCTGGCCGAGCTGGAACTGCCTGCCGGACAGGGGGACACGCCGGTCGCGGACGCGGCCTCGCTCACCGACACCATCACCGACATCTGGGCCCGGGTACTCGGCCACGACGAGTTCGCCGGCGACGAGGACTTCTTCGACGTCGGCGGCGACTCGCTGCTGGCCACCTGGGTGGTGGCCGAGCTCGGGCAGCTCCTGGGCCGTCCGGTCGAGCTGTCGCTGCTGCTGGACTACACCACGGTCGACGAGCTGGCCGAAGAGCTCGGCTCCGCCTCCGCACCGCCGACACGGCACCGGTCGTCGCAGGTCATCACGCTCCGCCCGGGCCCGTCCGGCCGCGGCGTCTACTTCGTGCACCCGCTCGGCGGCGAGTTGCTGGGCTATCGGGAGCTGGCCCACGCCTCCAGCGCGCCCGCCCGGCTGCTCGGGGTCGGCTGGACGGGCGACCCGCCGAAGTTCGGCAGCACGCTGACCGACCTCGCGCGGACCCACGTCGAGCAGGTGCGCACCGTCGAACCGGACGGACCGTACTGGCTGGCCGGCTGGTCGTTCGGTGGTGTCCTGGCCTACGAGATGGCGCAGCAACTGCGCGCCGCGGGGGCCGATGTGCAGTTCCTCGGTCTGTTCGATGCCAACCCGGTCGTCGATCCGATCACCGGCCTCCCGATGGCGGAGACCCCGTTCCTGCACATGCTGGACACCGTGGCGGCCCGGCTGGACGACCCGGCCACGACCGACGAGGACCTGGTCGAACTGACGTCCGGACCGACCTGGCTCCAGTTGATGGGCGCGCCCATCACGGCGAAAGCGTCGAGCGCATATCTGCGCAAGGTCCTGGACACCGCACGGACCTGCATGAACGCGGCGATGCGGTACGAGCCCCAACCGTATTCCGGGCCGGTCCACCTCTTCGATGCCGCAGGCACCGAGCCGGAACTCCGCGCGACGTTGACATCCGTCATGCGCGGGCTGTGCACCGGCCCGCTGACGGTCATTCCGATCACCGGCGAGCACTCGACTTTCATCAGGGGAGAAAACGTCGCCGAGGCGGCGGCGCGGCTCGACGCTGCGCTGGAACGGGTCGGCGCGGAAGGGAGCACACGGTATGGATCTTGAGGACAACGCAAAGACATTCGCCGAACAGGGGTACATCGGGCCGTTCACCCTGTTCGAGCCCGACGAGATGACCGCGTGGTGGAAGGAACAGCGCAAGGCGCTGCTCAACCCGGAGGCCAGCGCACGCAAGGTCTTCGACAACCCGGTGAACTACGACCGGCACCTGGACATCCCCGGGCTGAGCAAGCTCATCACCGAACCGGAGATCGTCCGGCGGATGCAGGAGCTCATCGGGCCGGACATCCTCTGCTGGCGCACCGAGTTCTTCCCGAAGAACCCGGGCGACGCCGGTACCGGCTGGCATCAGGTGGAAACCTATGCGATCGGCGAGACCAGTCAGGGCATGCTCGAGGCGACCGAGCATTCGCCCGGCGTTCCGACGGAGCTGACCTGCTGGGTGGCGTTCACCGAGGCGGCGAAGGAGAACGCCTGCATGAAGGTGATCCCCGGTAGTCACCGGAAGTGGCGCTACGACGAGCACGCGCCCATGAAGTGGAACAACGCCGCCAAGAACAACTCGTTCTTCGGCTACAACTACGACGACATCAAGATCGACAAGAACTGGGATCCGGAGCAGGAGGACGTTCGCTACCTGGAGATGCGGCCCGGTCAGTTCTTTATCTTCACCGCGCGCTGCATCCACGGCTCCACCCCCAACGTCAGCCGCCGCCAGCGGATGGGCTTCGCCATCCGCGTGGTGCCCACCCATGTCCGGGTCTACGGCGGGATGACCGAGTTCGACGAGTTCGGCCACCACTTCGAACTCGACCGCCACGGCAGTGTCCTGGTGGCGGGCGAGGACAGGTACGGGCTCAACCGGATGGCGCACGAGAACGCCTGGGGCGAGCCGTTCACTCCCGTGGAAAAGGGAATCGTAGTCCAATGAAAACCCAGTATGTTGCGAACATTCCGCTCGACGAGGAGCGACTGGCGAAGGACCTCGCGCAGGCGGAGTCGTTCCGTTACTCCGAGGCCTACAGCAACTACCTCATCGGCGGCCCGTGGAAGAACGCCATCCTGTGGGCGGCCGGCGGGGACATCGGGAGCGGCCTGGTCACCGAATACACCTACGACCAGCGGCCGACCTTCACCGAGTACGGAACTCAGCTCCCCTATCTCCAGGAGCTCATCTCGGACCTGGCCGATCTGGACCGGCTGCAGTTCGTCCGGCTGGTCGAGGTCACCGACAGCGTGATCATGCCGCATCGCGACTACCTCGAGCTGGACGACGTGCCCGAGGACGCGAAGCCGGCCCACCGGATGCACATTCCGCTCGTCACGCACGACAGCTGTTTCTTCAGCGCGGACAACGTCGTGTACCGGATGCGGACGGGCGAGGTCTGGTTCTTCGATGCGGCGCAGATCCATTCGGTGGTGTCGCTGACCCGTACTCCGCGCATCCATCTCATGCTCGACTTCGCCGATCGGGCGGGTGCCGGGCCGCTGGTGAACGTGGCGCAGGCCGAGACCGACGACCGGATCCCGGCCCGGTCCCGGGTGGCGCGGCCACCGCTGCCCGACTCCCATCGCGCAGAACTGCTGCGATTGGCGGACCTGCTGACGATGGACAACTTCGGAGAGATCTTCAGCATCGTCATCAAGACGCACTTTCGCTGGGACGGCGGCGAGGACTTCGCCTGGAACACCATCACCGAGCTCGCCCGCGCCAGCAAGGACCCGGCCGTGTTGTCACACGCCCTCGAACTGCTGAGCTACTTCACCCTCGATCGATCCGACATCAAGGAGTAGGAACAGAATGACCACGACACTGACGGTGGGTGACCGGCTCGACGCCAGCCCGGTGTACCAGCGCTTCCGCGAACACCCGTTCTTCGCGGGCGTCGACAGCGCCGAACTCAGCCAGGAGCAGGCCGCCGTTCTCATCGAGCAATGGTGGCACCCGCTGCACTACTTCCCGACGTTCCTCGCCCGTTGCGTATCCGTGCTTCCGGACATCGCCGCCAAGAGCGCGATCACCAAGATCCTGAACCAGGAGGCGGGCGGTGGCAAGGCGGCCAGGGCGCACGAGGTGATCTACGTCGACTCGATGCGCAAGTGCGGATTCGACGCCGACCGGGTCACCGGGACCGCGCCGTACCCGGAGACCGCCGCATTGGTGGAGGGATATCGCCGGGCCTCGGAGGCGCCGGAGAGTGCGCTCGGGTTCATCTTCGCCACCGAGAACACCGACCTGCTCATGGTGTCCAGCATCGGCAAGGCCGTCGAGCGCACCACCGGCGTCACCGACAACGCGTGGGTCACGATCCACGTGCAGCAGGAACCCGATCACGTCGATCAGGCCAACCACGCGCTGCTGACCGGCATGAGTGCCGAGCAGGAGGACACCGTTCTGCGCACGGCCGACGAGATGTGGGGGCTCTGGACGGCGTTCTTCGACCGGCTCGCCACAGAGACCGGCGTCGGCGTCTGATCCGATCTGATCGAGGTGTGTCATGGACGATGTACGGGCCAGCTACCTGCGTTTTCCCGGTTGGACACAGCACTTCTGGACGTGGCAGACCGGCCGGGCACTGCCGGGGCAGAAACCACTGATCCGGCATACCTGGGCCACCTACCTGGCCATGACACTCACCGTATTCCTCACCGGGCTGACCGTATCCACGCTCGCCGTGGCACTGATGTTCCCGTGGTGGTACGTCGTGCTGCTGGTGGGCTGGCTGCTCACGGTGCACGGAGAGCGGCTCATGGTTCTGGTCATCGCGCACCAGGCGCTGCACCGGCGGTTCTCGGGCAGCAAGCGCTGGGACGCGTTCTGGGGTGAGGTCGTCACGGTGCTCTCGGTGTTCCACACCTTCCGGGACTTCAAGGAAGAGCATTTCGACAACCATCACCGGCGCGAGATCTTCGCCACCGAGGCCGACCCACCATTCCAGTCCCTGGAAGCCCTCGGCTTCCGGCCGGGACTGAGCAGGACCACTCTGTGGCGGCGGGCGTGGGTGGTGTTCCTGTCGCCGGTCTTCTACTGGAACGGCTTCGCCGGCCGGTTCGTCAGCAACCTCAAGGGTGGACCGGTCCGGCTCCTCATGTTCGCCGCGTGGATCGGGTGGTGGCTGTCGCTGCCGTTCTGGCTGCCGAACGGCGGGCTGGTACTGCTGCTGGCGTTCGTCGTGCCGGTGATCCTGTTCGCCCAGCTCAGCGCGCTGCTGGATCGGATGGGCGAACACGAGTGGCTGGCGCCGCGCGATCCCGACCTGGGCCATCGGTTCTACACCGCGGCCAACACCTCCGCCCGGTTCTGCGGGTCGGCCGTGCCCGCCCGCGGCGACGGGCCGCTGGCGGGTCTGCGGTGGGCCGCGACCACCCTCTGCTACCACGTGCCCTCGCGGCTGCTGGTCGTGGTCGGGGACCTGCCGAACCACGACTACCACCACCGGTATCCCTCCACACCGGAGTGGACCACGGTCGCCTACGCGCGCCAGCGGGACATCGACACGGGGCCGGAAGGGCCCCCGTACCGGGAGGTCTGGGGCATGGGCGCGGCCATCGACCTGATGTTCCGGAGCCTGGCCACCCGGGAGGAGGACCGCGGCAATGCGCCATCACATCGTTGACACCTTCGCCGACACGCAGTGCGCGGGCAACCCGGCCGCGGTCGTCCAGACCTCGGAGTTCCCCGCCGGCACCGAGATGCAGCAGACCGCACATCGGATCGGGCTGCCGACGACGGCCTTCGTGGTGCCGGCCCGGGCCGGGGAGTACCGGGTGCGCTGGTTCACCCCGTACAAGGAGATCAACCTGTGCGGGCACGCGACGATCGCCAGTGCACGGGTCCTGTTCGTCGACAGCGACTCGACCCGGTTGACGTTCGTCTCCGCCAACGGCGTGCTGCACGCGGAGCGGCTCGAGGACCTGATCGCCATCGACCTGCCCACCTCGGCGCTGACCGACTGCGCCCCGCCGCCCGGCCTGCTCGACGCACTCGGCACGGATGCCGTGTCCTGCGCGGTGTCGGGTGACGACGTCCTGATCGAGGTCGAGTCGCCCACGGCGGTGGCGTCCCTGCGCCCGGACTTCGAGGCACTGGCCGCACAGCCCTTCCGCGGCCACATCGTGACCGCGCGCGGCGACGACGGGGTGGACTTCGTCTCCCGGACCTTCTTCCCGGCCCTCGGCGTGAACGAGGACCAGGTATGTGTCACTGCGCACTGCAAGCTCATCCCCTACTGGGGACGGCGGCTGGGCAAGGACCGGCTCACCGCGGTGCAGTTGTCCGAGCGCGGTGGCCGGCTCGAGTTGCGCGACGCAGGCGAGCGGGTCCAGGTGCTCGGCACGGCGGTACTTCGCGACGGGATCCACGACGATCGAGCGCCACAGCCGGCGAGGATGACCAGGTGACCGCACACACGGCCGCGGTCCTCCTCCTGGATCTGGTGGTGGTCGCGGGCGCGGCCCGGATACTCGGACTGCTGGCTCGACGGCTGGGCCAGCCGGCCGTGATCGGCGAGATTCTCGGCGGGATCCTGCTGGGGCCCACCCTGTTCGGCGGTGCGCTCACCCGCACGCTGTTCCCGGCCGAGGTCCAGCCGTGGCTGGCCATGCTCGCCGACGTCGGCGTCGCCATCTTCATGTTCCTCGTCGGCGTGGAACTGGATCGGAACCTGCTGCGCGGCCAAGGCCGCATCGCGTCCGGTGTGGCGCTCTGCGCCATCCTCCTGCCGTTCGCGCTGGGCACGGCGCTGGCGTTGTACCTGCTCGGCCACCATCCCAGCGCCGAGCAACCGGCATTCGTCCTGTTCCTGGGAACCGCGATGGCGATCACCGCCTTCCCGGTACTGGCCCGGATCCTGACCGACCGGGGCCTGCTCGCGACTCCGATCGGCGCACTGGCCCTGGCCTGCGCGTCCATCGACGACATCCTGGCCTGGTCGCTGCTCGCCGTGGTCACCGCTCTGGCAGGTGCGGCCGCCGGTCTGTGGCAGGTGCTGCTGGTCGTGCCGTATGCCGCGGTTCTGCTGCTCGTGGTTCGGCCGCTCCTGGCCCGGCTGGCCGCCCGGGCGGAGACGGCCGGGTGGACGCAGCGTCCGGTCTCCGCCCGGATCGGTGGGGCCGGGGTCCTGGTCGTCGTGGCCGCCGGACTGTGGCTGTCCGCGGAGGCGACCCAGTGGATGGGCCTGCACCTGATCTTCGGCGCCTTCCTGTTCGGCGTGGCCATGCCCCGCGACCATGGCGTGCGGCTGCGTGCGTGGACGGAGCGGCGGGTCGGCCGGATCTGCTCGGTGCTCCTGCTCCCGATCTTCTTCATGGTCGCGGGAACCAGCGTCGACCTGTCGAAGGTCGACGGGACCGCGCTCCTCGACCTGGGGCTGATCCTGCTCGTCGCGATCGGCGGCAAGGGGGTCGGCGCGTTCGCGGGCGCGCGGCTCAGCGGGTTGCAGACGCGCCACTCGGCCGTACTCGCGATTCTCCTCAATACCCGGGGACTCACCGAGCTCATCGCTCTGACCGTCGGCCTCCAGTTGCACGTGATCGACACCGGGCTCTACTCGCTGATGGTCGTGATGGCTCTGGTGACGACCGCCATGACCGGGGTCCTGCTCCGTGTCGTCTACCCCGAATGGCGGGCCCGTGCCGACATGGCGCCCCGGACCACCATCGCCGAGTCGGAGGCACTGCCATGACCGTCATCGACGCGAGCGCCTGGCTTCCCCGGAAACCATCTCCGGCAGCAGCCGGGCGGGTCTTCTGTCTCCCCCACGCCGGCTACGGCGCCGCGGTGTTCGGCACATGGCCCGACCGGTTGCGCGGCGTCGAGTTCCTGCCGGTCGAGCTGCCGGGACGACTGACCCGCTTCACCGAACCGATGCCGGGCACCTTCGGTGAACTGGCCCACGCCATGATCGACGGACTCGGGCCCTACCTGGACGTCCCGTTCGCCTTCTTCGGTCACTGCTGGTCGGGGCTGATCGCGTACGACGTGACCGTGCAGCTCGAGGCCGCGGGCGGGCCGTCCCCGACACATCTGTACGTGTCGTCGCAAGTGGCCCCGCAGGACGGTCCGGCCGGACGGATGCTGGACATGGACGACGCCGACCTCGCCGCGGAGCTGGAGTCCACGATCCGCGGCCAGGGCAAGGAGCCGCATCGCGAACTGGTGGCCGTCTACCTCGCGATGTTGCGCGCCGACGTCGAGTTGAACCGGCGCTACGTCGTGCCCGAACCCCGGCGCGTGACCTGCCCGATCACGGCCATCGGCTGGACCGACGACGACGAGGTCCGACCCGACCGGATGGCCGGCTGGTCGAAGTGCGGCGACACCGCCTTCGAGCTGTTCGACGGCCGCCACGAGCGGTTCCTCGACGCGCCACCGGAGCTGCTCGAGACGCTGTGTGCGGGTATCCAGAGCCGCGTCTGACGCGGGTCCCTCACGGGTCAGATCTTGTACGCGGCGGTTGATGACAGCTGACGCCGCAGCCACCTCTCTGGACGCCCCCCATCCTCGGAAGGAGACAAGTCGTGACCGGGAAGGTAGCCGTCGTCGATCGCATCCCGACCTTTCGCGCCGGGCTGGCAGCCGTCCTCGAACGGGGCGGCTTCGAGGTCGCCGAACCGGAGCCTCCTGACTTCCGGACGTCCTACGACCGGCTCGACGCTGCGGTGGTGACGGTCCATACCGCCGATATGCACGCCATCCGCGGACTGCTCGCGGACTTCCCGGAACTGATCGTGGTGGCTGTGCTGGTCTCGCCGGAGATCGCGGACTTCTGCGGCGCGCTGCGAGCCGGTGCCCATGCCGGAGTGCTGTGGGACTCCAAGCCCGACGACATCGTCGCGGTGGTGCGTGCGGCCATCGCCGGACAGACCCTGCTCCCGACCCCAGTCCTCCGGGCGCTGGCCGAGTCATCCGTCGAACGCCCCGAGCGCGGGACCCTCCGTGAGGACGAGATCCGCTGGCTGCGCGCCATCGCCCGGGGCACATCGGTCGTCCGCCTCGCCCGCAACGAGGGGTACTCGCAGCGTGAGATCTTCCGCCGGCTCTCCGACCTGTACGCCCGCATGGGTGTGCGCAACCGGCACGAGGCGATCGCGCTGGCCAGCCGGTGGGGACTGCTGATGCCGGCGCCGGAGTCGGCGGTGGAGCACCGCACGACGGTGCTCCAGCTACGCCAGACCAACTAGCGTGGCCCGACGGCCGAACGCACTGCCGCACACACGGCTTCGGCCGCTCCCCGGGCGCCCGGCAGGAAGTCCACCATGGCGAGAAAGGCGTGGAACAGGCCGTCGGCCCGGTAGACCTGCACCGGAACACCGGCTTCAGCCAGCCGGGAACCGTAGGCTTCGCCCTCGTCCCGGAGCGGGTCGTACTCCGCGGTGAGCACCATCGCGGGCGGCAGGTCGGCGAGATTCTCCGCGCGCAGTGGCGACACGTGCGGATGTGCCGCCTCGACCGGGTCGTTCAGATACTGCTGCTCGAACCAGCGCAGGTGGGCTGCGGTCAGGTAGTAGCCCTCCGCGTTGTCCCGGCGCGACGGCAGATCGGCCAGGAAGTCCACCCACGGGTAGAGCAGCAGTTGGAACGCGACCGGCGGACCACCGCTGTCGCGGATCCGCAGGCAGGTCACCGCCGCCAGATTCCCGCCCGCGCTGTCGCCTGCCGCGATGATCCGGCTCGGATCACCACCGAGCGAGACCGCATGCTTGTGAGCCCAGGACACCGCGCGGTAGGCATCCACGACGGCGGCGGGGTACTTGTGTTCGGGCGAGAGCCGGTAGTCGACGGAGATCACGATCGCCGGGACACCGGCCGCCAGAATCCGGCAGAGGCCGTCGTGGGTGTCCAGACCACACAGGACGAAACCGCCGCCGTGGAAGTAGACGATCACCGGATGCGGCCCGGTCTGCGTCCCCGGCCAGTAGATCCGCACCGCGATATCGGGCGGACCGGGTATCACCCGGTCCTCCACCCGTGGCAGGTGCGGCGCCGGTGGCTGCTTGACCTGGTTCAGCATCCGCCGGGCTGCAGCGGCATCGGTGACGCCGGCGCCGATATCGGGATAGGACGCCGTCATCAGTTGCAATACCGCGTCCGTCTGCGGATGCAGTGCCACGACCATTTCCTCCGGTCACATGCCGTCGATGATTCCGAACTTCATGGCCGTGACGACGGCTGTTGTCCGGTTCGGTGAACCCAGCTTCAGCAGCAGACTGCCCACCAGACGTTTCACGCCGTGCTCGGAGATCCTGAGCCGGCGCGCGATCTGCTTGTTACTCAGTCCCTCGGCGAGCAGTGCCAGGGTCTCGTTCTCCCGGGCGGTCAGGGACACCGGGCGCAGATTCCCGGACTGGGCACCGACCCGTCCGAGCAACTGCCTCGTGAGCACTGTCGGCATCGGGATCTCCCCGCTCCTCATCCGCCGCAACGCATCGTGCAGCGACCGCGCCGACAACTCCTGGCGCAGCAGGAAACCGTCCACCGGGAGATCCGCCAGCGGGCCGGGATCGGCGGCCTGCTCCTCGTCGATGAGCATGAGCACCTTGGGCCGGAAGTCATGACGCCCCAACGCCCGCAGCCGATGCCCTTCGGCGGAGGTCAGAATCAGGACATCGATCTTGGTGGAGCGCAGCAACCGCTCCACCTCGACCCAGTCCGGGCACTGATGAATGGCGTCGACGGCCGGCAGGCGGCGCAGTACCACCGCCATCTCCCGGCGCAGAACCTCGTTCTCCGCGAGTAGCGCGTACACCAACTGGCCGGCCACTCCGGCGCGGGCGTACTCGATAGAAACCTCAGTCATCGCAGTCCCCTGTCAACAATTCTCGGCCCCTGGCGACGAACGGCGCTGTGGTCGCTGAAAATTAATTTAACAGGCGATCGCGGTGCTTGACCGTGCTTATTTCGCGGACGGTCGGGACCTGCTGACGGCATGATGCTGCCGCATCGGTTGTCACACCCCTGCCAACGGGTCCGACTCGCCCCGCGGCACGTCAACCGTACAGAATGACAGATACCGTAATACCGGATCATAATCGACCAGTACCACCCGCTGTCCCGTTGCCGTCCACCGCTCGAGGCCGTCGGCGAGTTCCGACCACACCCCGGTGCAGGGCAGATCTCCGGGGGCCCACCGGATCGGGAAATCCTCGGCGAGTTCGGGATCGACACCGACTCCGGCGATCGTGGTCAGCGGCGTCCCGGGTGCGGCGAGGTCCCGCAACTGCTCCGCGGCCAGCCTGCGCACCTCGCCTGCCGCCACATCGGCGAAGTTCCGGACCGACACCGCACCGAGCGCGCCGTCGGGGGCCAGTACCAGCGCGACCGCCGAGTCGCGGCCGGGCATCCGCGTTCCTTCCGGCATCCGGGCCTCGGCGCCGTTCCACAGGAAGCTCTGATCCAAGGATATCACCATCGCCCGGCGAAAAGCCGCATCGCGAGCGTATTCGCCGGTGATCCGGAGCGCGGTGAACGGTGCCGTGACGCCCTGTTCGGACAACGCGAAGGACAAGGGGTTGCCGGCGAGGACGTCCGACAGGTAGCAGGCCGGCCGGGTCGGCCGGGAGTCCGGCGTGGAATGCGCGATGAGCGCGAGGTCGAAGGTTTCGCCCGGCTGCGCTGCCGCGGGCAGGATCTCGGTGACCATGTCGGTGAACGAGTTCGGCGCCGCGCCCGTGAAGTACTCTTCACAAAAGGGCTTCTCGAACTGCCCGGCCAGGTCCGCGAAGTAGCTCACGAACTCGGCGCTGTAGGGCTCACCGCGCCCGAACAACCTGCGCTCGATGCGCGCCAACCGCAAGGTATGCGTGCCGGACACCTGGGGCGCGGCGGACGTTGCAGGGTGCATGTCGCCTATCCCTTCAGTTGCTCGAGGGTGTACCCGACGAGCGAGCCCACGGTCTCGAAGTGCTGCTGCTCGAGGGTGTCGTCGTCGAACTCGACTCCGGTCTCGTCCTCGATCCGCATCAGCAGTTCCAGCGCGCTCGTCGAATCGAGCCCGAGATCGTCGAACAGTCGCGTGTCCCACTCCAGCCGATCGGCCGGGACCTCGACCATGCCGGCAATGGTGGCGACGACCTTGTCGCTGATCGTGGCCTGGTTCACGGCCTGGTTCATCGTTTCAGTTCCTTCAACTGTCGGAATCGGTCGGACGGCTCGGCACCCTCGATCGCCGAGAAGTCGTGCAGATGCTGCGGACGCAGCAGATCCTCGGTGCGGTCGCGGTCACGGATCAGGTACGGCCGACCGCAATGGACCAGAACTTCCGCCGGAGCGCCGTGGCCGAGGAACAGCACCGGTGAGGCGGTCGGCCCGTAGGCCCCGGATCGCAGCACACCCAGCAGGTCACCGGCCCGCACCGGGGGCAGGGCGACATCCTTGGCCAGGGTGTCGTTGGGAGTGCACAGCGGCCCGGTCACGGTCCAGCGCTCGGTCGGCGGCTCCGCTCGATCCAGCAGTCGCATCGGGAAGTTCCGCTTCACGAACGAACCGATACCGACCGCGGCCATGTGGTGATGGGTGCCGCCGTCGGTGATCGCGAACTGGTGTCCCAGTGACGTCTTCACGTACCGGACCCGCACCACGTACGTTCCCGCGAGCGCGGTGAGGTACCGGCCGAGCTCCATCACGAGCCTGGTTCGCGGACTGGCGGCAGCGAACTCCGCGATGAGCGGCTCGAGCCCCGCCGCCAGCACCGACGGATCGATGTCACGCTCGCCGTCGAAGTACGCCACTCCGAGCCCACCGCCGATGTCGACCAGCTCCAGCTCGAACTCCAGCCGGGCCGACACCCGTCGAGCCAGCTCCAGGATGCGCCGGGTGTTCTCGATGACGACGTCCTCGGCGAGGATGCGCGTGCCCATGTACACGTGCACGCCCATCAACCGGACGCCGGGAAACCGCTGCCTCGCGTTCCCGAGCTCCTCGAGCTGCGCCTCGTCGATACCGAACTGCCTCGGCTTGCCGCCCATGGTCAGACCGGACCCCTTGACGGCGAACGCGGGGTTGACCCGCAGCGCCACGCGCGCGACCGTGCCACGCAGGCGCGCCAGCTGGTCGATCAGCTCCAGTTCGCCCAGCGACTCGCAGACGACGGCGAAGATGTCGTGGTCCAGGCAGGCGGCCAGCTCGTCGGCGCTCTTGCCCGGGCCCACGAAGACGATGTCCCCCGGTGAGACTCCGGCGCGGATCGCGGTGACGAGCTCCGCCGCGGACGACACCTCCGCCCGTGCACCCCGGGAACGCAACAGCGCGCACACGGATACGTTCGGGTTGGCCTTGAGCGAGAAGAAGATCTCCAGCTTCGGATGCAGCTGCCGCCGCAACCCGTCGTACTGGTCGACGAGAACGTCGCCGTCGTAGACGAACAGGGGTGTGCCGTAGTCCCGCGCCAGCTCCGAGACGGGTATGCCCTGTATCTCGAGTTCGGTCATCCTCACCACCTCCCTACACGGCCGCGAGACGGGCCGTGATCTCGTCGTCCAGGGCCGTCAGCTCGTCGGCCGAGCGGGCGACCACCATTCCGTACAGCCGCCCGTCGAACGACCGATCGGTCGCGGCACCCCGCACCGCACCGGCCGCGTTGACCGTGGCGAAGTTGTTGACCAGCAGGCCCTGGCCGGTGTCGCGGTCGAGCAGCACGCCGTCCAGCAGCCGCCGCAGCTCGTCGAAGGCCAGTTCGGTCCGCAGTCGGAGCACGTAATGCCTGGCCAGCGCCACCTTTCCGGTCCCGGCGAAGGTTGCCTGGACCAGTGCCTGGTAGGTGGACATGTTGTTGCGCGCGTTGATCTCGACCAGCGGGTACAGGCCGCCCTCCGGGTCGACCATCGCGTCCACCCCGACCACGCCGAAGTAGCCGTCGGCGGCGAGCCGCTCCCCGATCCGCTGCGCGGCCTCGTGCAGTTCGTCCAGCTGCGCCGGCGCGAGCGAGACCGGAAACCGGTGCCCCTTGTGCACTCCCCCGTCGGTCAACGCCTGTTTGACGAAGTCCATGCGGACCGAGCCGTCACGGCCCACCGTGAACTGGTAGTTGAGGTCGGCGTCCTTGGGGACCCACTCCTCCACCACCAGGCCGACCCGTCGCTGTCCGGAGGAGCCCGCTCTACGGGCGATCATCCGGTGCAGCCGGCCGAGGCGGTCGCCGGTCTCGATCACGGCGATGCCCTTGCCCGAGACCCCGAACGCGTCCTTGACCACGACCGTTCGATCCGACGCGAGCAGGGTGCGCGCACCGGCGACGGCCTCGTCCAGCTCGGCCAGGGTGTCGCAGGCCCATCCCGGCGCCTGCCGCAGACCGAGCTCATCGGCCAGGCGCCTGCTGTAGATCTTGCTGTTCACCGCCTTGCAGATCGCCGCGCCGGGCGCGGCCAGCCGCAGGCCGGATCGCTGCGCGAGCTCCTCCTCCAGGGTCGAGACCCCGTGCGGCGACAGCCAGCAGCCCTCGGTCGCCAGCTGGGTCAGGCGGGCGATGGTCGCGGGGTCGGCCAGGGCATCCTCGGTGACCACGCGGTGCGGGTCCTGGCCACCGGGGGTGATGATCCGCGGCAGTTCCAGCCCAAGATCGTCCAGGTAGCTCAGGTAGCTCTCGTCGGGTTCCTGCTTGAGGACCACGTGGTCGGTCCCGGTGGCGAGCAGCAGGGCGAACTCGTCCATCCGGTTGACCACGGCTCGGCCGGCCTCGAAGGCGACGCCGCGCAGTCCGAGCTCCCCGGCCGCCCAGCGGCCCTCGACCTCGAAGTTCCCCAGGAACACCAGGCTCGCGTCGGCCGAACCCACCACGGCCGACTTCAGTCTGGCGTTGAAGTTGTCGGGCAGTACCCGCATGGTCCTTCCTCCAGAATTCTTGTCAGTGCCGGAAGACCATCGCGGAGAATGTCGCACCGAGGCCGACCGACACCATCATGTAGTGGTCACCTCGGCGCAGTCGGCCGGTTTCGGACACGGTGAGATAGTTGATGAAGGGATCGGCACAGAAGCAGTGGCCGACTTCGGGGAGGTTTTCCAGGAAGATCCGGTCCATGGGAAACCCGATCCGCTTCGACAGCCTCTTCCACGAATTGTGGTTGACGTGATGCGGAAGTACGAACGCGATATCGTCCAGGGTGAGGTCCGCTTGCTCCACCGCGGCCAGCATCACCTCGGCGAGGGCCTCGGGATACAACTGGTCGAACTCCCTGGCCTGTTCGTGGGTCAACCACGGCGCCTGGTTGAACTGCCCGTGGGTGCGGGTCACGTACGAGATCACCTCGTCGCGGTCGCCGCCCTGGCGCACCAGGATCGCGGCCATCCCCTCGCCCATCACCGCGGTGTCGATGATGAACTGCTGCGAGTAGGCGGTGTAGGCCTTCTCCCCGGTGAAGATCAGCGCCAGCGCGTCCGGGTCGCCGTCGGCAGCCAGCAGTTTGCCGCACACGTCGACGGCGAGCAGACCGGTCGCGCAGGCATGCTGGGTCAGGCAGAAGGTGACGGCGTGTTCGAGTCCGAGCGCTCGACGCACGTCGTGCACCGGATTGGTCGGATAGGGCGCGGCGACGGGCAGGGTGAGCGCCTGCACGACATAGCGCACATCCTTTTCCCGTCCGTGCAGCGCCGTCAGCCCCGCCGCGGTCGACAGCATCTGGTCGGCCAGCCGGGCCTTCGGCTCCCGCCGGATCCGGGAGAATCCGTAGAAACGCTGGAAGAGCCGGATCTGTGATTCGCTGATGTCGAGTCCGGCGAGGGCCTTGTCGATGGGCACACTCTCCGGCGGCAGATAGGTTGCCACGGCCTCCAGGTGCGTCATCGCGCGCCACCTCTCCCTTGTTTCCGCTGACTGGAATATCGCCGAAGCCGGCGCATTCGGTAATGATCGAACGATCGCGCTATCGGCCCGATCGGACGGCCATACCTGGACGGTCCGCAGCACCGTCGGCCGTCAGGACGACCTTGAACGCCTCCCGGCGGTCGAACAGTTCGTAACCTCGCTGCGCGTCGGAGAGCGGCAACCGGTGCGAGATGAGCCGGGCCGGGTCGACGAGGCCGGACCGCACCAACCGGAGGACCTCGGCGCGGTGCCGAATCGGGTCACCGACGATGAACCGGACGGTGAGTTCCCTGGTGAAGGCGAGCCCGCTCGGAAAGGGCATCGCCTCTGCACTGTGCGCACCCACCGCGACAACCGTGGCCCGCGGCCCGGCGCTGCGCAGCGCGCTCGCCAGCGCGGCGTCGGTGCCGACGGCCTCGATCACCACGCCGGCGCCCCATCCGTCGGACACCGTGTCCAAGCTGTCGCGCAACTCGCCGGGGGCCACCGCATGCATCCCCAGCGCCGTGGCCTGGGCCCGTCTGACCGGATCCGGATCGGACACGATCACCTCGGCGGCCCCGAGCGCCGATGCGCACATGGCTCCGAGCAACCCGACCGGCCCGGCACCGACCACACCGACCACGTCGCCTGCGCCGATGTCCGCGTCGACTGCCGCGGCGTACGCGGTGGTGAGCACATCGCCGGCGAACAGCACCTGGTCATCGGTCAGTTCGTCCGGCGAACGCGCCAGTACGACGTCGGCGAACGGGACGCGGACGTACTCCGCCTGACCACCGGCCACCGGCGGACCGACCACGGTGGAGTAGCCGAAGATGCTGGCGTGCTCGCAGTGGTAGTGCCAGCCGCGCGCGCATCGCGGGCACCGCCCGCACGCCACCAGATATGAGGCGAACACCCGATCGTCCACGGCGAACGGAACATCCGGCCCGGCTTCCACGACAACGCCCGCGAACTCGTGCCCGAGCACGGTCCCCGGCGCGAAGTCGGGCATCTCTCCCCGGTAGGGATGCAGGTCCGATCCGCAGATCGCCGTCCGCGTGACCCGGACCACGGCGTCCCGAGGGCTCAGCACGCGCGGCATCGGGAGTTCCGCCTCGACCGTCACCCGGCGCGGACCCTGGAAGACGACGCCCTTCATCGGCCCGCCCGTTCCGGAGGCACGTGCACGATCGCCCAGTCCTTGGCGGCCAGTTCGACGCGGACGCCCGCTCCGCCCAGGCTGATCTCCGTATCGCTCGGCACCGCACCGTGGTTGACGACCACGAAGCGCCGGCCGTCGGCACCGTCGGCAGGCAGGATCTCCACGTCCGGGTCAGGACAGTCCGCGACCGGGACGATGCCTGCGACGGCGGCGATACGCCGGTAGAAGCGCTCCCAGGCCGCGGCGGTCAACCGTTCCGGCCGGTCGAGTTGGGCCTCGAACGGCACGTTCGTGAACAGGAACCGGCCGTCGCCCACCCGATGCTGAAGCAGGCACGGCGAGCCGTCCGGATAGCGACCGATCACCTCCGCGGTGGTGGGCCGCAGCGTGGTGGTCCGCGTCCGCGTCGCCGCCCAGTCGATCGCCCACTCCTCCGAGTCCCAGCGGAGTGCCGACTTCGCGTCGCTTGGGGGCGAATGGTCCACGATCTCCGCGCCCACCAGCGGCTCGCCGGGAAAGCCGTGGAGATGGTCGCCGAGCGAGAAGTAGACGGTGCCGCCCCGATCGCACACGGCACGCAGCTTCCGCAGGTCGGGCAGCGTGACATGGGCGACCGACGGGCAGAGCACGAGGTCGTATCCGGCCAGATCGTCGGCGACGATGTCGAAGTCGATGTGTGCGCGTTTGAGAAGCAGGTACGAGAAGAACGTCGCCACCGTCGCGACCCCGTTGTCCAGATAGGACCCGCCCGCGGCGCGCACCCGCTGCGGCAGGTACACCGCGACGGACGGCCCTGGGCGCTGCACCGCGAGCTCGGTTGCGGCACCCACGATCCGGCGGTACTCCCGCATCACCGGCTTGGCCGAACCGTCCAGCCGATGCAGTCCGGCGAACCGTTCCATCGGGCGATCCGTATAGGGCTCGGCCTCCGAGGCGATGTCCTGCCAGCACCAGACGAAGATCCCGGACGCGCCGTTGCCGATGGCCGAGGCGGCGGACGCCCGCAGGTACGCGGCCGCGGTGGCGTCGTCGACCCCGTAGCTGCCGAGCTCGTCCACCAGGGGCACGCCGTATGCGGAGGCGAAGCGCACCAGGAACGACGTCAGGTTGGTCGCCTTGAACGACAGTGTCGACTCGATCGACCCCGGCGCCCACACCGGGAACCCGTGGATGCCGATCAGATCGAGCGCCGCGCTGTTGTCGGCGCCGAAGGGGGACGGTCCCAGCACACCCGAGGCGTCGTTCGCCTGCAGCACGAGGACGTCCGGCGCCTCGAGCCGCAGCGCGGCGGCCAGCCGGGCCTGCCAGCCGGCGATCTCCGCCGGGGTCGACGCCGCCGCCTCGACCGGGTCCACGCAGCCGATCTCGTCACCCAGGTCGAAGGCCAGCAGGTTCTCGCACCCGCCCACCTCGCGGGCCACGGCCGTGGCGAACTCCTCCTCGAGGTCCAGCATGTCGCCGTCGCGCCACAGGCTTCTGCCCTGCCGCCACGGGAGATCGAGCAACTGCCCGTTCATCCAGATGGTGAACAGCGAGACCACGCAGGCGAGACCCGCCTCCGCGGCGGTGTCGACCACGTGGCGCAGCCGTCCGAGCATCTCCTTGTCGACACATCCGGGTTCCGGCTCGAAGTCGCGCCAGAACACGAAGAACCGCACCGTGTTCAGCCCCGCCTCGGCCATGCGGGCGAAGTCATCGGCTACCGCGCTCGGATCCCACTCGGTCCAGATCCGGCAGCCCGCTGCGGACGGGTGGTAGTCGACCCCGCGGGCGAGGAAGGGCCGACCGTCCCGGAACAGCCGGCCGCCACCGACGGTGAAGCTCACGACAGCGACCTCTCCGATGAGCGGCTGATGCTCTCGGACAGGCCGTCCACGACCAGCGCCACATCGTCGTCCGACATCAGGGCATGCAAGGGCAGCGACAGCAGCCGCGGGGCCACCGCGTCGGTGACCGGCAACAGGTGTCGCCCCGTGCCGAAGCGCTCGCGGTAGAACGTGAAGTGGTGGGTGGGCCGGTAGTGCACCGACGTCTGAACACCACGTTGCCGCAGCTCCGACCGCACGCCGGTCCGGTCCGCCCCGTCCGGAAGCAGCACCGCCATGAGGTGCCGGGCCGAGTCACCGTCGTAGTGCGCGAAGGGAGTAACCAGGCCGGGTACGGCGGCGAGCCGCTCCCGATAGGCGGCGGTGAGCGCCCCGCGACGACGGCGATCGCGAGCGAGCTTCCCGAGCTGGACCCGGCCGATGGCCGACGCGACCTCGGTGGGCCGGTAGTTGAGACCGATGGCCGAGACGTCGTAGTCGGCATCGCCGCTGCGCAGCCGGTCCCACGTGGAGGAGGAGAGACAGTGCGACCGCGCGGAGCGGACCCTGTCCAGCAGCGCCGGATCGCGCGCCACCACCATGCCGCCCTCCCCGGTGGTGAGGTTCTTGGTCGCGAAGAAGCTGAAGCAGCCGACATCCCCGACCGTGCCGAGCATGGCGCCCGCCGCCTGCACGACCGGTGCGTGGGCGGCATCCTCGATCAACGCGATGCCGTGCTCGTCGGCGAGATCGGCGAGCGCAGCCAGATCGGCCGGGTACCCGCCGTAGTGCATGGCGACGACGGCCTTCGTCCGCTCGGTGATCAGTCCGCGCACATCGGCGGGGTCGATCGTCGGATCGGTTTCCGATCGGATGTCGGCGAACACCGGCGTACCGCCCTGCAGAGCCACCATCGCGGCCGAGGCCACGAAGCTGAGCGACGGCACGATCACCTCGTCGCCGGGCCCGACACCGAGAGCGAGGAGCGCCAGGTGCAAGGCTGCGGTCCCGCTGCTCACCGCCACCGCGGCCGGACATCCGAGCGCCTCGGCGAACTCGCTCTCGAACGCGCGGGTCTGCGGCCCCGGCGACAACCACCCCGACCGCAGGACCTCGGTGACGGCCTGGATCTCTTCGTCGCCGATGGTGTTGTCGGCGAGGTTGACCCGCCACTCAGGAGCCGTCGTCGGCTGTGACGTCGAGGTCTTCATGTCAGTAACCGGCCTCCACGCTCTCGGCCACGCGGTCCCAGGTGAAGTTCTGCCGGACCCGGGCCTGCCCGGCCCGCCCCATCGCGGACCGGATCTCGTCGTCGGACAACAGGCGGACGAGTGCCTCGGCGATCTCCGCAGGCCGAGGCGTGACGATCAGGCCGTCGACGCCGTGCTCGACGACGCTGTCCGCTCCCACGAAGTCGCCGCTCACGACGGGTTTCCCGCACGCCCACGCCTCGAGGAAGACCAGCGGGAACACGTCGGCGCTGCTCGGCAGGCACAACACGGCGGCGGCCGCGATCGCGTCGTGTTTGGTCTGCTCGTCCACGGCGCCGAGGTCGATGATCCGCGGATCAGCATGGGCGCGAAACGTCTCCGCCGCTGCCGGGTCGGTGTTCGGTCCGAGGAACAGGAGTTGCGTATCCGGCAGCGTGCGCCAGATCAGCGGCGCGGCCCGGAGCAGCTCGGCGTATCCCTTCGACGGGATCCGCCGTCCCGCGAACACGACGGTGGGCCCGCGCAGTCCCAGCCGCCTGCGGAATCCGGTCGGGTCCGGGCGGCCGTGAAGGTCGGGAGCGTGGGGAATCGGGCGGATCCGATCCGGTGCCGCGCCGAACCCCGACAGCACCCGCGCCTCTGCCGAGGTCAGCACGTAGATGACTCGGGCCTGGCGGCATGCGGTGCGCCCCAGCGCCGGGTCGGGCCACAGTTCCGGAGCGGTCGCCGGGGTCAGCGCCAAGGGGGCGCCCCCGCGCCGGACGAGATCGAGCGCCATCGCCACGTACTCCGGCTTGGCCAGGTCGTAGGCGTGGACGACATCGGCCTGCCAGCCCCGCGCGAGGTCCCGATCGGATCGGAGGGACCGCACCGCCTCGCCGTCCAGATCGTCCGGTGGCCGGGAGTCGGTGAGTGCGGTGACCGAATGGCCGCGCCGGGCGAGGGACTCGCCGGTTCGCCACGCCATCCGCTCGGCGCCCGCAGGTGCGGACGGATAGCCGCCGAAGGTGATCACCACCTCGCTCATCGACCGTCCCGATCCGTACCCGCGCGCCGGTGGCGCGAGTACCAGTCGAAGGTCGCACGTAGCCCGGTGTCCAGATCCACCTTCGGCTCGTACCCGATGCGCCGCCGCAGCTCCGACAGTTCCGGCAGCCGGCGATCGGGAGATCCCGCGGGCGGGTCGTGGACGGCGATCTCGGGCCGGGCGCCCGCGAGGGCCAGTACGCGGTCGGCGAGGTCGCGAATCTTGATCTCCTCGCGGTCGTTTCCGATGTTCGCGATGACCGGATCGACGGTGTCGAGGCGAACGAGGCCGATCGTGGCCTCGACCGCATCGTCGATGTAGCAGAACGCCCTGGTCTGCGCGTCGCCGTGGATGGCGAACGGGTCGGCGCCGGACAATGCGCGCTCGATGAACTCGGGAATCACGTGCGAGTAGCCCATCTGCGGGCCGTAGATGTTGTGGTAGCGGCCGATCCGGATCCGGAACCGCGCGTCGGACTGCAGGAACAGGGTTTCCGAGACGATCTTGCCGAGGGCGTAGGAGCCCCGCGGCGCCCGCGGCTCGGCAAGTACGAACGGCAGGTCCTCCGGGGACGGGAACGGAGCCAGGCCCATCCGCATGGCGCCGTCGGCGACCTCGCTCGTGGAGCTGAGGAACAGCGTCGCGGGCGAGGTGAGCCGGCACCAGTCGAGCAGGTTGACGGTGGCCAGCACATTCGTGCGCAACACATGGCTCGGGTTCTCGTTCGCCCGGCGTACGCCGACGACGGCAGCCAGGTGGTACACGGTGTCGAAGTCGCCGCGGAGCAGTCCGTGCGGGATCGGCGTGGTCAGGTCGTGCTCGACGACCTCGGGCCCCCGCTGCCCCTCGTCGGGCTCGGCATCGGCGCGGCCGCGCGAGAAGTCGTCGAGGACGACGACCTCGGCGCCGTCGCGCAGCAGGCGGCGGGCCAGGTGCCGGCCGACGAATCCGGCGCCGCCGGTGATCAGAACCCGCTCAGCCACGGCCCAACCTCAGGTAGTCGACGTCGGGCACACCCGAGAGCTCGGAGTCGAGCAGACCCCACATGTCGAAGACGATCGCGGGCTGTCGCATCCGCGCGCGCAGGGACTCGGCGTCCAGATCCCGATAGCGCGGGTGGTCGACGAGCAGGATCAGGACATCGGCGTCGGTCAACCCGTCGGCCAGGCTCATCGGCTCGTAACCCGTGCTCGCGATCCGGCTCGGGTCGACCACGAAGTCGTGACCGGCGAGCACGGCCACCCGGTCGCGCAGTGCCGCCGCGACCTCCACCGCGGCCGAGCCGCGCACGTCGTCGGTCTCCGGATGCCCCTTGTAGGCGATACCGCACACGAGAACCTTGGCGTCGGCGGCTGCCCGTCCCCTCGCCGCCAGGGCTTTCAGCACCGCGTCCAGGACGTGTCCGGGCACGCGCTCGTTGACCGCACGCGCCGCCGCCACCATCGGCGGCCGGTATCCCGCCTCGGCGGCGGAGTGGATGAGCAGGTACGGATCCTTGATCAGGCAGCTTCCGCCGACGAAGCCCGGCCGGGACAGGTCGGGCCGCGGATAGCGCAGGTTGGCGCCTGCGATGACCTCGTTCGCGTCGATGCCCAGCGCCGACGACATCAGCGCGACCTCGTTGCCGAATCCGTAGATGAGATCGGTGTGCGCGTTGCACACCAGCTTCACCATCTCCGCGACCTCCAGCGAGGAGACGATCACCTGGTCGGCCGCAACGGGCTTCAGCAGCCGGCAGGTTCGTTCGAGCGACCGGTCGTCGAGCGCGCCGATGATCTGGGGCAGGGCCTCGATCTCGCGGAGCGCCTGCCCCTGGATGATCCGCTCCGGGCACATGGCGAGCATCGGAGCGTCGACGTGGGCCTGCAGCAGCGGCAGCAGCGAGCGCCGGCAGGTGCCGACCGGCACGGTGCTGCGGACGACGACCAGCGTCTCCGCCGACATGTGCTCGGCGATGTGCTCGGTGGCCGCGACGAGGTGCCGCAGGTCGGGCTGTCCGGTGGCCGGGTCGATCGAGGTGCCGACGCAGATGACGACCGCGCGCGGCGCCACGTCGGGCAACCGGTCGGTCACGGTGAAACGGTCCACGGGGACGGAGTTCAGCAGCTCCGTCAGGCCGGCTTCGACGAACCGCGGTGTGCCCGCAGCCAGGGCGGCGCGCACCTCGGGATCGACGTCCACGCCGACCACCCGCCTGCCGGACCGCGCCAGCGACAACGCCAGCGGCAGCCCGACGTAGCCGAGGCCGACCACCGCGACGTACTCGTCCGTTGGCTCGGTCATGTCATGCCCCTTCTCGGATGAGCCGCTGGACCGACACCTTCCCGAGTGCGGTCCTCGGCAGTTCGGATACGACGTGCACGCGATGCGGCACCTCGTACGGCATCAGCCGGGATCGGCAGAACCTGAGCAGCTCCGCCACGCCGGTCGAACCGGTGAGCACGACGGCCGCGTGGATCTCCTGCTCGTCGCCATCGGACTCGGCGCCGTAGACGGCGATCTCGGCGACCTCGCGATGTTCGGCGATCACCCGCTCGATGCGCCGCGGGTTGATCTTCCGGCCGCCGACGTTGACGAAGGTGTTCTTCCGGGCGACGACGAACAGGTGGCCCCGCTCGTCGACGCGCACCAGATCGCCGGTGTCGTAGAACCCGTCGCCCGCGTCCGGCGCGGCGGAGTCCGCGTAGCCGTCGAACATGGTGGCGGTACGCACGAGCAGCCGGCCCGCGTCGTCGTGTGCCGTCGCGTCGTCGGGTGTCATCCGCCATTCGACGCCGGGCGCGAACCGGCCCACCGAGCCGTCCGGCCACGGCTCCGCGCGGTCGTACGTGCACGCGACCAGACCGGTCTCGGTACTGCCGTAGATCTGGTGGATGCGGACGCCCAGCCGGTGCGCGGCTTTGGCGGCCACGCGCTCCGAGAGCGGCCCGCCCGATGACAACGCGAGGCGCAGGCTGCTCTGCTGGCGCTCGGGAGCGCTCGCCGAGGCGATGAGCTCGTATCCGAGCGGTGTGCTCAGCATGACGGTCGCGCCGTCGCGCAGGCCCGCCAGCAGCACCCGGAGGTTGAAGCGGGTCAGGGTCAGCAGCCGGGCACCGGAGACTAGCGCGGAAGCCAGTCCACCGATGAGGCCGAACGAATGCGCGAGCGGAACCGTCACGAAGACGGTGTCGGCATCGGTCAGTCCGTGGACGTCGCGATAGAGGTGGCCGCCCCGCACCATGTTGTCCACGCTGTGGCGGACGATCCGTTGCTCGCCGGTGGATCCCGACGTGAGCTGATGGATCATCGACCCGTACCCGCCACGCGCCGGAGCCCCCGACGGGCCGACGGTGAGGTCACCGAAACCCAGGTAGGTGAGCCGGGCGGATGCGGTTGTCGCGTGCCCGTCCGGTCCGACCACGCACGAGGGTGCGGCCCGGAAGACCGCCGACTGTTCGTCGGTCAGGTACGAGTTGGCGGACTCCACCAGCAGCACCTCGCGCGAGGCGATGGCCAGCCCGAGCAACACGGTGACGCAGGCGATGCTGTTGTCCACGACGAGGACGACCGGACCACCGCCGACCGGGAGCCCGCGAGCCCGCCCGGCCACCGCCGACGCGGCGGCGCACAACTCCGCCCAGGTCACCGACTCCCAGCCGGTCGGGGCGCCCGCGCTCATCGCCACCGCGTCAGGGGAATTCCGGGCGTTCCGGTGGAGCAGGTCGAGTATCGAAGGGTCCATGTCAATACCTCCCGAACACGACGGCCAGCGCCTGTGGCGTACCGTCGTCGAACATCGCCAGCACGAGTTCCTCGTGCAGTCGCTCCGCCAGTGCAGAATCCTCCGGGCCGTAGCGGACGACGAGTTCGGACAGCACCTGCATCGCCCGACCCGAGTCACCACCCGCTCCGAAGAAATCGTCGGCCGGGGCCAGGGGAGGGAGCGCCAGAACGTATCCCAAGGACTTTCCTATGATCGTGACGAGATCGCTCGTGTCCGGTTCGATCATTGGCCGAGTGAGATGCTCAGTTGGGGCCGGCCGGTCGTCCCCGACGCCAACGGCCGGACCTCGGTGTTCGTCCTGTCGAACGCCGTCGGTTCGATCCGCTCGCTCCGGAACAGGTAGTGGTCCTGGTTCGCCAGGAACTCTCGTTCGGCCTGCCGGTAGGTGGTCGGCGTGCCGATGTCGTGCCATTCCTCCCGAAACCCGTAGGCGTTGACCCGCTCACCCTTCTTCAGCAGCGCGTCGATGACATCGGGCATATCCACGCGGGCGCCTTCCGGTATGAAGTCCCGGACCGAAGGGTCGGCCACGTACATTCCCGAGCACACGTCGATCGCCAGGGACGGCTTCTCCCACATCGCGTGCACCTGCCGGTCACCTACCTGGAGAACTCCCAGTTCGACGGGAACCTCCCGGCGCTGGAACGCGACGGAGAGCACGCTTCCGCTCTGTTCGTGCATCTGCTGGAAGTGTGCGAAGTCCAGCGCCGTCAGGACATCGCCGTTCATGACGACGGCCGGGGAGTCCCAGTCCGGCACGAGCAGCAGCGGCGCCGCGGTACCGGTCGGCGGATCGTCGGTGCAGTAGTCGATCGCCAGCCCCAGGGACCGGCCGTCCCCGAACTCCGCGCGGACCATCTCGCCGAGGTGAGCGGTACATAATGTCACGCGTTCGAAACCGCAGGCGCGTAGTCTTCGGATGATGATCTCGAGGATCGAGTAGCGGCCCAGCCGCATCAGCGGCTTCGGACGATACTTCGTGAACGGCAGCAGGCGCGATCCCTTACCTCCGACCAGAATGACGGCATGCACGCTCTCTCCTGCCCCGAAACGCGGTTCGCGATGGAAATCTCTACGCACTGTCGAGTATCGGCGAAGATCGAGAGTCCAGTAATAATCCGACGGGCGCGCAACCGACCTGGAAGTACGGCCATAGCCGAAAAGTCAGCACCCGTGGACGGGGCCGGCAACGCTTTGCTACGAATAGGCCACAGCTCGACCGCGCCGAATTGGCGCCGTATGACAACACCCGTGGCGGGCGACTACCTCGGACTGCTGGAGTGCACGCGGGTGCAGGTCACCCACGTACGCGTGATGCGACGGCCAGCGTCTCGGACAGGAAGGGCGCCAGGGCACTGCGCGCATCAGCGGCGATGTCCTCCGGCGTGCCCTGCGCGACGATCAGGCCGCCGTCCGCGCCACCGCCGGGACCGAGGTCGATGACCCAGTCCGCCGAGGCGATCACGTCGACGTTGTGCTCGATCACCACCACGGTGTCGCCGCGGTCGACCAACCGGTGCAACAGACCGATGAGCAGGGTCACGTCGGCGGCGTGCAGCCCGCTGGTCGGCTCGTCCACGATGTAGAGGGTGCGTGCCGAGTCCAGGTCGCGCAGCAGTTCGCGAGACAGTTTGAGGCGCTGGGCCTCTCCCCCGCTCAACGTCGCGCAGTTCTGCCCGAGCCGAAGACCACCGAGTCCCACCTCGTCGAGCATGTTCAGTGCCCGCGCGATCCTCGCCCGCTCCCCGAAGACCCCGACGGCCTGCGAAACCTCCAGGTCCAGCACATCGGCGATGGTCAGGCCGTCGAGCCGGGCGTCGAGCACGTCGGCGTTGTAGCGCCTGCCTCCGCAGACCGAACAGGGCACGACGACATCGGCCATGAAGTGCATCGGCATCGCCTGCTCACCGGACCCACGACAGGTCCAGCACTGGCCGGCCTCGGCGTTGAACGAGAAGTGCGCTGTGGTCCAGCGGCGTTCGCCCGACAGCGGAAGCTGGGCGAAGAGCTGGCGGATCTCGTCGAAGATGCCGATGTATGTCGCCGGTATCGAGCGGCTCGAACGTCCCATGGGATCCTGCGCGGCGCCGATCACCCGGCCGAACACGTGGTGGCCGCTCAGCGTGTCCAGGACGTCACGGCGACCGGGCTCGCCGTTGATCGAGGCGGCCACCTCGGGTTCCAGGATTCCCTTCACCAGCGAGCTCTTACCGCTCCCGCTCGGTCCGGTGACGCAGATCAGCAGATCCACGGGGATGGACACGTCGACCCCGCGCAGATTGTGCAGGCGGGCGCCGGTGAGGACGATGTCCGCGGCAGGGTCCGACTTCCGCCGTTCGGCACGGCCACCCCCCGGCACGTGGGCGCCCCTCAGATACCGGGCGGTCGGCGACGACGGATGCGCCATCACCTCCTCCGGCGATCCGGCAGCCACGAGCCGGCCGCCGGCGTTGCCCGCTCCCGGGCCGATGTCGATGAGGTGATCGGCGCATCTCATCACCTCGGCATCGTGCTCGACGACGATCACGGTGTTGCCCGCGTCGCGCAGCCGCCGCAGACTCTCGATCAACCGCCCGGTGTCGCGGGGGTGCAGGCCGACCGACGGCTCGTCCAGCACGTACACGACACCGATCAGGCCGCACCCGAGCTGTCGCGCGATGCGCAGCCGCTGGCCCTCCCCGGCCGACAGCGCGGGCATCTGGCGGTCCAGCGACAGGTAGTCGAGCCCGACCTCGCAGATGTACGACAGCCGCTTGAGCAGTTCGTGAACGATCTCCTCGACCGCCTCGGCGACGACACCGGAAAGCTCCAGCTTCGACACCTGGTCCAGCCAGTGCGGCAGATCGGCTATCGGCCGCGCCATCACCTCGGTGATGTCGAGCCCGTCCAGACGGACCGCCCGCGCGTCGGCGTTCAGACGCGTGCCGCCGCACTCCGCGCAGGCCTCGGTGGTCATGAACCGGTCGTAGTTGTGCCTGCGGCCGTCCGCTGCCGCAGACCGGGCGAGCCTGTCGATCTGCGGCAGCAGGCCCGAATCGGTGCGGTCGGGCAGGAAGGCTTCGACCTCGGCGGACACCGGCCGTGCCGTTTCACCGTGGATCACGATGTCGCGCAACGCCGCAGGTAGGTCGGACCATGGCGTGTCGAGGGTGGCACCGAACAGGGTCAGCAGATCCGGCAGGTCGCGCACCGGCCAGTAGGTCTTCTTGGGCTGGCGCCGCCGGTCACCGTAGAACGCCAACGCGCCCGCCCGGATCGACAGCCCGGGGTCGGCGATCATCTTCGCCGCGGACACCGCGATACGCGTGCCGAGTCCCTCACAGTCGCGGCACATGCCGTCGGGTGTGTTCGGGCTGAAGAACCGGGACGAGACCGCAGTCGCCCTGCGGCCGCAGCGGGCACAGAGGTGGCCGGGCGCCAGGTACAGCGGGGCCGAGCCCTCCGGTTCGAGCACCAGTACGGCGTCGTCACGCGCGCGGACTGCAGCGACCCCTCGACGGATCTGCTCGACGTCTCGCGCGCCGCCGTCCAGGCGCACGACATCGAGCGCGTACCGGTGGTCGAGCGGTGAGCCGCCACCCTCCACCGGCAGCGTCCACCGCGGTACCTGGCCCAGCCTGACGGGCCCGGCTCCCAGTGCGGCGGTCGCCTGGTCGAGCAGCTCGTCGGTGGTCCGGGGCACCACGTCCGCTCCGCAGTGCCGGCAGGTGTGCAGGCCCGCCCGCGCGAAGAGCAGGCGCAGGAAATCGCCCACCTCGGTGATCGTGCCCACCGTGGAGCGCGGATTGCGGCCCGGGGCATGCTGCTTGACCGCGATGGTCGGACCGAGTCCGGTGACCGCCTCGACCTTGGGTTTCGGGACCTTGTCGAAGCCGCGCCGCATGTACGGCGACAGGCTCTCCTGGTACTGGCGCTGGCCTTCGGCATAGATCGTCCCGAAGGCCAGCGACGACTTGCCACTCCCGGACACACCCGTGATCACCGTGATCGCGTTCCGTGGGATCTCGACGGTGACCGACCGCAGGTTGTTCTCCCTGGCACCGCTCACCCGGATCGACACCTGGTCCGCGGTCACGCGACCGCCCCGCGCTCGACGAGCTGGTCGACGATGCCGCGGACCGTCGGCCGCATCAGGAAGCGCACCACCCCCAGCTCGATTCCGAACTCGCGCAGCACCGCGGTCAGCATGGCCGTCACCGCCAGTGAGTCGCCACCGAGCGCGAAGAAGTTGTCGTCGGGACCCGGCGACTCGCCCTCCAGCACCTGCGACCAGATCGCCCTGATGCGCTTCTCCGCCGCGGAGACGTCACCGGAGCCCGCCGGGCCGTCGTCGCGGCGGACGGTGGCCGACGCGGTGACCGCGCTGCGGTCGAGCGTCCCGTAAGCGGTGAGCGGCAGCGTGTCGATGACGTTCACGCGGGCGGGCACCATGTAGGACGGCAGCCGGTACTGCAGTCTCAGCCGAACCTCGTCCCCGAGCAGCTCCGCACCGGGCTGCGACACCACAGCGGCGAGGACGCGGTCACCGGAGAGGGCGTGCTCGGTCCATGCGACCGCACCGGACACTCCGTCGATCGCCCGCAGCGTCGATTCGACGTGGGCCAGCTCGACCCGGAAGCCACGCACCCGGACCTCCCGGTCCCCACGTCCGGCGAACATCAGCCGACCTTCGGTGTCAACGTAGCCGAGATCTCCGGTGTAGCAGCAGGGCACGTTCCCGTCGGAGGGCACTCGCGTCCGGAATGCGCCGGTGCGCACCACATCTCCGTCCGACAGGTATCCGAGGCCCGCCGGCGCACCGGCCACCACCAGTTCGCCGACCACACCAGGCGGAACCGCTCCACCCCATTCGTCCACGACGAACACCCGGGTACCGGCGATCGGCCCGCCGAGGGGAACGTCCGCACCGACCGGCAACGTCGTCACATCGGCGTAGGTGACGAATCCCGTTGTCTCCGAACGGCCGTACAGATTGACCAACCGGCATTCCGGGAGCGCCTCTCGGACCCGGCCCAGCAGATCGGCGTCGAGTTCCTCGCCGGTGAACGCGCACATCCGCAGGCTGGTCAGCGCCGCGGACACCTCGGGGACCGAGTGCAGCATCGTCCACATCAGCGACGGCGTCACCAGCAGTCTCGTGCCCCGGTACCGGCGCACCCACTCGGCCGTCGTGCGGGCATCCGATGCCGCAGAGTCGGGCAGTACGGCGAGCGGGACCCCGGCCAGCAGTGGCGCCAGCGTTTCGATGACCGCGTCGACCAGGCCCGGAAGACCGTGGACCACAGCCACGTCCCCCGGCTGGTAGGGGAAGGTGTCCCACGTCCAGACGCAGCGGTCGAGCAGGGCGCGATGGCTGCCCACCACGACCTCGGGCGCGCCGGTGGCGCCGAAATCGGCGACCAGCCACGCCGGTTCGTCGGGCCGGCACCCGACCGGCGCGCCGGTGTACGGCGGCGCGGCCGCCACGTCCCCGGCGGAGATCACCACGGGTCCCTGCGGATTCGTCTCCCGGCCACCGATGAGGGCCGCGGGCCGGCACGCGTGCATCAGCCGGTCACGCTGGAAACCGGACCATCCCGCATCGACCATCACCACGACCGCGCCGACGGACCAGGTCGCCAGCATGGCGGCCACGGACAGCGCCGGGTCCGAGACGTCGACGGCGACGACATCTCCGGGCGCCGTCCCACTCTTGACGAGGCAGCCGGTGACCTGGTCGCGCAAGCCGGCCAGCTCACGAAAAGTCACGGCGGCCGCCGGTCCGTGCAGCGCAACATCGTCCGGTTGGCGAGCGGCGACCGTGTCGAACCAGCCACAGAGGTCGGCATCCGGCGAGCCGGCGACGTCGACGCCGTCGATCTGCACGAGGTCGTCCCGCGTCGGACGCAGCAGTTCCCGCAGGGTGGTGTTGCCGTCCTCCGGGAGCGCCCGCGCGAGTCGCTCGAACACGGACGCGAGTTCGGCCACCTCGTCGGCGGTGAGCACCTCGGTGGCGTACTCCCAGCTCAGATGCAGTATTCCGGAGACGCGGATGGCCTCGAGCATGAGATCGAACTTCGCCGTGCCCGTATGCATCCACAACGGCTCCGCGACACAGTCCGCGAGCATCAGCGGAACGTCGTCGTTGTTCTGCAGAACCATGACGACATCCACCAGCGGGGTGCGTGCCGGGTCCGGCGCCCGGCGGGTACGAACAGCGAGTTCCTCGAGCGGCACCCCCTGGTGGGTGAACACGTATCGCCACTCCTCGCGCAGCGAGGCGATCAGCTCGCCGAACGTGGCGTCGGGTGACGCCTTGGCGCGCACCGGGACGGTGTTGGTGAAGTAGCCGACCGTCGCGTGGTCCTGCGGCCGGCTGCGGCCCGCGACGACCGTGCCGATCAACGCGTCCCACTGCCGGGTCCGCCGCGCCAGGCACACGTGCAGCAGCGCGAGCAGCACGACGAACAGCGAGGTCCGCGACTCTTCGGCCAGCCTGGCCAGCTTGTCCCCGATCTCCGGCGGCAGATCCGTGTACAGCACCTGCCCTTCCAGCGATCGGGTGGGTCGGCGCCTGCGCCCGTCACCGAGTTCGATCCGGTCGGGCAGGGGCAGCAGCCGCGCGGCCCACGCTTCCGCCTGCGCCTCCACCTCCGTCGAACCCCGTTGCCACTGCGCGAAGTCGCGGTAGTCGACGGACTCCCCGGGCCCCGGGTCATCGCCTGCGTACAGTGCCGCCAGTTCGCGGTAGATGATGTCCATCGACCAGCCGTCGATCGCGATGTGATGCAGGATCACCTGCATCAGCCACTCCCGCTCGCCCGTGCGCCAGGTGCGCACCCGCAGCAGGCGGCCGCTGGTCAGATCGAACGGCTCCTGGATACCGCGCTCGGCCGCGCCCTCGGCCTCCGACCACGGCACGACCTCGCGATGGTGCACGACATCGACCGATGGCCGTCCGAGACCGCCTCGTTCGACCGCCGGGTGGTCCGGCGCGTATCGCGTCCGCAACGCCGGATGCCGATCGACGAGGGCCTGCACGGCCCGATCGAGCGCGGTCAGGTCGAGCGTCCCCGTCACCCGGAAAGCGCCGACGGAGTGATAGGTCGAACGGTCCTGCTGGTACTGGTGGGCCGTCCAGAGCCGCTCCTCGCCGAAGGACAGTTCCGTCGCCTGCGGATCCTCGGACTCCTCGGCGGCCTCCTGTTCGATGGAATCCAGCAGGATCCGGGCGAGCGCCTCTCCGGTCGTACCGTCAAGCAGCGCCTCGAGAATGGTCCCGTCCACCGCGGCCGCCGCCTTGAACTCGAACGCGATCCGCCCGGCAGCCTTCAGCGCACGCAACGAGTCACCGCCCAGACGGTGGAAACTCTGCGTCAGGTCCGCATTGTCGATCCCGAGCACCTCGCCCAGGATCCGTTGCACGGCCTCGGTGACCGCCGAGTCGGTTATCGCAAAGTCAGTCATGCTCCGGACCCACCGTTGTACGTCGGAGCACTGCGTCGAGCAGTGCCTGGCAAAGTCGTTGCACGCCACTCGGTCTCAGCCGCACAATCCGAGTATCCGAGCACGGGCATGGCCGGATAAGCCCCGGGCGGGCGCACGGTCGACCTGGATGAACGGCTATAGCCGGCGCCCATGCACAGCGCGGGTGAGTCAACGGTGACAACAATCGGCCGACCAGAGCGGTCCGGCGACGACGGCGACTTCAGCGTCTGAACATCAATGTGCCCGAGGGCATTTCACGCAACTACCGGAAAACTTCCCCGCAGCCTCAGGCCGTGACCCTGGCCGCATCGCGCAGGAGAGCGAACCGGGTCAGCTCAGCCTTGTTGCCGATACCGAGCTTGGCACGGATGCGCTTCACGTAGGTGTCCACCGTGTGCGGGCTGATGCGCAACCGGCTCGCGATCTGACTGTGGGTCAACCCGTGCGCGATGTGTGTCAGTACCTGGGACTCGCGCGCCGACAGCGTCCGGCCCACGAGATCGCCAGGGGCCGAGCGCTGACGCGCGATCCCGACCTCACCGGCAGCAGGCTCCGAATGCATGGTGCTCGCGCCCGTGACGACCGCGCGGACCGCCCCGACGACGCGGTCGCACGACACGCCCTTCTCGACGACCTCGGACGCGCCGTCCACGAGCAGCGCCGGCTGGGCGTTGACCACCAGGACGGGGGTGTCCGCCCATCCCGCGGCGACCGAGAACCGGCGATTCCCCACTTCCAACGTCTCGGCGTCGATGACCATCGCGTCGGCGAATATCGACGGGTGACCCGTGTCGGGCCACGTCCCCACGGCCAGCACGGAAATGCCCGACTGCCGCAGGAGATGGACCAACCCCAGGCGATAGACCGGGCACAGCGCGAACACGTCCGCTCGAATCATGCAACGCTCCCTCGAATTGTCCGGCCAGCACCGGAGACCTGTCGTGATCGGGATCCCGCCGTCAGAGTCCTCGTAGGCCCTGACCGGTGCCGGGGGTCGCCGATCGGCTGGGCCGGATTGCTGATTTCGGTAGTCGGTAAAACGGGAAACGGCGTAGGCGGCCCGCTGCGATGCTCGCGAACCCGAAGACGTCGAATCCGCTGGGGTACTGGCGTGCCATGGCGCTCTCCGGTCAGACGGATGAGGGATCGATGACAACGGTGTTCGAGACCTGGACGGCGGTCAGCCTGCTGTCGCCCACGTGCAGGTGGGCGCGCCCCGGAACCGGCGGTGTCCCGGGGGTCCTGGAGACCGTCGCCGAACTGGCTCGTCACGGAGCAGGCGGGGGCGAGGCTGCGAGCGTCCAGATGGCTCGCATCCGGCGCCGCGAGGGGCGGAGCGGTCGGCGAATCCGATCACGCACCAACCCTGCTCTACACAGACCTCGCAGGTCGCCGTTGAAGCTACCTAAATTAGGAGATCGGGTAGTGATCTCTCACACAAGTGATTACTCGAAGGCGGCCTTGGTGGCCGTTGCCGTAAGGATCGGACCGCTCATACTTTTTGCAACAATTGTCGCGTTCGTCGAGATCATCGTGATTGTTGCCGCGGTCTTTACTTGTGGTTCTTCGTTGCTTCATACAGGAAAGGGAAACGGGGCCGGACACCGCCACGGGAGAGCGGTGTCCGGCCCCGTTCCGGGACCTGCCTTCGGCATCGGTCCCTCCGCCGTCGCGGAGGGACCGAGGTGCCTACCTGTTACCGGTAGTCGCGCCCGAAGTCGTAGTCGTCCAGCGGCACCGCGGCACCGGTGCCCGTGCCGAACACGTCGGGGCTGTAGTAGCCGTCGTCGTAGCTCGGCAGCGCGTAGGCGGCCGCGCGGGCCTCCTCCGTGGGCTGGACCTGGATGTTGCGGTAGCGGTTGATCCCCGTGCCTGCCGGGATCAGCTTGCCGATGATCACGTTCTCCTTGAGCCCGACGAGCTTGTCGCGCTTTCCGTTGATCGCGGCATCGGTGAGGATCCGGGTGGTCTCCTGGAACGAGGCCGCGGACAGCCACGACTCCGTGGCCAGCGAGGCCTTCGTGATCCCCATCAGCACCGGGCGACCGGAAGCCGGCTCGCCGCCCTCGGCCACCACCTGGCGGTTCTGCGTCTCGAAGTCCGACCGCTCGGCCAGTGCGCCGGGCAGGAACTCCGTGGAACCGGAGTCGATGATCGTGACCCGGCGCAGCATCTGCCGGACGATCACCTCGATGTGCTTGTCGTGGATGTCCACGCTCTGCGTGCGGTACACCTTCTGCACCTCACGCACCAGGTGCAGCTGCACCTCGCGCGGACCCATGACACGCAGCACCTCGTGCGGGTCGGCCGTGCCCTCGAGGAGCAGCTGGCCCACGTGCACGTGGTCGCCGTCGGCCAGCGGACGCTCCTGGCCGTCAGCAGTGGTCATGGCGAGCCACTGCCGCTTCGACAGCTTCTCGTAGACGATCTCCTCGCCGCCGTCGTCCGGCGTGAGGGTGATCTTCCAGAAGCGCTCGCCGTCCTCGATCGAGATCCGGCCGTCGACGTCGGCGATCGGCGCCTTGCCCTTCGGGACACGAGCCTCGAAGAGCTCCTGCACACGGGGCAGACCGGTTGTGATGTCGTCGCCCGCCACACCACCGGTGTGGAAGGTACGCATCGTCAGCTGCGTGCCGGGCTCACCGATGGACTGCGCCGCGACGATGCCGACGGCCTCGCCGACGTCCACCAGCTTGCCGGTGGCCATCGAGCGGCCGTAGCACATGCCGCAGATACCGGTGGCCGACGTGCAGGTGAGCGGGCTGCGCACCTTGATCGTCTTGACCCCGGCCGCAACCAGCGCGTCGAGCGCCGGGTCGCCGAGGTCGCCACCCTTGGCCACGATGACCTCGCCGTCCGGACCGCGCACCTCTTCCGCCGAGCAGCGGGCGTAGATGCTGGTGCGGATGTAACGGTGCGGGATCCGCGTGCCGTCTGCGGTCTCCTCGGTGACCTGCATGGTTACGCTGCGCTCGGTGCCGCAGTCGACCTCGCGGACGATGACGTCCTGCGACACGTCCACCAGACGACGGGTCAGGTAACCCGAGTCGGCCGTGCGCAGCGCCGTGTCCGCCAGACCCTTACGGGTGCCGTGCGTGGAGATGAAGTACTCCAGCACCGACAGGCCCTCACGGAAGTTGGCCTTGATCGGACGGGGGATGTACTCGCCCTTCGGGTTGGCCACCAGACCACGCATACCGGCGAGCTGCCGGACCTGGGTCATGTTGCCCGCCGCGCCCGACTTCACGATCGTCGGGATCGGGTTGTCCTCGGGGAAGTTCTCCTCCATCGCCCTGGCCACCTCTTCGGAGGCCTGGCTCCAGATCTTGACCATCTCGTCGTTGCGCTCCTGGTGGGACAGGGCGCCCCGCTGGTAGCGCTTGTTGACCTGGTCGGCCTTGATCTCGTAGCCGTCGAGGATCTGCTGCTTGTTGGGCGGCACCACGACGTCGGAGATCGCCATCGTGACCCCGGAGCGCGTGGCCCAGTAGAAGCCGGCGTCCTTGAGGCGGTCGAGGACCTGCGCGACCTCGGTCATCGAGTACCGCTCGGCCAGAGCGTTGATGATCGCGGCCTGACGCTTCTTCGGCAGCGGCTCGTTGACGAAGGGGTAGTCCGGCGGGAGCAGGTCGTTGAAGAGCACCCGCCCCAGCGTGGTCTCGGCCAGCCACGGGTCGCCCACGTTCCAGCCGATCGACTCCGCGACGGCGACCGGCGGGGTGACCCCCTGCAGCCGGATCTTCACCGGCGCCTGCAGGTGGAGCACCTTGCGGTCGTAGGCCATGATCGCCTCGGACAGCGACGAGTACACGTTGCCCTCGCCCTGTGCGCCCTCGCGCAGCCGGCTGAGGTGGTACAGACCCGTGACCATGTCCAGACGCGGCATCGCCAGCGGCCGCCCGGAGGCGGGCGACAGGATGTTGTTGCTGGACAGCATCAGGACGCGGGCCTCGGACTGCGCCTCGGCCGACAGCGGCAGGTGCACCGCCATCTGGTCACCGTCGAAGTCGGCGTTGAACGCCTCGCAGACCAGCGGGTGCAGCTGGATGGCCTTGCCCTCCACCAGCTGCGGCTCGAAGGCCTGGATACCGAGGCGGTGCAGGGTCGGTGCGCGGTTGAGCAGCACCGGGTGCTCGGAGATGACCTCTTCGAGCACGTCCCACACCTGCGAGCGGCCACGCTCGACCATGCGCTTCGCGGACTTGATGTTCTGCGCGTGGTTGAGGTCGACCAGCCGCTTCATGACGAACGGCTTGAACAGCTCCAGCGCCATCTGCTTGGGCAGGCCGCACTGGTGCAGCTTCAGCTGCGGGCCGACCACGATGACCGAACGGCCGGAGTAGTCGACACGCTTGCCGAGCAGGTTCTGGCGGAACCGGCCCTGCTTGCCCTTGAGCAGGTCGGACAGCGACTTGAGCGGGCGGTTGCCCGGTCCGGTGACCGGCCGGCCGCGACGGCCGTTGTCGAACAGCGCGTCGACGGCCTCCTGCAGCATCCGCTTCTCGTTGTTGACGATGATCTCGGGAGCGCCGAGGTCGATCAGTCGCTTGAGACGGTTGTTGCGGTTGATGACCCGGCGGTACAGGTCGTTCAGGTCGGACGTGGCGAAGCGGCCACCGTCGAGCTGCACCATCGGGCGCAGGTCCGGCGGGATGACCGGGACGCAGTCGAGCACCATGCCCATCGGGCTGTTGCCCGTGGTCTGGAACGCCGCGACGACCTTGAGGCGCTTGAGGGCGCGGAGCTTCTTCTGCCCCTTGCCGCTGCGGATGGTCTCCCGCAGGCTCTCGGCCTCGGCCGGGATGTCGAAGTTCTGCAGCAGGGTCTGGATCGCCTCGGCGCCCATCGCCCCGGTGAAGTAGTCGCCGTAGCGGTCGTAGAGCTCGCGGTAGAGCCCCTCGTCCGCGATCAGCTGCTGCACGTCGAGCTTCGAGAAGGAGGTCCAGATCTCGTCGAGCCGGTCCAGCTCGCGCTGGGCGCGGTCACGGAGCTGGCGCATCTCGCGCTCGCCACCCTCCTTGACCTTGCGGCGGACGTCGCTCTTGGCGCCCTCCGCCTCCAGCTCGGCCAGGTCGGCCTCGAGCTTCTGGGCCCGCGCCTCCAGGTCGGCGTCGCGGCGCTGCTCGACCCGCTTGCGCTCCACGCTCATCTCGTTCTCGAGCGTGGACAGGTCGGTGTGGCGCAGCTCCTTGTTCACCGACGTGATGACGTAGGCCGCGAAGTAGATGATCTTCTCGAGGTCCTTGGGCGCCAGGTCGAGCAGGTAGCCCAGGCGGCTCGGCACACCCTTGAAGTACCAGATGTGCGTGACCGGGGCGGCCAGCTCGATGTGGCCCATGCGCTCACGACGCACCTTGGCGCGCGTGACCTCCACGCCGCAGCGCTCGCAGATGATGCCCTTGAAGCGGACGCGCTTGTACTTGCCGCAGTAGCACTCCCAGTCCCGGGTGGGGCCGAAGATCTTCTCGCAGAAGAGCCCGTCCTTCTCCGGCTTCAGGGTGCGGTAGTTGATGGTCTCTGGCTTCTTGACCTCGCCGTGCGACCACTGGCGGATGTCCTCAGCGGTGGCCAGGCCGATGCGCAACTCGTCGAAGAAGTTGACGTCGAGCAAATTCGTGTCCTTCGTTCGTTATTCGGCTCTGGGCGGTCAGTTGACGACGTCGTCGACGGTCATCGAGTCGGAACCGGGGCGGCTGGACAAGTTGATGCCCAGGTTCGCCGCGGCCCGCTCGAGGTCCTCGTCGTCGGTGTCGCGCATCTCGATCGCCGCACCATCGCTCGAGAGCACCTCGACGTTCAGGCAGAGCGACTGGAGCTCCTTCAGCAACACCTTGAAGGACTCCGGGATACCCGGCTCCGGGATGTTCTCGCCCTTGACGATCGCCTCGTAGACCTTGACCCGGCCCACCACGTCGTCGGACTTGATGGTGAGCAGCTCCTGCAGCGTGTATGCCGCGCCGTAGGCCTGCATCGCCCAGCACTCCATCTCGCCGAACCGCTGGCCGCCGAACTGGGCCTTACCGCCCAGGGGCTGCTGCGTGATCATCGAGTACGGACCGGTGGAACGGGCGTGGATCTTGTCGTCCACGAGGTGCGCCAGCTTCAGGATGTACATGTAGCCGACGGCCACCGGGAACGGGTACGGCTCCCCGGAACGACCGTCGAGCAGCTTGGCCTTCCCGTCGGACTTGACCATCCGCTCACCGTCGCGGTTGGGCAGCGTGGAGCCGAGCAGCCCCGTGATCTCGTTCTCCTTGGCGCCGTCGAAGACCGGTGTGGCGGTGTTCGTGCCGGCGGGCACGGAGTAGAGCTCCTCGGGCATCTTGGACGCCCAGTCGGGCGTGCCCTCGATGTCCCAGCCCGACTTGGCGATCCACCCGAGGTGGGTCTCCAGAACCTGACCGATGTTCATGCGTCGCGGCACACCGTGGGTGTTCAGGATGATGTCGATGGGTGTGCCGTCCTCCATGAACGGCATGTCCTCGGCAGGCAGGATCTTGCCGATGACGCCCTTGTTGCCGTGGCGGCCCGCGAGCTTGTCGCCGTCCTGGATCTTGCGCTTCTGGGCCACGTAGACGCGGACCAGCTCGTTGACGCCGGGGGCCAGCTCGTCCTCGTCGTCGCGGGAGAAGACCCGGATGCCGATGACCTTGCCGTTCTCGCCGTGCGGAACCTTCAGCGACGTGTCGCGCACCTCGCGCGCCTTCTCGCCGAAGATCGCGCGCAGCAGGCGCTCCTCCGGGGTCAGCTCCGTCTCGCCCTTCGGCGTGACCTTGCCGACCAGGATGTCGCCCGGCTGCACCTCGGCACCGATGCGGATGATGCCGCGCTCGTCGAGGTCGGCGAGGACCTCCTCGGAGACGTTCGGGATGTCCCGGGTGATCTCCTCGGCGCCCAGCTTGGTGTCGCGGGCATCGATCTCGTGCTCCTCGATGTGGATCGACGTGAGCACGTCGTCCTGCACCAGGCGCTGCGAGAGGATGATCGCGTCCTCGTAGTTGTGCCCCTCCCACGGCATGATCGCGACGAGCAGGTTCTTGCCCAGCGCCATCTCACCGTCCTCGGTGCACGGCCCGTCGGCGATGACCTGCCCGACCTCGACGCGGTCGCCCTCGTCGATGATCGGCTTCTGGTTGTTGCACGTGCCCTGGTTGGACCGGCGGAACTTGTTGAGCCGGTACGTGGTGCGCGTGCCGTCGTCGGCCATGACGGTGATGTAGTCGGCGCAGAGCTCCTCGACCACACCGGCCTTGTCGGCGACCAGTACGTCACCGGCGTCGACCGCGGCGCGCAGCTCCATGCCCGTGCCGACCAGCGGCGACTCGCTGCGCAGCAGCGGCACCGCCTGACGCTGCATGTTGGCGCCCATCAGCGCGCGGTTGGCGTCGTCGTGCTCGAGGAACGGGATCAGCGCCGTGGCGACCGACACCATCTGCCGCGGCGAGACGTCGATGTAGTCGACGCCGACCGGGGAGATGTAGTCGACCTCGCCGCCCTTGCGGCGGACGAGGACGCGATCCTCCTGGAAGTTGCCGTCGTCGTCGAGCGGCGCGTTGGCCTGCGCGATGACGAAGCGGTCCTCCTCGTCGGCGGTGAGGTAGTCGATCTGCTCGGTGACCAGCCCCTGGGTGACCTTTCGGTACGGGGTCTGGATGAACCCGAACGGGTTGACCTGCGCGAACGTGGCCAGCGACCCGATCAGGCCGATGTTCGGGCCCTCAGGGGTCTCGATCGGGCACATCCGGCCGTAGTGGCTGGGGTGCACGTCGCGGACCTCGAAGCCCGCGCGCTCACGGGACAGACCACCGGGGCCCAGCGCCGACAGGCGGCGCTTGTGCGTGAGGCCTGCCAGCGGGTTGTGCTGGTCCATGAACTGCGACAGCTGCGACGTACCGAAGAACTCCTTGATCGCCGCCACGACCGGGCGGATGTTGATCAGGGTCTGCGGCGTGATCGCCTCGACGTCCTGCGTGGTCATCCGCTCGCGGACGACGCGCTCCATCCGGGACAGGCCGACACGGACCTGGTTCTGGATCAGCTCGCCGACCGTGCGCAGGCGCCGGTTGCCGAAGTGGTCGATGTCGTCGGTCTCGACGGGGACCTCGATGCCGCCGTTGCCCTCGGCGTCGGCGCCGACCGTCATCGTGGTGTCGCCTGCGTGGAGCCGGACGAGGTACTCGATGGTGGTGGCGATGTCCTCCTCGGTCAGCGTGCCGACCGAGTTGTCGAGGGTGAGACCGAGCTTCTTGTTGGCCTTGTAACGGCCGACCTTGGCGAGGTCGTAGCGCTTGTCCTTGAAGAACAGGTTCTCCAGCAGGGTCTGCGCGCTCTCGCGGGTGGGCGGCTCGCCCGGCCGCAGCTTGCGGTAGATGTCGAGCAGCGCCTCGTCCTGCCCGGCGGTGTGGTCCTTCTCGAGCGTGGCCATGATCGTCTCGGAGAACCCGAAGCGGGCCTGGATCTGCTCAGCGGTCCAGCCCAGCGCCTTCAGCAGCACGGTGACCGGCTGGCGGCGCTTGCGGTCGATGCGGACACCGACGGTGTCGCGCTTGTCGACGTCGAACTCCAGCCAGGCACCCCGGCTCGGGATGATCTTGACGGAGTAGACGTCCTTCTCGGTCGTCTTGTCGATGCTGTGATCGAAGTAGACGCCGGGCGACCGCACGAGCTGGGAGACGACGACACGCTCGGTGCCGTTGATGATGAACGTGCCCTTGTCGGTCATCACGGGGAAGTCACCCATGAACACCGTCTGGCTCTTGATCTCGCCGGTGGTGTTGTTGGTGAACTCCGCGGTGACGAACAGCGGCGCACCGTAGGTCATGTCCTTGTCCCGGCACTCCTCGACCGAGGCCTTGACCTCGTCGAAGCGCGGGTCGGAGAAGGACAGCGACATCGAGCCGGAGAAGTCCTCGATCGGAGAGATCTCCGTGAGGATCTCCTCCAGGCCGCCCATCGGGTTCTCGTCGCCGGCATCGATCCGTCGCTGGAACCACGCCTCGTTGCCGACCAGCCACTCGAAGGACTGGATCTGCAGGTCGAGGAGGTCGGGCACCTCGAGGGGCTCGCGGATCTTCGCGAAGGTGACCCGGGTGGGCGCCCCGGGGAAACTCGGGTTGGCCGAGACGGCCGCGGGCACGTGGGTCGCGAGGGGGCTGGTGGCGCGGGACGAAGCCAAGATGCGTCCTTCCGAGAACTGCGCTCTCGTCTGGCGGGCACCGGCTCCATCGCGCTACCGTCTGCTCGTCCGGCCCGGGCGGGAGGTCCGGGTCGAACGTGCTCGCGGATGCAGGATCCGGCGCACGCCGTCTGTTGTCATGGCGCGGCCGCCGACCCAGACGCGCGAGGGCACCGAAGGGATCTCCCGATGGGGGGACTCCGCCTGAGCGCACGCGTGGCTGGACGAGGGCAGCGCAAAGAGGCAGTCTAGCTGCAAATGCAGCGGCTGTCGAGACAGGTCACCGATACAACCATCGAGACCTAAGAGTGACTTGACCGGCGCACCGCGTCAAGACTCTACGCGGCGGTAAATGGTCCTTTTCGCGGGATGACCGGCAGGAAGGTCCCGTGGTACACGCCACGGCCGCGCGACAGGCCGCTGAGCCCACCGCCCATCGACCGATACTGCCACGCCTGTCGCCCGCACCCGTTCGTGGCCCCCTCCACCCGGCTGGGTGGTTCTTGACACACCGCGGTGGCCGCCAGAGGCTCGACGGCGATCAGGTTCGCGTCCTCGACGGCGGCAACGGGTCTCGGCGTCGGCGGCGAACCGCTGAGGAGACGACGATGTCCCAGATTCCCTCCATGGCCGATCTTCTCGGTGCCGACACCCCGTCCAACTGGGGCCGCTGGGGCCCGGACGACGAGCTCGGGGCGCTGAACTACCTCGACACGGCCGAGGTGCTGCGCGGCGTGCGGCACATCCGCGCGGGCGAGGTCTTCACCCTGCAGATCCAGATGGGCCGCACCGACGGTCCCGGCGACCCGCTGTGGCCCGGCCGGGAGGGCATCAAGCGGCAGAACGTCCTGGACGAGAGCACCTGGGACGGCGAGGACGCCCCGCAGTTCCCCGGCGGCCTCCACTACGCGGACGACACGGCTCTGATCTTCCTGCAGGGCTCCACGCAGTACGACGCGCTGGGCCATGTCTGGTACGACGGCAAGCTCTGGAACGGCTACGACGCCCGGTCGACCGTCGGCGGGATGGGCAAGGCCTCGGTGCTGCCGATCGCGGAGAAGGGCGTGGTGGGGCGCGGGGTGCTCGTCGACATGGCCCGCCACCGCGGCAAGGACTGGCTGGACAAGGGCGAGACGTTCGACCATGAGGACCTGGAGGCCGCGGCGAAGGCCCAGGGCGTCGAGATCGAGCCACACGACGTGCTCTGCGTGCGCACCGGCTTCATGAAGTACTGGTACGAGCTCAACGACAAGAAGGAGTTCTACGACGGCTTCAACGAGCCGGGGCTCACCTACTCGCGTGAGCTCGTGGAGTGGTTCAAGGGCCGGGAGATCCCCAACCTCGTCACCGACACGATCGCCAACGAGGTGACCTACGAACCGGGTACCGGTGTCGCGCTGCCCCTGCACTGCGCGCTGATGCGCAACCTCGGCGTGGCGCTCACCGAGATCGCCTGGCTCGACGACCTGGCCGACGCCTGCGCCGCCGACGGCCGGTGGAGCTTCCTCTACGTCGCAGCCCCGCTGAAGGTCGTCAACGGCACCGGCGCGCCGGTCAACCCGGTGGTGATCCGCTGACATGGGCGGCTACGCGGAGAGGCCGTGGCTCGCGCGGTACGACGAAGGCCAGCCGTCCGACATCGAGCCCGAGTTCACCGACGCGCTGGCGATGTTCCGCGCCGCGGCGGAGCGCAACCCCGATGGCGACATCCTCCGCTACTTCGACGGCCGGGTCACCCTGCGCGAGCTCGACGAGCTCTCCGACGCGTTCGCGGCAGGCCTGCTCGACGCCGGCCTCTCCGCGGGCGAGCGGGTGGCGCTGTACCTGCAGAACGTCCCCCAGTTCGTCATCGCGCTGGTGGGCACCTGGAAGGCGGGCGGGATCGCCGTCAACATCAACCCGATGAACCGGGCGCGCGAGCTCGACCTGCTGCTGCGCGACTCGGGGGCCACGGTGCTGGTGTGCCTGCAGGGCCTGTACCGCGACGTCGCGGCCACGGTGGCGGCCGACGCCGGCGTCACCACGGTGATCACCACTTCGGAGCTGGAGTACCAGACGCGTGACGACCCGCGGGTCTTCGCCGGCACGGAGCGGCTCGACCTGCCCGGCACCGTCGACATGGCCGGCCTCATCGACCGGTTCCGCGGGCACCGGCCGCCGCCGGTGTCCTTCTCCCCCGGCGACACCGCCGTCCTGACCTACACCTCCGGCACCACCGGGCCCCCGAAGGGCGCGATGAACACGCACGGCAACGTGGTGTTCAACAGCCAGGCCTACCGGCAGTGGTGCGGCCTCGGGCAGGACGACGTCGTGCTGGGCGTGGCACCGCTCTTCCACATCACCGGCCTGATCGCCCACGTCACGCTCTCGCTGCTTCTCGGGGCGCCGCTGGTGCTGTTCTGCCGCTTCGAGCCCTCGCTCGCGATCGAGACGATCCGCGACGAGCGTCCGACGTTCACCGTCGGGTCGATCACGGTGTTCATCGCGCTGATGAACGCCCCCGCCGCGGAACGCGACGCCCTCGCGTCCCTGACGAAGATCTGGTCGGGAGGAGCGCCGATCCCGCCGTCCACCGTCACGGCGTTCTCCGCGACGTTCGGGCAGTACATCCACAACATCTACGGGCTGACCGAGACCACCTCCCCGTCACACGGCGTGCCGCCAGGGGCCGAGGCGCCGGTCGACAAGGCCTCCGGCGCCCTCTCCGTCGGCGTGCCCATCTACAACACCGTGGTGCGCATCGTCGGCGACGACGGCCAGGACGTCCCGCCCGGCGAGATCGGCGAGATCGTCACCACCGGCCCCCAGGTCGTCCCGGGCTACTGGAACAAGCCGGAGGAGACGGCCGCCGCGATCCCGGGGGGTGCGCTGCACACCGGCGACGTCGGGTACATGGACGACAACGGCTGGTTCTACATCGTCGACCGCAAGAAGGACCAGATCAACGCGGGCGGCTACAAGGTGTGGCCCCGCGAGGTGGAGGACGTCCTGTACGAGCACGAGGCCGTGCGGGAGGCCGCGGTCGTGGGCGTCCCGGACGAGTACCGGGGCGAGACGGTCAAGGCGTTCGTCAGCCTCCGCCCCGGCCGGACCGTGAGCGCGGAGGAACTCATCGCCTTCGCCAAGGAACGGATGGCGGCCTACAAGTACCCCCGGCAGGTGGAGTTCCTCGACGAGATCCCGAAGACGGTGACGGGCAAACTCCTGCGCCGCGAACTGCGCACCCGCGAACAGGAAGCCTGACCACCGACACCCCCGCCCCGCGAGTCGCCCGATCCCGGCCCGCGAGTCGCCCGGTTCGCGTGCGCGAGCCGCCCGATGATCGCTGCGAGATCCCCCTTTCCGCCCTCCCCGGGGCCAGAAGCCGCGTCTCGAAGCGATCACCCCGCCTGTCCCCCGCGACATGGACACATGTCGCGGCGTGGGGACCCGTCCGGACAGCTATATGTGTCCATGTCGCTGTCGCCGGGGCGGGTACCCGGGGGCATGGGTGTGGGGAGGCGGCGGCGGGTGTTCGCCGACCGCGCCGAGGCCGGGGGACGGCTCGGCGCGCAGTTGGGCGGCCGGACGTGGACGGATCCCGTCGTGCTCGGCCTGGCCAGGGGCGGGGTGCCGGTGGCCGCTGCGGTGGCCGCGGCTCTCGGCGCTCCGCTCGACGTGGCCGTGGCGCGCAAGATCGGGGCGCCGGGCCGGCCGGAGTGGGGTGTCGGTGCCGTGACCGCGCAGGGACCCGTCGGATGGGACGTGGCGGCGCTGCGCCGGGCCCGGACGAGCGCGGAGGAGCTGGCCGGGGAGGCTGAGCGCCAACAGGCGGAGGCGGGGCGGCAGCTGCGGCGCTACCGGGAGGTGGCTGAGGCGGTGCCCGTCGCCGGCCGTGACGTGGTGCTCGTCGACGACGGCCTGGCCACGGGGGTGACCGCGCGCGCGGCGCTGGCCCGGCTGCGTGTCGACGGGCCGAGGCTGCTGGTGCTGGCCGTGCCGGTCGGCCGAGCGGGGACCGCGGCCGCGCTACGGGCGGACGGCGCGGCCGACGAGGTGGTGCTGGTCGCCGCGCCTGCCGTGCTCGGTGCGGTGAGCTGCTGGTACCGCGACTTCGGCCAGACCTCCGACGCCGAGGTGGTGGCCGCGCTGGCGCGGTGACCGACATGCGCGAGGGGCGGCACCCGGATCGGGTGCCGCCCCTCGGCGTAGTGCTACCGGTGCGCGGTGATCAGCTCAGGCTGACCTTGGCGCCGGCCTCCTCGAGCTTGGTCTTCGCGGCGTCGGCCGCGTCCTTGGCCACGCCCTCGAGGATCGGCTTCGGGGCCGACTCGACGAGGTCCTTGGCCTCCTTGAGGCCCAGGCCCGAGACGAGCTCGCGGACGACCTTGATGACCTGGATCTTCTTGTCGCCTGCGGCCTCGAGGACGACGTTGAACTCGTCCTTCTCCTCGGGGGCCTCAGCGGCGGCGGCGGGGCCCGCGGCGGCCGCGACGGCAACCGGGGCGGCCGCGGTGACGTCGAAGGTCTCCTCGAACTTCTTCACGAACTCCGAGAGCTCGATCAGGGTGAGGTCCTTGAAGGCCTCGAGCAGCTCGTCGGTGGACAGCTTCGCCATGGTGGCGCTTCCTCTCTTGGGGTGGAACTACGCAGATGGGGTGGTGCTCAGCTCTCGGCGGGGGCCGGAGCTTCGGTGGCGTCGGTGGTGTCGGCGTCGGCACCTGCCGGAGCCGCACCGCCCTCGTCCGCGCGCTTGTCGGCCAGGGCCTGCGCCAGGCGGGCCACCTGCGACGCCGGAGCGGCGAACAGGCCTGCGGCCTTGGCCATGGTGCCCTTCATCGCGCCGGCCAGCTTGGACAGCAGGACCTCACGCGACTCGAGGTCGGCCAGCTGGTTGACCTCGGCGACGGTCAGCGTGCGACCGTCCATGAAGCCGCCCTTGATCACCAGGGCCTGGTTGGCCTTGGCGAAGTCGCGCAGCGCCTTGGCCGCGTCGACGGGCTCACCGGTGATGAAGGTGATCGCCGTGGGGCCGACGAGCAGCTCCTCGAGACCTTCGACGCCGGCGTCCTCGGCCGCTCGCTTCACCAAGGTGTTCTTGGCGACGCGGTAGGTGGCTCCCTCGCCCAGCGAGCGGCGCAGCGTCGTCAGCTGGGACATGGTGAGGCCGCGGTACTCGGTGACCACCGAGGCGGACGAGCCGCGGAACCTCTCGGCGATCTCGTCGACCGCCGTGACCTTGTCAGATCGGGCCATCCCTTGCCTCCTCTCGGTTGTCGGGGTGGTCGTGCACGTGACTGACCCACCGTCGACGGACCCGGGAGAAGACGAACGCCCCGGCGCAGAAGCGCACGGGGCGTGGCAGACGGCGCGCAACAGCGCACCTCGCGGTGACCTCGTCCTCCTGCGCGGGCCGGCCGCTGTCGCGGAACCTTCGTACGCCGGCGCCGATCGCTCGTCGGCGGCGTAGACCTGCGGTCTTCGGTGGAACCGTCATCCAGGGTACGCGACGGACGGCGCGGGCCGACACCGGGTTCCGGTCGCTCGGCAACGAGCGTCAGCAGGGACTCCGCCGCCTGCGCGGCAGCCACCTCGATGATCCCGCAGGACCGGCATCACCTGCTCTCCACCGCGCCGATCTTCCAGCGACCGTCGATCTTCTCCCCGGTGACCGTGAGCCGTCCGGCCGCGGCGAGCTGGGTGGCCTTGCCGTCGTCGCCCGCGGCGGCCCGGGTGGCCTGCTGGTCCATGAACGCCACCAGCACCGCTCGGTCGCCGGTGATCTCCTTGACGGCGGCCACCGTGACCGTGGCCGACACCACGGCCTGTTGCTGCGGCGCGAGCTCACGGACCTGGGCGAACAGCTTGTCGAACTGCTCGGCGAACTCCGGCGTGATGACGGCACGGGCGGCGCGCTCGTTCTCGTCGAGCCGGGCGAAGTCGTAGGAGTAGACGGTCTGCAGCGCGTCGGTGAGCTGTCCGGCTGCCTCGGCCGTGGCGCCGACGTCCACCAGCGCGGTGTTGGCCGCGGACGGGGTGTGGCGCAGCCGCGCGTCGGCAAGACCGAAGAACACCGCGAGGCCGGTGAGCACCACGAGCGCGACGGCGAGCAGCGGCACCCGCAGGGAGCGCCTGCCTGCCTCACCCGAGCCGGCCGCGGGGGCGTCGGACTCCGACGCCACCTCCGTGTCCACGGCCAGGTCCCGACGGCGCTTCGGACGGCGGAGGATCCCGGCCGTACGGCCCGGCTCCTTCTCCGTGTCCGCCCCGTGGTCGACCTCCGGGTCCGCGGCGCCGGAGTCGACCGTCTCCAGGGCGACGGTGTCCAGGTCGACGGCATTCCGGTCAGCAGTAACCGGGGCCTGCCCGGCTGGTGGCCGGCTCCCCGGGCTGAGCGCGACGCGACCGCTGAGCGCCTCCGGGTCTGCTGCGGCGGCGTCCGTGCCGGGCCGGTCGGCGCCGGTGGTGACGCGGTTCCCGGCAGGGGCCACGCCGGCCACCCGAGGGCGGCGGATCGAGCCCGCGGGGGGTCTCGGTACTCGGGGACGGGGGGGCATGGTGACGCCTCCTGCTCTCAGCTCGCCGGGGCACGGACCGGGGCGAGCCTGCTCGCCTTCCAGCCCGCATCGGTGCGGGTCATCTCCAGCTGCAGGCGCTGGCGGGTGACCACGGGGTCCTGTCCCTGCGGGACGACCTCGACGTCCACCCCGACGAGCACGCGGGCCGTGCCGGCGCGGACGTCGAGCTCCGCCACGGCGGCGTCGGCGACCGTGGCCGTGGTGACCCGCTTCGAGTCCGTGACGACCTTGTCGTACTCGGCGCGGTTGGCGCGGAACTCGTCGAGCAACGGGCCGGTGGAGGTCTGTTCCCACAGGTCTAGGCCCGCGTCGACGTGGGTGAAGTCGAGGCTGTTCAGGTTGATGGCCGCCTGCTGCGCGTCGACGAGCACGATGTCGCGCTCCCGGGCCAGCTCGAGGCCGTCGTCCCCCAGCGCGAGCGCCCACCGCACGCCGAAGAACGCCGCGGCCAGCGCCGCCACCGCCACCAGCAGCGCGAGCGCCCGTGCCGGGTTCACGAGCCGCGCCGCGGGGGGCGACGGGGGCGCGGGCGGGTCGTCGAGAACGGTCACGGGAACCTCCAGCCGTCGGGGGACGGGTCAGCCGAGCAGGATCTGGGCCGGGGAGCTCAGTGGCGGAGTGGAGTCGACGGGCGCCGATCCGGCAGGCAGCGGCCCCGTGGGCCCGACCTGGGCGTCGGCGGGTGCCTGCGGGGTGGCCGCGCGCGGCACGTTCTGTGCGCCACGGACGTTGATGGGGCTCCCGGGGGGTTCCGCGCAGTAGGCGTCCTCGTTGAGCGGGACCGGCTCGACGTCGCCACCGGCGCGGTGCTGGGTGCCCTCGTAGCCCTGGGCGCACGGGTACGGGTCGAAGACGTTCACCGCGAGACCGAGATGGCCGGTGCCGTCGCCGGGCAGGGCGCTGTAGCCGTTGGACGCCACTCCGGGATAGGTGACCAGCAGCTGGCGCAAGGCGTCCTGGCGCGGCTCGGCCACCCGCGAGACCGTGAGCAGGTCGGCGACGAGCTGCGAGAGCCCGGGGCCGCTCTCCTGCAGCAGGCCGACCACCTCGTTCGACACGTCCGGGCCGGTGACGAGCAACCGGCGCAGGTCCGGGTCCGAGGTCTTCAGTTGCTCGGCGAGCAGCGCGAGGTCGTGGCTGAAGCTCTGGAACGAGCCGGCGACGTCGTTCTGCGTGGTGAGGACGGTGCGGCCGTCGCGGATCAGCGCCAGCGTCTGCGGCATGGCGTCGACGGCATCGCCGGTGAACGCGTTGGTGGTGTCGAGGATCTTCTGCAAGGGCTGTGCGGTGCCGTCGAAGGCGGTGCCGAGCTGGTCGACCACGGTGCGCAGGGAGTCCAGCGGTACCGAGCGGACGAAGTCGTCGAGGCTCACGACGAGGTCCTCGATCGGTACCGGGGTGCTGGTCCGGGACACCGGGATGACCGATCCGGCGGCGAGCACCGGGCCCGCGTCGGTGGTGGGCTGCAGGTCGACGTACTGCTCGCCGATCGCGGAGAGGTTGTGCACCGCGGCGTCGAGGTCGGCCGGGATGGGCGGGGCGCTGCGGTCGATGTCGAGCCGCGCCTCGACGCCGTCGGGGGTCAGGGTCAGCGGGCCGACGCGGCCGACGGAGACGCCGCGGTAGGTGACGTCGGCGCCGGTGAAGATGCCCCCGGACTGGGCCAGCTGCAGGCGCACGGGGTAGGTCGTGGTGCCGAACAGGTCGCCGAACCCGGCGTAGCGGAACCCCGCGTATCCGACGCCGAGAGCTGTGACCAGGAAGAATGCGATGAGCTGGAGCCGTACCGTCCGGGTGATCATCTGTTGCCCCCGAGAAGACCACCGAGCAGTCCGCCGTCCTCGGTGGGCTCCGGGGTGTCGGTCGGTGGGACCGGTGAGCCGGAGGTCGGGGACTCGCCCACCCGCCCGGGCAGCGGCAGCGGCAACGGACCGTCGTCGCCGAGCAGCGGGAACTGCGGGAGCGCGGGACCGGTGGGGCCCAGCAGGGGGCCGAGCAGCTCGGACGTGGGCGGCAGCCCGGGGATCGGGCCGTCCGGGCCGGGGAAGGGCTGGTTGGACCGTGCGAGGTTCGCCAGGATGTGGCCGAGGTCGAGGTCGGCGCGGATGTAGAGGTTGACGTAGTCGCCCGCGAAGCCCTCCACCGAGCCGTCGGTGAACGGGAAGCTCGGCAGGATCTCCAGCGAGTTGACCAGGTCGGGGCCGGACTCGGCCAGCTTGCCCAGGGTGGGCTGCAACAGCTTCAGGTCGGCGAGCACGTCGTCCCGGCTGCGGTTGATCACGTCGGTGGCCACGCCGGAGAGCCGGTCGAGGGCCTGCAGCATGTCGACGAGCTGCCCGCGCTGGGCCTCCAGCTCCTCGAGGCCGGGCGCGAGGTCGTCCAACGCGGTCTCGATCTGGCCCCGGCGGTCGTTCAGCGTCGACGACAGGCGGTTGATCTCGTCGAGCGCACGGGTGATCTCGGTCTTCCGGTCGTCCAGTGCGCCGACCAGGTTGTCCAGGTCGTCGAGCAGCGCGCGGATCTCCGGCTCGTTGCCGGTGAGGGCCTTGTTGAGCTCGCTGGAGATGGTGCGGATCTGCGCGATGCCACCGCCGTTGAGCAGCAGCGACAGCGCGCCGAGCACCTCCTCCACCTCGGCTCCCCTGCTGGTGCGGGCGAGCGGGATGGTGGCATCGTCGGCGATCCTCGGCGGCGTGGGCGTACCGGTGGCCTCCTGGGGCGCGGCGAGCTCCACGAACTTCTCTCCGAGCAGGCTCGTGGTCCGGATCCGGGCCAGCGCGTCGGCGGGCAGCTCGACGTCACGGTTGACGAGCACGCTCACCATGGCCGTCCAGGTCGGGCCGACGGTGATGTCGGTGACCGTGCCGACCGGGACGTCGTCGACCTTCACCAGCGACTGCGGTACCAGGTCGACGACGTCGGAGAACTCGATGGTGAGCCGGTACGGGTCGGAGCCGAGGGCCGCGCCTCCCGGCAGGTCGACGCCGCGCAGGCCGCCGGAGAGCACCCCGCAGCCGCTGGTGAGCAGCGCGACCGCGGTGGCGAGCGCGACGAGCCGGAGGCCGGTGCGGCGCATCACCTACCACCTCCCGACGGCCGGGGTGCCGGGTCGGTGGGCAGCGCCAGCCCGGGCACCGGTGGCGCCTGGCCGGACTGCAGCGCCGTGAGCACCTGGGCGGCGCTGGGCAGCGGCACCGCACCGGACAGCACGGGCTCCAGCTGGGAGCACGTGTCGGCGAGGTCCGGTGGCAGGTCGGCAGGCGTGCCGCGCTTCAGTGCCTGGCAGATCAGCACGATCGGCGGTAGCGACAGCTCGTTGACGTCGGCCCGGGTGTCGAGGGTGCCGGACGAGCCGTTGTAGGTGTTGGCGAGGTTGGACAGGCCTGCCGGGGCGACGTCGAGGATCTCGGCCAGCGCCTTCTGCTGCTTGACCAGCACCGCCGTGACGTCGGTGAGCTTGTCGACGTTGGACTGCAGGGAAGCCCGGTTGTCGCGCACGAAGTCCGCCACCTCGCCGAGAGCGATCGACAGCTCCGAGACGGCGGTGCCGAGATCGCCACGCTCGTCGGCCAGGAAGCCCGAGACGTCCGCGAGCCTGCCGTTGAACTCCCGCACCTGGTCGTCGTTCTCGGCGAGCATGGACGTGAACTTCTGCAGCTCGGTGACGGTGCCGAAGAGGTCGTCGCGCGAGCTCGCCAGCGTGCCGGACAGCTCACCGAGGTTGCGGATCGTGTCGTTGATCTGCTGTCCGTTGCCGTCCAGGTTCTCCGCTCCGACGTCGAGCACGTCGGACAGTGCCCCCTTCGCGTTGACGCCGTTCGGCCCCAGCGCGTTCGCGAGGTCGGTGGCCGCGCGGGTGAGGTCGTCCACCCCGAGTGGGACGGCGGTGCGCTCGCGCGTGATGACGGCCCCGTCGGCCAGTTCGGGTCCGCTCGACCAGGTGGGGGTGAGCTGGACGTAGCGGCCGGTGACCAGGCTGGGCGAGACCACCACGGCGCGCACGTCGGCCGGCAGCTTGAGCGCGCTGTCGGTGATCCGCATCTCCACCCGAACCTGGGTGCCCTGCGGCTCGACCTCGGTGATCGTGCCGACCGGCACGCCGAGCACCCGCACGGAGTTGTCCTCGAACAGGGCGGCGGCCGAGGTGAAGTAGGCGGTGACCAGCCGCCCGGGCGGCTGGAGCACGAGGTAGAGCCCGCCGGCGAACAGCACGGCCACCACGGCGGCCAGCGCGGTGAACTGCAGCTGGCGGCGGTCGGTTTCGGTGGGCCCCGTCATCAGCACCCCCCCGGGTTGATCGGGCCGACGGTCGGCGGCACCAGCCCGCAGACGTAGTTGTCGAACCAGCGGCCGTTGCCGACGGCGTTGGTGAAGAGCCGCACGAACACCGCCTCGAGCCGCAGCCCGTTGTCGAGGGAGTCGCGGTTGCGCTGCAGCAGCGCCGCCACCCGGTCGAGCTGCTCCAGGGTGGGCCGCAGCTGGTCGCGGTTGTCGGCCACCAGGCCCCGCAGCTGCTCCGACAGCTCGCGCGTGCCGTCCAGCAGCGCGCTGATCGCCTGCTTGCGCTTCTGGATCTCGGCGAGCAGGAGGTTGCCGTCCGAGAGCAGCTTCTCGAACTCGTCGTTCCGGTCGGCCAGCACGCCGGACAGGTTGTGGGTGCCTGCGAGCAGCTTGTGGATCTCGTCGTCGCGGCTGGCGATCGTGGTGGAGAGACGCGACAGGCCGTCCAGCGCGCCGCGGACCTCGGGCGCGGTGTCCCGGAAGGTGTCCGCGAGCGTGTCCAGGCTCTGCGCCAGCTGCCTGGTGTCGAGCTGGTCGATCGTGCCGGAGAGCCCGTCGAAGGCCTCCACCACGTCGAACGGGGACGCGGTGCGGGCCAGCGGGATCACCGCGTCGGGGGCGAGCGCGTTGTCCCCCTGCGGGTCCAGTGCCAGGTACTTCGCGCCGAGCAACGTCTTGATCTCGATGGAGGCGGAGGTGCGGTCGCCCACCCAGGCGTCGGAAACCGTGAAACTGACGAGAACCCGGTCGCCCGCCAGCTCGACCGACCCGACGCGGCCGGCCTCGACGCCCGCGATCGTCACGAGGTCACCCGAGGTGAGGCCGGCGGCCTCGCTGAACTCGGCCCGGTAGGAGGTGCCGCCGCCGAAGAGCTGGGGTGCGTTGAACGCGGCGACGACGACGAGCACGATCACCAGCAGGCCGATCACCGCGGTCCGCACCGGGTTGCGCTGCTCGGACATCAGCGGTCTCCCGGCAACGACAACGCGGGGGGCAGTGCGGGGAGAGCCGCCGGTCCGGCGGCGGCCGGCGGGATGCCCCCGAGCAGCGCGGGCTGCTGGCCCTGCACGCCGTCGGGGTCCGGGCCGCACCGCGGCGAGGCGCTGCTGAAGGCCGGGATCTCGGCCGTCGGGAGGTAGGGCTCCAGCCCGACGGAGCCGGTGAGGCCGCACAGGTAGAACTGGAACCAGCTGCCGTAGCTGCCCGCCCGGGAGACCGTCTCCAGCTTCCCCGGCAGGTTCAGCAGCGTCTGCTCCAGCTTGGGCGCCTGGTCGTTCAGGTTGCCGGCCAGGTCGCCGAGTACGGCGATGTCCTGGCGCAGTGCGGGCCGCCCCTCCTCGACGAAACCGGACGTGACCGTGGTCAGCTTGCCGATCGACACGATCGCGTCCCCGATCGGCTTGCGGTCTTCGGCGAGGCCAGAGACGAGCGCCTGCAGGGAGCTGATCAGGCCCGACAGCTCCTGGTCGCGCGAGTTGACCGTGTCGAGCACCGCGTTGAGGTTGTCGATGACCTGCCCGATCACCTCGTCGCGGTCGGCGAGGGTGTTGGTCAGCGACGACGTGCTCGCGAGCAGGCTCTGCACCGTGCCGCCCTGCCCCTGCAGGACCTGGATGATCTCGAAGGACAGCTGGTTGACCTGCTGCGGGTCGAGTGCCGCGAACAAGGGCTTGAACCCGTTGAACAGGGTGGTGAGGTTCAGCGGCGGCCGGGTGCGGTCCAGGGGGATCGTCCCGCCCGCGGGCAGTGTCGCGCCGGTGGGCCCGGTGCCCAGCGCCAGCGACAGGAAGCGCTGGCCGATCAGGTTGCGATAGAGGATCGCCGCGGTCGCCGACGCGGGGATCCGCTGGTCACGCGCGACGCTGAAGGCCACCTCCGCGACCCGCCGGTCGACGATCCGGACGTCGTCGACGGTGCCGACCACCACCCCCGCGATCCGGACGTCGTCGCCGGGCAGGAGGCCGGACGCGTCGGTGAAGCGCGCCGTGTAGGACGTGTGCTCTCCCGGCGAGGCGTTCGCGATGGTCAGCGCCAGGACCGTGGTGGCCAGCGCGACCACGACCGTCAGGACGGTGAACTTGATCAGCGGCCCGAACGGGATCCGGTTCACGTCAACGCCACCTCGGTCCCGCGGTAGAGCGGGCCGACCAGCATGCTGCTCCAGCCCGGCACCGCGGCGGGCGCCGAGCCGTCACGGGCGGCCGTGAGCTCGGCGACGATCTGCTGCTCGCCCGGGGAGTTGGGCAGGCCCATCCCGGTGTATCCGGCCGGACCGTCCGAGAACGCGGTGGGGATCGCGCCGAAGTCCGCCGCGCTGCCCTTGGGCGAGCCTGCCGGCACGGGCGGCGGCTTCGACCCGTCCTTGAACGCTCCGCCCGGCGGCTGCTGCGGGCCGAGCGGCAGGATCGGGTAGCAGCGCGGGCCCCGGTCGTCGAGGTAGCGCGGTTCGTCCTGGTCGGGCACGTACTTGCCGTTGTTGTTGACGATCTCGAGCGTGACGTGGAGCCCCGGTTTGTCGGTGCCCACCCCGAACGCCTCGTCGACACGCGGCACGAGCCCGGCGAGCTGCCCGAACAGGCACGGGAACTCCGGCGCATACCGCGCCAGGCTCTCCAGCGTGGGCCGGCTCGACGCGGCCAGCCCGATCAGGTTCTCGCGGTTGGCCACGAGGAACCCGCGCAGGTCGTCCGAGGCATGGGTGACGCCCGTGAGCAGGTCGTTGAGCTGCTGGCGCTGCTCCACGATCGTGCGGCTCGTGACGCTGAAGTCGTCGAGCGCGTCGAGCAGGTCGGGGGCGGCCTGGTTCAGGTTCCCCGCGAAGTCGGCGAGCTGGGTGATGTCCTCCTGCAGGTCGGGGACCGCGGGGCGCAGACCGCCGGTGAGCTTCTGCAGCTGTACCAGCGTCGTGCCGAGGTCCTCCCCGCGACCGGACAGTGCCTGCGACAGCGCACCCAGGGTGGTCGCGAGGTCCTGCGGTTCCACGGCCTGCAGGAGCGGGAGCAGCCCGTCGAGCACCCGCTCCACCTCGCGCGCCGCCGCGCTGCGGTCCTGGGGGATGACGTCACCCGCGGCCAGCGGCGGACCCGCCGCCCCGCTCGGCGGCACGAGCGACACGTACCGCTCCCCGAACAGGGTCTTGGGGATCAGGCGCGCCGAGACGCCGCGCGGGATCTGCGCGATCTTGTCCCGGTCCAGGGCCAGCTGCACCGTCGCACCGGAGCCGTCCGTGCTCACCGACCGCACCGTGCCGACGTTGAGCCCGCGCACCTTCACGTCCGCCCGCGGGACGAGCTGGGTGCCCACCCGGTCCACCTTCAGCGTCACCGGCACGTCGTCGGAGAAGGCACCGGCGTAGCTGCCGACGGCGAGCCCGGCCATCGCGAGCAGCACCACGACGAACGCGAGCCCCTGCAGCCTGCGCTTCACGACGTTCCCCCTGCGGTCATCCGGCCACGCTCACGGACGTCGAGGTGCCGTAGATGACGAGCGTGAGGAAGAAGTCGAGGATCGCGGTGCTGACGATCGACAGGCGCACCGCGCGCCCGACGGCGATGCCGACGCCCGCAGGGCCGCCCTTGGCGTTGTAGCCGTAGTGGCAGTGGATCAGGATGATCACGACGGCGAAGACGATCACCTTGAGGTACGAGTACAGCACGTCGCTGACCGGCAGGAACAGATCGAAGTAGTGGTCGTACGTGCCGCCGGGCAGGTCGTTGATCAGCGTGACGTTGAGCCGGGAGGCACCGAAGCTCGCCAGCAGTCCGATGGTGTACATCGGGATGATCGCGAGCACCCCGGCGATCACGCGCGTGGTGATGAGGAACGGCACGCTGGGCACCGCCATCACCTCCAGCGCGTCGACCTCCTCGGAGATCCGCATCGCGCCCAGCTGGGCGGTGAACCCGGCACCGAGGGTGGCGGTGAGCGCGGCCGACGCGACGAGCGGGGCGATGTCGCGCGTGTTGAAGTAGGCCGTGATGAAGCCGGTGAGCGCCTCGACCCCGAGCGAGTCCAGCGCGCGGAAGCCCTGCAGACCCACCAGGCTGCCGACGAACAGCGACAGCGACAGCATGACGCCTGCCGTGCCGAGGATGACGATCAGCGCGCCGGAGCCGAAGCTCACCTCGGCCAGCAGCCGGGCGATCTCCGCTCGGTAGCGGCGCAGCGTGCGCGGGATCCACACGATCGCGCGGGCGTAGAGCGAGAGCTGCTCGCCCAGCTCGTCGAGCACGTGCAGCGGTGCGTCGAGCACGCGGCGGGCCCTGCCGTTCAGCAACGCCACGTCACGACCCCTTCGGCGGGACGAGCTCGAGGTACAGCGACGTCAGCACCAGGTTGATCAGGAACACCAGCACGAACGAGATGACCACGGACTGGTTCACGGCGTCCCCGACGCCCTTCGGCCCGGGCGGCGGGTTGAGCCCCCGGAACGCGGCGACGACGCCTGCGGTGAAGCCGAACAGCGCCGCCTTGATCTCGCTCACCACGATGTCGGAGACCTGCGCGATCGCGGAGAAGCTCGCGATGTACGCACCCGGGGTGCCGCCCTGCACCACGACGTTGAAGAAGTAGCCGCCGCCGACACCCACCACCGTGGCCAGCCCGTTGAGCACCACCGCCGTGGTGGCCATCGCGAGCACCCGGGGAACGACGAGCCGCTGGATCGGCGAGATGCCCAGCACCTCCATCGCGGCGATCTCCTCGCGGATCGTCCGCGCCCCGAGGTCGGCACACACCGCGCTGCCGCCTGCCCCGGAGATCAGCAGCGCCGTGACGATCGGGGCGGCCTGCTGGACGATCGCGAGCACGCTGCCCGCACCGGTCTGGCTCTGCGCGCCGAACTGGCGGGTGAGGTCGGCCAGCAGCAGCGCGATCGTGGCGCCGAAGGGGATGGTGAACAGGGCGGTGGGGAGCGCGGAGACCTTGGTGACGAACCAGGTCTGCTCGATGTACTCACGCAGCTGGAACGGTGGCCGGAAGATGTTGCGCACCACGTCGACGCCGAGTCCGAAGAGCCGACCGACCGGGGTGAGAGCGCGCGTGATCGGGGCGGGTGAGGTCATCGTCGCCGTCTCAGTGCCGGTGCCGGCCGGGGCCGGCGGAGGGGGGCGGGCTGTCCGGGCGCGACGGCGAGGCGCCGCCCTGGTCACCGCCGCCGTAGCCGGGGTCGAAGGCGTCGAAGCCGTCGGACTCGGGGCCGTACCCCGGCGCCCGTGGCGGATAGCCCGGCACCGGGGCGCTCTGCCGCCGCCACCTCCTCGACGAGGGCGGCGTTGCGGCCGGCGGCTCGGCGGGGCGTCGTAGGGGCAGCGGGTCCTCGGCGTAGCTCTCCCGGATCGCCTGCTGGGCGGCGGGGGGAAGCGTGTGGAGCATCTGCAGCACCCGCTCCCGGCGCCTGCCGACGGCCTTGCGCTCCGCGACGCCAGGACTCGGCTGCAGCTGTGGCTTCAGCGGCGGCAGGCCTGCGAGCTCCCCCGCCTCCTCCATCTCCCGGGCCGCCTGGGCGGTGTCCTTCTCCTCCGACATGCCGATCGGCCCCTCCCTGCGCCCGTTCAGGAACTGGGAGACCACCGGCTCCTCGGACGTCAGCAGCACCTCGCGTGGCCCGAACATCGCGAGGTGCTTGCGGTAGAGCATCCCGATGTTGTCCGGCACGGTCTGCGCGGTGTTGATGTCGTGGGTGACGATCAGGAACGTCGAGTCGGTCTGCGCGTTGAGGTCGATGATCAGCTGGTTCAGGTAGGCGGTGCGCACCGGGTCGAGCCCGGAGTCCGGCTCGTCGAACAGGATGATCTCCGGGTCGAGCACCAGCGCCCGCGCCAGCCCGGCCCGCTTGCGCATGCCGCCGGAGATCTCGCCGGGAAGCTTCCGCTCGTCACCGGTGAGGCCGACCATCTCCATCTTCTCCGCGACGATGTCGCGGATCTGCGCCTCGGACTTCTTGGTGTGCTCCCGCAGCGGGAACGCGATGTTGTCGTAGAGGTTCATCGAACCGAACAGCGCGCCGTCCTGGAACAGCACCCCGAACAGCTTGCGCAGCTCGTAGAGCCGCGACTCGGAGCAGCGCACGAGGTCGGTGTCGTGGATGACGATCGAGCCCCGCTCCGGCTTCAGCAGACCGATGAGGGTCTTGAGGAACACCGACTTGCCGGTGCCGGACGGGCCGAGGAGCACCGACACCTCACCGGGCGGCAGCGTGAGGGTCACGTCGGACCAGATGTTGGCGCGGCCGAAGGACTTCGACAGCCCTTCCACCTTGACCTCGACGCCGGTCATCGGTGCCTCCAGACCTTCTCATCGGGAGCGGGCCGACCCGGCTGAAGGGGCCGGCCGGCTGCCCACGATGGGTCAACGAGACCTCGTGACGTCGGTTACTCGCTGGTCATATCCTGTGAACGGGTTGCTCCGTACGGACGTATCAGCGTCAACCATCCGCCGGAACTCGGGCACGGTACGCCATGGTCATCCTCGCGAATCACCCGGCCGGGGGGCTCCCGACCGGGTGCTACCGGGAGCCGGTCAGACGGCGGCAAGGGGGCTGTTCGCGAGATCCTCGGCGTGGAACCGTTCCTCCAGATGTTCGGGCGCGGTGTCGACGTCGATGGCTCGCACGTCCGCCCCCCGCGCCGACTCGATGGCGCCGAGCCTGCGTCCGAGCTTGTCCATCGCGTACTCGGCCAGCTCGTTCAGATCCACGGCGAACGGTGGCTCCTCGCCCTCGAACTCCTCGAAGGTGTGGGTGACCACGCCCATCGCGGGCACGAGCAGCTCCTGCATCCGCTCGTCCACCGCGTCCCACAGGCTGTCGTCGGCGGCGACGTGCCTGCGGCAGGTGAACGTCCCCCAGGCCATGTGCCGCCGCTCGTCGTCGCCGATGAGCTTGATGACCTGCTGCATGCCGGGCAGGATCCCGCGGCTGGAGCACACCTTCGCCCACGCGAAGTAGCCGGTGAGCGCGAGCGTGCCCTCGACGATGTGGTTGTAGGTGACCGAGGCCCGGATCTGGTTACGCGGCGACGGGTCGTCGGCGAGCGCATGCAGGCTCTCCGGGAGCCGGCGCGCGAAGATCTCCATGTAGTGGGGGTTCGACTCGACGTGCGAGTGCAGGTCGTCGGTGATCCCGACGGCGTCGAACCACCGGCGGAACGCCTCGGTGTGCTTGGCCTCCTCGTACACGAACTGGGTCAGGTACATCTCGTCGGCGATGCGGCCCTCGGCCGCCATCGCCGCCACGAAGGGCTGCAGGTCGACGGTGACCGACTCCTCGCCCGCCAGGAACTGCGCGGCGAGCGTGCAGGTCCACCAGCGCTCGTGTTCGGTCATGTCGGCGACGTCGCGCGCGTCCTGGCTGAAGTCGATGTCGGCCGGGTTCCAGTGCCGCGCGTTGCCCTTCGTGAACAGCCGCATCGGCAACGAGTCGAAGTTGAGCCCGCCACGCTGCAGCGTGGCGAACGCGGTACGCCTGCCGTGCTCCGTCGATCGACCGTCGGTCACCGTCAGCTCCTTTGCTGTGGTCCCTGCCTGGATCAGTACCGGATGACGCCACGGATGTTGCGGCCCTCGCGCATGTCCTGGTAGCCCGTGTTGATCTCGTCGAGCGCATACGTCCTGGTCACCAGCTCCTCCAGCTTCAGCTGGCCCAGCCGGTGCAGCTCCAGCAGGCGCGGCACGTCGTGCTGGGCGTTGGAGCTGCCGTACAGCGCACCCCGGATCTGCTTCTCGTAGAGGGTGAGCTCGAGCAGCGAGAGCGACGCCGTGTCCTCGTCGGGGTGGCCGAGCGCCGTGACGACCACCCGGCCGCGCTTGCCGACGAGCTGCAGCGCGGGCTGGAGGTAGCTCCCCTCGGCCACGCCGGTGGTCAGGATGGCGGCGTCGGCGAGCCGGCCACGCGTCAGCTCGGAGACCGTCGCCCATGCCTCGTCCATGTCGGCCGCCACGTGGGTGGCCCCCAGCTCCAGCGCCTTCTCCCGCTTGAACTCCACGGGGTCGACGGCCATCACGTACCGGCAGCCCGCCAGCTTCGCGCCCTGCACGGCGTTGGCGCCGATCCCGCCGACCCCGATGACGACGGCCGTGTCACCGACCCGGAGGTCGGCCGTACGGACCGCCGAGCCGACCCCGGTGGTGACCCCGCAGCCGACGAGCGCGGCGAGCTCCAGCGGGATGCCCTCGTCGATCCTCACGACGGACTTGACCGGCACCACGGTGTGCCGCGCGAACGTGCCCAGCAGGCACATCTGCCCGAGGTCCGCACCGCTCGCGTCGTGGAAGCGGTAGGTGCCGTCGAGCTGCGGACCGAGCATCGCGCCCGCGCCGTCGTTGCACAGGGAGGTGAAGCCCTGCGCGCAGTAGCTGCACCGGCCGCACGAGGGCAGGAAGGTCATCACGACGGGGTCGCCCGCCTCCACCTCGGTGACGCCGGCGCCGACCTGGAGCACCCGCCCGGAGCCCTCGTGCCCCCCGACCATCGGGAACGCGGCGGGCAGGTCGCCCGTGACCATGTGCTCGTCGGAGTGGCACAGCCCGCTCGCGACCAGCTCCACCAGCACCTCGCCAGGGCCGGGAGGGTCGAGCTCGACCTCCTCGACCTCCCACTTGCCGCCCAGCTCCCGGAGTACCGCTGCCGTGGTCTTCATGCGGGCAGCATGGCGTGGATCACTGCACGCCGCACCGGGCCACGGGTTCCTGCCGTGGCCCCTGGGTGCCAGCGTGCCGCGGCGTCGTTCCCGTCAGTTGGCGGGGAGCGGGAGCTCCAGGTGGGCCACCAGGCCCCCGCCGTCCCGGGGCAGCAGGTGCAGCTCGCCGTCCATCGCCGCCACCAGCGCCTCGACGATCCACAGCCCGATCCCGGCCGTGCCCCGGCGGTCGCCGAGCGCGACGCCCTTCGCCGTCACCACACCCTCCTGGCCGGGCGGCAGACCGGGCCCGCGGTCGCGCACCTCGGCCACCAGCCGCCCGTCGGCGTGCCCCAGCTCCAGCTCGACGACGGCGTCCCCGCTGTGCCGGGCGGCGTTCTCCACCAGGTTGGTGAGCACCCGGCGCAGCCGTTGCGGGTCGCAGCGCACCACCGCGTCCGGCGGGGTGACCCGGGCCGATCGCCGCGCCGGCTCCACCCCGGCCGCGTCGAGCACGGCCTCGGCGAGCTCGACGAGCCGCACCGGCCGCTCCCGCACGCCGCCCAGCGGGGAACCGTCCCGCACTGCGACGTCGGCGAGCCCGTCGAGCATGTCGCGCAGGTGCACGGCGTGCTCGGCCAGCAGCCGGGTGGCCGTGCGCCCTGCGTCCCCGGAGAGCCGGTCGGCCGCCAGGTCGGCGGTCAGCGCGGTGAGGGACGCGACGGGTGTGCGGAACTCGTGGAGCACGACACGAACCCCGTCCATCCGGGCCTCCTGAGCGGCGAGCAGCCGGGCCCGCAGGTCACGCTCCTCCAGGACGGCCTCGTGCTCGGCGAGCGCCATGGCCCGGGACACCGCGGCCGCGTCGAGCTGGCTCTCCAGCATCCGCAGCAGCACCCCCACCAGCACCGCGGCGGCGACCAGGTAGCCCGTCCACCACGCTCCGGCGAGCCATCGCTCGACGGGCGGCACGGCCTGGTCCGACCCCAGTACGGCGCCCACCGTGAACCCGGCGCCCACCCCCAGCGCGGCGAGCCTCCCGATCACCGCCCCGCCGCGCACGGCAGCGGCGATCACCACCAGCGGCAGGATCGCGACCATGATGCTGGCCGCCCCGCCCGTCAGCCCGCAGGCGGCCAGTGCGAGCACCGCGTCGATCGACGTCGCCAGCCACGGCGGGAGCAACCGCCGCTCGCGCCATTCGCCCACCGCCAGCACGACGGCGTAGGCGAGCGTCGCCAGCACGAGCCAGCCGAGCACCGCTCCTCGCCCGCGCGCCAGCTCGGGACCGACCACCAGCGCGAGCCCCACCGAGCAGACGACGAACAGGCGGATGAGGACGGCGGTGCGCTCCTCGAGGGACGAGAGGGCGCGGACGGCGCCGTCCATGTGCACGGCGCCAGCATCTCCCACCGGCGGCGCCACCTGGCCGGCGCGGAGGCGTCAGGAGATCGAGCGCAGCGCCGCGAGGATGTCGGCGGGGTCGGCCCGGTGCATGTAGTTCGGATTGACGTAGGCGAACCGGATGATCGAGTCGCGGTCGACCACGAAGGTGGCCGGGATCGGCAGGGTGTGCTGGTCGGTGCCGTTGAACTTCGGAAGCGGGTGCCCCAGCTGCTCGTAGGCCTCCTGCAGGTACTCCGGGAGCCGGAACTCCAGCCCGTAGGACCGCGTCACCTCTCCCCCGACGTCGCTGAGCACCTCGAACTCGAGATCGTGCCTCTCCACCATGGTCAGCGAGTTGTCCGGGGTCTGCAGTGAGATCGCGACGAGTGCGGCCCCGAGCTCCGTGGTCTGCGGCAGGGTCTGCTGCAGCGCGCGCAGTTCGAGGTTGCAGAAGGGGCACCACGCCCCCCGGTAGAACGCCACGACCACTGGTCCCTCGGCGAGCAGCCGGTCGAGCGAGATCTCGGCTCCCGTCGCGTTCGGCAGGCGGAACGAGGGCGCCGCGTCCCCCACGGCGGGCACCTGATCGGCGAGCGCCGACGCCACCAGCTCGGCGGTGGCCCGGTCCATCCGGGCCACGACATCCACGGGAACGACGGAGTCCCGCAGGACGCGGAACCGCTCCAGCTCGGTGGTCAGGTCGAACGGTCCGGCCGGGAACTCGACGTCGTGCCCGCCGTCACTCATGTCTTTCTCCTCCGGGAACCCGCCGACGACGAGCACCCTTGCACAACGCAGAAGTGCCGACCTTTCCCGTTTCCGAGGATACGATTTCCCGACGCTGCCCGCGATCTTGCCGCACATTGGCGACAGTGCTGGCATATGCCCGAATTCGCCCTGTCCGGGCGCGATCCCGGCACGGGGGCGCCCCGCACTACAGTGCGGTCCCGTGCGCGACGGCCGGTACGTCGTGGTCATCGTCGACGACCACGCCCTCTTCTCGCAGGGGTTGGCGCTGCTCCTGGAGTCGCGCGCGGGCGACAGGTTCGTCGTTGCCGGATCGACGACGGCGGGCGAGGAGGCCGTCGCTCTCGTCGGCCGGGAGGCCGCCGACATCGCGATCGTCGATCTCGCGCTGCCCCCGCTCGGCGGCGTGACGACGATCCGCAGGCTGACGGCGGCGTATCCCGCGACCAGGGTGCTCGCGCTCTCGGGCACCGAGGACCTGGGGCTGGCCACGGCCGCACTGCGGGCCGGGGCGACCGGCTTCCTCGGCAAGTCGGCCGATCCCGAGGTGCTCGTCGCGCCACTGCTCACGATCGCCGCCGGGGTGCGCGTGGTTCCGGCCGACCTGCTCGACGCCCTGCTCGAGGCGGGTGACCGCACCGGGGACGGCATCGTCGAGCGCCTGGACGGGCGGGACCTGCAGCTGTGGGCACTGCTCGCCCGCGGCCTGGAGACCAGCGAGATCGCCAAGCCGATGCTGGTGAGCGAGCGCACCGCCAAGCGGATGATCGCCGCCCTGCTGCACAAGCTGGGCGCCGCCAACCGGATCGAGGCGGCGGCTCTCGCCGGGCGCTACGGCCTGCTGGACAACGACGGCCGAATCCGCTGAAGTCGTGGGGATGAAACGGAACTCCTGCTCCGTCCGGAATTTCGTCCTGTTATCCGCATTTCTACTTTTCGCGGTCGGCCTCGGCGCAGCGGGGACGGCGAGCGCCTCCACCTCGCGGTCGGGCACCCCGGCCACGGCGGGTCACGAATTCGGCGAGCTCGGGCCGCTGGTCGATCTCGTCGCGCAGCGGCTGGAGACCGCCGACACCGTCGCCTCGGCGAAGTTCGGCACGACCTCGCCCATCGAGGATCTCGCGCGGGAGAAGGTCGTGCTCGACACCGCCGCCACGCTGGCCACCCAGCACCAGCTCGACCCGGATGCGACCCGCACGGTGTTCAGCGACCAGATCCAGGCCGGCAAGGCCGTGCAGTACGGGATCTTCTCCCGGTGGACCGCCCACCCCGACGAAGCACCCACCACCCGGGCCGACCTGAACGAGGTCCGTCCGGTGCTCGACGGGATCACCACCGGTCTGGTCCGTGAGCTGGCGGCGACCCAGGAGGTCCGCAGCGGCGCGGACTGCGGATCGCAGCTGCGATCCGTCGGACATCGGGCCGGCCCGGCGCACCACTTCGACGCGCTGCACGCCGACGCGTTCGATCGGGCACTGGTCTCCGTCTGCAGCTGACCCGGGGCGCCGGAGCCCGCGCTGGCCCGCACGGGCCGCGGGTGGCCCGGTCGCAGGGTCGCGCTCCATGTCCCCGTCCGTGAGACTTCGGCTGATCGACGTCGAGTGAGAGGACCTGCACCGTGGCGGCGTTCCGGGACGAGGCCGAGGTCTACGAGTTCCTCGGGGGGATCTTCCGCCGGGGGATGGAGGACCCGGCCCTGGTGGAGAAACTGCGCCCGTCGGGGGTGGTCCTGCGGATCACCTACACGGATCCGGACGCGGTGATCACGGTCGACATGCCCAACTCCGAGATCTACGAGGGCGCAGGCACGGGGCCCGCGCCGAACATCGAGCTGTTCATGACGGCCGACACCGGAAACCGGTTCTGGCTCGGCAAGGTGATCCTCCCGGTGGCACTGGCGAAGGGCGACGTCCGGGCCAAGGGGCCGGTCGCGAAGCTGCTGAAGGTGCTGCCGATGGCCAAGGGGATGTTCGGCCCGTACCGCGCTCAGCTGCAGGAGGCAGGCCGCGCCGACCTCCTGGATGCGTGACCGGATCACGCAGAGTGGCTGCCGCCGCGACTACCCCCGCAGGCGGTGGGACGGGAACGCCTGACGGGCGGCGTGGGCGATCGAGGTGAGGTCGTCCCGCACCCGATGCCGGGGCCGCGGCGCCGGTAGGTCGCCCGGCGCGGGCAACCTGCTGTCCACGCCGTAGCGCGGGGCCGCGATCGCGATCACGACGAGAACGGTGAGCAGCAACCACGGGGTCATCTCCATGGACCCAGTCTGGGTAGGATTGGCCTGCTTGGACATGGCCAATTCCGCGAAGGTGGCATGGGTGGACCCGGACGACGTCGGACGCCGCATCGGAGCGCGCAGCTTTGCCCGGCTGCTGGGCGACTGGCGTCCGCCCGACGGCCGACGACTCGCCGGGGCGCTGACCGACCGGATCCGGCTCCTCGTGCTCGACGGACGGCTACCGCTCCATACGCGGGTGCCTGCCGAGCGGGAGCTGGCCACGGCTCTCGAGGTCAGCCGCACCACCGTGGCCACCTCCTACGACGCGCTGCGCGACGCGGGCGTGCTGCGCAGCAGACGTGGCGCCGGCAGCTGGACCCGGCTTCCCGCCGACGTCCCCGGCACCGAGAAGCTGTCACCGTTCTCGCCGCAGAGCGACCGTTCGCTGTTCGACCTCGCGCACGCCGCCCTCCCCGCGCCGTCGGAGCACCTGCGCACCGCGGCCGCCGCGGCCGTGCACGATCTCGACGCGCACCTCGGAGGGCACGGCTACGACCTCGTCGGACTGCCCGCACTGCGCTCCGCGATCGCCGAGCGGTTCACCACGCGCGGTCTGCCCACGAGCCCCGACCAGGTACTGGTCACCGCCGGCGGCCAGCACGCGATCTCGCTCGCGATCACCGCGCTGGCCGCGCCGGGTGACCGCGTGCTCGTGGAGCACCCGACCTACCCGAACGCCCTCGATGCGGTCGCGACGCGGGGGGCTCGCGCCGTGCCCGTCCCGATGGGCCCGCACCCGGACGGCACCGGCACCTGGGACCTCGACCTGCTCACCTCCGTGGTGCGCGACGTCGCGCCCCGCCTGGCCTACATCATCCCGGACTTCCAGAACCCCACCGGCGCGCTGCTCGACCCCTCGGGTCGCGAGCGGCTCGTCGACCTCGCCCGGCGAACCGGCACCCCACTGCTCATCGACGAGACGCTGGCCGAGCTGACACTCGACGGCCCCTCCGTCGCGCCCGTCGCGTCCTACGGCGCGGCCGACTCGCCGCTCGTGCTCACGATCGGGTCGGCGAGCAAGGTGTTCTGGGGCGGGCTACGGGTGGGCTGGATCCGCGCCTCGGCACCGATGGTGCGCAGGCTCGCCGCACTGCGGGCCTCCGTCGACCTGGGCGGTCCGATCCTCGAACAACTCGTCGTCGCGCGGCTGCTGGCCGACGTCGAGGCGATCTCCGGAGCCCGGCGGCCCGCGCTCGCCGCCGGGCGTGACCACCTGCTCGAGAGGCTCACCGAGGCCTTCCCCCGATGGCGGCCGTCGCATCCCCGCGGCGGGCTCTGCCTCTGGGTCGAGCTCGACGAGGCCGCCTCCAGCCGGCTGACGGTGGCGGCCCGGCGGTCCGACGTGCTGCTCGCGGCCGGCCCGCGGTTCGGCCTGGACGGCGCGTTCGAACGTCATCTCCGGCTGCCCTACACGCTGCGGAAGGACCGGATGGACACCGCGCTGGACCTGCTCGCCTCGGCCTGGCGTGGCCTCGACCACGCCGCGCCCGCCGTGGACGCCGAGCCGATCGCGGTGGCATGACGACCACGACCGAACGGTCAACCCTGACCGTTACAGTGAACGGGCCGTACCGAACGGGAGGTGCCGGATGACGCACGGCGACGAGGCGGGTTCCGCAGCGGCACGCACGGGCCCGCTCGCCGGGCTCAAGGTCGTGGAACTGGCCGGCATCGGCCCCGGCCCGCACGCCGCGATGATCCTCGCCGACCTGGGTGCCGACGTCGTGCGCATCGACCGGCCGTCCGGCGGCCTGCAACTGGGCTCGCCCGACACCCCGGACCCGACGCTGCGCGGCCGCCGCCTCGTGGCGGCCGACCTGAAGGACGACGCCGGACGGGAGACGGTGCTGCGGCTCGTCGAACGCGCCGACGTGCTGGTGGAGGGCTACCGGCCGGGCGTCACCGAGCGGCTCGGCGTCGGCCCCGCCGACTGCCACGCCCGCAACCCCCGACTCGTCTACGCGCGGATGACCGGGTGGGGCCAGGACGGCCCGCTGGCCCGGCGCGCCGGCCACGACATCAACTACATCTCGCTGACCGGCGCGCTGCACGCCATCGGTCGGCCCGGCGAGCGGCCCGTGCCGCCCCTCAACCTGGTCGGTGACTTCGGCGGTGGCTCGATGCTGCTGGTCATCGGCGTCCTCGCCGCCCTCTGGGAGGCCGAACGCTCGGGCCGCGGGCAGGTCGTGGACGCCGCGATGGTGGACGGGGCCTCGCTGCTGAGCCAGATGTTCTGGGGTTTCCTCGCGCAGAAGACGTGGATCGACGAGCGCGGCTCCAACCTGCTCGACGGAGGAGCCCCCTTCTACGACACGTACACCTGCTCGGACGGCAGGCACGTCGCCGTGGGCGCCATCGAGCCCCAGTTCTACGCGGCGCTGCTGAGCGGTCTCGGGCTCACCGACGCCGGGCTGCCGCACCAGTTCGACCGCGAGCGGTGGCCGGAGACGGCGGAGCGGTTCGCCGAGATCTTCGCGACGCGCACCCGCGACGAGTGGGCGGAGGCGTTCGACGGCACCGACGCGTGCGTCACCCCCGTGCTCGCCTTCGGCGAGGTGGCCGAGCACCCGCACATCGCGGCGCGCCGCACGATCGTCGAGAACGACGGCGTACCCCAAGCGGCCCCGGCCCCCCGCTTCTCCCGCACGCCCCCCGGCCTCCGGGGCGGAGCGAGGTCCCCGGAGACGGCGGACGAGATCCTGGCGGACTGGTCGTAGGGCCTCCGGCCAGGTTCAGGAAAGCCACTTTCCTGCCCGCACAGGGCCTGAAAGTGGCTTTCCTGAACTTCGGGGGGCGCGGGTGGGGGGCCCTCTACGACAGCACCGCGCCGCCCTGTGGGCGGCGGGGTGCGTCGGGTGCGTGCGCTCAGGCGGACGGGGTCTCGTCCACCAGCAGGTTGCGCGTGCGGTTCGGGTCCACCGGGATGCCGGGGCCGGTGGTCGTGGAGACCGTGACCTTCTTGATGTAGCGGCCCTTCGCGGCAGAGGGCTTGGCCCGCAGGATCTCGTCGAGAGCGGCGCCGTAGTTCTCCACCAGCTTCTCGGTGTCGAACGAGGCCTTGCCGATGACGAGGTGCAGGTTGGCCTGCTTGTCGACCCGGAAGTTGATCTTGCCGCCCTTGATGTCCTGGATGGCCTTGGTGACGTCCGGGGTGACCGTGCCGGTCTTGGGGTTCGGCATCAGGCCACGCGGGCCCAGGATGCGGGCGATCCGGCCGACCTTGGCCATCTGGTCGGGCGTGGCGATCGCTGCGTCGAAGTCCAGCCAGCCGCCCTGGATGCGCTCGATCAGGTCCTCGGCGCCCACCGCGTCGGCACCGGCGGCCTCGGCCTCAGCGGCCTTGTCGCCGGTGGCGAACACGATGACGCGCGCCGTCTTGCCGGTGCCGTGAGGCAGGTTCACGGTGCCGCGGACCATCTGGTCGGCCTTGCGGGGGTCGACGCCGAGACGCATCGCGACCTCGACGGTGGCGTCCATCTTCGTGCTGCCCGTCTGCTTCGCCAGGTCGGCGGCCTCGAGCGGGGTGTACAGCCGGTCGGCGTCGATCTGCTCGGCCGCCTTGCGGTAGATCTTGCTGCGCTGTGCCATTGCTCTGTCCTCGTTCTGCGGTCAACCGGACCGCGAGTCAGGTCGTGGTACGAGCCGCGCCCGGCTCTCCCACACGTACGGGGGGTGGAACGTCCCGGAGGGGAACGCCTCAGCCCTGGACCGTGATTCCCATCGACCGCGCGGTGCCGGCGATGATCTTCGCCGCCTGGTCGATGTCGGAAGCGTTCAGATCCTGCATCTTGGTCTGCGCGATCTGCCGCACCTGGTCCATCGTGACCGTGGCGACCTTCTTGATGTGCGGCTCGCCGCTGCCCTTCTCCACACCGGCCGCCTTGAGCAGCAGCCGAGCGGCGGGCGGGGTCTTGAGCTCGAAGGTGAACGAGCGGTCCTCGAACACCGAGATCTCGACCGGGACGATGTCGCCACGCTGGGACTCCGTGGCGGCGTTGTAGGCCTTGCAGAACTCCATGATGTTGACGCCGTGCTGACCCAGCGCGGGGCCGACCGGCGGCGCCGGCGTGGCCGCTCCGGCCTTGATCTGGAGCTTGATGATCGCGGAGAGCTTCCGCTTCTTGGGGGGCATCTCGTTTCCCTGTTGTCGATTTTGTGCGCGCCGCGGACCTGCCGACCGCGGCGGAGGTCAGATCTTCGAGACCTGGCTGAAGGCCAGCTCGACCGGGGTCTCGCGCCCGAAGATGGACACGAGGACCTTGAGCTTCTGGGCGTCGACGTTGACCTCGTTGATCGTGGCCGGCAGCGTGGCGAACGGGCCGTCCATGACCGTGACGGACTCGCCGACCTCGAAGTCGACCTCCACCGTGGACTTGCCCGCTCCGCTGGAGACGTCGGACTTGCCGCCGGCGGACGCGGCCTGCTTCGGCTCGGTCTTCGGCAGCAGGAACTTGATGACGTCGTCGTGGGTCAGCGGGGACGGCCGCGACGTGGCACCGACGAAGCCGGTGACTCCTGGCGTGTTGCGCACGGCGCCCCACGACTGGTCGTTGAGCTCCATGCGCACCAGGATGTAGCCGGGCAGCACCTTGCGCTGCACCTGCTTGCGCTGCCCGTTCTTGATCTCGGTGACCTCTTCGGTGGGCACCTCGACCTGGAAGATGTAGTCCTCGACGTCGAGGGTCTGCACCCGCGTCTCGAGGTTGGTCTTCACCTTGTTCTCGTAGCCGGCGTACGAGTGCACGACGTACCAGTCACCGGGAGCACGCCGCAGTGCGGCACGCATCTCCTCGACCGGGTCGGCGTCCGGGTCGGGCTCCGCCTCGGCCACGACCTCGGGGGTGCCGGAGTCGTCGTCGCTCACGGCGGCGTCCGCGTCATCGTCGTCCGCGTCGCCGGAGTCGTCGTCCGCGTCGTCGGCGCCTGCGGCGTCGGTGGTGGCGTCGTCGTCGTCGGCCGCGGGCACCTCGACGTCGTTCACGTCGTCGTCGGCGGTGTCGACATCGGTTGCGGTGTCGACCTGGTCGGCCTCGGGCTCGACGTCGGTCGGCCAGTGGCCGCCGTTGTGGGAGGTCACTTCTGCTCCTCGCTAGCGCTCGACGCCGAACGGACCGGCGCTGATGCGTTGAATGGTGACCTCGCAAGCTCGGTCACGTGCGTCTCGCTTCCTTCGTCCCTGTGGTGCGTGTGCCGGGTGCGTGTCACGTGCCGAACAGGAGCATGACGCCCTGCGCGAACACCAGGTCCAGCACCCAGACAAGCGCAACCATGAACGACACGAAGACCAGCACGACGATCGTGTAGGTGACCAGCTGCTTGCGGGACGGCCAGATGACCTTCCGCAGCTCCGCGACCACCTCACGGAGGAACCGGACGAGCTTCTTCGGCAACGAGACCTTGTCCGGGCGACCGTCGCGGACCGCGGTGGCGCGGCCCTTGTCTCCCGTGGGCGCCGGACCGGAACGCCGACCCCGACGGTCGGCAGCGGTGCTCGGGCGCTCCTGCCCGCTCCCGCTCGCCTCGCGTTCCTCAGCCACGCCCGTATCCTCCAGCTCGCCGGCGGCCCGTTCCGGGCCCGCCGCCATCAGTTCTCGTCGCTGTCCCGTCCCGTACCCGATCCAGCATTCCTACAGTGGCAGGGGTGACAGGACTTGAACCTGCAACCTGCGGTTTTGGAGACCGCTGCTCTGCCAGTTGAGCTACACCCCTTGACCAGCTCCGCAGTGGACCTCGGGGACCCACGTGCGGAGGGGTGCATCGCATGACGACGCACCCAGCAGAACGAGTGTACGGCACCCCCTCCGCAAGGCTGAAACCGCACACCCCGGGCCACCCTGGCGACGGCGGAAGGCGTGCGGGAGTATCGGGTCATGGCCACTACGACCACCGCCCCAGCCCGGATCTCCGCGCGGATCGGAGGCATCGCCGAGTCCGCCACGCTGGCGGTCGACGCGAAGGCCAAGGCGCTCAAGGCCGCCGGGCGTCCGGTCATCGGCTTCGGCGCGGGCGAGCCGGACTTCCCCACGCCACCCGCCGTCGTCGCCGCGGCACAGGCCGCGTGTGCCGACCCGCGCAACCACCGGTACACGCCCGCCTCCGGCCTCCCCGAGCTGCGTGAGGCGATCGCCGCGAAGACGGCGCGCGACTCCGGGCTCGAGATCGCCGCCTCCCAGGTGCTCGTCACCAACGGCGGCAAGCAGGCGGTCTACCAGGCCTTCGCCACACTGCTCGATCCCGGCGACGAGGTGCTGCTCCCCGCGCCGTACTGGACCACCTACCCCGAGGCCATCACGCTCGCCGGCGGGGTGCCGGTCACCGTGGTCTGCGGGCCGGAGGCCGACTTCCTGCCCTCGGTCGACCAGCTCGAGGCCGCGCGCACCGCGCGCACCAAGGTGCTGCTGTGGTGCTCGCCGTCCAACCCGACGGGCGCCGTCGCCTCCCGCGAGCTCACCGAGGCCGTCGGCCGCTGGGCCGTCGAGCACGGCATCTGGGTCGTCACCGACGAGATCTACGAGCACCTCGTCTACGACGGCGCGGAGGCGGTCTCCATGCCGGTGGCCGTGCCCGAGCTGGCCGACACGTGTGTGGTGCTGAACGGGGTCGCCAAGACCTACGCGATGACGGGCTGGCGGGTCGGCTGGCTCGCCGGCCCGGCCGATGTCGTCAAGGCGGCCACCAACCTGCAGTCGCACCTGTCGTCCAACGTCTGCAACGTGGCCCAGCGGGCCGCGCTGGAGGCCGTCTCCGGTCCGCTGGACGCCGTCGTCGAGATGCGCACGGCATTCGACCGGCGCAGGCGGACGATCGTGGACCTGCTGAGGGCGATCCCCGGCGTGGAGTGCCCGACGCCGCGCGGCGCCTTCTACGCCTACGCCTCCGTGCAGGATCTGCTCGGCAAGGAGCTGCGCGGCGCGCGCCCGCAGACCAGCGTGGAGCTCGCCGCGGCCGTGCTGGAGCACGCCGAGGTTGCGGTCGTCCCGGGCGAGGCCTTCGGCACCCCGGGCTTCTTCCGTCTCTCCTACGCCCTCGGCGACGACGACCTGCGCACCGGAGTCGAGCGGATGGGCGCGCTGCTCGCCGAGGCGAAGTAGGCGGTCCGGGTACGGGGCCGCGCGTCGTTCAGGCGACCGCGCGGCCCGGCTCCGGGAAGTCGGGCAGCTCGTCGAGATTGTGCGGCCGATCACCCACGCCGAACCCCGTGTCGTGCCACCACCGATGCCGGCAACCAGGGCACTGCACGAACAGCCGCCTGCCCTCGGAGGAGAGCAGGAAGCGCCAGTGCGTCTCACAGGTGCGCCCCGCCTCGCAGGTCGGGCAGCCACGCTGGTCGGCGCATCGCGGGCAGCTCGTCCAGACGCGGCGACAGAAGTCGGCCTGGGCGTCACGCACCGGCAGGTCCCCCGTCGGCCTCGAGCACTCCGGCCTCCACGAGCATCCGGTAGGTCGCCTGCTGCTCGGCGTCCAGACCGCTGTAGAGCATGCGGTGGGCGCGGGTCTCCGCGTCCAGCACCGCCAGCACGTCGAGGTCCGGCATGGCGTCGAGCACCGCGGCGAGCCTGCGCTGCTCGTGCGCGCCGAGATCGAACGAGTGGGAGGCGAGACGGGCGGGCGGGAGCGGGTGCATCGCACCACGACTACCCGGGGCCGCCGTCGCACCCCAGGTTTCGCGAGCTACCTCACGGGTGTGTGGTAGCTCACTCCTTCGGGAGGCGCACCTCGGCGACGGCGCGGCTGAGCACCGTCTTCCCGTCGAACCGGGCGGTGACGGCGATGCGCGCGACGCGGCTGCCGTCGTCGTGCTCGGTGAGCTCGGAGACGGTGCCGGAGAACTCGACCAGCGCGCCCTCGTCGTCGTCGGGCACCACGACGGGGCGGGTGAAGCGCACCCCGTAGCTGCACACCGCGCCGGGGTCGCCCACCCACTCGGTGACGACCCGGCCGGCCAGCGCCATCGTCAGCATCCCGTGGGCGATGACCCCGGGCAGCCCGACACCGGTGGCGACGCGGTCGCTCCAGTGGATCGGGTTGAAGTCGCCGGACGCGCCGGTGTAACGCACCAGGTCGGCACGGGTGACCCGGACCGAGAGGGGCGGCAGCTCGTGGCCGACGGCGACACCGCTCAGATCGGTCATGCCGGAGCCGCCTGGGTGACGAGCAGGGCGAGGGTGGTGGCCACCGGCGCACCCTCGACGTCGGCGACCTCGCACCGCAGCCTCAGCATGTGGCTGCCACCGCGCGTGGTGAGGTCCTCGACATGGATGGTGGTGACCAGGTCGTCGCCCCCGTGGATCGGACGGTGCAGAGCGATCGACTGGTCGCCGTGCACCATGCGCGAGTAGTCCCAGCCGAAGGCCGGGTCGCGCAGGAACGCCTCGATCGCCGGCATCGTGAACGTGACGGGGAAGGTGGGTGGCGCCACGAGATCGGGATACCCCGCCGCCTGCGCGGCGGCCACGTCGTGACACACAGAAGCGCCCTCGCCGATGGCGAGGGCGAACTCCCTGATCTTCTCCCGGCCGACGCGGTACGGAGCCCCTGGAGGCAACGACCGGCCGACGAACGAGACGTCCGGCACGCTCAGCGTGTCTCGCGGTGCTCGCGGTGGGTGCCGCAGTTCGGGCAGAACTTCTTGATCGCGAGCCGGTCGGGATCGTTGCGCCGGTTCTTCTTGGTGATGTAGTTCCGGTGCTTGCACTGCTCGCACGCCAGCGTGATCTTCGGCCGTACGTCGGTGGCCTTGGCCATCGCGGGTGCCTCCTGCGTTCTTCTTGTCGGTCTGTAGCGGTGGCCGGACTTGAACCGGCGACACAGCGATTATGAGCCGCTTGCTCTACCGACTGAGCTACACCGCTTTGCGAAGCTGGTCACACCAGCTCGCCGAGCCCCTTTACGGAATCGAACCGTAGACCTTCTCCTTACCATGGAGACGCTCTGCCGACTGAGCTAAAGGGGCGGCTTGCCGCACGGTTGGTCACTCCCGAACGGCCGCGGACAATGCTACACACCGCCCCCACGGCCCCGGAAACGGGCTCCCGTCACCAGCTGGCCTTGCGCACCCCCGGCAGGTAGCCCTCGTGGACGAGCCCGCGCAGACGCACCCGCGACACCCCGAACTTGCGCAGGAAGCCGCGCGGGCGCCCGTCCACGGCGTCCCGGTTGCGCACCCGGGTGGCGCTCGCGTCGCGCGGCTGCCGGTCGAGCTCGCGCTGCGCGGCAGCCCGCTCCGCCTCCGGCGTGGTCGGCCTGGCGATCACCGCCTTGAGCTCCGCGCGGCGCTCGGCGTGGCGCGCGACGACGGCCTTGCGGTGCTCGTTGCGCGCGACCTTCCCCTTCGTCGCCATCAGACCTTCTCCCCTCGTGCCCTGATCCTGGCCACCGCCGCATCGACCCCGATCCGGTCGATCGTCTTGATCGCGTCGGTCGACAGCTTCAGCCGGACGAACCGGTTCTCGGCGGCGAACCAGTACCGCTTGGTCTGGATGTTCGGGTCCCACCGACGCGCGGTGCGCCGGTGGGAGTGGGAGACGTTGTTGCCGAAGCCGGGCTCACGCCCCGTCATCTGACAGCGCCGGGACATCGCGGTCACCCGCGCCCGACGTTGGGGTACGGCAGCAGGGCCATCTCGCGGGCGTTGCGGATCGCGACCGCGACCTGCCGCTGCTGCTGCGGGGTCAGGCCCGTCACCCGGCGCGCCCGGATCTTGCCGCGGTCGGAGATGAACGTCCGCAGCAGTGCCGTGTCCTTCCAGTCGACCTCGGTGACCCGCCGCGTGTGCAGCGGGTTCACCTTGCGCTTGAACGTGCGCTGCGGCTTGCCCGCCACCTCAGCGTTCCTCGCGGAACTCGACGTGGCGCCGGACGGCCGGGTCGTACTTGCGCAGCACCATCCGGTCCGGGTCGTTGCGCCGGTTCTTGCGGGTGACGTAGGTCGTCCCGCTGCCTGCCGTGGAGCGCAGCTTCACGATCGGCCTCAGCCCGTTGCGAGCCATGTCCACCCCTCCTCGTTAACGACATTCATTTTCATCTAGAGTAACGCTAGCGCACCGCGGAACATGCCCGTCAACCGGAGGAGGAAGCCGTGACCCGAACCGAGCTCCTGGTGCTCACCGGGCTGCACACGCCCGGGGTCGAGGCCGTGATCGCCCGCATCCGCCGGCTCGACCCCACCGTCGCCGTGCTCCACCACGACCTGCGCGACATCGGGTCGGGGCGCGTGCACCGGCGGCTGCGGGTCGGCGACACGGACGAGACCACCACGGTCGAGCTCGTCCACGGCTGCCTGTCCTGCACGCTGCGCGAGGACCTGCTGCCCCAGCTGCTCGCGCTCGCCGAGCCGCCCCGCCGGGTCGTGCTGCACCTCGACCCGGCGCTCGAACCGGAGCGCGTCTGCTGGTCACTGGCCAACGTGCTGGTCGGCGGGGTCACGATCACCGACGTGATGGACCTCCGGGGCGTGGTGACGTGCGTGGACCCCGGCACCTGGCTCGACGACGCGACGAGCGCCGACACCCTGGCCGAGCGCGGCGCCACCGAGCTGCCCGACGACGAGCGGACCGTGGCGCAGGTGGCGGTCGGGCAGGCCGAGTTCGCCGACCTGCTGGTGCACACGGGCACCGCCGACGCATGGACGCTCGCCCGTGCCGAGGCGGTGCTGGACCGGCTCGCCCCGGCGGCCCCCCGGGTGCGGCTGGCCGAGCTCGACGAACGGGTGTTGCTCGGCGACCCGGCTCTGCCGACCCGGCGCGGCCGCCCCGACGACGTCCACGGGCCGCTGTTGCGAGGGCATCCGCCACTCGGCTCCGACTGCGGGGTGCGGCTGCTGCTCTTCGGCGCGCGCAGGCCGTTCCATCCGCAGCGACTGAACACCGCGATGGACGCGCTGCTCGACGGGGTCGTCCGCGCGCGGGGACGGATCTGGCTCGCCACCAGGCCGGAGGACGTCCTGTGGCTGGAGTCGGCAGGCGGCGGCCTGCAGCTCGGTCTCGCGGGCGAGTGGCTGGCCGGGGCGGACGCCACGGCGTGGGAGGAGGCCCCCGCCGAGCGCAGAGCACTGGCCGCGCTGGGCTGGGACCCGCGGTTCGGCGACCGCTCCCAGGACCTCGTGGTGATCACGCACGACGCCGACCCCGACGAGATCGACGCGGCACTGCGCGGGGCTCTGCTGACCGACGCCGAGCTCGCCGGCGGCGAGGACGCCTGGAGAACGCTGCCCGACCCGTTCGGCTGGGAGGACACGGACGCAGACGGAGCAGGCGCCGAGACCGGCGCGCCCGCACCCCCGCCCGACCTGGTGGCCGGGGCCACCCAGGGCAGGCACACCACCGCACACGAGGAGTCCTGATGGCCGTCCCGAAGCGCCGCACCTCGCGGTCGAACACCCGCAGCCGCCGCGCGCAGTGGAAGGCGACGCCGCCCGACCTGGTGCCGATCACGATCGACGGGCGCCAGTACAAGGTGCCGCGCCGGCTGGTGCGCGCCTACCAGCGCGGCCTGCTGCGCCCGGAGTAAGGGGCCGGAGCGGCCTTACCCCCGGGGCCGGGGGGATCGCGCCCGAAAGTGACGTGATCGTCCGATGCCGGGGGCACCACCTCAGCACGACGCTTCAGGTCATGTTCATCAACCTCGTCCACGCCACCGCCGACGCCGAGCACCACCGCTCCGCCCTCCTCGCCGACGCCGAGCACTTCCGGCTCGTCAAGCGGGCCAAGGCCGCGCGCCGGAAGCTCGCGGCAGGGCGGGCCGTCGACCCACCCCGGCCGCCCGAGCCGGAAGCCGAACGCCCTGATCGCGGGCAGCAGAATCGTGCACACGGCAATGACGACGCGAATCGTCGGTACTCCATGTCACGATGACCGGCGTGGCGCGGCTGGGGGTCGGAATCGGTCTGGTGGGGCGCCGGCCCGAGATCTCGGCGCTCGCCGCCGCTCTCGACCGTGCCGTCGAGGGCCGTCCCACCGGCGTGCTGTTGTCGGGGGACGCCGGTGTGGGCAAGTCCCGACTGGTGGCGGAGACGGTCGAGCGGGCCGAGGAGGCCGGCTTCGTGGTGCTGCTCGGCCGCTGCACCGACGCCGCCGAGGCGTCGCTGCCGTACCTGCCCTTCACCGAGGTGATCGGCTCGCTCGCCGCCCTGCGTCCCGAGCTCGTCGCCGAGCACGCCGCCCTGCGCCACCTGCTGCCCGGCGGCTTCCCGCGTGGGGGGCAGTCCGGCGAGGACCGCGACCTGGGCCAGCTACGGGTGTTCGACGCCGTGCTGTCCGTGCTCGACGAGCTCACCACCAGCGACCCCGCGCTGCTCGTGGTGGAGGACCTCCACTGGGCCGACCGCTCGAGCCGCGACCTGCTGGTCTTCCTGCTGTCCCGGCTCACGAGGCAGCGGCTCGTCGTGTTGTCCACCTACCGGGCCGACGACCTGCACCGGCGCCACCCGCTGCGTCCGGTGCTGTCCGAGCTGGTGCGGCTGCCCGCGGTGGAGCGGGTCGAGCTCGCCCCGCTCGGGCCGCAGGAGGCGCTGGAGCTGGTGCGGCTGCTCGCCGACGGGAGCCTGCCCGAGCCGCTGTTGCGCAACGCCGCACGCCGGAGCGAGGGCAACGCGTTCTTCGCGGAAGAGCTGGTGTCGGCCTCCTCCGACGGGATGCCGCACGGGCTCGCCGAGGTGCTGCTGGCGCGCATCGAGGGCCTCACCCCCGCCACGCAGCGCATGCTGCGCATCGCGTCCGTCGCCGGGCGACGCGTCACCCACCACCGGCTGGCCGCGGTGTCGGGGCTCCCCGTCGACGAGCTGGAGCAGGCACTGCGCGAGGCGGTCGCCCACCACGTGCTGGTGGCCGACACCCAGGTAGGCGGCATCAGCGCCGACGACGCGTACGTCTTCCGCCACGCACTGCTCCGCGAGGCGATCTACAACGAGCTCCTGCCCGGCGAGCGCAGCAGGCTGCACTCGGCCTACGCCACCCTGCTCACCGACCGGAGCGCACCGGGGCGCACGGCGGAGCCGGGCCGCGCCGCCGAGCTCGCCCACCACGCCATGGCAGGCCACGATCTGCCGCTGGCGCTCGCCGCGTCCGTGCAGGCCGCCCACGAGGCCAACGACCGTGAGGCGCCTGCCGAGGTCCTGCTGCACGCGGAGCGCGCGATGGAGCTGTGGCCCGCGGTGCCCGACGCCGAGGCGGTGGCCCAGATAGACGAGGGCACTCTCACCCGCTGGGCCGCGTGGGGCGCGAGCGCCACGGGCGACCCGGATCGCGGCATCGCGCTCGGACGCCGTGCGCTCGAGCTCGCCGAGCAGCGCGGCGACCCGATGCTCACCTCCGCGATCGCGCGGCGCTACGCCTGGCGCCTGCTGGACCTGAGCGGCCGGGAGCAGGAGGCGCGCGAGGTGGCGCGGCGCGCCCTCGAGCTCGTGGTCGACCTGCCCCCGTCCGCCACCCTGGCCTGGGCCCATGCTGTGCTGGCCAGGGTGCTCGGCAGGGTCGACCACTTCGACGAGGCCAGGGAGCAGGCGGAGGCCGCGCTGGAGGTCACCAGAGGCTTGCCCGACCACGACACCATGGCGCCGGGGGCCACCGCCGACGCGCTGGTCACGCTCGCGGTGTGCGAGGAGTACGCCGGCCGCGCGGAGCGGGCCCGCCGGCTGCTCGCCGAGGCCAAGCCGCTCGCGCGCCGCTCCGCGAGCCTCGGGGTGGAGCTGCGGGCCTACTACGCGCTGGGCATCTCGCTGCTCGACGACGGCCGGCTGGCCGAGGCGGTCCACGAGTTCGCCGCCGGGGAGGAGCGGGCCGCCGCCACCGGCACCACCTGGGGCGGCTACGGCCTCGAGCTGCGGGTGGCCCACGTCATCGCCCGCTTCCAGCAGGGCGACTGGGACGCCGCCGAGGAGGCGGCCGAGCTCGCGGGCGAGTCGGTGTCGGCCACGGTCGCGAGCAGGCTGACCGCCGCGGGGCTGCTCACCACCGTGGCCCGCGGCCGCTTCGAGGCAGCGGGCAGGCGGCTCGCGGAGCTGCGCGACTCCTCGCCCGTCGACGACCAGGTGATCATGCTGATGGGCCAGGCCGGGGCCGAGGCCGCGCTCTGGGAGGGCCGTCCGGCCGAGGCAGCCGAGCGCGTCACGGAGGCGCTCACCGGGCTCCGGAGCAGTCCCTCGGCGGGGCACGGGCCTCACCTCGGGGGCATCATGCTGGCCGCGCTCGGCGTGTCGGCGCAGGCCGACCTCGCCGCCTCCGGCCAGGCCTCCACGGCGGAGGCCGCCGAGGCCGGCCGCGCGCTGCTCGCCACCGCCGAGCACACGGCGGCCACCGGCCTGCCACGGGCCGGCACGCTCGGCCCCGAGGGCACGGCGTGGCTGTGCCGGGCCCGGGCCGAGATCACCAGGATCGTCGGGCCGGCCGACCCCTCGGTGTGGAGCGGCCTCGTCAACGCCTTCGCCTACGAGACCGGCGAGCCCGTCGCCACCGGGGGCCACGGCTACCGGCAGGCGTACGCACTGCTGCGGCGCGCCGAGGCACAGCTCGGCACGGGCGCCCCGCACGGAGAGGTGGAGCCCGACCTGCGCGCCGCTCTCCGCACCGCCGAACGTCTCGCCGCCCGACCGCTCGCCGCGGCCGTCCGTGCGCTGGCCGCCCGCGCGGGCGTCCGCCTCGACGCCGAGCCCACGCGGCCGGAGACGGCGGGGGCCGGCCCGTTCACACCACGGGAGCGGTCCGTCCTCGCGCTGGTCGCGGCCGGGCACACCAACCGTCAGATCGGGGCCGCCCTGTTCATCAGCGAGAAGACGGTGAGCGTTCACCTGTCCCGGGTGATGGCGAAGCTCGGCGCGAGCAGCCGCACCGAGGCGGTCAGCGTGGCGTACGCCCGGGGTCTGCTGGCACCCGCGGACCGGGAGATGGCGCGGGCAGACCCTTGAGGCCACCCGGATGATCTCTAGGGTGTGGGTGATCGGGCTCACCCCACCCGCAAGGAGGCTCCGAGTTGGCACCCACGAGCACCGCCGCCGAGGGAAGCACCTGGACCGGCCGACCGGACCTGTCCGACATCCCCGGCTTCTGGACCCTGCCGATCGCCGAGCGAGCCGCGGCCTTTGCCGCGTTGCGGGAGCGCGAGCCGATCTCGTTCTACGAAGAGCCGCAGCAGAGCATCCTCCCGCGGGGAGCCGGGTACTGGGCCGTCACGAAGCTGGACGACCTCGTCACCGCCAGCCGCAACCCTTCCGTCTTCACCTCGGGGAAGGGCTCCACGGCCATCGCGGACTTCCCGCCCGAGTTCATCGAGTTCTTCGGATCGATGATCGGGATGGACGACCCCCGGCACGCGCGCCTGCGTCGGATCGTCTCCCGCGGGTTCACCCCGAAGCGGCTCGGCGCCCTCACCGACGACGTGCAGCGCACGGCGCGGGCCATCGTCAGCGACGTGATCGACGCAGGCGAGTGCGACGCCGTCTCCGCGATCTCGGCCCGGCTGCCACTGAAGATCGTCTGCGACATGATGGGCGTACCGGAGAGCCAGTACGAGTTCATCTACACGAGGTCGAACATCATCCTGGGTGCCGGGGACCCCGACTACGTGTCCGACGCCGACAACATCGTCATGGCGGTCCTGCAGGCAGGCGGCGAGCTGGCCGAACTGATGCGCGACCTGGGCAGGCTCCGCACCGAGAACCCCACGGACGACCTCACGTCGCTGCTGGTCAACGCCGAGATCGACGGCGAGCGACTCACTCCCGACGAGCTCGCCTCCTTCTTCATCCTGCTGGTCGTGGCGGGCAACGAGACCACCCGCAACGCCATTAGCTGGGGCCTGCACCTGCTCACCGAGCACCCCGACCAGCGCGCCGCCTGGCTCGCCGACATCGACGGCGTCACCCCCACCGCGGTGGAGGAGATCGTGCGCTGGGCGTCCCCGGTGATCTTCATGCGGCGCACGGTGGCGTCCGACACGGTGCTCGGCGGCCAGGCGATGAGCGAGGGTGACAAGGTGGTGCTCTTCTACTGGGCGGCCAACCGCGATCCCGCGCACTTCGCCGACCCGGACGTGTTCGACGTCCGGCGCTCGCCGAGCCCGCACGTCGGGTTCGGTGGCCCCGGCCCGCACTTCTGCCTGGGCGCCCACCTGGCGCGCCGCGAGATGTCGGTGATGTTCCGGGAGCTGCTCACCCGTGTCCCCGACATCCACGTCACCGCACCGCCGGACCGGCTGCAGTCGATGTTCATCAACGGCATCAAGCGCATGCCGGTGGCGTTCACGCCCGGCGGCGCCCGATGACGGGAGCCACCCTCGGTCCCGTCCCCGCCACGCTCGACTACCCGGAGGTGCCGGTCGGCGCGGTGCTCGCCGGCTCCGCCCGGCGGTTCGGCAGCCGCACCGCCGTGCACTTCGCCGGGCGTGAGCTGTCGTTCGCCCAGCTCTACGAGCGGGCCTGTGCCTTCGCCAACGCACTGCGCGACGCCGGGGTGGGGCGGGGCGACGTGGTGGCCCTCCATCTCCCCAACTGCCCGCAGTACCCCATCGCCTACTACGGCGTCCTGCTGGCAGGCGCCACGTTTTCCCCCACCAACCCCCTGCTCCCGCCCGCCGACCTCGCCGCACAGCTGGCCGACTGCGGCGCCGTCGCCGCGGTGACCTGGCTGCCGGCCGCGCCGGCGCTGGCGGCGGTGCAGCAGCACACGAACATCCGGTTGGTGCTGGTCACCGACCGGGAGCAGGCGCTCGACCCGGCGCACCGGGTGGCCCTCGACGCGTTCCCGGACGCACAGGACTTCGAGGCCTTCCACTCCGACGCGTCCACCGGCGACCCGGCCGTCGAGATCGACGTGCACCGCGACCTGGCCCATCTGGCCTACACGGGGGGCACCACGGGCCGGTCCAAGGGTGTGCAGCTCCCGCACCGCAACGTGGTGGTCAACTCGCTGCAGTACGCCTGCCGCGGCAACGGCTCGGTGCCGGCGCTGGACGAGTTCGGCGGTGTCGTCCTCGACCAGCGAGCGCCGGACGAGGAGTACCCCGTTCGCCTGGGCAACGGCACCGGCATCAACCTCACGCCCTGGTTCCACGCCATGGGCACGATCGGCGGCCTCAACGTGCCGGTGCTGAGCGGCGGCACCACCGTGCTGCACGAGCGGTTCGACCCGGGCGCCTACCTCGCCGACGCCGAGCGGTTCCGCGTCACGGGCATGGGCGGGGCGCCGCCGCTGTTCGGCGCGCTGCTGCGCCATCCCGACCTCGTCACGCGTGACCTGTCCTCCGTCCGCGCCATCTCGTCGGGCGCGGCCCCGCTGCCGGTGGAGATGATCCAGGCGCTGCAGCGCCGGTTCGGCGACGACGTCGTCATCGTCGAGGGCTACGGGCTCACCGAGGTGACGATGGGCGCCACGCTCGGACCCTCGTGGCGCTCCGGCGTCCGCAAGGTCGGCACCGTGGGCACGCCGGTGCCCGACACCGAGGTCCGCATCGTCGATCCCGCAGGCACGGACCTCACACCGCTCCCGACCGGGGAGGCCGGGGAGGTGTGCATCCGGGGCCCACAGGTGATGGTCGGCTACAAGGACCGGCCGGAGGAGAACACCGCCACGCTGGTGGACGGCTGGTTGCGCACCGGGGACGTCGGCGTTCTCGACGAGGACGGCTATCTGTCCATCGTCGACCGCAAGAAGGACATGCTGCTCTACAAGGGCTACAACGTGTACCCGCGCGAGCTGGAGGAGCTGCTGTTCACGCGGGAGGGCGTGGTGGGTGCCGCCGTGGTCGGGCGACCGGATCCGCTGGTCGGCGAACTCCCGGTGGCGTTCGTCGTCGCCCCTGGGTTCGGCGACGCCGAGGCCACGGCGCTGATAGAGGCGGTCAACGCGCAGGTGTTGCCCTACAAGCGGCTCCGCGAGGTGCACCTGGTGGACGAGATCCCGGTGTCGGCCGCGGGCAAGGTGCTCAAGCGGGAGCTGCGGGAGCGGCTGGCCTGAGGCGCGCCGGCACCCGTACGGGTGACCCCACGTTAACGCCAGGCCTCCTAGCAGCGATGTTCCGGGCGTACGGACACCCGGCACGCGCGCACCGGACCGGACACCCGACCGTCACCCGTCGCATCCGCGGCTGGGCGGTCGTCACCCGTCCCTGCTCACGAAGCCGGTGGTCGCCATGCCCGCTGCCGCTGCATCCCCCGCTGACGGGGCCGACGTCCGGCCACCGCGCTCCTGCCCGGCCGAGACCGTGGGCCGGCACCGGCGTCGGGCCACCCCGCGTACCTACCTCGCGGTGGTCGCGGACGTGGTCGGCCGCGTCGGCACGCTCGTGACGGTGACCGCTCTGATGGTGCTGGCGGCAACGGCGGGCGCGATGGCCGACGGAATGCCTGCCTCCGGAGGCGCGACCGTCACCGTCACCTACGACAGGAACGGCCGCTGATCCCGGTGTGGGGTCAGGCCGCCTCGGCCTGACCGATCGGGGACTGCAGAACGTGGTCGACGAGGCGCATCACGAGCTGTCCGCCGCCCAGCCGGTAGCCGAACTCCTCCCACGTGAGCAGCTCACGGGATAGCAGCTCTCCGACGGGACCCGGGTAGAGCCGGGTGGCGCGGAATGCAGCGGCCCGCAGCCGCATCTTGTCGTGGTGATCCATGGGAACGGGGATCATGAGGACTCTCCTCCGGGGGGTGCTGTCCAGTCCGGCGCGCTCTCAGCGCTGAGTCGCCACCCGTTGAGCTGTCCATGGTGAACCTCCCCGGTCAAACGTACGCGAAGAGTGACCGACATCTCATCAACTGGCGAACCCCAGGTGACCATCCGGTGTCGTGACCGATGCGACCGCGCGGCGAGGTGTTCCGCAACGCTCCGCCGCACCCGTAGCGTGATCGGTATGACCGCGACCGACTCCGCTGTCCGTACCCGCGATGTGCTCTGGTCCGACGTCGAGGACATCTACGCCGCCATCCTCGCCCACCCGTTCATCGCCGGGCTGACCGACGGCACGCTGCCTCGTGAGTCGTTCCGGCACTACATCGTGCAGGACACGCACTACCTGCGCGGCTACGCCAAGGCCCTCGCCGTGTGCGCGGCGAAGGCGCCCGACGAGGACGCCACGGTGATGTTCGCGGCGCATTCGGCGGGAGCCATCGCCGCCGAGCGGGACCTGCATTCCGCGCTGATGGGCGAGATGGGGAGCTCCCCGGAGGAGGCCGCGGCGGAGCCGATCGCCCCCACGACTCAGGCCTACGTCAGCTACATGCTCGCGTCGGCGCTGGGCGGTTCGTTCGCCGACGCCGTGGGCGCCGTGCTGCCCTGCTACTGGATCTATGCGCGGGTCGGTGAGGAGTTGCTGGCCCGCAGCTCGCCGGATCCGCTGTACGCCCGCTGGATCGCGATGTACGGCAGCGACGACTTCCAGACCGTGGTCGACTCGGTGCTCGCACTCACCGACCGCGTCGGCGCGGGGATGTCCGATGGCGAGCGCACGGTGATGCGCAGGCACTTCCGCACCACGTCACGCTACGAGTGGATGTTCTGGGACGCCGCCTACCGCCGCGAGACCTGGCCGGTCTAACCGTCAGCGGTGGTCGAGCCGGTCGGGGATGACGAAATGCAGGATGAACCCGACCACCGCAACGACGATCGCGCCGACGAATGCGGGGCCGAACCCGTCCACGCTGAACGGCAGGCCGATCCCTAGGGCGATGTAGCCGACGAGCAGGAAGAGCAGCGCGTTCACCACCAGCCCGATGAGGCCGAGTGTCAGCACGTAGAACGGGCAGCCCACCACCTTGATGATCGGCTTCAGCACGGCGTTCACCACGCCGAAGATCAGGGCGACGACGACGAGGGTGACGACCCGGCTGCCGGTGGTGCCCGCCGTGTTGTCGATACCCGGCACGAGCACGGTGGCCACCCATAGGCTCACGGCGACCACTGCCACCCGGATCGTGAGCGCGAGCGCGTTGGACATCGGGTCAGTCCAGAAGTGCCTGGGCGACCAGCGTGCGGAGCTGGGGGCGGATGGGGTAGGCGCTCGAGGGCATGAACTGGGTGAAGAACGACGCAGTCACCTCGGCGGCTGGGTCGACCCAGAAGGCGGTGCTGGCCAGGCCGCCCCACCCGTACTCGCCCTCCTGCGCCATCGCCTTGCCGGCCGCGGCGTCGACGACCACGGAGACGCCGAGGCCGAAGCCGACACCGCGGAACGGCGACTCCGAGAACATGGGCCGCCCGACCTGGTCGAGGTCGGCTCCGCCCGGGAGGTGGTTCCGCGTCATGTAGGCGACGGTGCGCGGTCCGAGCAGCCGGACGCCGTCGAGCTCACCGCCCCGCGCGAGCATCTGGGTGAAGCGGTGGTAGTCGGCCGCCGTGGAGACGAGCCCTCCACCGCCGGAGAGGTACGTGGGCGGCCGGGTGGCGCCCTCACCCATGGCGGAGCGGGCCAGTGCGCCGTCGTGGCCGCGCACGTACAGGGTGGCGAGCCGGTCGATGTCGTCCGAGGTGACCGAGAAGGCCGTGTCCTCCATGCCGAGCGGGCCGAACACGTGCTCGGCGAAGAACGCGTCGAGCGACTGCCCGGAGGCCACCTCGACGACGCGGCCGAGCACGTCGGTGGCCACCGAGTAGTTCCACTCCGTGCCGGGCTGGAACAGCAGCGGCAGCCCCGCGAAGACCTCGCATGCTCCGGCGAGGTCCATCCCCCGCGGCGCCCCGAACTCCAGGCCCTTCGCCCGGTACATCTCGTCGACGGCGTGCGCGTGGTGGAAGCCGTAGGTGAGCCCTGCGGTGTGGGTGAGCAGGTGCCAGATCCGGACCGGCTCGGTGGCGGGCACGGTGCCCGGGTTGGCCGCCGAGCCGCTGACGTAGACGCGGGAGTCGGCGAAGGCCGGGATGTAGCGCGACACGGGGTCGGTGAGCTCGAGCGCACCGCGCTCCAGGAGAATCAGCGCCGCCACGGACGTGATGGGCTTGGTCATCGAGTAGATGCGCCAGATCGTGTCGTCGGCGACCGGGCGTCGCGTCTCGAGATCGGCCAGTCCGTAGTGGCTGAGATGGGCCACCTTGCCGCGCCGGGCGAGGGCGATCGTCCAGCCCGCGAGCCGGCCGTCGTCGACGTAGCGTTTGAAATGCGCGTCGATGCGCGACAGCCGCGCTCCGTCGATTCCGACCTCGTCCGGCTCCGCGTCGATCTTCAGCTGCGCCACGATCCGACCCTACATCCGCAAGATCTCCCCGCGCCGCCCCTCTCTTCCGAGGGATGCCGGCCCACCCGACAGGTCACACTTGTCCCCTGCGGCGGCGACGGCACGGAAGTATCGCGACGTGGTCACCCGATTCGAGCCGGTCCTCGACGCCTCGCCCGCGCTGCGCGGCGACGAGGAGGTGCTCCGTGCGTTGCTGCGCCGCCGGACCACGGGCAGCCGGGCCGACGGGCACCGGATCGCTCTCGTGGTCAGCGGTGGCGGCATGCGGGGTGCCTATGCCGGGGGGATGGCCCACGCACTGGACGACGCCGGGCTCGCACCCTGGTTCGACGTGGTCTACGGCAGCTCGGCGGGTGCCTACATCGGTGCGGCCCTGCTGCTCGGCGACGGCCGTGGCTCGGCTCACATCTTCTTCGAGGACATGGCCTCCCGCGCCTTCATCGACCCGCGCCGGTTCGGTCTGCGCCGGCCGGTCGTGTCACTGGACCACCTGATCGACCACGTCCTCGTCCACTCCAAGCCGATGGCGTGGGACCGGCTCGGCTCGTCCGCGATGCCGCTACGGGTGGTCGCCACCGCGGCCGACGACCTTCAGCCCCACGTCCTCGAGCCCGGTACGCCGGAGGAGTGGAAGAGGGCGCTGCGGGCGACCGCGTCGATCCCGCTGCTCGCCGGGCCACCGGTGGAGCTGCACGGGCGCCGGTGGATCGACGGCTCGGTCGCCGAGCCGCTGCCGGTGCTGCGCGCCCTGCGGGACGGCGCCACCCACGTGCTGGCGCTGCTCAACCGCACCGTTCCCGAGCTGCGCCGGGCCGACCCGGGCGCGGGGCCCGCCCGGTGGGCACGCGCGCTGGACCGGCTGGCCCCCGGGCTGGGGATGATCGCCCAGGAGAGCAACCGGCACGGCCCGGCGCTCGCCGTCCTCGACGACGCGGCCCACCCGGCCCGCGGTGGCGCGCACCTGCTGGCGCTGGTGCCGGAGCAGGACCTCGGCGTCCGTGGGCTCACCATCGACGCCGCCAGGGTGGAGAGTGCCGCCCGGGCCGGGTACTGGACGGTCGTCTCGGCGCTGCGCCGGGTGCAGCACGACGTGATCCGCCGGCCTTCTTGACCTGATCCGCGGGCGCCTGAAGTGTGTCCGTGTGGAAGCAGATGTCATCGTCGTCGGGGCGGGCCTCGCCGGCCTTGTCGCAACAGCCGAGCTCGCCGATGCGGGCCGCCGTGTGCTGCTGCTCGACCAGGAGCCCGAGACGGGGCTGGGCGGGCAGGCGTTCTGGTCGTTCGGCGGGCTGCTCCTCGTCGACTCCCCCGAGCAGCGCCGGATGGGCATCCGCGACTCCTTCGACCTCGCGATGCAGGACTGGCTGGGCAGCGCCGCGTTCGACCGCGGGGTCGACGACCCGTTGGGCGAGGACTTCTGGGCCCGGCAGTGGGCCACTGCCTATCTCGACTTCGCGACGGGTGAGAAGCGCGCATGGCTGCACGCCCAGGGGGTGCGCTGGTTCCCGATCGTGGGCTGGGCCGAGCGGGGCGGCTACCTGGCCGACGGCCACGGCAACTCCGTGCCGCGCTTCCACCTCACCTGGGGCACCGGGCCGGGGCTCGTCGCCCCGTTCGAGCGCCGGGTGCGCGACGCCGTCGCGAAGGGGCTGGTCGAGCTGCGGTTCCGGCACCGGGTGGACGACCTGACGGTCACTGACGGAGCCGTCGACGGCGTGCGGGGCGCAGTACTCGAGCCGAGCACCGCCGCGCGCGGCACGGCGAGCTCCCGCACCGAGGTCGGCGAGTTCGAGCTGCACGCCCAGGCCGTGATCGTCACCTCCGGTGGGCTCGGCGCCGACCACGATCTGGTGCGGGCCAACTGGCCGTCCCGGCTGGGTCCGGTGCCGCGCCACATGATCTCCGGCGTTCCCGAGCACGTCGACGGCCGGATGCTGGCGATCACCGAGCGCGCAGGCGGCCGGCTGGTCAACCGCGACCGCATGTGGCACTACACCGAGGGCGTCCACAACTGGGACCCGATCTGGGCCCGGCACGGGATCCGGATCCTCGCCGGACCCTCGTCTCTCTGGTTCGACGCGCGCGGCAGGCGCTTCCCCGCGCCGAACTTCCCCAGCTTCGACACCCTCGGCACGCTCGAGGCGATCGCCCGGACCGGGTTCGACCACTCGTGGCTGGTGCTCACCCGCAAGATCATCGAGAAGGAGTTCGCGCTCTCGGGCTCGGAACAGAACCCCGACATCACCGGCAAGGACATCCGGGCCACGCTCGGCCGGATCCGGCCAGGAGCGCCGGCACCGGTGCAGGCGTTCATGGACAAGGGCGTGGACTTCGTCGTCGCCGACACGCTCGCCGAGCTCGTCACGGGCATGAACAAGCTCGTCGCGAACACCGACGGACCGGACGACCCCGAGCCGCTGATCGATCTCGCCGAGCTGCAGGGCCAGATCGTCGCCCGCGACCGGGAGATCGACAACCCCTTCACCAAGGACATGCAGCTGGCTGCGATACACGCCGCGCGGCGCTACCGCGGCGACCGGCTGGTCCGCATCGCGCAGCCGCACAAGATCCTCGACCCGGCGAACGGTCCGCTGGTCGCCGTGCGGCTCAGCATCGTCACCCGCAAGACGCTGGGTGGCCTGCAGACCGATCTGTCGAGCCGCGTGCTGGGCGCCGACGCCACCCCCGTGCCCGGCCTCTACGCGGCGGGCGAGGTCGCCGGGTTCGGCGGGGGCGGGGTGCACGGCTACCGGTCACTGGAGGGCACGTTCCTCGGCGGGTGCCTGTTCTCCGGTCGGCAGGCCGGCCGGGCGGCGGCGCTGTCCACCGCGTGACCCGGGCTCGCGCGCAGCCCGTCCCCCGGCGCGGCAAGCAGCCGGCCACCGGATCATGCCGCTCGGCGCTCCCGACCGACCCCTGCCCGTGATCATCACCGTCGACGTAGCGCTTCACGGTGCTCCGCCGACGTCCAGTTGTGGCGCCACGGACGACAGGGGCAGGCATGCGTGAACGTGGGTCGCGGACAGCCGCTCGACCCACCCGCACCGCTCCCCTCACCGCAGTGGGGCTGGGCGCGGGCGACGGGCTGCTCCTGATCGCGCTCGCCGCCGTGGTGGCAGCCGGCGGCGGCCCCGACGGCGCGGTGGACACCACCGCGACCGCCGTGGCCGTGCTCGGTGGGCTGGTCCTGCTCTGGGGCGCGGTCACCCTGTTCAGGAGGATGCCGATCGGCCGGGTGCTGTTGTCCGCAGCCGCCTCGACCGTCGCCGTCGGCGTGGTGGTGCTGCTCGTCGTGGCGCCCTCGCCGTCGGAGCGGCCCGTCGACGTCGTGACCGGCGCGCTGCTCGTGGGGCTGCAGGCGGCGATCCTCGCCTGTGCACTGAGCCGCTCCACACTCCTGTGGCTCGTCGGCGCACCGGACTCACGCCGGAACCGGTAGGCCGGCGCTACGACCGGCCTACCGGTTCCGGGAACAGCTCGCGGCACGCTCAGACGGCATCGGAACCGACGAGGCTGGCATAGACCACGATGTTGTCCTCGTAGCTGTGGGCCTCGCGGTTGAAGTCACCGCCACAGGTGATGAGCCGGAGCCCGGCATGATCGATGTTCCCGTACACCGCTTCCGTCGGGAACTGGTGCTTCGGGTACTCGGCCACCCGGTCCACGCGGAACAAGGCAGTGGTCCCGTCGCTCCGGGCCACAGCCACCTGGTCACCGGGCTTGAGCTCGGTCAGCTTCGAGAACACGCCGTCCTTGCCCGCCCAGTTGACGTGCCCGGCGATGACCGCCGGACCCAGCTCGCCCGGACTCGGCGCCCCCGTGTACCAACCCGCCGGATAGGCACCGGGAGGCACCTCCATCGTGCCGTCGGCCTGCAGACCGAGATCCATGAGCTCGGAGGTGACCCCCAGGCTCGGGATCTGGATCTTCACCGGCTCCGAACGGGGCAGGGGCGCCGCCAACGGCCCCCCGGAAGGAGCAGGAGCCCGTTCGTCCGGCGCAGGAGCGGTCACCACCGGACGATCGGCGCCGGTCTCCATACCGCACGCGACCAGCCCGAGACTGAACACGGCACACAGCGCCGCCACCCCCGTCAGGACCCGAGTGAGGACCCGACGGGGGTGGCGGCGAACGAGGCGGTGACGCATCAGGCCTCGTGACGTCCTGCGCGCTGCCGCTGTGTGCGGCGCGCGGTCAGCGCGGCGGCTCCGCCGATGCCGGCCAGGGCGAGGGCACCGAGCGCGTAACCGGCGGGCGCAGTGCTTCCGTCGCCGGTCTCGACGCCACCCGAGGGCGCGTTCGGGACCTGCGAGCCGTTGCCGTTGCCGTTGCCGTTGTCGCCGTTGCCGTTGTCGCCGTTGCCGTTGTCGTCGTCGCCGTTGTCGTCGTCGCCGTTGTCGTCGTCGTCCTTGCCGTTGTCGTCCTTGCCGTTGTCGTCCTTGCCGTTGTCGTCCTTGCCGTTGTCGTCCTTGCCGTTGTCGTCCTTGCCGTTGTCGTCCTTGCCGTTGTCGTCCTTGCCGTTGTCGTCCTTGCCGTTGTCGTCCTTGTCGTAGTCCTCGGACTTGTCGACCTTCTTGTCCTTGTCGAAGTCCTCGGCCTTCTCGAACTTCTTGTCATCCTTGTGGGACTCGGCGTTGACCTCGTCGTGGTGCTTGTCCTTGTCCTTGTCGTCCCGTTCCGCCCAGCCGCGGTGGTCGTCCCGTTCCGCCCAGCCGCGGTGGTCGTCGCGGTCACGGTCGTCACCACCGATCGCCGGGATGGTGATGGCGGGGATGACGATGGGTCCGACAACGATCTCCGGGCTGAGCTCGGTGACGGCCTGCGGCGGTCCGGCAACCGGGCCGCCCCCGCCCTGGGCCGGAGCCGGGGACGCGCCCGCGACTCCCGCCATGGCCACCATCGCGGTGGCGGTTCCCACTGCAAGCGCCACACCCATCCAGGGTCGCAGCACTCTCGTGCGAGCGGAGCTGTTAGCCGATGCCACGAGTTTTCTCCCTATCGGTGACGCCCGGACGAGCACCCGAAAAGGATCGGACCGCGCCGGGAACTGAGTTGGCTCCTCAGCGAGTTATAACGAACACCGCTCCGAACAGAAACGCCACAGGCCGGTGGTTACAGTTCTTTCACCCGCACGTCCACGAAAACCCGTTCGGGGGAGAATTGCTCGCAGGGATGACCACAGGCCGTAGTCGGGAGCGGCCAGGCGTGCGCTTCTCGGCCACTCGGCCGAGCCCGGTGCTCCCGGCAGACGCCGGCGTGACCACCCGCCGCGACGACGACGGGGCTGCGGCACGAGGGTTGGACGCGCCACGAGCGTCGCCGGGCGGTCCTGGGAAGCGCTGCGGGCCGGGACGACACGGGGGACGGCACGCCGGTCGGACGAACAGTTGAGCAGCGCGGCGGTACGCCCTGGTGGACGGGAAGGAGGCGCCCGGACCGCGCCGGCGCGACCCGAACCGGGACGGCGTCAGGCTCCGGGCACTCCGTTCGTGCCTGCCGCGCCGTTGCGGCGGAACCGCAGACACCGGCGCTGCGGGGATCGGCACATCGAGCATTCGCCACCGACCCGGAAATGTTCATGAGCATCCCGGCCGTGGCCACATGTGCAGGAGCCACCACCGGGCGGCGGGCCGTCGGGCACACCACCCGGCGGGCGCGTCAGGTGCCGCGCCTGTTTGAGAATGTGGGCGGGCGCGTCCACCGGCGGCAGCGCGACCATTCCAACGATCGAGATCATCTGTTGCTCCTGAAGTCGGCGGGCCTACCGCCGCTTCGCCGGCACCCTCGTCACAGGGGATGTCGCAGATTCCGGCTCGGCCGTTGCAACGATGTCCGATCCCATTCGGGTGGACAAGGATCCGGAGAGATCGACTACGCGGAGCTCAGCGGCCGGTTTCCTGCCGGACGGTCAGCCCGGGAGCAGCGCCTCGACGCGGGCCAGCGTCTCGCGGACGTTCGCCTCGGTGACCGTGTGCGCCTCCGCCACGCTGAGCCAGCGCAGCGGAGCGTGCTCCTTCTCCGGGCGGACCGCGTCGGGTTCCGCAGTGGCCAGCACGAACCGCAGATCGGCGTGTTCGTGTTCGGGTTCGTCGCCCTTGGCTGCGACCGGCACAACCACCACGTGGACGAGCACCCTGTCCGGCCACGGCAGCAGGTCGGTCAGTCCGCTCTCCTCGCGTCCCTCGCGCAGCGCAACCTCGACCGGGTCGGTCTCCCCCGGGTCGCCGTGCCCACCGACCTGCAACCAGGCCTGCTGCCGCTCGTGCCAACGCAACAGCACTCGGCCGCTCTCGGGGTGCACGATCAGCGCCGACGCCGTGACGTGCAGAGGAATCGAACGCAGCCACGGGTCTTCCGCGCTCTCCACCAGTTCCAGGACCCGGGCCACGTCGGCGGCCTCGGAGGGATTGCGGGGCCGGAATCCGCTCAGCAGTTCGAGACACGCCGTGGACACCGCGCCAGCCTAACGGAGCACCTGTCCTGTCCCGTCCCGCCCGCCGAGCCGGAGTCCGTCCGGCGTGCCAAGCAGGCCGCACGGGGCCGAGCCGGTACCGGCAATTCACCCCCACATCACGCGTAGGATCCGCCCCCTCCGCGATCAGAGGAATACGATGACAACTGCACCCGGTGCGATGGCCGATGTCCGCGACATGTACCTGACACACATCATGATCCGCCGGGAGTTCAGCCAGGCATCGATGCTGGTCCGCGGTGTTCCGGAAGGCGATGTGAAGCGGGCCGGGGTGATCAGCCGCCACGTCACCGTCATCAGCACCATTCTTCATGCGCACCACGGGGGCGAGGACGCGCTGCTGTGGCCGAAACTGCTGGAGCGAGGGCCTGCCGAAATCGCTGCCGTGGTGCACGAGATGGAGGGTCACCACGAATCCATCGAACAGTCGAACAGGGAGATCGCGGCGGCGCTCACCGGCTGGCGCCGCGATGCGTCCTTCTCGCACCGTGAGGCATTGGCAGCAGCCCTCGATCGCCTGATCCCGGTGCTCGTCGAACACACGGCGCTGGAGGAGCAGCACATCCTGCCATTGGCGGAGAAGTACGTCACCGCCGCGGAGTGGCAGGAACTCGGCGCCCACGCCATGAGGGAACTCCCGAAGAAGCACCTGCCGCTGGCCTTCGGAATGGCGATGTACGAGGGCGACCCGGAGGTCATGCAGGGCGTTCTCGCCTACGCCCCGCTCATCGCACGCCTGCTGTTGCCGGTCATGGGGCCGCGGGCGTACGCGGCGCACGCCAAGCGCCTGCACGGCACGGCCACCCCCACCCGCTCGGCGGTGTGAGCAGAAGGGGTCCGGTGCAGGTGCTACGGGAGGTCCGGGAGCGCTTCCGTGCCGTACCTCGCGAGGATCGACAGCACCCGCTCGTCGATGCGCTCGGGGCCCCATGGCTGCACCATGACACCCTCCTCCGGCTCGTCGCCGCCTTCGATGAAGGTGCTCTCCGTGCCGCCGGGCGTGTAGAAGCACAGCATCCGCGCCGGATGCAGTCTGGCATGGGTGTGCGGTACCGGACCGCTGCCGACGACTTCGTGAGGCCCGCGATGGTCGGACCGAAATCACGCTCGGACATCCGGGGGGTCACTCGCCGATGGTCCTTGCACTGGTAATTCGTGGTTGCACCCTCAACCAAGTCGAACGCTAGCAGGCGAGGAAAGCACAGACCATGCCCGATCGTGGCGGGTCGGACCAATTCCTCCACGTCGTGCCGCCCAGTGGACCACGTCGATGGTGGCAGTCCCGGTGGCTTTCTCGAATGACCAGGCGCGTACTGCAGCCGAGAACAGAGCGCACCGCTTCACCGCACGGGCGCGCACCCCATGGGTCACGATGGTGCCGGGCCGGACGGCCAGCAGACGGTCGGCGCCGGTGGCCCGATCACCACCGAGGAGGCGCCATGGCCGGGTCCGGGTCGCGGCTGTGGACCGAACTCGCGCGGAACGACGCCCACGGACCCCTGCCGATCCTTCTCCTGGTGCTGACCACGGCGACCGGGGTCGTGGACGCCGTCAGCATCCTCGCCCTCGGCAGGGTCTTCGTGGCCAACATGACCGGGAACGTGGTGTTCATCGGCTTCGCTCTCGCAGGCGCGCCGGGGTTCTCGCTGGCCGCGTCGCTGGCCGCGCTGGCGGGGTTCCTCGTCGGCGCGGGAGCAGGCGGCCCTCACGTCGAACGCTGGAGTGGGCACCGAGGTCAGCTCCTGCGAAACAGCGCGGCGATCGAACTCGGCCTGGTGGTGACGGGCCTCGTGTGTGCGGGCCTGCTGGCGTCCACTGCCGGAGACTGGGGCCTGGCAGTCGTCGCCGCCCTCCTGGCGGCCGCCATGGGGCTGCAGAACGCGGCGGTCCGCCGGCTCGCCGTGCCGGACCTGACCACCACGGTCCTCACCATGACGTTGACGGGCATCGCGGCGGACGGGCGCAAGGGCGGGTACCCGACGATCGCGCGACGGGTGCTGGCCGTGGTGACGATGCTCGTCGGGGCGCTGGTCGGTGCCCTGCTGGTGTTGCACGTCGGTCTCGCATGGGCGCTCGGGTTCGCCGCGGTCCTGCTGGGGATCGTGGCCATGGTCGCCACCCTGCGCAGCCGCCGTGCCGAGGAGTGGCACGTCCGCAGCGCCGGGTAGCCATGGTCGCCGGACCGGAAACCCGGCGACCACGGCGCACACCGCTGCCAGGATCGCGCGGTGCACCGTCGTGACCTACTGCGTTGGCAGTTCGACCTGGCATGGTCGCTGCTGGAGTACCACCTGCAGCGGCTGACGGCGGCGGACTTCCTGTGGGAACCCGCCGCCGCGTGCTGGACGCTGAGACTCGACGACGGCGGCTCGTGGGTGCCGGACTGGGAGGACCACGAGCCCGACCCGATCCCCGTGCCCACGATCGGCTGGATCATCTGGCATATCGGCTGGTGGTGGAGCGTGACGATCGACCACACCCGGGGACGCACGCCGCGGCAGCTCACCGAGATCGCCTGGCCTGGTGACGGCGGAAAGGCGGTCGAGTGGCTGCACGGCCTTCGAGCGGACTGGTCCGCGGCGCTCGACGGGCTGACCGACGCCGACCTCGACCGGATCGCGCCGTTCCCGTGGCCGAACGACCCTCAGCACACCGTCGCGCACATGGTCGCCTGGGTGAACGCCGAACTGATGAAGAACACCGCCGAGATCGGGCAGCTGCGCCTGGTGCGTGCCGCACAGCAGTGACGAGCGCGGAGTCATGCCGTGAGTGCGCCGATGACCTTGCTGGTGAGGCGCTCGAGGTAGTCGTCCCCGGTGGGTGTCCGGACGACGATCAACCGCCAATAGACGGGGCCGCCGAGGAAGTCCAGGCCGAGCTCGATGTCGATGTCGCCGGGAAGCTCCCCGCGTTCGATCGCCCGCTGCAGGATGCGGGCCGCGGCGGCCCGCCGAGGGGTGCGGACCGTGGCCATCAGGGCTTCGGCCAGCTCGTCGTTGCGGGACGCCTCTGCCAGCAGGTCCGGCACGATCCTGGACACGACAGAGTGCTCGAGCGCCTCGCGGGCGGCCCGGAGGAACTGCGCGATGTCCTCACGCAGACTGCCCATGTCGGGAGCCACGACCGAGGCTACGGCCGCCCGAGACACGAGAGCCACGGTCATCGCCTGCTTGGAGGGCCAGCGCCGGTAGACCGCGGCCTTGCCGGTGCCGGCGCGCCGCGCGACCGCCTCGATGGACAGCCTCCCGTAACCCACCGCGGCCAGCTCGTCGAAGAAGGCGACCGCGAGAGCGTCGGTCACGTCGTCCTGGAGGACGGGACCACCAGGAGTACGGCGGGCGGGCTTCCCTGAGGCGGACGACACGCGGAACACGCTAACACGAGACGGAACGGTTGCGTCTCGGCTGCGGTGCGACGTACCGTCGCCGTGCCGAGGCGGAACGGTTCCGTCTCGCCTAAGGGAGATGCCGTGAAGTTCCTTTTCGACGACGAGTCGTTCTCGTTCGAGACGCTGCGCGCCGCCGGGTTCGCCCCGTACGGGGGTGCGGACCTCGGCGAGGTCATCGCGACCGCTCGCACCATCGGCGAAGGCGACGAGGCCGGCTGGCACCGGGCCTGGAAGGCCACCGCGGAACGGGTGCGGGCGATCGGGGAGAAATCGCTCACCGCCGGCCACCGCGTCAGCGCACGGGAGGCACTCCTCAGAGCGTCGAACTACTACCGCACCGCGGAGTTCTTCCTGCGCGAGCACCCGGCCACCGACCCGGAGGTCACCCTGCTGTCGCATCTCGCCCGCGACACCTTCATCACGGCAGCCGGTTTGTTCGACAGCCCCGTCGAGGTCGTCTCCATCCCGTACGCGGACACGACACTCCCCGGGTACCTCTTCCTCGTCGACGGGTCCGGCACCCCACGCCCTACCGTCGTCTACAACAGCGGATACGACTCGACACTCGAGGAGTCCTACTTCGCCGTGGCCGCCGCGGCACTGCGCCGCGGATACAACGTGCTGGCCTTCGACGGCCCCGGACAGGGCGCCGCACTGCGCGACCAGCGCCTCGTCTTCCGTCCCGACTGGGAAGCGGTGGTCACACCGGTTCTCGACTTCGCCGAGACCCGCGGCGAGATCGCCGCGGACAAGATGGCCCTGTTCGGTTACAGCCTCGGCGGCTATCTCGTCGCCCGCGCAGCCGCCTTCGAACACCGCATCGCCGCACTCATCCTCGACGACGGGATCCACGACTTCCACGCCGCCTTCGACCGCATCCTGCCGCCCGTCGTGGCCTCCTGGATCACCCAGGGCCGCGACGACGTGGCCGACCCGGTGCTGGCGATGCTCGCAGCGGGCAACACCCAGGTGCGCTGGGCGTTGCGCAACGGTTCCTGGGCGATGGGCACCGACTCCTTCGCCGACCTGGTGCGCCGGACCACGGCCTACACCCTCGACGGGATCGCCGACCGGGTCACGGCCCCGACGCTGATCATGGACGCGGAGAACGACCAGTTCCTCGCAGGTCAGCCGCAGGAGGCGGAGAAGGCGCTCGTCAACGCCCTCACGACCCTGGCCACCCTGACCGACGCCGAGGGAGCGGGCGAGCACTGCCACATGGGAGCGATCTCGCGTGCCCACCAGGTCATGTTCGACTGGCTCGACGCCACCCTCGCGACCACCTGACCGGCACCGGGTCTGAGTTGTACTGTTGTACATGTACGTCCGTACATGAAGGGCTGCCCATGCCGTACGTGTTCCTGCTCGTCGCCATCGCCGCCGAGGTGCTCGGGACGAGCCTGCTGAAGGCCACCGAGGGGTTCACCCGGCTCTGGCCCAGCGTCGCGTGCCTGGTCGCATACGGGGTGTCGCTCGTCTTCCTGACCCAGGTCGTCAAGACGGTGCCGGTCGGCGTGACCTACGCGGTGTGGTCCGGCCTGGGCACGGCCGCGATCGTCGTCATCGGCGTCACGTTCTTCGGGGAGTCCCTGAGCGTGGTGAAGGTGCTGGGACTGGTGCTGGTCGTCGTGGGCGTGGTGGTGCTCAACCTCGGCGGGGCGCATTGAACGAGCGACGGGCTCCCCGCCGCCGAGACCCGGAAGGACGGCGCAGGGCGATCGTCGCCGCCACGGTGGAGGTCATGGCCGAGCACGGCCTGTCGAGGGTCACGCACCGGTTGGTCGCCGACCGCGCCGACGTGCCGCTCGGGTCGACGACGTACTACTTCCCCGCGTTGTCGGACCTGGTGTCGGCCGCCGTCGAGCAACTGGCCCGGTCCTGTGCCACCGAGATGCAGGAATGGGGCCGGCGCCTCACCTCCGGCGAGACCCCGCGGGCAGCGCTCGTACGGCTTGCCGCCGACTACCTCGCCGATCGTGCGCGAGCGATCGTCGAGATCGAGTTGTACGTGGCGGCGGCCCGGGAACCCGCACTGCGCCCGCCGGCAGAGCTGTGGATCGCCCAACTCCAGGAGATCCTGGAGCCGGTCACCGGCCCGGTACGGGCACGGGCCGTCAGCATGCTCCTCGACGGCGCCATGCTCCGTGCCGTGGTGAGCGGTGCGGAACTCGACGTCGAGGCGTTCGACCATGCGCTGCGGTCCTTGCTGGAGCCGACATAGCGCGGCACCGCGCGAAAAAAGGACTTGTCAAAGAAACAGGACCGTCCGCCTGATCAACATTCTGCGCCCTCAGCAGACGTCCGTATCGTGCCGACGGATCCGTTATCGGTGTGATTTGTCACCAGATCTTCGCGCGATCGGCCCCGGCGCGGCACGATCGGTGGGAATGAACCCGGGAGAGGGGCCCATCATCGTCGAGCGCGCCACCCATCGCGATGTCGCGGTGCGAGTGGACGGGGTATCGAAGGTATTCGCCGCCCGCCGAGATGTGGTTCACGCCCTCAGCGACGTCACCTTGTCCGTTCCCACGGGACAGTTCCTGTCGGTCGTCGGCCCCTCCGGATGCGGCAAGTCGACGTTGCTGCGGATCATCGGTGGCCTGGAACGGGCCACCTCGGGTTCGGTTCACCTCGGCTCGGCGGCCGGCGAGCGGCATCCGGCACGGGTGGCCTTCGTGTTCCAGGACAACGGGCTGTTCCCGTGGCTCACGGCGACACAAAATGTGCAGTTCGGGCTGCGAATGGCGGGAGTCGGCAAGAAGGAACGCGTCGAGCGGGCCGCGCACTGGCTCAGCCGGGTCGGCCTGCGCGCCTTCGCCGACTCGTACCCGGACCGGTTGTCCGGTGGCATGCGGCAGCGCCTTTCCCTCGCCCGTGCTTTCGTCACCGATCCCGACACCCTGCTGATGGACGAGCCGATGGGCGCGCTCGACGCGCAGACCAGGTCGCTCATTCAGGAGGACCTGATCGAGCTGTGGGAGCAGAACCGCAAGACGGTCGTCATGGTCACCCATTCCATCGACGAGGCGCTCCTGCTCGGCGACCGGGTGCTGGTGATGAGCAGGCGACCGGCAGCGGTCACGTCGGACATCGCGGTCGACCTCGATCGGCCCCGTGGCATGGCCACCACGGCATCGCCGCGGTTCGTCGAACTCAAGCTGTCCCTGTGGGAGTCCCTGCGCAACGAGGTTGCGGCGAGCATGCAGGACCCGGTGTGAGCGGTACCCGCTCCCTGCCACCCGTGAGCGAGACATCCGGACCCTCGGAGCGCCGCCGTACGACCGGGACGGACGAGACGGCGGAGATCGCCCGGATCGCCCGCCGCGACCGGCGCAAGCGTGGCCGGGACGTACTTCTCGGCATCGCGACACCGATCGTGCTCATCCTGGCCTGGCAACTGACGACGTCTCTCGGCCTGGTGGATCCCGTGATCTTCACGCCGCCCACCCAGATCATGTCGGCCGCAGGCGGCCTGCTCTCCGACGGCACTCTCGAACAGGACGTCATGGCCACCCTGGTTCGCCTCGGGGTCGGCTATCTGGTCGGCGCCGCAGGCGGCATCGTCATCGGCCTCGCGCTGGGCCTGGCACGTCCGCTGCGGGCGGCGTTCTCGCCATTGTTCGCAGCCCTGTACGCCATTCCCCAGATCGCTCTGCTGCCCCTGCTCCTGGTGATCTTCGGAATCGGAGAGCTCCCGAAGGTGCTGACGGTGGTCGCCGTGACCTTCTTCGTGATGGAGATCAACACGATCTCCGGAATCCGCGACCTGGACCCGCGACTGCTCGAGGCCGGCCGGGCCTACGGGGCCACCGGCTGGCGCCAACTGGTCCACGTTCTGCTTCCCGGATGCCTCCCGTCGGTGTTCACCGGCCTGCGGGTGGCGGTCGCACTGGCACTGGTGGCGATCACCGCCACCGAGATGGTGGCGTCGAACGACGGGCTCGGGTATCTGGTCTGGAACTCCTGGCAGTTGTTCCAGCCGCCCAACATGTATGTCGGACTGGTCGCCATCGCGTTGCTCGGCGCCGTGTCCACCGGAGTTGTCCTACTGGCCGAGCGCTTGGCGCTGCCCTGGTCGACCCGCCACTGAGGCGGCCCCCGTTCATGCGGCACAAGATTGCAGAAGAAGGAGCTCATTCGTGCGTGTTCGTCATCCACTGCTCACCGGCGGGATCATCGCCATCGCCGCCGCGGCCCTGGTGGCCTGTGGCAGCAGCGCTCCGACCGCCTCGGCCCCTGCGCAACCGAGCGACACGACGGTCGACGTGGCCTACGTGCCCGCGTCTCTGTTCGCGCCGTTGTACGTGGCGATGGGCAAGGGCTACTTCACGCAGCGCCACATCGACGTCCACCTGACGACCGTGGCGGCGGGGCAGGACGCCATCGCTCTCGCGGCGAGCAACAAGGTGCAGGCGGTGCTCGCGGGCTTTTCCGCCGGCCTGTTCAACGGCATCAACTCGGGGCTGGACGTGAAGGTGGTCGGCTCGATGGCAGGCGAACCGAGCGGACAGGCCGCCGACGGTCTCGTGGTCTCCTCGCAGATGGCGGACACGGTGAAGACCCCCGCCGATCTCCGCGGCAAGAAGATCGGGGTCAGTGGTGGACCAGGTGCCGCAGGCGGCTATCTGCTGGCCGAGGCGCTGGCGCCGTACCACCTGACGCTCAAGGACGTCACGCCGGTGAACCTCCCGCTCCCCGAGCAGGCGGCCGCCCTGAAGTCCGGAGGCGTCGCGGCAGCGCTGATGTCCAGCCCGTTCCTGTCCGACGCGGTCAGCTCCGGAACCGGCAAGCTGATCGCCAGCGCCCAGCCGGGCACCTCGGTGACCGGCGTCATCTACGGGGGCGCGTTCGCCAAGTCCCCCGCCGCGCAACCGTTCTTCGACGCTCTCGCCCAGGGCGCGCAGGACCTGCAGGGCGCCCAGGCCAAGTCGACCCCCAACCTGCAGATCGAGGCGAAGGCCATCGGCCAGAACCTGAGCGTGCTGCAGCAGCAGCCCGCCGACGTGTTCGATCCTCGCCTCGCCCCGCCCGTCACGACGCTCGACTCGATGCAGCAGGTGTTCCAGCAGGCCGGCCTGCTGAACTACAGCACGCCGCTGCCGAGCTCGAAGTACGTCGACAACACCTACTCGGCGAACGTCCCCAAGACCTGACGAACGAAGCCAGCACCGCCGGCGTCAGCGAGCCCGGAGCCGGCGGTGCAGGCGCAGCTCGTGGAGATCGGCCCCGCCAGGTCCGCGGTCCGTCTTGGTCTGCCCGTCCAGGACCCACCCGGCGCGCCGATAGAAACCGAGGGCCCGGTCGTTTCCCGCCAGCACCCAGAGCGCGGCGTCGACGAACCGGAGTGCCGTGAGCCGCTGGATCGCGGCGCTGTGCAATCGGCCGCCGATCCCCTCGCGCCAACGACCGGGGTGGACGTAGAACGCGTAGAGCTCGCCGGTGGCCTCGCCCGCGGCACCGCCCCGGTTCGGCCCCATGGACACGAATCCGTGAACCGTGGAGTCGTCGGCCGCGACCAGAACGGGATCCCGGGTCGAGGGATCACTCAGGATGGCGGCCCACACCTGCTCGCGACCGTCGACGGAGAGCCCGGCAAGGACGTCGGCGGGTAGCAGCCCGCGGTAGGCCTCCTGCCAGGACGAGACGTGCACGGCGGCGATTCCGCGGGCGTCCTCCGGCCGCGCTTCTCGTATCACGATCATGCGCGCGAGGCTGCCATCCGGGAGCGGCCGTCGTCTGCTCGAAATCCGCGGCGACGACACACTGCCGCCGCACATCCTCGGTAGCGTCTCCCGGGTGCGGCGTGCAGACGGTAGTGCCGGCGATGTCGACTACCAGGTGATCGGCTCCGGCTACAGCCGCTACCGGCGTCCGGATCCGGCGATCGCCCGGGTCGTGCACGATGCTCTCGGAGCGGCGACCACGGTGCTGAACGTCGGCGCGGGCGCCGGTTCCTACGAGCCCGCCGATCGGCAGGTCACGGCCGTCGAGCCGGCGGCCTCGATGCGTGCGCAGCGCCCGGCCGACCGCCCTCCGGCGCTGGATGCGACGGCCGAGGAACTGCCGTTCGCCGACGGCTCCTTCGACGCGGCGATGGCCGTCCAGACCGTGCACCAGTGGACCGACCTCGCCCGGGGCCTGGCCGAGCTCCGGCGGGTCACCCGCGGCCCCGTTGTGGTGCTGACCTCCGACCCGCTCCTGCTGCCCCGGTTCTGGCTGAACCGCTACGCGCCGGAGGCGATCGACGTCGAGGCTCGCCGCGACCCCCCGCTCGAAGCCGTCACCGCCGGTCTCGGCGGGCGGTGCACCATCACCCCGGTCCCGATCCCGCTGCACTGCGTCGACGGGTTCTGCGAGGCCTACTACGGCCGTCCGGAACTCCTGCTCGACCCGGGCGCCCGGCGGGCCATGTCGACCTGGACCTTCGTACCGGCTGCAGTCCACGAGCGGTTCGAGCACGACCTGGGTCGCGACCTGGCCGAGGGCCGCTGGGACGCCGACCACGGGCACCTGCGTCGCCAGCCCCACTTCCTCGGCTCGCTCGTCCTCGTCGTCTCCCACCGGCCCTGACTACGGGGCTGTGGCGTCGAGCGCGGCGGGGTCGGCGCCACCTTGCAGCCAGCGGCGAAGCAGTTCCTTGCGAACCTTCCCCATGGAGTTGCGCGGCAGTGCGGGCACGGCTTCGACCCGAGTGGGCTGGTACCACTCGGTCATGCCCAGCTCGTCCAGGTACTTCCGCAGATCGGCGATGGAAGGCGGCGCGGTGTGGCTGACGATGACGGCGCAGGCCAGTTCACCGCCGTCACCGTCCGGATAACCGACGAGAGCCACGTCGTCGATGTCCGGGTGCCCCAACAGCGTCGTCTCGACATCGTTGACGGGGATCATGAACGCGCCCCCGATCCGGTCGGCGGCGCGGCCGAGCAGCTGGATTCCGCCACGACCGTCCGGGACGGCCAGGTCGCCCGTGTCGTACCAGCCGTCATCGTGCTCGGCGATGACGGTCACGTCGCCGCTGTCCCGGCCCACGGTGGCCAGGCATACGGGGGCTCCCCGGATGAACAGCCGCGCGGCCTGCTCCGCGGTGGTGTCGCCCTCGTGCCGCAGGTCGAGCTCCACTCCGGGAATCGGTCGGCCGACGCTGTGAGCGATCCAGTCGGCGGGATCATCGCGCCGGATGAACGTGCACGATCCAGCCGTCTCGGTCATTCCCCAGGCCGTTCGCAGTGGCAGGCCGAAAACCGACTGCACGTCCTCGATCAGAGGACCCGGGGTCAGCGTCCCGAAGGACACGACCGTGCCGAGTGCCGGCAACGGCGTGGGCCGGCTGCGCAACTCCGTGATCAGCGCGGAGAGCGTGACCGGCACTCCGCCCAGCAGGCTGACCGCGTTCTCCGTCATCAGGTCCAATGCCGTTTCCGGCTCCCACGTGTCCAGCAGGACCGTGCGCCCGCCCACGAGCAGGGGTACCAGGTTGGAGAGACCGGTTCCTGCGATATGGGTCAGTGCGGCAGAACTGAGGAACACATCCGCCGACCCGTAGCCGTCCTCGAACGTCGGGGCGGAGTAGGCGGCATACAGGGTGTTCAGGGTATGCAGCGCCGCTTTCGGCTCCCCCGTGGTGCCGGAGGTGAACAGCACCAGGCCGACCCGGTCCGGATCCGCGGACAACCCGGCGAGAGCTGTGGCGTGAGTGCGCTCCCAGGGAACGTTCTGACAGTGCTCGACGAAGTCGATCTCGTCGTCCGAGGCATCACCGAGCACCACTCGATGGCGCAGGTCAGGCAGCCGTGGCGCGAACTCGGCCAGCGCCGACGCGTGCTCGAAGCCGTCCCACCGGTCGATGCTGATGAAGACACCGGCCTGCAGCCGGCGCAGCACCCGCTCCAGTTCGCGTGGGCGAATGCTGGTGATGATCGGCGCGAACACCGCTCCGATCCGGGCGCACGCCAGCAGGAGCACATTCACCTGCCAACGGTTGGGCAGTTGGAGCGCAACCACCTGCCCCGGGCGGACCCCCAGTTCCCACAAGGCACCGGCGAACCGTTCGACGTGGTCGGCGTACTGCCGGTACGTCAGCCGCTCGACGCCGGTACCCATCTGATGAGCAACGATGGCGATCGCCTCGGGGGACTCGTCCCGCCACCGCAGCAGGTCGTCGAGGACAGTGCCCTCTCGCCACACCTTCGACTCGCGGAACCGGCGGATCGCCGAATCCGGCGGGCGCAGCGCCAGGGCCTCCCGGAAACCGGCCTCGTTCACCACGCTCGACACTTCATTCACCTGCGGTTCATTCATACCCGGCTCACACCTCTCACCTCTACGCAGGCGTCTCATCTAACCAGGATCAGCATTGCGACCACAGTTTCACAATACGGAGAATGGCGAGAAAGTAGACAAACAATACTCAGGCTCCGGGCCGGGCCCACCGGCACTCCTCCGGGCGCCGTTAGTGCGTTGCCGCGGGGCGGAGCAGGTGTTGAGATGCGCGGGTGATGTCGTCTGCGCAGTGCTGGTGGTGGTCGCCTACCCGGCGACCGTGAAGCTTGCGCTGTTCTCGGCTGCCGTAGGGCCGAGGACTGACGCATCCCCTCCCGGATTCGCGGATCCCGGCCCGTCCCCTCCAGGCGGCCGGTATCCCGAACCGGAAGGACCACCTGATGTCCCGCTCTGCGTCGCTCTCGCCACTGGGTTCGCGTCCCGCCCCGGGCGCCTCGGGTCTGTGGCCGACGGTGCTCACCGCTCTGCTCCGCGGCGAGGATCTGCCGGCGCTGCTCACTGAGCAGGTGATGGACGAGATCGTCGCGGGCGCGGCCACCCCCGCCCAGATCGCCGCGTTCGCCGTGCTGCTGCGGACGAAGGGAGAAACCGCCGACGAGATCGCCGGGTTGACGACGTCCCTGATGCGCAGCGCCACCCCGGTTCGCATCGAGGGGACGGCAGTCGACGTCGTGGGCACCGGGGGCGACGGAGCCGACACGGTGAACATCTCGACGATGGCAGCCCTGGTGGTGGCCGGCACGGGCCGGCGCGTGATCAAACACGGAGGGCGCGGCGCCTCGTCGACCTGCGGTACCGCCGATGTCCTCGAAGAACTCGGCGTACGCATCGATCTCCACGCCGACGGGGTCGCACGAACGGTCGCGACCAGCGGGATCGGGTTCTGCTTCGCGCCGGTCTTTCAGCCCGGCCTCGCCCACACCTCCGCACCGCGCCGTCAGATCGGTGTCCCCACCGTGTTCAACCTGCTCGGGCCGCTCGTCAACCCGGCCCGTCCGGCCGCGTCCCTGATCGGCTGCGCCGACGACACCAAAGCTCCGGTGCTGGCCCGGGTGTTCGCCGACCGCGGAGTCACCGCACTCGTCGTTCGCGGTGACGACGGCCTCGACGAACTCACCACGACGACCACGTCGAAGATGTGGATCGCCGGCGGCTCCCGGGTCGCGCGCGTACGGATCGACCCGGCGGCACTCGGGATACCGGCCGCGCCCGCCGGTGCCCTGCGTGGGGCCGACCGCTTCCACAACGCCGGGGTCGTACGCGACGTCCTGGCGGGGAAACCCGGCCCGGTCCGGGATGCGGTGCTGCTCAACGCCGCCGCCGCGATCGTGGCCCATGACGTCGCCGACGGTTCTCATCTCCCCGACACCGTTCCCGGTGCGCTGCCGGCGGCACTCGACACCGCGGCCCGATCCGTCGACTCGGGCGCCGCACGACGCACCCTCGAGCACTGGGTGGCCACCAGCAACGTCAAAGGCGTCGCGCTCCGGCTGACGCGTCCCGCGCGCTGGTTCGGGTCCTCGCAGGGCCTGTGGGCGCTGCGAGGACCACAACGGGCGCGCGTCGCGGTCGGCAACGCCGGTCCGCCGATGAGTTGAGCTCGGGGCTGCGGTCTTGTCTGACACCACGCGACGGGCATCGCCGTCGTGCCCTCCGACCCCCCAGGGAGGCGATTCAGTGATCGCGAACCAGACCCCCGCCGACGAGTATCGCGAGATCGCCGGCCGCTTCACCCAGCTCGTCGAGGTCGTGCCCGACCATGCCACGTGGAGCCGTCGGTCCCCTGTCCCCGAATGGACCGCCCGCGACGTCGTGGGGCACCTCGTCGGGTGGTTTCCCGGCTTCCTGGCCGGCGGCGCAGGCGTGACCCTGCCGCAGGGGCCCAGTGTCAACGAGGACCCGGTGTCCGCCTGGCGCACCATGAGCGACGGCGTCCAGGCCCTCCTCGACGACCCCGCCTCGGCCGACAAGAAGCTGGTCGACCGGCACATCGGCGAGGTGGCGCTGCCCATGGCGATCGCGCAGTTCTTCACCAACGACGTCTTCATGCACACGTGGGACCTCGCCCGCGCCACCGGCCAGGACGAGACCCTCGACCCTCAGCGCTGCGCGGCCCTACTGGAACAGATGCGGCCCCTCGATGACGTGCTGCGCTCCAGCGGGCAGTACGGGCCCAAGGTCGACGTCCCCAACGACGCCGACGCTCAGACCAGGCTGCTCGCCTTCATCGGCCGCAACCCCTTCTGACCCCCGAGAAAGCGTCCTCACCGCTCGGCTCGAACGCGAAAACGGTGGCTTTGGAGCAGCCGCTCAACGGCGGCCCGGGACAGCAACAAGGCAAGGATCAGCAGCGTCACCGAGAAGAAGCCGCCAAGGCTGACGCGCGCGCCGAAGACGAGGTCGACGGCCTCCAGGACGAGGAACTTGCTCCCGAAGAGAACGGCCCAGAGCATGACCGCCGCAATCACCTTGCCGCTCGGCGTCGACGCTGCCCGGAACCGTGCCTTCACCCTGCTCTTCGCGGCCACGACGACGTCGAGGATGCCCTTCAGCAGGACAGCGGTGAGCAGGGAGATGGTGAACGTCTCGGTGAGCACCTGGGGGAGGTACTCCACGAAAAGGTTCAGGACGACCACGTAGACGAGGACGTCGACGACGGCCGCCGCGATGCGCGGCTCGAGGGGTGCGGGCGCGTCCTCATCCTGATCAGGCATGTGATCCCCCTCGCGAGGCGTCGTCGAGAGCAGGATTATCCGGCCGGAGGACTCATCCGCCCCGGATGGAGGGAAAGCCGACGGCCGCGGCCACGGTGGAACCCGGTGTCGGACAGACGCGATCATGAACCGCCCTGCCTCGGCGCCTCCTCCGCCCCGCGGAGCAGAGCGTCCACGCCTGCCCGCCCACGCGGCCACCACCTTCGCCGGGCGTGCGGTGCGGCTGCTCAGGCGGGACATGCACAAAAGCGGCCTCTGTCCAGATTTCGCTGGTCAGAGGCCGCTTGTGCGGGGTGTGGCAGGTCAACCTGCCAGTGCGCCGTGGCGCGGGTATGAGGATACGACAGCGATGAACCGGGTCCAGCAGCGGCCCGGTCACCAAGGAGGAACCTGATGGCCGACCCGTCGTTCGACGTGGTGAGCAAGGTCGACCGGCAGGAGGTCGACAACGCCCTTAACCAGGCGGCGAAGGAGCTCTCGCAGCGCTTCGACTTCCGCGGGACCGGGACCTCGATCGCCTGGGCCGGCGAGGAAGCTCTGACGATCGAGTCGGAGACCGAGGAGCGGGCCACGGCGGCCGTCGAGGTCTTCAAGGAGAAGCTGATCAAGCGGAACATCTCGCTGAAGGCGTTCGAGGCCGGTGAGCCCGCCGTCTCCGGGAAGATCTACAAGGTCAACGGCAAGATCCTGCAGGGCATCGAGTCGGACAAGGCCAAGGAGATCAGCAAGGCCATCCGGGACGAGAAGCTGAAGGGCGTGCAGGCGCAGATCCAGGGCGACCAGCTACGCGTGTCGGGCAAGAAGAAGGACGACCTGCAGGCCGTCATCGCGCTGCTCAAGGGCAAGGACTTCGGGATCGCCCTGCAGTTCACCAACTACCGGTAGCACACACGGGCTGACCAGCGCAGACGCTTCACGCGACCCCCGCCGGTACAACTCCGGTACAACCGAGCGCGGAGCCGACGAGCGTCCGCGTCCGGTCGACCGCGGCGGGCCAGTACCCACGTAGGTGTTGAGCGTGATGGTCGGTGTGGTGTGCCCCATGGCGAGCTGCACCGACTTCACGTTCGCCCCGCCGAAGATCAGCACCGTGGCGAAGTAGTGGCGGAGGTCGCGCAGGCCGAAGCCGAGCGGAAGGCCGGCGGCCCTCACCGCGGGGCGCCAGATGTGTGACCAGTCGGCTCGGTGGATCGGGCGCCGGTCGCCACGGGTGAAGATCAGGTACGCCGGGCGTACTACCGGGACCGACAACATCGCCAAGTTCAGACTCGACCCGTCCCCTCACGGGCAAAGTTCGGTTCCGCCGCTTCCAGCCGTGGCACCGCAATGCCCAGCCGTCGTGCTTCCGCGAGGGTGTCTCGGCAGATCTCACGCGGCTCCTCGGCGTCGGGGTCGGAGTGCGCCGCGAAGTTCACGCGTATCGGCGTGACGTGAGCGGTCAGCCAGGCGAGCGCGGGGGCCGTCAGCCAGGTGGGCGCCCGGAACGGCAGCAGACCGCCCCGGTGACGTCGCAGGTCGACGCCGCGCGCCTGGAGAAGCGGCAGCAGTTCGCGACCGGCCAGCAGCGCCTCGCGGAAGTCGCGCGTCGACCCGGCCAGCTTGGACAGGGAACCCAACCGCAGGCCCTGCGAGAACAGGCCGGCATCCGAGGCGAAATGGACCCACAGCCAGCCGCGGAAGTCGGGCCGCTCCTTGATTCGGAGCCCGGCTTCGCGAAACGCCTGGCGCACGGCCCGCTCCCGGTCGGTAGGGGGCTGGCCGAGGGCGCCGAAGATGACCGACGGCAGCAGCCCCCCACGGAGCACGCCGTCCGCGCCGAAACCGCCGCCGGCCTGGGGAAAGCCGAAGGCGATCTGGTCGGGCGGGAGTGCGCCGATCGCGGCGAGCGGCTCGGTCCAGATGTTGCCGAAGACCAGCACCGTGGCCTGGCCGACACGCGGGGACAGGAAGGCCGCCGCCTCCGGGAGGCGGTGGTGCGGCACGCCGAGCACGATCAGGTCGAAGTCGTGGTCCGGCTCCAGCGCCTCGCGGTAGCGCACCGGCCACTTCTCGACGACGCGCTGCCCCCACACCCGGCGCCGCATATCGAGCAGGTCGAGGTCCACTGCGTCTCCGTACGTCGCCGCGCGGCCCGGCCGGACGTAGAACTCGACGTCATGTCCCCCCTGTTGCAGGACCCAGCCGTAGACGGTGGCGATCACGCCCCGGCCGAACATCAGGATCTTCACGCTGCACCTCGTGGGGTACGATCGAATTGGAGGTCATCTCCACTTTCTAAGATATGGAGGTCGTCTCCATTTGTCAACGCGAGGGAGCGCATGACCGCCGACAAGCCGCTGAGGGCCGACGCCCAGCGCAAGCGTGAGGCCCTGCTCGCCACGGCCCGGGAGGTCTTCGACGCCGGGGGCTTCTTCGACCTGCGCTTCGATGACTTCGCTCGCCTGGCCGGGGTGGGCACCGGCACGCTGTACCGCCACTTCCCCACCCGGGAGGCACTGGCCGAGGCGGTCTACCACGGGGAAGTCGCCGCGCTGTGCGACCGCGCCCGCCAGCTACAGGCCACGTTGCCCGCGGCGGAGGCGTTGGCGACCTTCCTACGCGGCATGGTCGACCACATGGACGCCCACGAGGGCCTGGCCCGGACGCTGGCCACGCTCATGGCCGATCGCTCGGGCGCCCTCGCCGAGGGCAGCCGGGCGCTGGAGCGGGCTGTCACCGACCTGGTGGCCGCCGCCGCGCAGGAGGACGCCGTTCGCGGCGACGTGGACGCCGGTGCCGTGATGATGGCGCTGCACGGCATCGGCGCGGCCCATGACCGTCCCAACTGGCGGGCTGAGGCCGACGACGTCATCACCCTCGTGCTGGACGGACTGCGCCGACCGGACTCGGACGGATAGCTCGCGCGATTCGCCAGCCGAGCGCAGACGCCTCACGCGACCCCTGCCGGTACAACCGGGCGCGGAGTCGACGAGCGTCCGCGTCCGGTCGGCCACGTTCGCCCCACCGATCGGTCGATCAGGCGCGCCGGGGGGCTACGCGGTGAGCTGGGCCTCGCCGCGCAGCCAGCGCCGCAACAGTTCCTTGCGGACCTTGCCGGTCTCGTTGCGGGGCAACTCGGGCAGGACCTCGATGCGGCTGGACTGGTACCACTGCGTCATACCGCGCTGGTCGAGGTAGGCGCGGATGTCCTCGAGAGTCGGTGGGGTGGCCCGGGAGACGATCACCGCGCACGCCAGCTCACCGCCGTTCCCGTCCGGATAACCCACGAGGGCGACCTCGTCGACGCCGGGGTGGGTGAGCACGACCGATTCGACGTCGGTGACCGGGATCATGAACGAGCCGGCGATGCGGTCGGTGGCCCGGCCGAGGAGCCGCAGGCCGCCCCGGCTGTCGGGAACGGCGAGATCACCCATGTCGTACCAGCCCCCGTCGTGCTCGGCGAGCACGGCGACCTCCCCGGTGTCGCGACCGACCGTGGCCAGACACAGCCGGCTACCGCGCAGGTACACGCGCCCGGGCGACTCGGCGGTGACCGGACCGTCCGCGCGCAGGTCGATCTCCACGCCCGGCGTGGGCCGGCCCACGCTGCGCGCCGCCCAGCCCGGCGGGTCCCCGGGCCACGTCATGGTGCCACCCGCCTCGGTCGAGCCCCAGATGGTGTGCAGGTTCAGGCCGAACACCTCGGCGACGTCCGCGACCAGGGGTGCTGGGGTCGCGGTGCCGAAGGCACCCCCGATCCGCAACGTGGGCAACGGCCGGGGGCGCTGCCGCACCTCGGCGACGAGCTCCGCCCACACCGTCGGTGCGCCCCACATCGTGGTCGTACCCGTCTCGGCCATCAGCTCGATCCCGCCCGCAGGCTCCCAGACGTCCATGAAGACCGCGGTACCGCCCACGAGGAGCGGGAGAAGGTTGACGAGGGTGATCCCGCCGGCATGGCTCACCGGGGACGATGTGGCGGCTGTGTCGTGCGGGCCGTAACAGAAGACCTCGGCGATGCTGTAGCGGGCCAGGTCGTCGAGTGGCGTTTCCGCCCGCCACGCACCAAGCGCGCGGAACCGCTCGATATCCGAATCAGATGGACGCAGTCCCAGCGCCGTCCGGAAGTCCGTTCGACAGGCTGAATCAATTTCCACGTCGTCAAGCTACGGGGCGATCCCCCAGCCTTTTCCAGTTTGCGCAGCCGACGAGTGGACGATCGGAGCCGTACGCCGCAGTAAATGTGAAGCGCCCAACCGGCGCAATACCGAAGCCAGTCACGTTCAGAGGGTGATCAATACGATTCCTGCGGTGACGATGATCGCCGCCACGATGCGCGAGCGCCCGAAGCGCTCCTTCAGCACGACGGTCCCGATGATCGCTCCGAAGACGATGCTGCTCTCCCGGAGCGCCGCGACGGCGGCGGTCGCCCCGCTGGTCTGGGCGTAGAGCACGAGCCCGTAGGCGAGGAGAGAGACGAGCCCGCCGACGAGGCCGCGCGTCAGCGTCGAACGGCTGATCCCGGCCAGAAGGCCGCGACCCCGGGCCATGAGCGCGACGGCGGGAACCACCGGGCCCTGGAGCAGGAACATCCAGGCTGCGTAGACCGGCACCGCCGTCGTCGCCACCGCCTGGGCGTCCACGACGGTGTAGGCGGCGATGCACGCCCCCGTCGCCACCGCTGCCCCCAGCGCAGGAAGCTGCGCCCGGGAGAAGCGACCCTGCTCGAGGGCGAGACTGACGAGCCCGACCGACATGACGAGGACACCGACCAACTGCCACACGGGCAGGGTCCGGCCGAGCACCGCGACCTCGATCACGACGACGAGCCACGGGGCCGTTCCGCGCGCCACCGGGTAGACCTGGCTGAACTCGCCGAGTCGGAAACTGGTGAGCAGCAGCAGGTTGTAGGCGACGTGCAGGGCGGCGGAGGCCAGGATGAGTGGCCACGCCGACGCGGGCGGCAGCCCGAGCCCGACGGCGACGGCACCGCCGACCACCGTGTAGGCGACCCCGATGAGACCGAAGCCGACCAGCCGGTCCGTCACGGCGTGAGCCATCGCGTTCCACGTCGCGTGGAGCAGCGCGGCGAACAAGGTGATCGCGACGAACTCTCCACCGACTCCGGCGGACGGGCCGCGCGACGAGGCGAGGGCATGGGTCAGAGGGGCAGTCACCACGATGGCTCCTGGGATCGATCCCACACGAAGTGGGCCGTCGAACACGGAGCCCTCGGGGCTTTTATCCCGTCGGGTGTCGACCAGACGTCCAGGCGGACTGCCTCGCCGTGGCGCCGCTCGGCCCAGTCCTGAGCTGCCCTGATTGTCGGCCGGGAGGCGGACGGTCAGCGGAACCCTAGGCGCAACCACATGCTGTTTCGGACCGTAACACGGCGGCTATGCCGTGATCAGCGCCGCAACCGCTGCCGGGTTCTCCACGTGGGCGTTGTGGCCGAGCCCGGGCAGGTCGACGGAGTTCGGTGCGAGCGCCAGCAGGTCGTCGGAGCTGACCATCGGGTCGTGCTCCCCGCGGGCCAGCACGACCGGCACGGGAGCCGAGGCGAGCAGGGCGGCCACCCCCGGTTCGCCGATGCCGAAGGCGCGCGGGTCGAGGGTGGGACGCCAGCGGCCGCCCTCCTCGACGACGCCCGCGGCCACCGCCGGATCGTCCGGCCCGACCAGGCCGTCGAGCCCGGCGACGCGCAGGTGACGGGCGACGGCCTCGGCGCGGGTGTCGAAGCGCACGGGCTCCCTGGCGGCGATCTTCGCGGCACGGACCAGGTCGTCGTCGGTCCAGGCGACCTTGATCCCGAGACCGACCATCGCACGGACGCCGGGACGGCTCGCGAGGTGCAGCGCGACGACCCCGCCGAACGAGTGCCGACGACCACCGTGCCCGCGGGGTCGACCAGGTCGGCGACCGCCGCGGCCACCGCGGGGAACGTGTAGTGGGGCAGCGGGGCCGACCCGCCGTGCCCCGGCAGGTCGGGCGCCACCCAGGCGCGCCCGCCGAGGGCCTCCCCGGCCCCGTGCCACACGTCGGAGGTGGCGCCGAGCCCGTGCAGCAACAACACGACGGGGGCGCTACCGCCGCCCCGGAGCACGCGGAGACCGGTCACGGCGCCAGCATCCCGCATCCGATCACCGCACGGTGCACATCCAGTGGCCACCGTGCACACCCCAGGACGTGTGTGCGGTGGCCACCAGGTGTGCGCGGTGGGGTCAGGCGCTGACCGGGGCCCGGGACTCCAGGCAGGCCTGGGCGTAGGCCGCCGGGGTGAGACCGACCGCCGTGGTGAAGTCGCGGATGAAGTGGGACTGGTCGAAGTAGCCCAGCTCGGCGGCGACCTCCGCCCACGGCCGGTGCTGCTCCCTGGCGAGCGCCGCCGCGGCCTCGTGCAGCCGGTAGCGGCGGAGCACCCACTTCGGGCTGACCCCGACGTAGCGCCGGAACAGCCGCTGCAGGGTGCGCGGGCTGATGTCGAACCGCTGGGTGACGTCGTCGACCCGGCTGATCGTGCGATCGTGCAACAGGGCCACGACGATCCGGCCGACCAGCGCCACCTGCGGGTCGTGCGGGGGCCTGCGCTCCCGCAGGAAGGCCTCGACCAGCGAGACGAGGTCGTCGACGCCGGGCGCCGCCGTCATCCGCGTGGCCAGTTGGCCGGCGGCGGAGCCCCACAGCTGCTCGGCGGGCAGCACCACGTCGGTGATGTGGGAGACGGGGGCGCGGAGGAACGGCAGGAAGGCACCCGGACGGAACTTCACGCCGAACACCCGGCCCGACTCGCGGTAGCAGTAGGTGAACCGGTTGCGGCCCACCCCCGAGACCGCCAGCCGCCCGCCGTCGAGCACGAGGTTGACGCACGGATGCGGCAGCAGCGTGACCGATGCTTCGCGCCCCGGCGGCAGATCCCAGGACACGAGCCAGTGGCGCTCGACGAGCTCGGCCAGATCGGGCGCGGGCGGGAAGCGCTCCAGGGAGAAGCCGGCATCGCCCACCCCGAGAACGCCGGATTCGCTCGTGGTGGGCACAGGCTCCGTCACACGCTCAGCATGCCCGCCACCTCCGACAACTCCCAGAGCCGCGACACGGATCCGCGGGGGTTCTGGACGGGGCGGGTGACGGGGCATGCTCACCCGGGTGGACGTCCGCCAGATCTACGCCCGGTGCAGCGCGGAGTTCGGCGCGCAGGTGCACGCCGTCGACGGTCGCTGGGACGCACCGACACCCCTTCCCGGCTGGACCGTGCGCGATCTGGTCCGCAATCTCGTCGAGGAGGAGCTGTGGGCGCCACTGCTCTTCGCCGGCTCGACGGTCGAGGAGGTCGGCTCCCGGTTCGAGGGCGACCTGCTCGGCGCCGACCCGGTGAGCGCGTTCGACGACGCGGCGGCACGGGCGCTCGCCGCCGTCTTCACCGAGGGGGCGATGGACCGCGTCGTCCACCTGTCCTTCGGCGACCACCCCGGTCGCGAGTACGCCATGCAGCTCGCTGCCGACCACCTCGTGCACGCCGTCGACCTGGCCCGCGCGCTGGGTTCCGACGAGACGATGGACGCCGGCGTCGTCGCGGCCGTGCGGGCCTGGTTCGGCTCGATGGAGTCGACGTACCGGGAGATCGGGGTGATCGGCGCACGGGTCGACGTCGCGGCCGGGGCCGGGGCGCAGGCGGAGCTGCTCGCGATGATGGGCCGGACGCCGTGAATGTGCTCGCCCCTCCCATTCCTTGACAACTTTTCTTGTCGGTGGGACCGTTCGCCCGTGCTGGAGATCGCGGTCATCGACGACCCTGCAGCGGCGGGGATCTCGCTGGACCCCGTCCGCGCCCGGCTGCTGGCCGAGTTGGTCGAGCCCGGGTCGGCCAGCAGTCTCGCGGCGAAGGTCGGGCTGCCCCGGCAGAAGATCAACTACCACCTTCGCGCACTGGAGCACCACGGTCTCGTCGAGCTGGTGGAGGAGCGGCGCAAGGGCAACATGACCGAACGGGTCATGCAGGCCACCGCGGCCAGCTACGTGATCTCACCTGCCGCGCTCGGGGCGATCGCCCCCGATCCCGGTCGCGCCCCGGACCGGCTCTCGGCGCGGTGGCTGATCGCCGTCGCCGCCCGGACCGTGCGTGAGGTCGGCGATCTCCTCGCAGGCGCGACGAAGGCGGGCAAGCGGCTGGCCACGCTCGCGATCGACGGCGAGGTCCGGTTCGGCTCGGCGAGGGACCGGGCCGCTTTCGCCGACGAGCTCGCGGCCGCGGTCACCGCGCTCGTGTCCAAGTACCACGACGACAACGCACCAGGAGGTCGCCCGTACCGGGTGGTCGTCGCGGTGCACCCGAGCACACCGAAGGAGAAGCCATGACGGAACGGCGGCTGGAGCTGGACCTCGAGCTGGACGCCGACCCGGAGACGGTGTGGGAGGCGATCGCCACCGGGCCCGGTGTCGCCACCTGGTTCGTGCCCCAGCGGGTGGAGCCGCGCGAGGGTGGCGCCGTCGAGCAGGACTACGGCAGCGGTTACGAGGCGTCCGGCCGCGTGACGGCGTGGGAGCCGGTCTCCGCAGAGGGGCGCGGACGGTTCGCCTACGGCTCCTTCGAGCAACCCGAGGACGGCCGCCCCGACTACGCCTACGAGTTCCTGGTGGAGGGCCGTGACGGCGGCGGCACGGTCCTGCGGTTCGTACAGACCGGATTCCTCGACGGTGCCGGCTGGGACGGCGAGTACGACAGCTTCGAGGCCGGATGGCGCCTCTTCTTCGGCAACCTGCGCAGCTACCTCGAGCACTTCGCCGGCCTGCGCGCGCAGAACGTCCTGACGATGGGCTACACGACCGGCTCGGCCCACGAGGTGTGGCCGGTGCTCCACAACGCGCTCGGGCTCCCCGGCCACCCCGCCGTCGGCGCCGACGTCACCCTCGTCCCGGACGGGCCGAGCCCCATCCGCGGCGTGGTGGACGTCGCGAACGACGAGTTCCTCGGGGTCCGGTCCGCGCGTGGCCTGCACCGCTTCGGCGCCGAAGGCGCTGAGGGGTGCGGCGTGAGCGCCTACCACTACTTCTACGGCGACCCGGTGGACGTCGAGGGGCTCACCGCCGGCTGGCAGGAGTGGCTGACACGTCTGTTCCCGCTGCCCGCCGGCAGTCCGGACCCCCGCTGAGCGAGCGCTCAGGGGCGCCCGAGGCGCATCTGCTCCAGCCTGCGGATCCGTTCCTGCAGCGGCGGGTGCGTGGAGAACAGCCTGGTCATCTGCTCGCCCGTCCGGAACGGGCTGGCGATCATCAGATGTGACTGGGACATCAGCTGCGGCTCGGGGGGCAGCGGCGCGAGCTGGGTGCCGCGCTCGAGCTTGCGCAGTGCCGAGGCCAGCGCCAGCGGGTCGCGCGTGAGCTCGGCGCCGCTCGCGTCGGCCTGGAACTCCCGCGAACGGCTCACGGCCATCTGGACGAGCCCGGCCGCGACGGGCCCGAGCAGCGCGATCAGCAGCAGCGCCAGCGGGTTGGGCCGCTCCTCGTCGCCGCCGCCGAACAGGCCGGCGAACATGGCGATGTTGGCCAGCAGGCTCACCATCGACGCGAGCGCCCCGGCCACCGAGGAGATGAGGATGTCGCGGTTGTAGACGTGGCTCAGCTCGTGGCCCAGCACCGCGCGCAGCTCCCGCTCGTCGAGCATGGCGAGCAGCCCGGTGGTGGCGCACACGGCGGCGTGGCGCGGGCTGCGACCGGTGGCGAACGCGTTGGGCGCCGCGGTGGGCGAGATGTAGAGGCGTGGCATCGGCTGGCGTGCCGTGCGCGAGAGCTCGCGCACGATCCGGTACATCGCCGGGTGTTCCGGCTCGGTGATCGGCCGCGCGTGCATCGCGCGTAGCGCGAGCTTGTCGGAGTTGAAGAACGCATATCCGTTCATCGCCAGCGCGACCACGAACGCGATCAGCAGCCCACCGCGGCCGAACAGCGACCCGACGAGCAGCACCAGCGCGCTCAGCCCGCCCAGCAGCAGCGCCGTCTTCAACCCGTTCATCGACCTGTGCACGTCGGGTCCTTCCTGTCCCGATCCGTGAACGAACAACGACCGGGTCGTGTTCCGGAGGCCGGGCCGAGGCCGACGTGACGGGCGTGACGGCGCGCTCGGGCCGTCTCCGGAGCAAGATGCGCCCATGGCCACCGCAGTCCACAGCGAGATCACCAACCGGGTCGCCGTTCTCACCCTGTCCAACCCGGAACGGCGCAACGCGATGAACATCGAGCTTTCCGAGAAGCTCGCCGACGCGGTGCAGTCCGCCACGACGGACGACGGTGTCGGCGCGATCGTGATCACAGGCGAGGACCCGGCGTTCTGCGCGGGCGGCGACCTCGGCGAGCTCGCCAAGGCCGACCCGGCCACGCTGCACACCGTCTACGCAGGCTTCCTCGCCGTCGCCGACTGCCCGCTGCCGACCATCGCCGCCGTCAACGGCGCGGCCGTCGGCGCGGGGCTGAACCTGGCGCTGGCCTGCGACCTGCGGCTCGCCGGCCGGCACGCGAAGTTCGACGCGCGGTTCCTGCCGCTCGGGCTGCACCCGGGCGGCGGCTACACGTGGATGGTGCAACGCGTGCTCGGCCCGCAGGGAGCGGCGGCGCTCACGCTGTTCGGTGATGTGCTCGACGCCGAGGAAGCCGCCCGGATCGGGCTGGTGCACCGGGCGGTGGACGACGTGGTGGCGGCTGCCGTCGAGCTGGCAGGCCGGGCCGCGGCGGCGCCCGCCGACCTGGTGCGCACCACGAAGGCCACGCTGCGCCTGACCGCGGGCATGACGACGCAGGCCGAGGCCGTCGAGGTGGAGGTGCGAGCTCAGGCCGCCTCGGTGCACTCCGACGAGTTCCAGCAGCGGCTCGCCGCTCTCCAGACGAAGATCAGCAGGTCAAGCCGCGATCAAAAGGGGTAAGAAGGACATACACCCGCATGAACTGTGCGGTGTGACGTCGAACGGGGTGCAAGGACACCCATACGTACCGAGAGTTAACCTCGCATGGCACCCCGAGCACGCCCCCTCGACCCGAGGACCGACCTCGAATGACTTCTGACACCGCCGTCGACCAGTCCTCAACACACTCCGGCGGCGGCAGGCCGGTGATTCAGCGCGACCGCGTGGTCATCCGCTTCGCCGGCGACTCCGGCGACGGCATGCAGCTCACCGGCGACCGCTTCACCTCGGAGACCGCCGCATTCGGCAACGACCTGTCGACCCTGCCGAACTTCCCGGCGGAGATCCGGGCGCCTGCCGGCACCCTGCCGGGCGTCTCGTCGTTCCAGCTGCACTTCGCGAACTACGACATCCTGACGCCGGGCGACCGGCCCGACGTCCTCGTCGCGATGAACCCGGCGGCGTTGAAGTCGAACGTCATCGACCTGCCCGCCGGCGGCGTGCTGATCGTCAACACCGACGAGTTCACCAAGCGGAACCTCACGAAGGTCGGCTACGAGTCGAACCCCCTCGAGGACGGTTCCCTGGAGCGGTTCTCCGTGTTCCCCGTCGCGATGGCCACGCTCACCCGCGGCGCCCTCGAGGAGACCGGGCTGTCGAAGAAGGACGCGGAGCGCGCGAAGAACATGTTCGCGCTCGGCCTGCTGTCCTGGATGTACCACCGCCCGCACGAGGGCACCGAGCGGTTCCTGCGCGAGAAGTTCGCCCGGCGTCCCGATCTGGCCGAGGCCAACATCCTGGCGTTCCGGGCGGGCCACGCCTACGGCGAGACCACCGAGTCGTTCGCGGTGACCTACGAGGTCGCCCCGGCGAAGCTCGACGTGGGCACCTACCGGCAGATCACCGGCAACACCGCGCTCGCCTACGGGATCGTCGCGGCGGGCCAGGTGAGCGGGCTGCCCGTGTTCCTCGGCTCGTACCCGATCACGCCGGCGTCGGACATCCTGCACGAGCTGTCCAAGCACAAGTCGTTCAACGTCACCACCTTCCAGGCCGAGGACGAGATCTCGGGCGTCGGTTCGGCACTCGGCGCGGCGTTCGGCGGCGCGCTGGGGGTCACCACCACGTCGGGGCCCGGGCTCGCGCTCAAGTCCGAGACCATCGGGCTGGCGGTGGCCCTGGAGCTGCCGATGCTCGTCGTCGACGTGCAGCGCGGCGGCCCGTCCACCGGTCTGCCCACCAAGACCGAGCAGGCCGACCTGCTGCAGGCCATGTTCGGACGCAACGGCGAGGCCCCGGTGCCGATCATCGCGCCCCGCTCGCCCGGCGACTGCTTCGACGCCACGCTGGAGGCGGTGCGCATCGCCGTCACCTACCGCACGCCGGTGCTGCTGATGTCCGACGGTTCGCTGGCCAACGGCTCCGAACCGTGGAAGGTGCCCGACGCCGCCACGCTCGAGCCCGTCGACCCCAAGTTCGCCACCGAGCCGAACGCGCCCAACGGGTCGGACGAGTTCTGGCCCTACCTGCGCGACGACGACACGCTCGCCCGCCCGTGGGCCATCCCGGGCACGCCCGGGCTGGAGCACCGCATCGGTGGCCTGGAGAAGGCCGACGGACGCGGCTCGATCTCCTACGACCCGGACAACCACGACCGGATGGTCCGGCTGCGCGCCGCGAAGATCAACGGCATCTCGGTGCCCGACATCGAGGTGGACGACCCCACCGGCGACGCGGAGCTCCTGGTGCTGGGCTGGGGCTCCACCTACGGTCCGATCGGGGCAGGCGCCCGCCGGGTCCGCGGCATGGGCAAGAAGGTCGCCCAGGCCCACCTGCGCAACCTGAACCCGCTGCCCGCCAACCTCGGCGAGGTGCTCGCCCGGTACAGCACCGTGCTGGTGCCCGAGATGAACCTCGGTCAGCTGTCGGTGCTGCTGCGGGCGCGCTACCTGGTGGACATCAAGAGCTACACCAAGGTCTCCGGCCTGCCCTTCAAGGCCGAGGAGCTGCAGGACCTGTTCCTCGACTATCTCAATCCGAACAGCATCGAGCCGATTCGCATCAATGGGGTGCACGCATGACCGCGATCGACCTCGGGCTCCCGCAGCTCGGCGGCCTCGACGGAGTTCCGACCACCGACGAGAAGCAGACGGCCAAGGACTTCACCTCCGACCAGGAGGTGCGCTGGTGCCCCGGCTGCGGTGACTACGCCGTGCTGGCCGCGGTCCGCCAGTTCCTCCCCACGCTGGGCATCAAGCGCGAGAACACGGTGTTCGTGTCGGGTATCGGGTGCTCCTCACGGTTCCCGTACTACCTCAACACCTACGGGATGCACTCGATCCACGGTCGCGCCCCCGCCATCGCCACCGGTCTCGCCGTCACCCGCCCCGACCTGTCGGTGTGGGTCGTCACCGGCGACGGCGACGCGCTGTCGATCGGCGGCAACCACCTCATCCACGCACTGCGCCGCAACATCAACCTCAAGATCCTGCTGTTCAACAACCGGATCTACGGCCTGACGAAGGGCCAGTACTCGCCCACGAGCGAAGAGGGCAAGGTCACCAAGTCGACCCCCATGGGGTCGGTCGACCACCCGTTCAACCCGGTCTCGCTGGCCCTCGGCGCCGAGGCCACGTTCGTCGGCCGGGCGCTCGACTCCGACCGCAAGGGCCTCACCGAGGTGCTCGGCGCGGCCGCCGCACACCGGGGCACCGCGCTGGTCGAGATCTTCCAGGACTGCCCGATCTTCAACGACGGCAGCTTCGACGTGCTCCGCAAGGGCGACGAGGCCGCCGAGCGGCTCATCCCGGTGCGCCACGGCGAGCCGATCCGGTTCGGCCCCCAGGGCGAGGACGGGCTGGGCAGCTACGCGGTCGTCCAGGACGGGTTCGGCCTGGGAGTCGCGAAGGTCGACGAGGTCGGCGCCGACCGTGTGGTCGTCCACGACGCCACCGACCACAACCTGGCGTTCGCGCTGTCCCGGCTGTCCGACCAGAACCTCACGCACACCGTCACCGGGATCTTCCGCAACGCCGACCGCACCACCTACGACGACGCCGCCCGCGCGCAGGTGGACGAGGCCCGCCGCACCAGGACGGCCGACCTGCAGGCGCTGCTCAACGGCCGCGACACCTGGACCGTCGCCGGCTGATACTCCCGCCGTCCCGCCAGCAGCCACCGCCCACACCGGGCGGTGGCTGCTGGCGTAGATGCCCCCTGTGCGCCGCGCTGTCGAGGCGCGCGACGGAAAGCCGTCGGCCGCGATCGGGTACGCCTCCCATCAGGTGACTTTCCGGCAACTCTGCGTAGATCACAACGTGCCAGGAAGGCAATTCCTTCCACACAATTGCCACGATCGGACGCGTAACTTAACTAAAAGTACTGCATTAATCCGATGGTGTTACACGATTTGGTGGCAGTCGGATTACCCGATACATTCACCTCAGTCGGCGATGGCTCCCCGAAGACCGCTGACTCGGAGCGTCGGCATTGCATGTCGACACATCAATGAGGAGACGTCTGTGCTGAAGAAGCTTGGAATGGTGGCTGCTGTCGCCACCGCCGGCATGCTCGCCCTGAGTCCGCTGGCGTTCGCGGGCGACAAGGACGGCCACGGCGACCGCTCGAACGACCGCAGCACCAGCAGGAGCAGCGAAGAGACCTCGGTGGCCGTGGAGGACAACAGCGTCCAGCGCAACCAGGTCAACGTGTGTGAGTTCGACCAGGACTCGTCCGCCGTGGGTGGCCTCGCCGGCCCGATCCTGCCGCTGCCGACCCAGATCCAGATGCTGAACTGCGTGAACATCGGCGACGGTAGCTCGCTTGTTGCGCCGCTCGCACCGGGCGCGCCGCTGCCGCTGCTGGGCGGCTGAGCGATCAGCAACACATAGAAGCACGAATACGAGGAAGGGCCCGGACCATTGGTCCGGGCCCTTCCTCATGCGCCCGTGATTCCGATTGTGTGGGCTTCTCCGGCCCCAGCAGGAACGGGCCTCGCCGCGACACCACCGCCAGGTCGGCGCCAGCGCAGACCCGGACCAGGCCCGTTCAGCCGGTATGCGTCGCCGACCGTGCCGGACCTGGAGAGCACCAGGAACTCAGCCTGCGAGCCGACTGCGAACACACGAAGACCCCAGGTGCCAGACCTGGGGTCTTCGTCATGGGCGGGACACATCGACCAGGCAAGGTGCCCCGTGAAACCACAGCCCAGGAAGCTCGAGTCATGGCCGCAACGCAAAGAGGGAGGGCCCGGACCTTGCGGTCCGAGCCCTCCCCTTCGATCACGTCCCTACGCGTCAGGGGACGGCGGGGGGCACCACGGGAGGCGGGGTGGGCGCGGCGTCGTCGTCGTCAGCCTCGGCACCGTCACCGAGGTTGACACAGTTGCCGTTCTGGTCCTGCGAGATCAGCGGCAGGACCGCCCCGACGAGACCGGGCGTCACCGTGGAGTCCTGGTCGAAGGAGCAGAGGTTGACCTGGTTCCGCTCGACGCTGTCATCCTCGAATGCGAACAGGGTCGACTGGTTACCCCGGTCGTCACGGTCGCGGTCACCGCCACGGTCGTAGTCGTGCGCGAACGCCAGCGGGCTCAGCGCGAGCATGCCGGCGGTGGCGGCGGCCGCCATGATTCCAACCTTCTTCAGCACAGACGTCTCCTCATTGATGTGTCGACATGCAATGCCGACGCTCCGAGTCAGCAGCGTTGGCGGGGAGCCTCCGCTGACCGAGATGAATCTATCGCGCATTACAGGCGAATCCAAATCGCGTAACACCATCGGATTAAGACAGTACTATCGGTTAAGTTACGCATCCGATGGTGCGTATTTATCCGAGTGTTCTTGCGCTCACGAACACCGTTTTTCTACACAGCGTGAGTATCTTCCTCGGCGATCCCACCCGAACGAAGGACGTAACCAACGGGCTCGGGAAGGCGCTCTAGGAGCGGATTTCCGGATGTCGCTGTACACGCACGGACCGGCAGTCCGGCCACACTCCTGGCGGAGTCGCCGAGCTGCTCGCCGTCGAGGCGGGAGAGCCCGAGAAGGCGTGAGCCGGCCGGACAACCAGATGACCCCGAGCCGCCCGGGCTCGGGGCCTTCGCCGTGGGAACATCAGCCAGGCAGCTCGCCCCTGCGAATGCCCGTCGGAGTGCGCTCTCGAGCAGAAGAGGAGGGCCCGGGCCGATGGCCCGAGCCCTCCTCTTGCTCTTGCTAATGTGCTGTCCGACCCCAGAATCAGGGGATCACGGGCGGCACGACCGGCGGCACCACCGGCGGCACGACCGGCGCCGGGATCACCTCGGCCTCGGGCGAGTACTCGGAGGCATCTCCGACATTGACGCAGTTGTTGTTCTGGTCCTGGGAGACCCCCGGCAGGATCGCGCCGACGACCGTGGACGGCAGGATGGTCGAATCCTGGTCGAACTCGCAGAGGTTGACCTGGTTCCGCTCGACACTGTCGTTCTCGAACGCGAACGCGGTCACCTCGTTGCGGTCGCGGTCGCGGTCACCAGGGCCGTCTCCGAAACCCTGCGCGAACGCCAGCGGGCTCAGGGCAAGCATCCCGGCGGTGGCAGCAGCTGCCACCATTCCAACCTTCTTCAGCACAGACGTCTCCTCATTGATGGTCGACATGCAATGCCGACGCTCCGTGTCAGCGGCTTGGGCGGGGAGCCTCCACTGACCGCGGTGAACGTATCCTGCATTCCCCTCGAATTCAATTGCGCCACACCATCGGATTAACAAAGTACTGTCGGTGAAGATACGTATCTGATCGGGCTGAATCTTTTCGGGCTGTTTCTGCCGGCCGGCCGTCCTTGGTGCACGGAGGGTGGTGACGGCCCACCCGAAGGTGGCGTAACCATCACGGGCCGACGGCCACCCCGAGAGCCTCGTGGACCTGTCCAGACACGAGAGAAGGGTCCGGACCACGAGTCCGGACCCTTCTCGTACCTACAGCGCCAGGTCTTGTCAGATCTCGGGCGGAAGGATCGGGGGGATGATGGGCGGGATGACCGGCGGCACGACCGGCGGCACGACCGGATCGGCCTCGTCCGGCGCCGTGATCCCCGAGCCGTCGCCGAGATTGACGCAGTTGCCGTTCTGGTCCTGAGAGATCAGCGGCAGGACCGCGCCGACAGGACCGGGTGTGACCGTGGAGTCCTGGTCGAACGAGCAGCGGTTGATCTGGTTGCGCTCGACGCTGTTGTCCTCGAACCAGAAAAAGAACGACTCGTTGCCGCCACGGTCGCGATCCCCGTCGCCACGGCCACCGTCATAGCCCTGCGCGAACGCCAGCGGGCTCAGCGCGAGCATGCCGGCAGTAGCGGCAGCCGCCACGATTCCAACCTTCTTCAGCACAGACGTCTCCTCATTGATGTGTCGACAGCCGTAGCTCGGTCGGGGAGGTTTCGCTGACCGAATTCGAACGTATCGTGCAGTCTGCACACATTTCAATTCGGGCAACACCATCGGATTACCAGGCGTAGTCGTCGGGGTGGGCCGGGCCGGCGAGCTCGCGCCGGCCCCACGCAACACGAAGGCCCCGGGTGCTGAGCCGGGGCCTTCGTCGTTCACACCAGGAGACGCAGGGTATATGTAACTAGACATGCGCCCGGATGTACAGGGGGGTTCGGGTAATCATCCGATCGAGTGCGGATACCGCCCGAATGGGCACGGCCAGTCGTGGCGTGACGAAGCGCGGGACCGGTCACGCACACTCCGCCGTTCCGACGTCCGAACACAGGAGAAGGGCCCGGACAATGGTCCGGGCCCTTCTCTTTGCTTGCTGGTTTCGAATCAGCCGACGAGCAGGAGGGGCACCACGGGCACCACGGGCGCAAGCGGCGGGATGACCTCAGCCGGCGGCTCGAACTCCGAGCCGTCGCCGACATTCACACAGTTGTTGTTCTGGTCCTGCGAGATCGCAGGCAGAATCGGGCCGACCAGGGCCGGCGTCACAACGGAGTCCTGGTCGAAGGAGCAGAGGTTGACCTGGTTCCGCTCTTCGCTGCTGTCCTGGAAGCCGAACGCGGTGGTCTCGCTACCGCGGTCACGGTCACGGTCGCCACGGCCTCCCTCGTAACCCTGCGCGAACGCCAGCGGGCTCAGCGCAAGCACGCCGGCAGTAGCGGCGGCCGCTACGATTCCAACCTTCTTCAGCACAGACGTCTCCTCATTGATGTGTCGACATGAAACGTCGACGCTCCGAGTCAGCGCTTCAGGGGGAGCCCTCGCCGACTGGGGTGAATCTATCGCGCATTCCACAGGTGACCAAATCACGCCACACTATCGGATTAACAAAGTACTGTCAGTTAAGATATGCATCTGATGGTGGATACTTTCCCCGGCATTCCCGACGCCGCGAGCCTCATTGTTCAACAGAAGGTGACACGTTCCGTCGCAATCCCACCCGAACGATGGCGTACCCATTCGCAGGCCGCGACGTTCCGTTGCCGGGTGCGGTGCCCCGACGGAGGCCGGATTCGGGTCGTTGTGCTGGCACCCCAGCACCGAAGTGGGCTCTGTCGGCCCTGAGTCGCCTGATCCCCTCAGGCTCGCCCGCTGCCGTCAGGTCGGGTGGAGCTGTCCCGGGGACCTGCCTGCACGGGGATCTGCAGCGGCCTCTCGACGGGACTGCCGGCCTGCGCCTGCATGTCGTCGGCCGGTCGTCGGGGCTCGGGAACCGACTCGGAGAGTCCGTCGTCCCAGGCGTGGTTCTCCGCGACCAGGTGCTCCCGAGCAGGGCCGTCCTCCGCAGGGCCGTCCTCCGTCAGGCTCTCCCCCGCCGGGGCGTCCGCCGGCCGGTCCCCGCCCGCAGGAGTGAGCACTGGCTGGGCGTCCCCGGCGTCCCCGGCGTCCACTGCGGTATCGGAGGCGACCCGTCCGGTGGTCTCAGGTCCGGCAGGATCGGTCCCCGGGACGACGCCGAACAGGTCGAGCGCCCCGACTGCGACTACCGCGGCGTCGGGCCGGGGCCGGGGCCGCACGGCGGTCCGGTCGCAGTCGAGCACCGCCAGCGCCGGATCGGTGGCGAGTGAGGGCGAGGACGGAGATGCATCGGCAGGCGGCGGGTGCTCGGTGTCGGCGGTCTGCGGCCCGGCCGCCCATTTCGCCATTCCGGTCGGCCCGGCCGTGCCCGCCCAGGCTGTGGGTGAGGAGCGCTGCTCCGACCGCACGAACCGAGACTCCGGACGTACGAGCACCAGCCACGTCACGCCGCCCGCCACGAGGCAACCGACCACACACAGGACCCCGACCTGTCCGACTTGCCAGCCCACGACGTTCCCCCCGGAGACGACGATCTCGACGCGGTACGCCCTCCGAGCGCGGCACGAGCGACCTCCCACCCGGATGGGCCCTCGCAGTCCTCGCCAATGGCGCATTCCACTCGAACGATCGGACCACACAGACCGCTGCACGTGTGGGTGAAAGGTTCCTTTACGTCGTCACGAACGGTTGATGACACCGGCCCGCACGCGCGCAGCCACCGGATGTTGTGATGACGGGATGGCGGTTCCCCTCCCCGAACTCGACCGACGCGGTGTGGCTCTCGGCGTCGGTGCCTACGCGACGTGGGGGCTGTTCCCGGCGTTCTGGCCGCTGCTCGACCCGGCCGGACCGATCGAGGTGCTCGCCCACCGGATCCTGTGGACGCTCGTCCTGATGGCCGTCGTGCTGTCGCTGCTGCACCGCTGGACCGACCTGCGCTCGCTCGCCCCCCGCCACTGGTGGACGGTCGCGGCTGCGAGTGTCTGCATCGCCGTGAACTGGGGGGTCTTCATCTACGGCGTGGCGATCGGCCACGTCGTGGAGATCGCACTCGGCTACTACATGAGCCCGCTGGTCAGCGTGCTGCTGGGCGTTCTGGTGCTGCGCGAACGCCCCCGCATGCTGCAGTGGGTGGCACTGGTCGTCGCCACCTCGGCAGTGCTGATCATCAGTGTCAGCAACGGCAGGCCGCCGTGGCTGGGGCTGGCCCTGGCCGTCTCCTTCGGCGTCTACGGGCTGCTGAAGAAGACGGTGCCGCTGAGTTCCACCGCCGGGCTCACCGCGGAGGGCCTGGTGCTGGGCCCCGCCGCCGCAGCGCTGATCGTGGTCTTGCAGGTCGGCGGCACGGGCACCCTGGTCGACCACGGCGGCTGGCACATCGTGCTGCTGGTGGCCGCCGGCCCGGTGACCGCGGTGCCGCTGCTGCTCTACGGCGCCGCGGCGCGGCGGATCCCGCTCACCACGCTGGGCACGCTGATGTACCTGACACCGACGCTGCAGTTCCTCTGGGGCGTGCTCGTGGTCGGCGAGTCGATGCCCGCCGTGCGCTGGCTGGGCTTCGGCCTGGTGTGGCTGGCGCTCGCGATCCTCACCGTCGACCTGGTGCGGGCGACCCGCGCCGCCGCGCCCGCACCACGCGTCGAGATCGCCGGACGCGCCTGAGGTCAGCCGGTGCGGTCCACCACGTACTCGGTGAGGGCGGCGAGCGCCTGGGTGGCGGGGCTGTCCGGCAGCTTCCCGAGCTCGGCACGGGCACCCGCGGCCTCGCCGGCGAGCATCGTGCGGGCGCGGTCGAGCCCGGGACCGGCACGCAGCAGCCCGAGCGCCTCAGTCACCTCCGCGTCGTCGGTGAGAGGTTCGGCCAGCAGCACCCGGAGCCGGTCGGCGTCGCGGCCGGTGTCCTGCAGCGCGTAGAGCATCGGCAGCGTGAGCACGCCCTCGCGGAGGTCGGTGCCGGGCGTCTTGCCGGAGCTGTCCGAGGCCGAGGCGATGTCGATGATGTCGTCGGAGATCTGGAAGGCCATGCCGATCGTGGCACCGAATCGGTGCAGCGCCTCCACGTGCTCCGGCGGGCAGCCGGAGAACATGGCGCCGTAGCGGCCTGCGGTGGCGATCAGCGACCCCGTCTTCTCCGCGATCACCTGGAGGTAGTGCTGCACGGGTTCCTCGCCGGGGCGCGGGCCACGGGTCTCCCGCATCTGGCCGGTCACCAGCTCGGCGAACGTCTCGGCGATGATGCGCACGGCGTCGGGCCCCAGGTCGGCCACGAGCCGCGACGCGTGGGCGAACAGGAAGTCACCCGTCAGGATCGCCACGCTGTTGTCCCACCGCGAGTTGGCGCTCTCCGCACCCCGGCGCATCGTCGCTGAGTCCATGACGTCGTCGTGGTAGAGCGTCGCCAGATGGATCAGCTCGACGACCACCGCGGCGGTGATCACCTCGTCGACGTCGGGACGCGGCCCGATCTGCGCGCCGAGCAGCGTGAACAGCGGCCGGAACCGCTTACCACCCGCCTCGATGAGGTGCAGCGACGTCTCGGTGACGAACCCGTACTCGCTGCGCACCTCCCGGTGCAGCAGATCCTCGACCCTGTCCAGGCCCGCGGCGGTGGCCGCGGCGAGCTCGGTGTCCCCGAGCTCGACGCCCGCTATCGCGTTGGTACTCACGCACGCTCCTCGGTGACGCTGTTCGGCCGCAATCGCGTCACTGCTTGCCGTTCCGGTGTGAGCTCGCGAGCTCGTTGACGTCCCTACCCTACGAAGCCGCTGCTGCCCGCCCAGCCCAAGGCCAGGGTCGGAACGATTCCGAGCAGGAGAGTGACGATCACACCGAGCGTGATGGCCGCAGTGGTGAACGCTCCCGGGACCGTGACGGTGGGGCCGTCGGCGGCGGGCTCACTGAAGTACATCAGCACGATCACGCGGACGTAGAAGAACGCCGCCACGGCGCTCGCCACCAGCGCGATGACCACGAGCGGCGCCATCCCGTCGCCGAGCCCGGCCGCGAAGACGGCGAACTTGGCCGTGAAACCGCTGGTGAGCGGGATCCCGGCGAGAGCGAGCAGAAGGAACGTCATGACCCCGGCGACGATCGGGGACCGTTTGGCGAGCCCCGCCCACTGGGAGAGGTGGGTGGCCTCGCCGTCGGCGTTGCGGACCAGGCTGATCACCCCGAACACGGCGAGCGTGGTGAACCCGTAGGCCAGCAGGTAGAACAGCGTGCCCGAGACGCCCTGCTCGGTGATCGAGATGGCCCCGATCAGGAGGAACCCGGCGTGGGCCACGGAGGAGTACGCGATCATCCGCTTGATGTCGGTCTGTGTGAGACCGATCACGGCGCCGATCACCATCGACAGGATGGCGATCGCCCAGAGCACTCCCCGCCACTCCCAGCGGCTGTCCCCGAAGGCCACGTGCAGCACCCGCAGGATGGCGCCGAACGCGGCGACCTTCGTGCAGGCCGCCATGAACGCCGTGACGGGTGTCGGCGCGCCCTGGTAGACGTCGGGCGTCCAGGTGTGGAACGGCCCGACCGAGCCCTTGAACATCAGGCCGACCACGAGCAGCGCGAGCCCGCCGAGCAGCAGCGCGTCGGACCGCGCCGTGCCCACCGCCGCGGTGGCGATGTCGGTGAAGCGCACCGAGCCTGCGTAGCCGTAGATCAGCGCGAGGCCGTACAGGAAGAAGGCGGATGCGAACGCGCCCAGCAGGAAGTACTTGACGGCCGCCTCCTGCGAGATCAGCCGCCTGCGCCGGGCGAGGCCGCACATGATGTAGAGCGGCAGCGAGAGCACCTCGAGCGCGATGAACATCGTCAGGAGGTCGTTGGCGGCGCAGAACGCCATCATCCCGGCCAGGGCGAACAGCGTGAACGGGAAGACCTCGGTCTGCATGGTGGGCGCGAGACCCGGCGTGCCGTAGGAACGGTCCTCCGGAGGAGGCGCGAGCCCCTCCACACCGGCCCCGCCGCCGACCACCGCGCGCGACTCGGCTGAGGCGATGAGCGCCCCGCCGGGCTCCACCGACCGGTCGGCGATGAGCAGGATGCTGCCCAGGCCGAGCGCGAGCAGCGTGCCCCACAGGAACAGCGTGGGGCCGTCGACCGCCAGCGAGTCGGACAGCGTGGTGATGCCGGCGGGAGCGTTGCCCGCGTACAGGCCGAGCGCGAGCCCGGCCGCGCCGATCGCGACGATCGACAGCGTCACCTGGGCGGGCCACCGCTGGTGGCGGGGCAGGAACGCCTCCACCAGCACCGCGATGCATGCGGCCGCCAGCACGATGAGCAACGGCGCGAGCGCGGCGTAGTCGATCGGCGGCGCCATCAGGGGCGCCACCTGGGCCTGGCTGGTCACCGGGACAGTCCTCCCACCGGGTCGGCGAGACCCACTTCGTTCATGGTGGCCACCACGGACGGGTTGATGACGTCGAGCACCGGACCCGGGAAGAACCCGAGCACGATGATCAGCACGATCAGCGGCGTCAGCACCGCGATCTCGCGCTTCGACAGGTCCGGGAACCCGGATCCGTCGCGCTTCGCCGCGACGCCGGGGTCGAGCATGGTGCCGGGCCCGCCCCGCTCCAGCGCACCGAGCACCGCGGCGCCACGCACCGGGCCCTGCATGGTGCGCTGGTACATCCACAGCACGTAGAGCGCCGCGAAGACGATGCCGACGGTGGCCAGGACCGTGTACACCGGCTCGCGCGGGTAGGAGCCGACGAGCACCAGGAACTCGCTGACGAACGAGTTGGTGCCGGGCATGGCCAGCGACGAGAGCCCGGCGATGAGGAACCCGCCGGCCAGCAGCGGGGCCAGCTTGTGCACGCCCCCGTAGTCCGTGACCAGCCGCGACCCGCCGCGCGCGATGAGCAGGCCGACCACGATGAACAGCATCCCGGTGGAGAGGCCGTGGTTGACCATGTAGAGCGCGGACCCCGCGAAGGACTGCGTGGAGAAGGCGAAGATCCCGAGCGCGATGAACCCGAAGTGCGCGATCGAGGTGTAGGCCACGAACCGCTTCATGTCCGTCTGCCCGACGGCGAGCAGCGCGCCGTACAGGATGCCGATGACGGCGAGGATGAGCACCAGCGGCGCGAGCCGCTGAGACGCGAGCGGGAACAGCGGGAGGCAGTAACGCAGGAAGCCGAACGTGCCGACCTTGTCCAGCACGCCGACGAGCAGCACACCCGCACCGATCGGAGCCTCGGCACCGGCGTCGGGCAGCCACGTGTGGAACGGCACCAGCGGGGCCTTGATCGCGAACGCGACGAAGAAGCCCAGGAACAGCCAGATCTGCGTGGACTCCGGCAGGCTCGCCGCCATCCGCTGCAGGTCGGTCCAGGTGAAGGTGCCCTGGCCGAACTGCTCGCCGCTCGCGACGAAGAGGCCGATCACCGAGGCGAGCATGATCAGCCCGCCGAGCAGCGAGTACAGGAAGAACTTGACCGCCGCGTACTGCCTGCGCGGGCCGCCGAAGCGCCCGATCATGAAGTACATCGGGATCAGCATGGCCTCGAAGAACACGTAGAACAGGAACACGTCGGTGGCGGCGAACACCCCGACCAGCAGGCCCTGGGTGGCGAGCAGCAGTCCGAAGTAGCCCGACCTCGTGCGGCCCTCCGGCAGCTTCTCCTCCCAGGAGAACGCCATCACGATCGGCACCAGCACGGCGATCAGCGCGAGCATCACCAGCGCGATCCCGTCGATGCCGAGCGCGAACCGCGTGCCGAAGGCGGGGATCCACGGCACCGAGAGCTCGAACTGGAACCGGGTGCCGCTCGCGGCGTCGGCCACCGAGTAGGAGAGCCAGGTGACCGCGGTGAGCACGAGTTCCACCAGCGCGAACCCGAGCGCGACGAGCCTGGCCAGTCGCTGGTTCTCCTTCATCGGCGCCACCACGAGGGCACCGACGAGCGGGAGGAGCAGAAGGACGAGGAGCAACACGCTTCCCCCTGAGGTCACGGAGCCGTCATTCATGCGAACCGCACCGCCAGGAGCGCCGCCACGACGAGCACCGAACCGGCGAGCATCGAGAGCGCGTAGGAGCGAACGAACCCGGTCTGGAGCCGCCGCAGGCGGCCCGAACTGCCGCCCAGCAGCGCGGCCGTGCCGTTGACCAGGCCGTCGACCCCGCGGTTGTCGACGTAGACCAGCGCGCGGGAGAGCCAGGTGCCGGGCCGCGCGATGAGAGTCTCGTTGATGGCGTTGGCGTACAGGTCGCGGCGTGCCGCCTGCACGGGGAGCGACACCGGCTCGGGCCGCTCGACGGGCGTGGGCCGCCTGCCGACCAGCAGGTAGGCGGCCAGCACGCCCAGCGCGGCGAGCACGAGGGTGAGGATGGTGACCTCGGTGTGCGACAGCGCGGCGTGCGCAGGCTCCGCCTGCTCACCGACCGACGGAGCCAGCCAGGTGGCCAGCACGTGGTTGTTGGTGAGCAGGAAGCCCGCGAAGACCGAGCCGATCGCGAGCACGATCATCGGCCCCGTCATCACCGCAGGCGACTCGTGCGGGTGGTACTCCTCGCCCTCGGCCGTGCGGAGATCCTTCCAGCGCTTCTCTCCGAAGAAGGTCATGAGCATCAGGCGGGTCATGTAGAAGGCGGTGAGACCGGCCGCGAGCGCGGCGGCGAGCCCGAAGACCCACCCCTGCCAGCCGGGTGCCGTGAACGCGGCAACGATGATCTCGTCCTTCGTGAAGTACCCCGACAGGCCGGGGAAGCCGATCAGCGCGAGGTACCCGAGGCCGAACGTCACGAACGTGATCGGCATGTACCGGGCCAGGCCACCGAACCGGCGCATGTCGACCTCGTCGTGCATCGCGTGCATGACCGACCCGGCGCCGAGGAAGAGCCCCGCCTTGAAGAAGCCGTGGGCGAGCAGGTGGGCGATGCCGAGCGCGTAGCCCACCGGTCCCAGACCGACCGCGAGGATCATGTAGCCGATCTGGCTGACCGTGGAGTACGCGAGCACCTTCTTGATGTCGTCGTACGCGCACCCGATGATCGCCCCGATCAACAGGGTGATCACCCCGACGAGCATGACGATCAGCCTGCCCGTCTCCGTGAGGTTGTAGATCGGGCTCGTCCGCGCGATCAGGAAGACGCCCGCGGTGACCATCGTCGCTGCGTGGATCAGCGCCGACACCGGGGTGGGGCCCTCCATCGCGTCCGGAAGCCAGGACTGCAGCGGGAACTGGCCGGACTTGCCGCAGGCGCCGAGCAGCAGCAACAGCGTGATCGCGACGAGCGCCGGCGTCGAGACCTGGCCGATCCGTTCGAACACGGCGTCGTACTGGAGAGTGCCCAGCTGCGACCACAGCACGAAGATCGCGATCGCCAGCCCGACGTCACCGACGCGATTCATCAGGAAGGCCTTCTTGGCGGCGGTGGCCGCGGACGGGCGGTCCTGGTAGAAGCCGATCAGCAGGTACGACGCCAGACCGACGCCCTCCCAGCCGAGGTAGAGCATCACGAAGTTGTTGCCGAGGACGAGCAGCAACATCGCCGCGATGAACAGGTTGAGCTGCGCGAAGAACCGCCGCCGGCCGGGGTCGTGGCTCATGTAGCCGACCGAGTAGATGTGGATCAGTGCACCGACACCCGTGATGAGCAGCACGAACGTCAGCGACAGCGGGTCGATCCGCAGGCCGTAGTGGACGTTGAGACCGGCGACCGCGACCCAGTCGTAGAGCGACAGCTCCCGCGTCCGCTGGGCCGGGTCGAGCTGGAGGGTCTCGAGGAAGATCAGCAGACCCACCACGAACGACGCGACCACGGTGAGCACGCCGAGCCAGTGGCCCCACGCGTTCGCCCGCCTGCCTGCGACGAAGAGCACGAGTGCCCCGAGCGCCGGGAGCGCGAACAGCAGCCAGGCCAGGGAGGCGATGCCGGTGGCTGCCTCGACCGAGGGCAGCTCGGTGGCCTGGGCGAGCGCCGCGTTCATCGCGGGCTCCGACCGGTGGCCGCGCCGGTCACGGCACGGGCATCACTGGTGGGCCTCGACCGACGTTCGCGACGGGCCCACGGCAGACGGGGCGTGGTGTGCACGGGGAGCACTCCTAGGTCTCAGTACTTCAGCAGGTTCGCGTCGTCCACCGACGCGGTCCGGCGGGTGCGGAAGATCGACATGATGATCGCGAGACCGACCACGACCTCGGCGGCGGCCACGACCATCACGAAGAACGCCATGACCTGGCCGTCGAGCTGGCCGTTGATCCTCGAGAACGTGACCAGGCTCAGGTTCACGGCGTTGAGCATCAGCTCGATGCACATGAACACGACGATCGCGTTGCGCCGCACCAGCACGCCCACCGCGCCGATGGAGAACAGCAGCGCCGAGAGCAGCAGGTAGTAGGTGGGGCTCACCGGGTCTCCTCGGAGGTGTCGTCGGCGGACCGAGAACCGGTGAGGGCGTGCGCGTCCGGGTGTCGTTCGTCGGTGGGGACCACCGGGGTGGCGTCGATGATCGCCGAGATCGACTCCGGCGCGATCGAGCCGTCGGGCAGCACGGCCGGGACGGCCACCGAGTTGGCGGTGGCGAAGACACCGGGACCGGGCAGCGGCGAGATCCGGTCGTGCTCACCGCGCAGCCGCGCCTCGACCGTGGCCCGCTGGCCGCGCTTGAGGTGGCCCTTGCTCTGCGCGAAGGCCAGCACCATGGCGCCCAGCGCCGCGGTGATGAGCAGTGCGGAGGTGAGCTCGAAGGCGAACAGGTACTTCGTGAAGATCAGCGTCCCGAGCCCGGTGACGTTGCCGCCTGCGCCTGCGCCATCCGCGGCCAGGCCGACCGAGGTGACGGAGGTGAGAGAGCTGCCCAGCGCCCCGACCAGCAGCACCGCGAGACCGATACCCAGGCCGAGCGCGGCCAGCCGCTGGCCGCGCAGCACCTCGACCACCGAGTCGGAGCTGTCCCTGCCGACGAGCATCAACACGAACAGGAACAGCATCATGATCGCGCCCGTGTAGACGATGATCTGCACGAAGCCGAGGAACGGCGCCTGCTGCACGATGTAGAACACGGCGAGGCAGAACATCGTGCCGACCAGGGCGAGCGCGGAGTGCACGGCGTTGCGGGCGAACACCATGCCCAGCGCGCCGGCGAGGGCGATCGGGCCGAGGATCCAGAAGACGACGGCCTCGCCGACACCGACGGTGTCGGAGGCCGCCTGCGCGATGGCGTTCATGTGACCTGCTCCCCCACCGGGTCGGTCTCCGGGTTCTTCCGAGCCAGGGTCGGGCCCTGCACGTAGTAGTCCTGCTCGTCGTTCCCGAGGCGCATCGGGTGCGGCGGCTGCTCCATGCCGGGCAGCAGCGGCGCGAGCAGCTGCTCCTTCGTGTAGATCAGGTCCTGCCTGTTGTCGTCGGCCATCTCGTAGAAGTTGGTCATCGTCAACGAGCGGGTGGGGCAGGCCTCGATGCACAGCCCGCAGCCGATGCAGCGCAGGTAGTTGATCTGGTAGATCGCGCCGAACCGCTCACCCGGGGAGTAGCGCGCCTCCTCGGTGTTGTCGCCGCCCTCGACGTAGATCGCGTCCGCCGGGCAGGCCCAGGCGCACAGCTCGCACCCCACGCACTTCTCCAGCCCGTCCGGATGGCGGTTGAGCTGGTGGCGGCCGTGGTAGCGCGGCGCGGCTGGCGGGAAGTTCTCCGGGTACTCCTCGGTGACGACCTTCTTGAACATCGTCGAGAAGGTGACACCGAAGCCCTTGAAGAACTCAAACATCGTCGGTCTCCTTGGCAGCGGAACCACCGGTCAGGGCCGGCTCCCGCACCGGCCCGGCATCGACCGGGCGGGGGCGGAGCTTGTGTCGTGACGGCGTGGGCACGGCGAGGTCGATCGGCGGCACCGGGTAGTCGGAGGCCAGCTCGATCACCGGCTCCTCGACCTGCCGGTCGGGCACCAGGAACGCCACCACCAGCACCACCGCGAGCCCGATCCCCACGGCGACCAGCAAGGTGGTGACGTTGCCCGCGCCGCTGGTGCGGTAGGTGCGGATCGCGAAGATCGTCAGGATCCACAGCAGGCTGCCCGGGACCAGCACCTTCCAGCCCAGCCGCATGAACTGGTCGTAGCGCAGACGGGGCAGCGTGCCGCGCAGCCAGATGAAGATGAACAGGAAGATGAACGTCTTGATCAGGAACGCGACGAACTGCAGCCAGCCGTTGGCGTTGAGGAACGACAGCGGCCACGGCCACTGCCCACCGCCGAGGAACAGCGTGGTGGCCATCGCCGAGACGGTGACCATGTTGACGTACTCGGCCAGGAAGAACAGCGCGAACTTCAGCGACGAGTACTCGGTGTGGAACCCGCCCACCAGCTCCGACTCCGCCTCCGGCAGGTCGAACGGCGCCCGGTTGGTCTCCCCGACCATCGCGATCACGAACACCACGAAGCTGGGCGCCAGCAACAGCAGATACCAACCGCTGCTCTGGGACGCCACGATGTCGGCCGTGGACAGCGACCCGGCGTAGAGGATCACACCGACGATCGAGAGGCCGAGCGCGATCTCGTAGGAGATCACCTGCGCCGCGCTGCGCAGCGCGGCGAGCAGGGGGTACGGGGAACCGGACGCCCAACCGCCGAGCACGATCCCGTAGACGCCGATCGAGCTGCAGGCGAGCACGACCAGCACCCCGACGGGGAGGTCGACCAGCTGCAGGACCGTCGGCTCGCCGAAGATCGAGACCTCGCCGCCGAACGGGATCACCGAGAACGCCACGAACGCCGGGATCGTCGAGATGACCGGGGCGATGAAGTACACCCGCTTGTCGGCCATCACCGGCATGATGTCTTCCTTGAACGCCAGCTTGAGCCCGTCGGCGAGGCTCTGCAGCCAGCCACCGGGGCCCGTCCGGTTCGGGCCGGGACGCTGCTGCATCCGGCCCACCACCTTGCGCTCGAGGTTGATCATGAACAGGGTGAGCACCACGCCGATGGCGAAGAGCGCCACCACCTTGAGCAGCACCAGCCAGATCGGGTCGTCGGCCAGCAGCTGCTGGGTGCGGGTCATGCCGCCCGGCTCCTGCGCGAGCAGCTGGATGGTGGTCATGCCGTCACCCCCACGAGGTCACCGTGACCTGCTCCGAGAACGCTGCGGACGCGGCTGCCGTCGGAGTTGCCCGGGAGCCACACCACACCGTCGGGTAGATCGGCCAGCGCCACCGGCAGGGTGACCGCACCGCGGTCGGTGCGCACCGTGGCCGGCTCACCCTCGACGAGGCCGAGCCGCTCGGCCGTGGCCGCGTTGACCCGCGCGAACGCCGGCCGTGCCGTGCCGGCCAGCGCGGGCTCGTCGACGGCCAGCGCCGCGTCGTCCACCAGCTGGCGCCACGTCGCGAGCACCGCCTGGCCGAAGGCCGGGCGCAGTGGCTCCACCGGCGGCACCGACGGCGCCGCCACTGCCGACCGCGAGCCGGACCCGAGCCGGGCCAGCTCACCGGCGGCGGCGGCGGGCGTCTGCGTGAACAGGTCGGCGTCCATCTCGACGGCCAGCGTGTCGAGCACGCGGCAGTCCGGGAGCACGCCGCTCGCGTCGAGCGCGGGCGCGAACTCGCGGCGCCTGCCCTCCCAGTTCAGGTAGCTGCCGGAGCGCTGGGCGTCCGGGGCCACCGGCAGCACGACGTCGGCCAGTTCCGTGACCGCCGAGGCGTGCATCTCCAGGCTCACCAGGAACCCGACCTCCCGCAGCCCGGCGAGGGCGGCGGCGGGGTCGGCGAGGTCGTGCGGGTCGAGCCCGCCGACCACCAGCGCGGCCAGCTCGCCGATCGCGGCGGCCGCCAGGATCTCGTCGGTGTCGCGCCCGGGGGTGGTGGGCAGCGTTCCGGCCGCCAGGCCCCAGGCCGCCTCGATCTCGGCACGCGCGGCCGCGTCGGCGACCGAGCGGCCGCCGGGCAGCAGCGTGGGGACGGCACCGGCGTCGAGCGCGCCGCGCTCACCGGCCCGGCGCGGCACCCAGCCGACGATGGCACCGGTGCGGGCGGCGAGCGTCGACACCGCGGAGTACAGGCCCGGTACCTCGGCTGCGCGCTCTCCCACGAGGATCACGCCACCGCCGGTGAGCGCGTCGACGACGTGCGCCGGGAGCTCGGCGAGCACGGCCGCCTCGGCGCCCGGGACCGAGCGGACGAGGTTGTCCTTGGCCGCCGGGGACGCGGCCCCGGTGTCGCGGGAGGTGCGCGCGACGGCCGGGGTGGTCCACTGGCCGAGGTGGAAGACCTGCTGGCCGTGCTTGCGGGCCGCCTTGCGCAGGCGGAGGAAGACGATCGGCGACTCCTCCTCCGGCTCGAACGCCACACACAGGACCGCGGGCGCGGCCTCCAGCCGGGCGTAGTCGAGCACCTCGGGGCCCTGGCCGACGACGTGCGCCGCCAGGAACTCCAGCTCCTCGGCCGAGTGCGGCCGGGCCCGGAAGTCGACGTCGTTGGTGTGCGCCGCCACGCGGGCGAACTTGCCGTACGAGTAGGCGTCCTCGACGGTCAGCCTGCCGCCGGCGAGCACTCCGATGCCACCCTCACGGGCGGCGGTGAGGCCCTGCGCCGCGGCGGTGAGCGCCTCGGTCCACGAGGTCTCGGTGAGCACCCCGTCGGCGCCGCGGACCATCGGGCGCGTGATCCGCTGCGGCGAGCCGAGGTAGCGGAACGCGAACCGCCCCTTGTCGCAGTTCCACTCCTCGTTGACCGCCGGGTCGTTGCCGGCCAGCCTGCGCAGCACCGTGCCGCGCCGGGTGTCGACGCGCTGGGCGCAACCCGACGCACAGTGCTCGCAGACCCCGTCGGTGGACACGAGGTCGAACGGGCGGGAGCGGAACCGGTACGCGGCGCTGGTGAGCGCACCGACCGGGCAGATCTGGATGGTGTTGCCGGAGAAGTAGCTCTGGAACGGCTTGTCCTCGGCCACCCCGATCTGCTGGTGCGCACCGCGCTCGAGCAGATCGATGAACGGGTCGCCCCCGATCTCCTCGGAGAACCGGGTGCAGCGCTGGCAGAGGACACAGCGCTCGCGGTCGAGCAGCACCTGCGTGGAGATGGGCAGCGGCTTCGGGAACGTCCGCTTGGTCTCGACGAACCGCGAGTCGGTGCGGCCGGTGCTCATCGCCTGGTTCTGCAGGGGGCACTCACCGCCCTTGTCGCAGATCGGGCAATCCAGCGGGTGGTTGATGAGCAGCAGCTCCATCACACCCTCCTGGGCCTTCGCGGCCACGGGAGAGGAGTGCTGGGTCTTGACGACCATGCCGTCGGCCACGGTCATCGTGCAGCTGGCCTGCGGCTTGGGCATCGGGCGCCCGCCCATCTCCACCTCGACCAGGCACTGGCGGCAGGCGCCTGCCGGGTCGAGGAGGGGGTGGTCGCAGAAGCGCGGGACGATGATCCCCAGCCGCTCGCACGTGCGGATCAGCAACTCGCCCTTGGGCGCGTCGACCTCGAGGCCGTCGATCGTGAGGCGGACGTGGCCCTCGGGTACGGGCCGCGCCTCCTTCTTCTCCTCGGGAGCGATTGTCATGCCGTGGCTCCGGTCAGCTCGGCCAGCTGCTCCGGACGTGCCACCGCGGGTTGGGCGGCGATCAGGTCCAGGAACTCCTGGCGGAAGTACTTGATGCCGCTGGTGATCGGGCTGGTCGCTCCGTCACCCAGTGCGCAGAACGAGCGGCCCAGGATGTTGTCGCAGATGTCGAGCATCGTCTCGACGTCGGCCTCGGTGCCCTCGCCGTGCACCATGCGCTCGAGGATCTGGACGAGCCAGTAGGTGCCCTCGCGGCACGGCGTGCACTTGCCGCAGGACTCGTGCTTGTAGAACTCGGTCCACTTCATCACGGCCCACGGCACGGACACGGTCTCGTTGAAGACCTGCACCGCGGTGGTGCCCAGCATCGACCCGGCCGCTGCCGCGCCCTCGAAGTCCAGCGGAACGTCGAGGTGCTCGGCGGTGAACAGCGGGGTGGACGAGCCGCCCGGCGTCCAGAACTTGAGCGGGATCCCGTCCTTCATCCCACCCGCGAGATCCAGCAGCTGCCGCAGCGTGATGCCCAGCGGGGCCTCGTACTGGCCGGGCCGCTCCACGTGCCCGGACACCGAGTAGATCTTCGGGCCGGGGCTCTTCTCCGAGCCCATGCTGCGGAACCAGTCGCTGCCGCCCTGCACGATCGCGGGAACCGAGGCGATGGTCTCCACGTTGTTGACCACAGTGGGCGATGCGTACAGACCGGACGTGGCCGGGAACGGAGGCTTGAGCCGAGGTTGACCGCGACGACCTTCGAGCGAGTCGAGCAGCGCCGTCTCCTCGCCGCAGATGTACGCACCGGCGCCGGCGTGCACCACGATGTCCAGGTCGAAGCCGGAGCCGAGGATGTCCTTGCCCAGGTAGCCCTTGGCGTAGGCCTCCTCCACGGCACGGCGCACCCGGCGGATGCAGTGCAGAGCCTCGCCGCGCACGTAGATCGCGCAGAAGTTCGAGCGGATCGCGTAGCAGGTGATGATGCAGCCCTCCACCAGGGAGTGGGGGTCGGCCATCATCGTCGGGATGTCCTTGCAGGTGCCCGGCTCGCCCTCGTCGGCGTTGACCACGAGGTACTTGGGCTTGGCGCCCGGCCCGGTGGGCCCCTGCGGGATGAAGCTCCACTTCATGCCCGTGGGGAAGCCCGCGCCGCCACGGCCACGCAGACCGGAGTCCTTCACCAGCTGGATGAGCTGGTCGGGGTGCGCGGCGAGCGCGGTGCGGAGAGCCTGGTAGCCCTCCAGCTGTTCGTAGGTGTCGATCGACCACGAGCGGGGCGACAGCCAGCGCCGGGTGAGCACCGGGGTGAGCGGGTCGGGCGCCGGCGGGTTGGTCTGTGCAGCGGTCATGACTTCTTCTCCGGGAGATCCGGCAAGGCGGGTGGGGCGTCGGGCATCGGCGGGGCGACCCAGCCGCGGTCGGCCGCCAGCTGCGCGCCGCGCACCGTCTCCGGTGCGGTCGACGGGCCTTCGACGCTGCGCTCCAGGTCGGGGAAGATCCCGGCCAGCTCGAGCTCCACGGTCTTGAGGTCGGTGAGCGGGGCCCCGCGGGTGGGGGCCGGGCGCTCGCCGCGCTGCAGCGCGTCCACCAGCGCCTCCGCCGAGTCCACCGTCAGGTTGTCGAAGTACTCGTAGTTGACCTGCAGCACCGGGCCCAGGTCGCAGGCCGCAAGACACTCCGCGTGTTCGAGCGTGATCGAACCCGGGGTGCCCGGCTCGCCCGCGGTCTCCTCGTGGCCGACACCGAGCTTCTCGCTGAGCCGCTTGTAGATCGCGTCGCCACCCAGCACGGCGCAGAGTGTGTTCGTACACACGCTGACCAGGTGTTCTCCGCACGGGCTGCGCTTGTACATTGTGTAGAAGGTGGCTACCGCGGAAACCTCGGCGGTCGTCAGTTCCAACGCTTCAGCGCAGTAGCGGATCCCGTCCTGGCTGACGAAACCCTCCACCGACTGCACGAGGTGCAGCAACGGGAGGAGCGCTGATCGTGACTGTGGGTAGCGAGCGATGATCTCTTTCGTCCGCTGGCGGGTCACCTCGTCGAAGACCGGTGAGACGGGCGACGGCTCCTGCGCCACCGCCTCCCACACGACCTCCTCCGGTGCGACCAGCCGGCCGTTGGCCTCTGGCGTGCCTTCCGGCGTTGTCATCGGTCCACGCCTCCCATGACCGGGTCGATCGACGCGACGGCCGCGATGACGTCCGCCACCATGCCGCCCTCGCTCATCGCCGGCATCGTCTGCAGGTTCACGAAGCTGGGGTCGCGGACGTGGACGCGCACCGGGCGCGTGCCCCCGTCGGACACCAGGTGGTAGCCCAGCTCACCGCGGGGCGACTCGATCGGCACGTACACCTGGCCTGCCGGCACCGAGAAGCCCTCGGTCACCAGCTTGAAGTGATGGATCAGCGACTCCATCGACTGACCCATGATCTTGCGGACGTGCTCGAGGCTGTTGCCCATCCCGTCCGAGCCGATCGAGAGCTGCGCGGGCCAGGCGACCTTGCGGTCCTCGACCATCACCGGGCCGGGCTCCATCTTCTGCGCGGCCTGCTCGACGATCTTCAGCGACTCGTGGATCTCCGCGACCCGCAGCCGGTAGCGGGCGTAGCAGTCCGCCTCGGTGGCAGTGGGAACCTCGAAGTCGTACTCCTCGTACCCGCAGTAGGGCTCCACCTTGCGCAGGTCCCACGGCAGGCCGGCCGCGCGCAGGATCGGCCCGGTGGCACCGAGCGCGAGACACCCGTCCAGCGGCAGGTAACCGACCTTCTCGAGGCGCTGGCGCCAGATCGGCTGCCCGGTGAGCAGCTTGTCGTAGTCGGGCAGCCGCGTGCGCATCAGCGCGACGAACTCGGCGACCTTCTGCTCCCAGCCCTCGGGGAGGTCCTGCGCGAGGCCACCGGGCCGGACGAACGCGTGGTTCATCCGCAGGCCGGTGAGGAACTCGAGCAGGTGCAGCACCTCCTCGCGCTCCCGGAAGCCCGCCGTCATGCCGGTGAGCGCGCCCAGCTCCATCCCGCCGGTGGCCAGGCACACCAGGTGCGAGCCGATGCGCGTGAGCTCCATGAGCAGCACCCGGGCCACGGTCGCGCGACGCGGCGCCTCGATGCCCAGCAGCTTCTCCACCGCCAGGCAGTACGCCGTCTCGTTGAAGATCGGTGCGAGGTAGTCCATGCGCGTCACGAACGTGACGCCCTGGGTCCAGGTGCGGTACTCGCAGTTCTTCTCGATACCGGTGTGCAGGTAGCCGATCACCGACCTGGCCTGCTGCACCGTCTCGCCCTCGAGCTCCAGCACCAGCCGCAGCACGCCGTGCGTGGACGGGTGCTGCGGACCCATGTTGATGACGATGCGGTCGTCGTGCTCCTCGTCGAGGAACGTGTCCCAGTCGCCACCGGTGACGGTGTAGACCGTGCCCTCGGTGGTCTCACGCTCCGACGCGTACGCATCGGGCGTGGGAGCGTCGTCACGGATGTCCGTCATGTCGCCGCCTCCGCGGAGATGAGGTCGTCGGGGGTCACGTGTAGGACCGCCGCTGGTCCGGAGGCGGGATCTCCGCCCCCTTGTACTCCACCGGGATCCCGCCGAGCGGGTAGTCCTTGCGCTGGGGGTGGCCTTCCCAGTCGTCCGGCATCAGGATCCGGGTGAGCGCCGGATGGCCGTCGAAGATCACGCCGAACATGTCCCAGGTCTCCCGCTCGTGCCAGTCGGCCGTCGGGTAGACCTCGACGACGCTCGGCAGGTGCGGGTCGTCCACGTCGAGCGCGACCTCCAGCCGGATACGGCGCCGGTAGCTCATCGACGTCAGGTGGTAGACGACGTGCAGCCGCTGCGCGACGCCCTCGCCGTAGTCCACCCCGGACACCGAGGAGCACAGCTCGAAGCGCAGACCCTCGTCGTCGCGCAGCGTGCGGCAGAGGTCGAGGATGCGCTCGCGCCGCACGTAGAACGTGATCTCGCCGCGGTCGATGGTGATCTGCTGCACCGCACCGCGCGGCACCCCGCGCTCGGCCAGAGCCTCGGCCAAGTCGTCGGCGAACTCGTCGAACCATCCGCCGAAGGGCCGCTCGGCCGGGGCCGGGGCGTGCCCGGGCAACCGCAGCCCACCGAAGCCGGAGGTGTCGCCGGAGCCGGTGACACCGAACATCCCGCGACGGTCACGCGTGGCCGGAGCCGCGAGCCGCGTGCCCCCCTCCGGGGTCGACCCGTCATCGCCCCCGGCGTCGGACCGCGCGTCGACCGGCGCGCCCGTCTGCTCCGGCTCGCCGCCCGCGGGCCGCTCGCCCCCCGCGGCGCGCTGCGCGGCGGTGTCGGCTCCGCTCGCCTCCGCGGAGGACTGGGCGCCGCCGGTCGGCTCGCCGCTCTCCTTGGACGTGCCGGACGTGCCGGTGTTCTCGTCAGCCATGGCCGGTCACTTCTTCTTCGCGTACTTGATCGAGGACGGCACCAGCTCGGTCTTGTAACCGCTCTCCGCGAGGGCAGCGGCCCGCTTGGCACCCAGCGGCTCGTCCATGATCTTGGCGTGGATCTTGAGGATCGCGTCCATCAGCATCTCCGGCCGCGGCGGGCAGCCGGGCAGGTACATGTCGACGGGGACGACGTGGTCGACGCCCTGCACGATCGCGTAGTTGTTGAACATGCCACCGGACGACGCGCACACGCCCATCGCCAGCACCCAGCGCGGCTCGGGCATCTGGTCGTAGATCTGGCGCAGCACGGGAGCCATCTTGTTGCTCACCCGGCCCGCGACGATCATCAGGTCGGCCTGGCGCGGCGAGGCGCGGAAGACCTCCATCCCGAAGCGGGCCAGGTCGTACCGTGGCGCCCCGGTGGTCATCATCTCGATCGCGCAGCAGGCCAACCCGAAGGTGGCGGGCCACAGCGAGGACTTGCGGGTCCAGTTGACCAGCTTCTCGACACTGGTCAGCAGTACGCCGCTGGGCAGGTGCTCTTCCAGACCCATCTCAGTTCCAATCCAGTCCGCCGCGCCGCCACACGTATACGTAGGCGAAGCCGACCGTGACGATGAACAGCACGATCTCCACCAGCCCGAACAGTCCGAGCGCATCAGCGCTGACCGCGAACGGATAGAGGAAGACCATCTCGATGTCGAACAGGATGAACAGCATCGCCGTGAGGTAGTAGGCGACCGGCATGCGGCCGCCACCCACGACGGGCTGGGGTGAAGGCTCGATGCCGCACTCGTAGGCGTCGAGCTTCGCCCGGTTGTAGCGCCGCGGCCCGATGTAGGGCGCGGCCGTCACCGAGAACAGCGCGAACGCACCGGCCAGGGCGAACATCAGCACCAGCGGGAGGTAAGGATCGAGCATCCGTTCAGCCCTGTCGTCTACTAGTAGCGGACTCTTCCTGGTCAGACACCGCTCGCGACACTAAGTCGGGGCGCGGCCCTGGCCGGAGCCAGGCATGCCTTAGTAACTACAAACTCGGTGCGAGCCTGGTCATCGTGGTGATGACCCGGTCGCTCACGCCCCCGTCCCTCGGGTCGTAGAGGTTCGCGAGCAGCTTGAGGATGAAGCGCATCAAGGTGACGCGCGGCAGACCGTACTTCGTGGCCAGACCCATCACGGACGGGTTCCCGATGAGCTTCGAGAAGACGTTGCCGATCCGGTAGTAACCGCCCAGAGCCTGGCTCATCGCGACCGGATAGCCGGCCAGCGCCGCCTCGGCCGACGCGCCCGAACGGGCCAGCGCCTGCACCGCGCACCGGGAGGCGATCGCCGCCGACTCCATGGCGTAGGCGATGCCCTCCCCGTTGAACGGGTTGACCATGCCGCCCGCGTCGCCGACGAGCAGCAGGCCGGGACGGTAGTGCGGAGTGCGGTTGAAACCCATCGGCAGGGCCGCCCCGCCGACGCTGCCCACCGCGTTCTCGTCGCGGAAGCCCCACTCCTCCGGGGTCCCGTCGAGCCAGGACTTCAGCAGCGCCCGGTAGTCGGTCGACCCGTAGGCCTTGCTCGTGGACAGGATCCCGAGCCCGACGTTCGACGTGCCGTCGCCCATGCCGAAGATCCAGCCGTAGCCCGGCAGCAGCTTGGGGTCGGCCGGGTTCGAGCGGTCCCACAGCTCGAGATGGCTCTCGAGGAAGTCGTCGTGCGTGCGAGGACTGTTGTAGTAGCGACGGACGGCCACGCCCATCGGCCGGTCGTCGCGCTTGGCCATCCCGAGGCTCAAGGCGAGGCGGGCGCTCACGCCGTCGCAGGCGAGGGTGAGCGGCGCCCGGAAGGAGACCGGCCGCCGGTCCTTGCCCTTGCCGACCATGCCGGCCACGCCGGTGACCCGGCCCGTCCGCTCGTCGGTGAGTGCCTCGGTGACCGTGGTGTCCTCGTGCAGCCGCGCGCCGGACTTCTCGGCGTGACGCACGAGCAGCTCGTCGAAGTCCTGCCGGGGCCGGACGGCACCGAAGTTCGGGAAGCTCGCGAGGGTGGGCCACTCCAGCTCGAGGGTGACGCCGCCGCCCACGACCCGCAGGCCCTTGTTGTGCAGCCAGCCGTTGCTCTCCGAGCAGTCGATGCCCAGGTCGATCAGCTGCTTCATGCCGCGAGGGGTGAAGCCGTCGCCACAGACCTTCGGCCGCGGGAACGTCGATTTCTCCAGGAGGAGCACATCGAGACCGGCACGTGAGAGGTATGCAGCGGCGGTGGACCCGGCGGGACCGGCACCGACGACGATGACGTCGGCGTCGGCGTCCGGTCGCCCGCCGACAGTGGTGGGTTCGGGCGCGACCAAAACGGCTCCTTGTGAACAGATTCACGAAGTCTTACGGAGTCTATGCACCCGGGCGAGTGAGCGCGCGTCCGCCACCCGGGCGGCGCGTCCGCGGCGCCCCAGATCGACGGCGCGGGGCGTCCGTTATCGGCAGCGTCAGCCCGCCGGACGGTCCACGACGCGGTACGGACGGCGGGCCCGATGCAGGGCGACAGCCCCGAGAGCCAGGTCCCGCCAGGCCACCTGCGTCCACCCGGCAGCCGCGATGCGCCGTGCCAGCTCGGGCTGGGCTGGCCAGTCGCGGATCGACTCACCGAGGTAGCGGTAGGCCTCCGGGTTGCTCGAGACGCGCTCCGCGACCGCGGGGAGCACCCGCTCCAGCCCCAGGTGGTAGGCGATCCGGAACGGCGCGAACGTCGGACGGCCGAACTCGCACACCACGAGCCGCCCACCCGGCCGCGTGACCCGGGCCAGCTCGGCGAGTGCGGCATCGGGGTCGGCGACGTTGCGCAGCCCGAACGAGATCGTCACCGCGTCGAAGGAGGCGTCCCGGAACGGCAGGTGCAACGCATCGGCCGCCACCTTCGGCACCGGACGGTGGGCGCCCGCCTGGAGCATCCCCAGCGAGAAGTCGGCCGCCACGCACCATGCTCCGGAACGGGTCAGCTCCACCGTCGACACGGCGGTGCCCGCTGCGAGGTCGAGCACCCGGTCCCCCGGGCTCAGCTGCAGCGCCTCCCGCGTGCGCGCCCGCCACCGCCGGTCCTGGCCCGCGGTGAGCACGGTGTTGGTGAGGTCGTAGCGGCGCGCGACGCCGTCGAACATCGCGGCGACGTCGTGCGGGTCCTTGTCGAGGTCGGCGCGGCTCACCCGGGGAACGCTACGCGGACCGCCCGAACCCCCCGCACCCTCCCGCGAGTCGCCCGAAATCCGCCCGCGAGTCGCCCAATACGCGTCCGCGAGTCGCCCGGACGCGGAGTCACCCCCGCCAGGTGCGGGTCAGCAGGTGAGGCGGGCGAGCATTCGTCCGACGGACTCCGGCCAGCCGAACTGCTCGGCCCGGGCCCGCGCCGCCGCCCGCCGCGCTCCCTCGTCCGCCGCGAGCAGCGTCGTGACGCCCGCTGCGAAGGCCTCGGGGCGGTCCAGGGCCGCGGCACCGGACGGTCCGACGATCTCCGGCAGCGCCGACGACGCCGACACGACGACGGGCGTACCGCTGGCCAGTGCCTCCAGCGCCGACAGCCCGAACGTCTCGTGCGGACCTGGCGCGAGCGAGACGTCCGCGGATGCGAGGAGCCGCGCCAACCGGCGGCGGTCGGGCACGAAGCCGATGAACGTCACGGGCAGCCCGCTCGCCCGCCGCTCCAGCACCGGGCGGCGCGGACCGTCGCCCGCGACGACCAGCCGGACCCGGTGGCCGGCGTCGCGCAACGCCGCGACGGTGTCGATGCTCCGCTCCGGGTGCTTCTCCGGGGAGAGCCGCCCGCAGTGGACGAGCAGGGTGTCGGCGCCGTCGGCGAGTGCGCTCCGCAGCGCCACGTCGCGGTGCTGCGGGGAGAAGGTCGTGAGATCGACCCCGAGCGGTATCTGCGCGACGTTGGCCACGCCGATCCGGTCGAACTCGGCGCGGGCGAACGAGGTGGTGCACACCACGGTGTCGTAGGCGGCGGCCATCCGCGCGTTCGCGGCGTCGGCGACCCGCCGGGCGGCCGGCTCGGGCAGCAGGAACTGCGAGAGCAGCCGGTCGAGGCGCTCGTGGGAGATCACGATGCTCGGCACACCACGCCGGGACGCCCACCGGCCGAGGCCGCGCAGCGTCAACCGGTCGGAGACCTCGATGGCGTCCGGGCGCAACCGGTCGAGCAGCCGCTCGACCCGCCAGGGGTCCACGGCGCGGTACCCGCCGGTGCCGGGCAGCCGGGGCGCGGCGATGGTGATCCGGCGGATGCCACCGGGCAGCACCTCGTCAGCGGACCTCGCGCCGGGCACCACGAGCACCACCTCGTGACCTCGACCCGCGTATCCCGCGCCGAGGTGGTGGAGCGCGGTGCGCAGGCCGCCGGAGCGCGGGCCGTAGAAGTTGGCGAGCTGGACGATGCGCACCGTCAGTCCTTTCCCTGGTGGATCTCCGCCTGGCGGCGTTGATCCAGCCAGACGTGCCTAGTGCGACGGCCACAAACGTCCACCGGGTTCCTCGCGGGCCCAGGCGGCCCCTCGCGGCGTTGCCACCCTGGCGAACACCCCGGTATGAGCTGCGGGCGGCGCCTTGCGAGGAACCACCCGGATCCCGCGATCAACCCGGCAACGTTCGTGGCCACCGCACTAGGCTGCCGCCGCCGTGGCCCCGATGACGTCCGCGTAGTGCGCGAGCAGTTCGTCGCACACCGCCGACCACGTACGCCGCAGCACCGACTGCCGGGCAGCGGCCCCGAACCGGGCCCTCGTCCCCGCGTCGGTGAGCGCCACGACGGCCGCACGCAGCTGCCCGTCCGCCGCGACCGACCTCGGGTCGTGCGTCTCGGCGCCGTCGGGGTGCGGGGGCACCAGGTAGCCGGTGCGGCCGGGGAGCACGAGGTCGCGCGGCCCGCCCGCGTCCGGCGCGACGACGGGCAGCCCCGACGCGAGCGCCTCCTGGACGGCCTGGCAGAAGGTCTCCGACGGTCCGGTGTGGACGAATACGTCGAGCGACGCGTAGATCCGGGCCAGCTCGTCCCCGCCGCGGAAGCCGAGGAACGCCGCCGTGGGCAACGCGGCCGCCAGCCTCTCCTTGCTCGGCCCCGAGCCGACCACGACGAGCCGGGTGCCGGGCACGTCGGCCAGCGCGGTGAGCCGCTCGACCTGCTTCTCCGGCGCCAGCCTGCCCACGTAACCGACCAGCAGCTCACCATCGGGCGCCAGCGATGCCCGCAGCCCGTCGTCCCTCTTGTGCGGGGTGAACCGGCGGGTGTCGACGCCGCGGGCCCACTGGTGCACCCGTGGCACCCCGCGCGCCCGCAGCGCCTCGGTGGCCCAGCTCGACGGGGCGAGCGTGCGGTCGGCCTGGCCGTGCAGCCGGCACGTCCAGCGCCACGCGGCGCGCGCCGTCAGCCCGAGCCCGTAGGAGGAGGCGAACCCGGCCACGTCCGTCTGGTACACCGCGACCGTCGGGATCCCCAGCCGGCGCGCCGCGGCGAGCCCGCGGTAGCCGACGACGAACGGCGCGGCCAGGTGGACGACGTCGGGGGCGAACTCCCGCAGTGCGGTCAGCACCCGGCGGCTCGGCACGCCCACCGGCATCGACGAGACGACCGGCAGGTCCACCGCCGGAATCCGCACGACGCGGGCACCGGCGTACTCCATGGGACCGTCCATCCCCGGCGCGATCACCAGCGCCTCGTGCCCGGCGGCCGTCAGGTGCTCGACGACCCGCAGCACGGAGTTCGTCACGCCGTTGACCACGGGAAGGAAGCACTCGGACACGATGGCGACGCGCACAGGGGAACCGTCGCGCGTCCGGAGGGCGGGGCGCTGACAAGCCACCGAACACGCGGCCAACAGCCTATGTCGGGCACACAGTTGGCCGGGTGATCCTTGACACGTCATCTGGGCGACGCACCCGGGACACCGGAGCCGGTGACGCTCGGACCACATGACCGTCCAGCAGCACCCGAGCGCACTCCCGTCACCGCTCCCGGTGGAGCCGGGGCTGCTTTCCCGGGCCTTGGAGGTGGCCGGCCGCCTGGCCAACGACGCCGCGGAGGTCATCACGGCCACCGCAGGTCGCGGACAGCAGCCAGGCGCCACGCACAAGGCGAACCCGTTCGACTGGGTCACCGACACCGACCGCACGCTGGAGCGACACACGCGCCGCGTGCTGGCCTCGGAGTTCCCGGGGGTCCCGGTCGTCGGCGAGGAGTTCGGCAGCCCCGCGGACGCCGCCGACGCGCCCTACCGTTGGGTGGTCGACCCGGTCGACGGCACCGCCAACTACGTCGCCGGCTTCCCCTGGTGCGCCTACAGCCTGGCGTTGGTGGACGGCTCCGGGCCGGTCGTCGGCGTGATCGCCGATCCCAGCCGGGCCCAGATCTACGCGGCCGCCCGCGGACGAGGGGTGCGGGCGAACGGCGTGGCCGTCACCGTGACGCCGCGGTCGCCCACCGGGGGCCTGGTGTGCGCGGAGCTCTCACTGGAACGCGCACCCACGTTCGCCCGGCACGCCGCCGCAGGTCACGTGGGTGTCCGCGTGCTGGGGTCGTCGGCGCTCGCGATCACCCAGGTGGCGCTCGGCCACGCCGTCGCCGCCGTGCTCGACGGCTACCGCGAGTGGGACGTCGCAGGCGCCGCGTGCCTCGCGGCCGAGGCAGGCGCGCTCGTCGTCGACGGGGAGGGGCGGCCGAACCCGCTCCCCACCGGCGCCATGGTGGTCGCCGTCCCCGGGTCGCTCGACGAGGTGCTCAGCTGGTGGCACGCGGACCGGTAGCGACACCGGAGCGCACGCAGAACGGGCGACTCGCGCACGCAAAATAGGCGACTCGCGGGCACAAACTCGGCGACTCGCGCACACAGAACAGGCGACTCGCGGGCACTAGCCGGGTGTCTCGCGCGCAGAACGGGCGACTCGCGGCACTAGCCGGGCGACTCGCGCACGCTGGCTGGGCGACTCGCGGGCGGGGAACGGGCGACTCGCGGGGTGGGGGGTGGCGGGGCGCGGGTTAGGGTCGGGGATCGCCACCACGTCGACGCCGTCCGGGGCCACGCTGGCCGTGCGGGCCACCCCGTTCCTGTTCGTGATCATCTGGGCCTCGGGGTTCGTGGTGGCCAAGTACGCCGCCCCGTACGCGGAGCCCTTGAGCTTCCTGGTCGTGCGGTACGCCGGGGTGGTCGTGCTGATGCTGGTGCTCGCACTCGTCGCCGGGGCTCCCTGGCCGCGGGGCCGGCAGGCCGTGCACATCGCGGTGGCCGGGATCGGCATCCAGGCCGGCTATCTGGGCGGGGTGTGGGCGGCCGTCGCGGCGGGGATGCCGGCGGGCGTCACCGCGCTGGTGGTGAACCTGCAGCCGGTGCTGACGGCGGTGTTCGCCGCGCTGCTCGGTGAGCGGCTCGGGCGGCGGCAGACGGTCGGGCTGCTGCTCGGGTTCGCCGGGGTCACCCTCGTCGTCTCGAGCAAGCTCACGGCCACCGGGGTGACCCCGCTGACGCTCGGGCTGACCACGATGGCACTGCTCGCGATCACCGCGGGCACGCTGTACCAGAAGCGGTTCTGCCCGGAGTTCGACCTGCGCACGGGCCAGGTCGTGCAGTTCGTGGCGTCGATACTGGTGACGCTGCCGTTCGCGCTGGCGTTCGAGTCGTTCCGGTTCGAGTGGACGCCGCAGCTGGCCGGAGCACTGGCCTGGTCGGTGCTGGTGCTGACCGGCGGCGGGATCTCCCTGCTGTTCCTGATGCTGCGTCGCGGTGCCGCCGCCCAGGTGACGAGCTACTTCTACCTCGTGCCGGGGATCACCGCGCTGATGGCGCTGGTGATGTTCGGCGAGACGCTCGGACCGGTGGCGATCGCCGGCATGGTGGTGGCGGTGCTGGGGGTGGCCCTGGCCACCCGCTCCCGGTCCGCCTGACCCGTCAGGATCCGGCGCGGCGGCGGCGCAGCCACACGGCGAGCGGACCGAGCGCCGCCCACATCACGAGCACGCCGAGACCCAGCGGGACCACCCCGTCGAGCGCGGAGCGCCCGGCCACCCGCACGAGTTCGGGCTTAGTGACGTCGTACTCGACCGCGATCGTGTCGCCTTCCTGCAGGCCACGCGGGTAGAAGACCCCGTGCTCCGGCACGACCGCCTCCCCGTTGGCCACCGTGAACCGGACGAGCGTGCGGGAGAACGTCGATCCGCGGAGCACCTCGGCCTGGGCCACGGCCGGGTTGGCGGAGATCGCCCGGTCGTCCAGTGCGGCGCCCGCGAGTGCGAGGAAGGCCAGCACGGTGACCACCACCGCGAGACCGGCGACGATCTCGGGGAGACGCCGCGCGATCCCGCGTGCCGCCGGACGAACCAGCGCCGCCAGGTCGTCGACGGCGCGGGTACCGCTGCGCCCCGTGCCAGTCGCCACGACACGGGAGTCTATGCGCGGCGGGCGTCCGGTGTGGTCGGCACCTCTCGGACCCGGCGCGCAGCGGACAGCGCGGGCTCCTACTCTCGTTTACGTGACAATCGCCCCGCTGCCGGGCGGGTTAGCCGTGCGAACGAGGCTCATCGACGACCCGGGCCGCCTCATCGACCTGCTACCCGACGCCCAGAATCCCTTGTCCTGGGTACGCGGTCCGGACGGTCTCGTCGGCTGGGGTGAGGTCGCACGCTTCACCGGCACGGGCCCGGAGCGGTTCACCGAGGCGGACACCTGGTGGCGGTCGTTCACCGAACGGCTCGACGTGACCGACGAGGTGGGGACGTCCGGCTCGGGACCCGTGGCCTTCGCCAGCTTCACGTTCGCCGACACGTCCCCCGGCTCAGCACTCGTGGTTCCCCGCGTGCTGGTGGGGCGCCGGGACGGGCGGTCGTGGGTCACCGAGTTCTCGGGGGACGGACCGCCTGCGGTCCGCGCGGTGAGCCCCGTCCGGCCGACCGGGACGCTGCGCTTCGCCGACGGCATGCTTCCGGTTGACGGCTACCGCAAGGCCGTGGCCGAGGCGGTGCGGCGGATGCGCGCCGGCGAGCTCGAGAAGGCCTGTCTCGCCCACGACCTGCTGGCCGTCAGCGACTCTCCCCTCGATCCGCGGTTCCTCCTCGACGGGCTGGCCGAGCGGTACCCGACCTGCTGGTCCTACGCCGTCGACAGGCTGGTCGGAGCCACGCCCGAGCTGCTGGTGCGGCGCACCGCCGGCATCGTGGAGTCCCGGGTGCTGGCCGGGACGATCTGGCCGGGGTCGGGCGACGACCTGCCGGGACAGCTGATGGGTTCGGCGAAGGACCGGCACGAGCACGCGCTGGCCGTCGACTCGCTGGCCGCGGCGCTCCGCCCGCTGTGCGAGTCGCTCGACGTGCCGGAGACGCCGGGAGTGATCGCTCTGCACAACGTGTCCCACCTGGCGAGCGACGTGCGCGGCACCCTCCACCCCGGCACCCCGGCATCGCTGCTCGAGCTGGCCGAGGCCGTGCACCCCACAGCCGCCGTCGGCGGTACGCCCCGCGAGGCGGCGCTCCGCCTGATCACCGAGCTCGAGGGCATGGATCGGGGCCGCTACGCCGGTCCGATCGGCTGGGTCGACGGCAACGGCGACGGCGAGCTCGGCATCGCGCTGCGGTGCGCCCAGCTCGACGGATCGGTGGCGCGGCTGTTCGCCGGGTGCGGGATCGTGGCCGACTCCGATCCGGAGAAGGAGGCGCGGGAAGCCGCGGCGAAGATGGTGGCCGTACGCGACGCGCTCGAAGCCGAGGTCTGAGGGCCGGGTTCGACCGGCGGCGGCCACGGATCCGGCTGCCGCCGTGCCTACGCGGTCAGTCGGCGTCGTGCAGCGCGGCGGCCACCGCCGCGTCCACGGCCGTCCGCACGGCCGCGTGCCCCGCGCGCAACGACGGGCGTTCCGCCATCACCTCGACCACCCGCAGACCCGAGGTGGGGGCGACGGCGGCCGCGACGTCGGCGACGTCCACCTGGAGGTGGCCGACCCCGGTGGCAGCACACAGCGCGCCGAGGTCGACGCTGTGCGGCGTCCCGAAGATCCGCTCGAAGGCCGCGGCGTGCTCGGGTGCGCCCTGCTCCAGCAGCCCGAAGATGCCGCCGCCCCCGTCGTTGAGGACGACGACGGTGAGGTCGGGCCGCGGCTCGTCCGGACCGATGACGAAGCCGGTGGTGTCGTGCAGCAGCGTGAGGTCGCCGAGCAGCGCGTACGCCGGACCGTCGTGTGCGAGCGCGGCTCCGAGCGCCGTCGACACGCTGCCGTCGATCCCGGCCACGCCGCGGTTGGTGAGCACGGTGAGCCCCCGGCGGGGAACCGCGGCGAGCGAGACGTCCCGGACGGGGTTGGACGAGCCGAGCAGCAGTTGCCCGCCGTCGGGCAGACCGGCCAGCACCGAGCGGGCGAGCCGGAAACCGATCGGCGCGGTGCCGTCGTCGGTGGCCTGGTCCAGCGCCTTCGCCGCGGCGGTGTCGGCGGTGCGCCAGCGGTGCGTCCACGACGGGTCGGGAGTGAGCGGTGGCAACGAGCCGACCGCCCGGACCGTGCCGGCCACGTCGGTCCACGGGAGGCCGTGCGGATCGGCCAGCACGTAGGTGGCGACGGACGGGTCGGCGAGCAGCCGCTGGACCGCCCGGTGCAGCGTGGGGCGGCCGGCCACCACCACCTGCGCAGGCTTCAGCGACGCCGCCGCCGGGGCGCCGAGGAGCCACGGGCCCGTACGCACGGCCGTCGACCACGGTGCTGACGCCGGCTCCGCGATCACCGGCACCGGCAAGTCGTGCAGACCGGCAGGCGCGTTGCCGCCTGCGATGACGAGCGTGGGCGCGGAGGGGTCCAGCGGGAGCACCGGAACGTCACGGGCGATCGGGGGCACGGACGTCCACGGCCCGCCGTCCGCACGCCCGGCAGGCGCGACCCCGGTGCCGTCGGGCACGAGCGGCTCCGCGAAGGGGAGGTTGAGCTGGACCGGTCCCGGGGGTCCGCCGAGGGCGCCGGTCGCCGCGGCCACGGCACGGTCGGCGAGGGAGCGCCAGCGTCCGTTGTCGGCCGCGCTCCCCCCGGCGGCACCGGTGAGCGCGAGCCGCACGGCCGTGCCGAAGATCCCGGCCTGGGCGATCGTCTGGTTGGCTCCGGTGCCGACCATCTCCTGTGGACGGTCGGCGCTGAGGACGAGCAGCGGCACCCCCGCGAAGGACGCCTCGAGAACGGCGGGGTGCAGGTTGGCCACCGCGGTGCCCGAGGTGGTGCACACGGGCACCGGGCGCCCGGAGCGCAGCGCGAGCCCGAGCGCCAGGAACCCGGCCGTGCGCTCGTCGATCCGCACGTGGAGCCGGAGCCGACCCGCGACGTCCGCCGCGTGCAGCGCGAACGAGAGCGGAGCGTTGCGGGAGCCTGCACACAGCACCGCATCGGTGACGCCGCAGCGCACCAGTTCGTCGACGATCACCTGGGCCTGCAGCGTCGACGGGTTCACGACTTGAGACTAGGCGCGCCGCGGAGCACTCGTCGGTCCGGTGTCTAGGCGACCGGCGTGGTCTGCGCCGATGTGGTCTGCGCCTGCGTGGGCTCGGGCCGGTGGAACGGCTCGTGCTGCGCCGGCAGCGGAGTGCGGCCGAGCATCAGGTCAGCGGCCTTCTCGGCGATCATCACGACCGGGGCGAAGGTGTTGGCGTTGGTGACGTACGGCATGACCGACGCGTCAACCACACGCAGGCCCTCGGTGCCGTGCACGCGCATCGACGCAGGATCGACGACGGCGTCCCCTCCCGTGCCCATCCGGCAGCTGCCCACGTAGTGCATCGCCGAGACCGCGTGCTCGGCGACCCACGCCAGAATCTGCTCGTCGGTGCGAACCGCCGGGCCGGGAGCCGCCTCGCCGCCGTCGTACTGCTCGAACGCGGGCTGCGCGAGGATCTCCCTGGCGATCCTGATGGAGTCGAGCCACTCCCGGCGGTCCTGCTCGGTGGACAGGAAGTTGAACCGGATCGCGGGGGGCGCCGCGGGGCTGGCGGACCGGATCCGGACATGCCCGCGGGCGTCGGAGCAGACGGGGCCGACGTGCAGTTGGTACCCGTGGCGGTCCGACGGCGAGGACTCGTAGCTCCTCGAGGCGATCGGCAGGAACTGGAACATGATGTTCGGGTAGGGGACGTCGGTGCTGCCCCGCACGAAACCGCCGGCCTCGAAGTGGTTGGTGGCGCCGGGGCCGCTGCGCAGGAACAGCCACTGGAAACCGATCGACGGCGCGTTCTTCAGCGAGGACGTGGGACCGAGGGACACCGGCTGGGTGCAGGAGTGCTGCACCATCACCTCGAGGTGGTCCTGCAGGTTCTCGCCGACGCCCGGCAGGTGGTGCACCACCGGCACGCCGAGCGCGGAGAGCCGGTCGGCGTCGCCGATCCCCGACAGCTGCAGGATCTGAGGCGACTTGATCGTGCCGCCGCTGACCACGGTCTCCCCGCCCATGACCTGCTCGCGGTTGCCGTGCCGGTCGGTGTACTCGACCCCGACGGCCCGGGTGCCGTCGAACAGCACGCGCGTGACGTTGACGCCGGTGCGCACCTCGAGGTTGGGCCGCGACATGGCCGGGTGCAGGTAGGCCCGCGCCGCCGACCACCGTCGGGTGGAGCGGATGTTGCGGTCGAAGCGGCCGAAGCCCTCCTGCCGGTGGCCGTTGACGTCCTCGGTGGTCGGGTACCCGGCCTCCTCGGTGGCCTGCAGGAACGCCCCGAACAGCGGGTTCGCCGCGCGGCCGCGCTCCAGCGTGATGGGGCCGCCGCGACCGCGGTAGGGCGTGTCGGTGAGGGAGTCCTCGCTGCGCCGGAAGTAGGGCAGGACGTTGGCGTAGGCCCACTCGTCCATGCCGGGATCGGCCGCCCAGCGCTCGTAGTCCATCGGGTTGCCCCGCTGGAAGATCATCCCGTTCATGCTGCTCGAGCCGCCGAGCAGGCGCCCGGCAGGCACCTTCAGGCGGCGTCCTCGCAGGTGGGGCTCGGGCTCGCTCTGGTGCCGCCAGTCGTAGAAGGACCGTCCCATCGGGAACGGGAGAGCGGCCGGCATGTGGATGAGTACGTCGAACCGGTAGTCCGGGCGTCCCGCCTCCAGCACCAGTACCCGGATGCCGGGATCTGCGCTGAGCCGGTTGGCCAGCACGCAGCCGGCGGAACCGGCGCCCACGATGATGTAGTCGTACGGGGCCTGCATGTGCCACTCCTGTCGGGGGCCGTCCGAACGCTGGGGAGGCCGCGAGGCTAACCCATTCGGGCGGACGCGAGGAACGTGTGATCGACGCTCCGCAACGGCCCTCATCGGGCAGAAAGCGGCAGGAGGACAGTACTACTCCAACTAGTACCTGCCGGGCCACGAACCGGACGTCGGCACCGAGGCGGGCGGACCGGATGGCACCGCCGGGCGGTGGACCGGAGCAGGGCTCCGACGCCCGCTCCGGTGAAGGCTCCCGATCTGGTCGCGTCGTCCCTGATGAGAGGCAGCTCGCCGGGGTGCGGGTGATCGGCCGGTCGCGGCCCGCACATGCCGCGGGGCGGAGGTGGACGGCGGAACGTGAACCGTTTCCGAGCTGATCGTTATTGCACATCCGAGCAACTGCACATCGGTGTCCCGCCGCTGCCGCGGCTTCGTCAACGGGTCGGCGAGCGGGGCGAATGGTGCTGCATACGGTCGTCGCAATGGAGCCGTTCGCGCGTTCGACGCCGCTTCCCCGGAAGCACGGAACCGCCGTCACGGGTTACGTTGGCGGTGAGCCATGGGCACGCCGGTGCCCTCACGGGAGCATCGCATGAGGCGTCCGCACGCCCCGTCGGACCGACCAGGACAAGCCACCCTCGACCAACTGCTCACGGTGCTCGCCGCACCCGCCGTACTGCTGTCCGATCCGGACGGTCAGGTTCGGCCGGAGGGCGCCCAGGGCCTGTACGTCGGCGACACGCGGTACGGGAGCCGACTGGAGATCGGCGTCGACGGCGTGGATCTGCACGCCCGGTCCGTCCCGCTCGACGACGCCGCCACGGCCCGGTTCGACGGTGAGCTGCGCGGCGACCGGGCGCTGGTGCGGCTGCGCCGGGAACGCACGCTGGCCGACGGGCACGTCGTCGAGCGCGTCGAGCTGCACAACGTCGAGCCGAACGAATCCGAGGCGAGCGGGACGGCGGACGGGGTGTCCCTGCGGGTCGTGGTGCGGGCCCGCAGCGATCTCGCGGCCACGGCGGTGGTCAAGTCAGGCGCCCTGGTGGACGCCGTGGTGCCGCAGGTCGGCTGGCACGGTGCGCGGTGGTCCCGCAACGGGGCCGATGCCGAGCTCGTCGTCGAGCCCGCAGCAGGTGAGGCCAGCACCGTCGGCCCGGACGCCGTGCTCGCCTGGCCGGTGCGGCTGGAGCCGGGTGAACGCTGGTCGGTGCGGCTCACCGTCGGCCCGGCCGGCGGCAGGCCGGCGGGCTTCACCCCCGCCGTCCCGATCCCGTGGACGCTCCCCGCGACCGGGGCCGGGCATCTCGACACGCTGCTGCACCGCAGCCTCGCCGACCTCGACGGGCTCATGCTCGCCGATCCGCACGCCCCCGAGGGCCGCTACGACCGGTTCACCGCAGCCGGGAGCCCGTGGTTCTGCACGCTCTTCGGCCGTGACTCGCTGTGGACGGCCCGGCTGCTGCTGCCGCTGGGCACCGCGCTCGCCGCGAGCACCCTGCGGGTTCTCGCGCGACGGCAGGGCCGCAGGCACGACGCCCGCTCCGAGGAGGAGCCCGGCAAGATCCTCCACGAGGTGCGCCCCGGTGGTCTGCGGGCGGGCGGCCTGGACCTGCCCCCGCACTACTTCGGGACGATAGACGCCACCTCCCTGTGGTGCTGCCTGCTGCACGACGCGTGGCGTGCCGGGATGGCCGATGACGAGGTGGCCGCGCTGCTGCCGAACCTGGAGGCGGCGCTGGCCTGGATCGCCGGCACGGCTGCGGCGACGGGTTTCCTCACCTACCGCGGCTCGACCGGCGGTGGCCTGGCCAACCAGGGCTGGAAGGACTCCGCGGGTGGCGTGCGCTGGGCCGACGGCACGATTGCCGAGCGTCCGCTGGCCCTCTGCGAGGTGCAGGGCTACGTCTACTCGGCAGCGCGTGGCGGGGCGGCGTTGCTGGAGGCGTTCGGTCGCGGGGGCGCCCGCGGGTGGCGGGAGTGGGCCGACGCGCTCGCCGTGCGGTTCCGGTCGGCCTTCTGGATCGACGACCCGGCCGGTGCCTACCCCGCCATCGCGCTGGACGCCGGTGGCCGCGCCGTCACCGGCCCCACGTCGAACATGGCCCACCTGCTGGCCACCGGCCTGCTGTCGGCGGCGGAGGCCGATCTGGTTGCCGACCGGCTGGCCCGCCCGGACCTGGACGGCGGCCGGGGCCTGCGCACCCTGTCGAGCACGAGCGCGGGGTTCGATCCGCTGACCTACCACTGCGGGTCGGTGTGGCCGCACGACACGGCTGTCGCGGTCCTCGGGCTGGCCGGAGCCGGGCGCCACGACGTGGCCCGGTCGCTCGGCGAGGGCCTCGTCGCCGCGGCGGCCGAGTTCGACGACCGGCTGCCGGAGCTCTACTCGGAGGTGGACGGGGAGACGTTCAGCTACCCGACGGCATGCCGGCCGCAGGCGTGGGCCGCGGCGGGCGCCGTGGCCGTGGTGGGCTACCTCAGCGGCTGGCCGCTCCCGGAGTGGACGCGCGGCGCCTGACCGGCGGAGCCGGACTCCGCCACCACACGACGCGCGCCCGGTGGGGTCAGCCCTTCTCCGCGCCCGCGGTGAGCCCTTCGGTGAGGAGCCGCTCGCTGGCGAAGAAGACGACGATGATCGGGATCGTCACGACGACCGAGCCCGCCATCAGGACCGTGGTGGGGATCTCGATGCCGCCCGCCAGCTGGGAGAGCCCGAGCGACACCGTCCAGCGGTCGCGGTCCTCCACGAGGAACAGCAGCGCGAACAGGAACTCGTTCCACGCGATCATGAACACGAACAGGGCGTTGGCGATGATCGCCGGCATCGCCAGGGGCAGGCTGATCCGGCGCATGACGCCGAGCCTGCTGCACCCGTCGATCGCGGCGGCCTCCTCCAGGCTGACCGGGACCGTGTCGAAGTAGTTGCGCAGCATGTAGATCGACACGGCCACGATCTGGGAGACGTAGACGATCAGCAGCCCGGCCAGCGAGCCACGCAGGCCGATCCGCGTGAAGAACACGAACAGCGGGACGGCCAGCAGGATGCTGGGGAACAGGTAGACAGCGAGGAAGAGCACGCTGACCTGCCGCCTGCCGAAGAACCGCAGCCTGCTCACGGCGTAGGCGCCGGGCAGCGCGATCAGCAGGGTGAGCACCACCGTGCCGGACGCGACGATCGCGCTGTTGGCCATGAAGAGCAGGAAGCCCTGTCCCCCGGCCCCGCCCGGCGTGAGCACCGTGAGGTAGCTGCCGAGGTCCCATTCGGACGGCCCGACCCAGAGCGCGCCGGGATCCTGCAGCACCCGGTCGAGAGGCCGCAGCGACAGCAGCCCCATGTAGTAGAAGGGGAACAGCGTGACGATCAGCAGCCCGACGATGACCACCACGCGCAGCACCGCGAACAGGCGGTTCTCCACCTCGTCGCGGCTGAGCCGGCGCCGCGGGGGCGCCGGTTTCCGGGGCGTGGCTGCGGACGGCGCCACGCCCACCTCGGTGCCTGCCATCAGGACTGCTCCTCGCGCGGCGCCAGCCGCCACAGGTAGAGACCGATGAGGACGGCGAGGATCGCGGCGAGCACCAGTGCCTGGGCCGCTGCCCCTCCGATGTCGCCCCGCGCGGTGAGGGTGTTGAACACCGAGACGCTGATGACCTCGGTGCCCGCGCCGCCCCCCGTCAGCAGCCAGATGTCGTCGAAGCTGTTGAACGTCCAGATGAACCGCAGTACCGAGAGCACCGCGATCGTCGGCAGCAACTGCGGCAGCACGATGTAGCGGAAGCGCTGCGTGAGCGTGGCGCCGTCCACCCTGGCCGCCTCCTCGAGGGTGGACGGCACGGCCTGCAGCCGCGCGGTCAGGAACAGGAACGCGAACGGGAACGACCGCCACGCCTCGAAGGCGATCACCGTGAGCAGTGCGGTGGGAACGCCGACGTGCCAGCCGAAGACGGACACCTCGCTGCTGCGCTGGCTCAGGAACGCGATCGGCTCGTCCCAGCCCAGCAGCCGGGTGCCCCAGTGGTTGGCCACCCCGAACTGCGGGCTGAGCATGGTCTTCCAGGCGTAGGTGACCGCAACGATGGGGGCCACGTAGGGCAGCAGCATCGCCGCGCGGACGAGCCCGCGGAAGCGGAACCTGCGCCGCAGAGCGAGCGCCGCGACCAGGCCGACGCCGATCGCCGCCGCCGTGCCGAACACCGAGTACGACAGCGTCGTCGCCAGGTTGCCCCAGAAGGCGGACGAGCCGAAGACTCGTCCGAAGTTGGCGAGGGTGAAGTTGCCGAACAGGCCAGAGCTGCGCAGGTTCAGCAGCCGCAGCCGCTGGAACGCCAGCAGCACCGTCCAGATGATCGGCAGGACCACCATCACCACGACGATGACCACCGTCGGGGAGATCAGCGCGAGCCCGGCGCGCGCCTCCGCCCGCTGCAGCGTGCGTCCGCTCCCGGAACGGCGGTCCGGCCGGGGCGGTGGCGCCCCGCCGGATCCGGACGACGGCGCAGGCGCGCCGACATCCACGGTCACCGCAAGCTGTCCTGGATCGACCGCAGTGTGGCAGCGGCCTGGTCGGCGGCTCCCTGGGCGTCGGCACCTCCGCTGGTGACCGCCGCGACGGCGGCCGGCACCGGGAGCTCCCCGAGTGAGGCCCCGATCAGGTCGCCCTGCCCCTGGGTGATCCCCCATCGCGTGACGGCCTCGGGGCCGGTGGCCAGGACGTCCAGCACCTCGGGCGGGTAGAACTGCGTCAGCGGGCCCTCGGTGTCGACGCCGACGGGCAGCGTCTTCCACCTGTCGACGAACTCGGTGCCGCCGGGAGTGCTGCCGGACCGGGCGGGGAACTTGCCCTCAGGGGCGAAGGCCAGCCAGTCGACGTACCCGTCGCTCATCATGAACCGGACGAACTGCTGCGCGGGGTCGACGGACGCCTCTGAGGTGATCGCCCAGTTGACGACCTCACCGAACTGGGCGGGCGCCGTGCCGTCCGGCCCCGTCAGGGACGTGGCGACGCCGGTGTTCTTCGCGAGGAATGTCGGGTCGGCCACGCACTCCGGGCAGCTGGGCTTGGCGTCGTTGCGGAGCCCGGCCAGCTCGTCGAGCAGGAAGGTGGACCACACGGCCATGGCCGCCTGGCCGGAGAAGTAGGCGGCCCGCACCGTGTCGACGTCCTGGGTGCCGGGCACGGAGTAGTTCGTGATCAGGTCGCGGTAGAAGTCGAACGCGGCGACGCACTGCGGGCTCGCGATGGTGATCTCACCCGCGCTGTTCACCAGTTCGCACCCGTTGGCGAGCGCGATGTGCTCGAAGGTCTGCTGCGTGAAGGCGTCGCCCGGCGCGGTGGCGCCCACGAACCCGACGCGGCCGTCGCGGGTGAGGGTGCGCGCCGCGTTCAGGATGTCGGCGTAGGTGCTGGGGGCGGGCAGCCCCGCGGCGTCGAAGAGGTCGCGCCGGTAGTAGAGAACCTGTGACCACGCCTCGCTGGGCACCGCGAGCTGCCGGTCGCCGTCCCTGGTGAGCTCGAGGGCCCGCTGGTCGAACGTGCCGGCACCCAGCGCATCGACCACGGCGGCGGTGGCGTCGGTGTTCACGAGGTCGTTGGTCGCGAGCGTGCGTACCGACGACAGCGGGATCGACCCGATCACGTCCGGCAGCTCACCGGCCGCGGCAGAACTGGTGAGGAGCTGGTTGAACTGGTCCTCGTCGACACCGACGAGGTCCACCTGTATCCCGGTCTGCTGCGTGAAGCGGCCGATGATGGCCTGCGTGGCGGCCACGCGGTCGGGGAGGGTGTCGGCCGTCCAGACCGTGATGCGCTGGGCGTCGCCGCCGCCGTCCTCACCCCCACCGGCGCAGGCGGACAGCAGCAGCGCGGTCACGAGACCCAGGGCCGCGACGATGCGGCGGGTCGCACTTCTCATTCGACGTCTCCCCATGGGCCGGTTCGAAGTGCGGCAAGTGAACCCCGGCGGCATCCTGATCCACAAGACTCGTTTGAGGATCACTTTGCTCGGCGATTACCCCGAAGGAGCAACCTCGGCCACGCCTGCCCAACGGCGGGATTCGTCATTTCCGGAGAACGGTCGGAGCGGTTAGTCGCGCGGCGGAGGCAAATGGGTTTCGAGCACGCTGTGCACTCCCACCGGGGGTGGGGCGCTCCCCACCCCGGAGTCGGGGGCGCAGGGCAATGCTCATGACGACGCCGGGCGCTGAGATCGTCGTATGACCCAGACGATGACCCGGCGGATCACCACGGCGGTGACGCTGCGCGGCGTGAGCCGCACCTACGGCACCGGACCGGCCGCGGTGCGGGCCGTCGACCGCGTGGACCTCGACTTCCCCCTCGGCACCTGGACCGCCGTGATGGGCCCGTCGGGATCGGGGAAGTCGACGCTGCTGCACTGCGCGGCCGGGCTGGAGCGCGTCGACGCCGGGCAGGTGCTGCTCGGCGACACCGACATCACCACGGCCGGCGACGCGGAGCTCACCGCGCTGCGCCGCGAGCGCATCGGTTTCGTGTTCCAGAGCTTCAACCTGCTCGGTGCGCTCACCGCGGAGCAGAACGTGGCACTCCCGTTGCGGCTGGCCGGACGGCGCCCGTCCAGGTCGGAGGTCCGCGCCGTGCTCGCGGCCGTCGGGCTGGCCGACCGGGGCCGGCACCGCCCGCGCGAGCTGTCCGGCGGCCAGCAGCAGCGGGTCGCGATCGCCCGCGCGATGGTGACCCGCCCCGACGTGCTCTTCGCCGACGAGCCCACCGGAGCGCTCGACTCCACCTCCGCACGCACCGTGCTCGGGCTCCTGCGCGCGATGGTGGACGCCGGGCAGACCATCGTCATGGTCACCCACGATCCGGCCGCGGCCGCTCACGCGGACGGCGTCGTGTTCCTGCGGGACGGGCGCGTCGTCGACCGGCTCGCCGGGGCGAGCGCCCGCGCCGTGGCCGACCGCCTCGTGTCCCTGGAGCGCTGACCCGTGCTGCGCCTGTCCTGGTCCACCTTCACCGAGCGCTGGTCGCTCTTCGTCGGGGCCGCGCTGACCGTCTGTCTCGGCGTCGCGCTCGTCCAGTCGTCGCTGCTCGTGCTGATCTCCGTGGCCACTCTCGACGTCCCGGCCGGGCTGAGCGCCACCGGGGCCGCAGGCTTCGCCGAGAGCGTCGAGGTCGGCGTGACCCTCTCCGCGCTGACCCTGGCCTTCTCGGCCTTCCTGACGGTGTTCATCGTCGGGTCGACGTTCGCGTTCACCGTGGCCCAGCGCCGCCGTGACCTCGCGCTGCTGCGGCTCGCGGGCGGCGGGCGCAGCCAGCTACGCAGGCTGCTCCTCGGCGAGGCCGTGCTGCTCGGGGGGATCGGCACGGCCGCCGGAGTCCCGGCGGGGCTGGTGGCGATGACGTTCCAGTCGTGGCTGCTCGGGGCGCTCGGCTTCGTGCCGCCCGGGTTCACCCCGCAGTGGCGCGCGTGGATTCTCGGCGTCTCGGCCGGCGTCGGCGTGGGCATCGCGGTGGCCGGGGTACTCGTCGCGGCGCGCAGGGCGTCGCGGGTCCGGCCGCTCGAGGCGCTGCGGGACACCGGCGAGGCCGCCCGGGTGATGACAGCGGGTCGATGGGGTGCCGGCGGGCTCTTCGGGGCCGGCGCTGTCGCACTGGTCGTCCTGTCGCCGCTGGGTGGCGCCGCAGGCGGGCAGGCGATGGCGGTGAACGCGGCGCTGTGCGCCGCGGTGGCGTTCAGCGCGCTGAGCCCACTGCTGGTGCCGGGGATCGCCCGGCTGCTCCCGGCGCGGGCGGGCGGCGTGCTCGCCGAGCTGACCGGGGCCAACCTGCGCGACGGGGTCCGGCGCAGCGCCTCCATCGCCGCGCCGCTGATCGTGCTGGTCGGGCTGCTGCTGGGGCAGACAGGGGCGCTCACCTCCTTCGCCACGGCCGCCGCGGCCGAGCAGCGACGCGGCACGAGCGGCGATCTCGTGGTGGAGGCGACCGGAGCGGCGGCCGGACCGTGGATCAGCGGTGTGCCCGGGGTGGCCGCCACCTCCACCGAGCTCGCGGTGCCGATCTCGGTCACCCGCGGCAGCGGCGAGGACGCCGAGACCGAGCGGGGCACCGCGCTCGTGGTGGACCCGGCGGCCTACGAACGGTTCCACCCCGGCACCGCAGGGCTGGCCGGGCTGCGCGGGCGGGCCGCGGCCGCCGGACCCGGCGGCGACGCAGGCGACCCCGGTGAGACGGTCGCCGTCCGAGCGGGGGGTGCCGATCTCGGGCCGCTGCCCGTGGTCACCGCGACCCCCGCCCGGATCGGCGGCGGGGCGAACCTGCTGCTCCCGGTGGGCCTCGTGCCCGACAGCGAGCTCGCGGACGCTCCCTCCCGGACCTTCGTCGCGCTGCACCCCGGGGCCGACGGCGCGTCGGTCGCCGCCGCGGTCTCCGCCGTGGGCGAGGTGCACACCGTGGACGACTGGAACGCGCGCGACGCCGCGGCGCGCGACGCGATGAGCACCAGCGTGCTCCTGGTGATCATGGGGCTGGGCGGGGTGTATGCGCTGATCGGCGTCGTCAACGCCGTGGTGATGGGAGCCTCGGCGCGGCGGCCGGAGTTCGCGGCCGCGCGGGCCACCGGCCTCTCCCGCGGCCAGGTCGTGCGCTCGGCCCTCCTGGAGTCGTGGGCGGTCACCGTGATCGGGCTCCTGCTCGGTGTGCTCGCCGCGGGAACGACCTTCCTCGCGGTGCTGGCCACGACGGCCGTGGTCACCGGCGCCGCAACGCTCGCGGTGCCGTGGACGTTCGTGCTCACCGTCTGCGCAGGCGCGTTCCTCGTGACGGGCGCGACGAGCGTCATCACCTCGATGTCGGCCACCCGCACCCTTCCGATCGCCCTCCTGGGCAGCCGCGAGTAGGCCGCCGCCACCGGGCGTGGCGACACGCACATCGGAGTGGGTTCGCCGAGCGGCCACGGGATGCGATATTTGAGAAGGCAAGCGAACGCCGACACCGCCTGGAGTCACCGTGCCGGAATCTCCCGCCGCCACCTTCGAACGGCTCAGCGGGCTCCTGCAGCCGCTTGACACAGAGGTCTCTTCGGCCGGGCCCACGTGCTCGGGGGGAGCATCGCCGGGCTGCTCGCCGCCCGCGTACTCGCCGACCACGCCACGACCGTGGTCGTCGTCGAACGGGACGGCACCGACACCGAGAGCGACACCCGGCCCGGCGTGCCCCAAGGCTACCAGGTGCACACCCTGCTGCCCGGCGGGCGGGAGCAGATCGAACGCTGGTTCCCCGGGCTCACCCAGGAGGCGATCGACCGGGGTGCGGAGCTGTGCGAGCCGGAGGACAACGTCGGGTACCTCGACGGCGTCGAGCAGATCACCACCCCCAACACGCGGCTCGTCACCAGCAGCCGCCCCTTCCTCGAGTCGCTGATCAGGCGCCGCACCCTCGCCCTGCCGAACGTCGAGATCGTCACCGGGCGGGCGACCGGCCTCGCCTTCGAGGGCGACGCGGTGAGCGCGGTGCGCTACCTCACCGACGACGGCGAACTCCAGGAGAGCACCGACTTCGTGGTGGACGCCACCGGCCGCGCCAGCAGGCTCACCGACTGGCTGGAGCAGGGCGGCTGGCCGCGCCCCGAGCTGGAACGCCTGGTCGTCGAAGTCCGGTACCTGTCCGCCCGGTTCAAGCGCTCCCCCGACCGGACCGGCCCGCTGAGCGGCATCGCCCGCCACAGCCCGGGCTCCCCGTCGAAGGGCGCGGCGGGCGCGGCGGTCAACGCGATCGAGGACGGCCAGTGGACGATCATGCTCGCCTGGCACGGTGACCCGGGGCGCGGCACGACGAAGGAGGGCTTCCTCGCCGAGTGCGCCGAGCTGCCCCCGATCTTCCGGGAGGCAGCCGCCGGGCAGATGATCGGTGACGTCGTCCCGTACCGGCATCCCGACAGCCGCAGGCGCCACTTCGCCGGCCTCGAGCGATTCCCGGCGCGGCTGGTCGCCGTCGGCGACGCCGTGGCGTCGTTCAACCCGGTCTTCGGCCAGGGCATGTCCTCGGCCGCCCTGCACGCGTCGTGCCTGTCGGAGTACCTGCGCTCCGACGTCGACCCGTCCGCTCCGGCGCGGGAGTTCTTCGACCTGCAGAAGGTGGTGGTCGACGCGGCGTGGGACATCTCCACCGCGGGCGACGCCGCACGTCTGGGTATCCGGCCGCCGCAGACCGCGCAGGCCCGGTGCAGCGGTGGGTGCTCGGGCAGGTCTTCGCCGCGGCGAACAGGGACGTCGAGGTCGCCACCGCGATGCGTGCCGTGAGCTTCATGACCGCCCACCCGCGATCGCTCGGCGCGCCGCACCTCGTGGCCCGGGCCGTGCTGGCCAACCGGCGGGCCCGACGGGCGGCAGCCGCAGGCTGAGGCGCCGGATCCACCGACCACCCGCGCCGGGGGCGGTGCGGCGAGCAGTAGCGTGGTGGGCGCCATGAGCGCCACCCTGCAGGCCACCGATCTCGCCGCCGGCCACGGCGCCCGCGTCCTCTTCTCCGGTCTCGATCTCGTCGTCGCCCCTGGTGACGTCGTCGGGCTCGTCGGGGCCAACGGCGCGGGCAAGTCCACTCTCCTGCGCCTGCTCGCCGGAGAGCTCGAACCGGAGGACGGCAAGATCGTCCTCAGCCCGCCGGACGCGACGATCGGGCACCTCCCGCAGGAGCCCGAGCGACGGGCCGGCGAGACGGTCACCGCGTTCCTCGCCCGCCGCACCGGTGTCGCTGCGGCCCAGGCGGCCATGGACTCCGCCGCGGAGGCACTCGGCTCCGGCGCGCCCGGCGCCGACGACGCCTACGCCGCCGCGCTGGACCGGTGGCTCGCCCTCGGCGGCGCCGACCTCGAGGAGCGGACGGGCGGCGTCACCGCCGACGTCGGGCTGGCGATCGACCTCGCCACGCCCATGACGGCCCTCTCCGGAGGCCAGGCGGCCCGCGCCGGGCTCGCCGCGCTGCTGCTCTCGCGCTACGACGTGCTCCTGCTCGACGAGCCGACCAACGACCTCGACCTCGACGGCCTGGAGCGGCTGGAGCGGTTCGTGCAGGGGCTGCGCTCGCCCGCCGTGATCGTCAGCCACGACCGGGAGTTCCTCGCCCGCACCGTCAACCGGGTGGTCGAGCTCGATCTCGCCCAGCAGCAGGTGGGCGTCTACGACGGCGGCTACGACAGCTACCTCGCCGAGCGCGAGGTGGCCCGGCGGCACGCCCGCGAGGCCTACGAGGAGTACGACGACAAGCTGGGTGGGCTCAAGGACCGCGCCCAGATGCAGCGCAACTGGATGGCCCAGGGCGTGCGCAACGCGCGGCGCAAGGCCACCGACAACGACAAGATCAGCCGTAAGACCCGCACCGAGGCGAGCGAGAAGCAGGCCGCGAAGGCCCGCCAGACACAACGGATGATCGAGCGGCTCGACGTGGTCGAGGAGCCGCGCAAGGAGTGGGAGCTCCGCATGACGATCGCGGCCGCACCTCGCTCGGGCACGGTCGTCGCGTCGATGTCGGGGGCGGTGGTGCGGCGCGGGTCGTTCACGCTCGGGCCGATCGACGCGCGCGTCGACTGGGCCGACCGGATCGTGATCACCGGGGCGAACGGGTCGGGCAAGACCACACTGCTCGGAGCGCTGCTGGGCCGCGTCCCCGTCGACTCCGGGACCGCGGGGCTCGGCTCGGGCGTGCGGGTCGGGGAGATCGACCAGGCCCGCGGCCTCTTCCTGGGAGCGCAGCCGCTCGCCCGCGCGTTCGGCGACGCGGTGCCGGACTGGGCCGAGTCGGACGTGCGCACGCTGCTGGCGAAGTTCGGGCTCACCAACGACCACGCCCCGCGCCCCGCGGTGGAGCTCTCCCCTGGCGAACGCACGCGGGCGGCGCTCGCCCTCCTGCAGGCCCGCGAGGTGAACCTGCTGGTGCTCGACGAGCCGACCAACCACCTCGACCTGCCCGCGATCGAGCAGCTCGAACAGGCGTTGGACTCCTTCGGCGGCACCGTGCTGCTGGTCACCCACGACCGGCGGATGCTCGACACCGTGCGGACCACCCGCCACTGGACGGTGGCGGGCGGCCGGCTCACGGAGTCCTAGTGCGGCGGCCAGAAACGTTCACCGGGTCCTCCCCGGCAACGTTCCTGGCCACCGCACTAGCCGCCGACGGGGGCGGTCAGACCGGGCGGGTCTTCGGGGCGTTCGCCGCGGTGCGGGCGGGGTCGCGCTCCACGATGTCGCCCAGCGCCTCGTCGATGCGCTTCATGACGTCGAGCTCCAGCGTCACGCCCGAGGCCTTGACGTTCTCCGCGACCTGCTCGGGCCGGCTGGCCCCGATGATCGCTGCGGCGACGTTGTCGTTCTGCAGCACCCACGCCACCGCGAGCTGAGCCATCGACAGGCCCAGGTCAGCGGCGATCGGCTCGAGCTGCTGCACCCGGGTGAGCGTCTCGTCGTTCAGGAAGCGCCTGATCATGTTGGCGCCCCCCTTCTCGTCCGTGGCGCGCGAGCCGGCAGGCAGCTCGGCACCCGGCTTGTACTTGCCGGTGAGCACCCCCTGCGCGATCGGGGAGAAGACGATCTGGCTGACGCCGAGCTCGGCCGACGCGGGCACGACCTGCTCCTCGATCACCCGCCACAGCAGGGAGTACTGCGGCTGGCTGGAGACGAGCTTGATCCCGAGGTCGGTCGCGAGGGCGTGGCCTGCCCGCAGCTGCTCGGCCGTCCACTCGCTGACGCCGATGTAGTGGGCCTTACCGGCGCGCACCACGTCGGCGAACGCCTGCATCGTCTCCTCGAGCGGCGTCTCGGTGTCGTACCGGTGGGCCTGGTAGACGTCGACGTAGTCGGTCTGCAGCCGCGAGAGGCTCGCGTCGATCGACTCCAAGATGTGCTTGCGCGACAGCCCGCAGTCGTTGTGCCCCTTCGGGCCGGTGGGCCAGTAGACCTTCGTGAGGATCTCCAACGAGGCCCTGCGCTCGCCCTTCAGCGCCTCGCCGAGCACCGTTTCGGCTGCGCCGTTGGCGTACACGTCGGCGGTGTCGAAGGTGGTGATTCCCGCGTCGAGAGCCGCGCGGACGCACGCCGTTGCGGCGTCGTTCTCGATCTGCGAACCATGAGTGAGCCAGTTGCCGTATGTGATCTCCGAGATCTTCAGCCCGGAGTCACCCAAATACCGAAATTCCACGGTGCTGACAGTAGGTCTCGGACATCCACGACACCACCGGACCTCAGGCCGCGGACACGCCACCGCGGCGCCGTGGGCCGCCGGGCCGCCGTGATCACTCTGGTCCACCCGGTATCGACGCAGGTAGCGTCCCCGCGGGGACTGGACCGGTCAATCGGATCAGTGGGAGTACCGCAACCAGGACGGGGGAGCAATGCAGCTCGAGGGGGTGCGGACAGTGGTGTTCGCGGGCGACAGCGTCACCGACTGCGGGCACACCGGTGACCCGCCACGACATCTGGGTCACGGCTACGTCCGGCTGGTCGACGACGCGCTCGCGACGATGCTCGGGCCCTCCGCACCCCGGGTGGTGAACTGCGGGGCCGGCGGCAACAGGCTCGTCGACCTCGAACGCAGGTGGCAGACGGACGTGATCGCCCGGCAGCCCGACGTGGTGTCGGTGCTCATCGGCGTGAACGACACCTGGCGGCGCTACGACCGGGGTATGCTCTCGCTGACCACCGAGTTCGAGGCGCGCTACGACCGCATGCTCGGCGCCCTCGTCGACGCCACGCACGCGCGGCTGGTGCTGGTCGAACCGTTCCTGGTGCCCGTCGACGACGACCAGCCGGCTTGGCGCGCCGATCTCGACCCGAAGATCGACGCCGTCCACCGCCTCGCCGAGAAATGGTCCGCCACACTCGTGCCCGCCGACCGGGAGATGCACGAGCACGCCCGCGTCGTCGGGGCCGCGGCGCTCGCCGACGACGGGGTGCACCCGACCGACCTCGGCCACAAGGTGCTCGCCGACCTGTGGCTGGACACGGTGCTGGGGTAACCCCCCTCCCCGCATTGCAGCAAAGCCACTTTCCCGCAACGAGGTTGCAGGAAAGTGGCTTTGCCGACTCTGGTCGGGAGGGTCGGTGGGACGAGCGGGTCAGGCCTCCGGGAGCTCCTCCTGCAACCCGATGGCGAAGCGGAGCTCCTGCTCGCCATCGGCGCCGGGCACCGGCTGGACGTCGAGCACCTTGTCGTCGAGAACCTCGGCCGCCACCGGCTCGAGGAACACGCTCACACCCTCCCCGGCAAGGACGACGTCGTCGGCGTCCGGCCGGCCTGCGAGCGACAGCTCGAGGCCCTGATCCGGGTCGGGAGCGGAGATCCGCAGACCGCCCCCGTCAGGCAGCTCCGCATCGGTGGTCAGCGACTTGATCGCTTCGGCCGCGTTGTCGGTGATTGCCAACATGCGGCGCAACGCTAGGGGTGCGGCGCCGCATCCGCAGCGTGGAACCGACGATCGGCGCCCTGATCAGCCGAAGTTGGACGGGTCCGGACCCGTGCGGGTGCCGTTCTCGAGCTCCGCGAAGGTGGCCAGGTCGTCGTCGGACAGCTCGATGTCGAACACGTCGAGGTTCTCCCGCACCCGCGACGGCGTCACCGACTTCGGGATCACGATGTTGCCGAGCTGCAGGTGCCAGGCCAGCACGATCTGCGCCGGGGTCTTGCCGTACTTCTCCGCGAGCCCCACGATCCGCTCGTCGGACAGCAGCTCGCCGCCCTTGGCGAGCGGGCTCCAGGCCTCGGTCGCGATCCCGTGCTCCCGGTGGTAGGCGCGCAGCTCGTCCTGCGGGAGCCACGGGTGCAGCTCGATCTGGTTCAGCGCGGGCACCGTGCTGGTCTCGGCGGCGAGCCGGTCGAGGTCGGGGACCCGGAAGTTCGAGACCCCGATCGCGCGCGCCCTGCCGTCGGACACGATCTTCTCGAACGCCTTCCACGTCTCGACGAAGCGGTTGGTCTTCGGCCGCGGCCAGTGGATCAGGAAGAGGTCCACGTGGTCGAGCCCGAGCCGCTGCAGGCTCTCGTCCAGCGCGGTGATCGCCTCGTCGTAGCCGTGACGGTCGTTGGCCAGCTTCGTGGTGACGAACACCTCATCACGGGACAACCCCGAGTCGCGCAGGGCCTGACCCACACCCTCCTCGTTGCCGTATCCCTGCGCCGTGTCGATGTGCCGGTAACCGGCCTCGAAGGCGTCGCGCACGGCGTCCGCCGTCCGGTCCGGTTCGATCTGGAACACCCCGTAACCGACCTGCGGGATCTCGACACCGTTGTTCAGACGAATATTCGGTACGTGCGACATGCAGGAAGGCTACCCACGGCGCGGCGCGCGGTAACGGCTGCGAAACCGAGCCCACACCAGGACCCGCGCGACACCGCCCCCGCCTCACCCCGCGAGTCGCCCCCTTTGCGTGCGCGAGTCGCCCGGAAACCGCCCGCGAGTCGCCCCGTTCGGGCGTGCGAGTCGCCCTTTCCGGGTGCGCGAGCGCTCAGCCCGTCCCGGCGGTCATCGCGGCCGGCCGCGGGACCGCAGCCGCGCGCACGGCCCACCAGCCCAGCACCACCACCGTGGCCACCTCGGTGGTCACCAGCCCCCGCTCCACCAGGCCGAGCGGCAGGAGCTGCCACCACGGCACGCCGGTCAGCGGGCTCAGTGCGACAGCCAGCAGGATCGCGCCGAGCCACAGCAGGGCCCACGTCCCCGACCACCGCGAGCAGGCCGCGTACGGGCCCCACTGGAGATCACCCTGCCAGCGCCTACCGAGCGCCAGCGCCGCCACGGGCAGGCTCACGAACGCCGCCACGCTCGCGTACCGGTGCACGTAGCCGGACGGCGTCGGGCCCACGGCCCAGTTCGCCTTGTCGAACGCGACGACCAGCACCAGCGCCGCCGCCCAGACCCCGACCAGGACCGCGGGACGCGACCAGAGCCGCACGATCCCGGCACGCACCAGCGCCAGCAGCACCAGCACCGATCCCCCCGCGAGACCCAGCACCCCCACGTCGAACATCCAGTCGGCGTCACCGAGCGCGTACTCGCTGATCGTGCGGCGGACCGGGTTGACCCGCCCGGCCGAGACGACGTGCAACAGCCCCACCAGCACCACCGCGACCCCGACACCCACCAACCCGAACGCCGCCAGCGCCCTCGTCACCGCAGGATCGGGCGGCGCGGTACCGGGCACGGAGGTCCTCCTGGGGAGCGCGGGGTGAGGCGGTGAACACCCGCCGCTACGACATTCCCACACCCGCGACCCCGTGCGATCGGCCGGTGATCACTTCCCGCGGGCGACTCGCGCACGGAATCCGGGCGACTCGCGCGCACCTTCCGGGCGACTCGCGCACACGGATCGGGCGACTCGCGGGTGGGGGTCAGGGGGTGGGGGTGAGGCCGAGGGCTCTGGCGGCCAGCTGCGCCAGGTGGACGGGTTCGCGGGTGCCCGCCTGGCGGAGCTGGGTGCGGCAGCTGAAACCGTCGGCCAGTACGGCCACCTCGGGGTCGGCGACGCGTACCGCAGGCAGCAGCACCCGCTCCGCGCAGGCCATCGACACGTCGTAGTGCCCCTTCTCGAACCCGAAGTTGCCGGCCAGCCCGCAGCAACCGGAGTCGAGCACATCGGCGTCGACGCCCAGCGCTGCCATGACGGCGCGGTCGTCGTCGGTACCGAGATCGGCGTGCTGGTGGCAGTGCACCTGCACGAGCGCCCGCTGTCCCGGGGCGACGACGCCGTCGCTGAGCTCGTCGGTGTGCTGGGCGAGCACCTCGGCGAAGGTGCGCACGCCGGTGGCCAGGAGCGCGGCGAGCGGTTCGTCGGGGAGAAGCTCGGGGCCGTCGGCGCGCAATGCCGCGGTGCACGACGGCTCGAGCCCGACGACCGGCACCCCGGTCGCGAGCCACGGCTCGATGGTGCGCAGGCTGCGGCGCAGCACGCGGCGGGCGGCGTCCACCTGGCCGGTGGAGGTCCAGGTGAGCCCGCAGCACACGTCCTGAGGCGGCAGCTCCACGGTGTAGCCCAACCCCTCCAGCACCGCGACGGCGTCGGCGGCGACGGCGGGATCGAAGTGGTTGGTGAAGGTATCGGGCCAGAGCAGAAGCCGCCCGCGCGCAACACCCCGGTTCAGCGAAGCCACTTTCCTGCCCTCTGCGGACCTGAAAGTGGCTTTCCTGAACTTCGGGGACGTGTACCGGACCGGGGCGATCACCGGGATCTCGCGTTCCGGCGCTATGCCGCCCGCTCGCTTCGCTGCGGCTCCCAGCGGGCCGCGGGCGGCCGCGTTCAGTGCACGCACCGCGCGGGCGGGGAGGCGCCCCACGAGGCGCAGCCAGCGCGGCAGGGCGCCCATCGAGTAGTGCGACGCCGGACGCACCTTGTGCCGGTAGCGCTGGGCGAGGAACTCGGTCTTGTACGCGGCCATGTCCACGCCGACGGGGCAGTCGCGCTTGCAGCCCTTGCAGGACAGGCACAGGTCGAGCGCCTCGGCCACCTCCGGGGACTGCCAGCCGTCGGTGATGACGTCGCCCGCGGCCATCTCGAACAGCAGCCGGGCGCGCCCCCGCGTGGAGTGCATCTCCTCGCCGGTGGCCCGGTAGCTCGGGCACATGACGCCGCCGTGGTCGGTGACGCACTTGCCCACGCCGAGGCAGCGGCGGGTGGCCCGGGTGAACGACCCCCGGTCGTGACCGAACGCCAGCACGGGCTCGTCGGGCAGCGTCGGCATCCCGACGAACACGCGCAGGTCCTCGTCGAGCTTCGCGGGCCGGACGACCCGGCCGGGGTTCATCCCGTCGTCGGGGTCCCAGATCCCCTTGAACTCCTCGAACGCCCCGATGATCTCCGGTGGGTACATGCGGGGTAGCAGTTCGGCGCGGGCGACGCCGTCGCCGTGCTCCCCTGACAGCGAGCCCCCGTGCGCGACGGCGAGGTCGGCGGCGTCCTCCATGAAGCTGCGGAAATCGGCGATCCCGGAGCGGCTGAGCAGGTCGAAGTCGATGCGGATGTGCAGGCAGCCGTCCCCGAAGTGGCCGTAGTACGCCCCCCGCCGCCGGTGCCGGCCCAGCAGGGCGTCGAACTCGCGCAGGTAGGCACCGAACCGCTCCGGCGGCACGGCCGCGTCCTCCCAGCCGGGCCAGGCCTCGCCGCCGTCGGGCGAGCGCGTGACGATGCCGGCGCCGTCCTCACGGATGCGCCACAGCGCCTTCATCGCCGCCGGGTCGCCGACGACCACGCTCGTGGCCCCGTATGGCTTCATGGCCGTGACGACGGCCTGTGCGGCCGCCTCTGCCTCGGCGCGGGTGGCGCCCCCGGTCTCGACGTAGAGCCAGCCGCCGCCGTCGGGCAGTGCCCGCGAGGCCGTCTCCGCCGGGTTGGACGCGCGCAGTGCCGCGATCAGGCCGGCGTCCATGCCCTCGATGGTCAACGGCCCCAGCTCACGCACCACCGTGACATGGTCGGCGGCCAGGTAGGCGTCGGGGAAGCCGAGCACCGCCAGCGCGCGGGCCGGTGGCGACTCGACGAGGCGGACCGTCGCTCCGAGCACCGTGGCGCACGTGCCCTCGGTGCCGACGAGTGCGCGGGCCAGGTCGAACCCGTTCTCCGGGAGCAGTTGGTCGAGGTTGTAGCCGGACACCCGGCGGGTGAGGTCGGGGAACGATGCGCGCACGTCGGCGTCGACCCGTGCGGCCAGCCCGCGCAACGCGCTCGGGACGCGTCCGGTGGCCGGTTGGCCCGGGCCCAGCTGCAGGCGTTCCCCGCGGTAGGTGAGCACGTCGAGGGCGTGCACGTTGTCGACGGTCTTGCCCCACGCCACCGAGTGCGAGCCACACGCGTTGTTGCCGATCATCCCGCCGAGGGTGCAGCGGTTGTGGGTGGACGGGTCGGGCCCGAACGTGAGGCCGTGCGGGCGGGCCGCGTCGCGCAGCGCGTCGAGCACGAGTCCGGGTTGCACGCGCGCGGTCCGGGCCTCGGGGTCGATCTCCAGCACGCCGTTCAGGTGCTTCGTGAAGTCCAGCACCACGGCCGTGTTGACCGCCTGCCCGGCGATGCTCGTGCCGGCGCCACGCGGGAGCACCGGCACCCCGTGGGTGCTGCAGACCGACACCGCGGCCTCGACGTCGTCGGTGTCCAGCGGGGTGACCAGCCCGATCGGCACCCGCCGGTAGTTCGACGCGTCGGCGGAGTACATGGCGCGGGTCCCGGCGTCGAACCGGACGCGGCCACGGACGGCCTTGGCCAGGTCGGCGTGCAGATCGGCCAGGTCGGCTTGCTGGATCTCCGTGCTCACGGGTCTCAGTCCGAGGTGCTCGGCGTGGACGGACCCGCCGAACCGGACGTGGGCTTCGCCGCAGCGGGCGGGGCGGCAGGCGGGTCGGCGTGCCCGTGCCCATGTCCGTGCCCATGTCCGTGACCTGCGGCGCCGCCGACGATCGGGTCACCGGCTCTGAGCGGCGCGTCGTGGTATCGGCCCTCGTGGGCGATGATCGGACGCTGGTCGCCCGCCAGCTCGGGGTGCTTCGCCTCGAGCCGCTGGCGACGGTCCCACTGCCTGCGCAGCCCCGTGACGTACTCACGGCTCCCGTCGTAGGTGCCACGCCAGGTCTGGGGCATCTGCTCCTTGGACAGCCCCGCGTCTGCGCGGCCGCCCAGGCTGAACCCCGCGGGGATCTTGCGGGTCTCCCCGCCGCACGACGGGCAGCCGGGTGCGGCCGTGTCGAACGAGGTGAGGTGCTCGAAACGCAGCCCGCACTCGCACTTGAAAACGTAGATCGGCATGTGCCCCTCCGGCCGGAGCGGCGGGGCGTGCCCCGCCGCTGCCGTCACCAGTTCTGGACCGACTTCGTGAGGATGTCGGCGATGTCGTCCTCGGTCGGGGTCTTCGGGCACGTGGCCAGCAGCCGCTGCTGCTTCATGGTGCCCGGCACGAGGTCGGGCACGTCGGCCTCGGTGTAGCCGACCCCGCCGATCCCGTTGGGGATGTCGATGTCGCGCATCAGCGAGATGAGCACCGACGGCAACTGCTCGCGCGCGTCGTTCAGCTTGTCGGCACGCGGGTCCATCAGCTCCGCCGCCCGCAGGTGCCGTTCGGGGGCGCTCTCGAAGGAGAACCGGAACGCCTCGGGCGCGGTGAGCGACACCGACTGCCCGTGCGGGACCATCGGCTCCTCCTCCGGGTAGCCCCTGGGGTGGTAGTCCTTCACCATCCCGGCGATCGGATAGGCGTTGGCGTGCGGGATGTGCACCCCGGAGTTGCCGAAGCCCATGCCGGCGAAGGTGGCGGCCATCATCATCTTCGAGCGCGCCTCGAGGTTGTCGCCCTCGTGCACGGCCGTGCGGAACGACTGCGCGATGAGGTTCATCGCCTTCTCGCACCACAGGTCCGACACCGGGTTGGAGCCGCAGTACGTCACCCGTTCCTCGGGCTTCTTGCGGTCGAACGTCGAGTAGTAGCGGGCGGTGTAGCTCTCCACCGCGTGACACACGATGTCCATGCCGGACGCGGCGGTGACCTCGGGCGGCAGGCTCATCGTCAGCAGCGGGTCGATCACGGCGAGAGTGGGACGCAGCCGCCAGTGGCTGATCCCGGTCTTGACCTTCATCGACAGGATGTCCAGCACGCACATCGCGGTGGACTCCGAACCGGTGCCCGCCGTGGTCGGGATGGCGATCAGCGGCTTGAGCTGGCCCGGCGGTGTCTTCGCGTTCCCGATCGGCTTGTTGATGTAGTCCATCAGCTCACCGGGGTAGCTGGTGAGCAGGTTGATGGCCTTGGCGGTGTCGATGGCCGACCCGCCGCCGACGGCCACGAACCCGTCCCACGGGCCCTGTACGCGGGCGTACTCGGTGGCCTTGTTCATCGAGTCGTCGGTGGGCTCGACGTGCACGCCGTCGAAGATCTCCGACTCGATGTCGTAGCGCCGCAGGTTGTCGGCGATGCGCCGCGGGGCGCCGAGGGCGTGGATCCCCGGATCGGTGACGATCAGCACGCGCTTGACGCCGTAGCCGGACATCTCGAACCCGACCTCGTCGGAGGCGCCGGCACCGAACTTCAGTGGCGGCGCACCCCAGGTGAAGATCGTCTCCTCGGTGAGGTCCACGTCGGGATGGCTCATGTGTAGGAACCCTCCGGTGCGCAGCGCAGTTCGTGGATCTGGTTCGCGTCGTGCCCGAACACCATGGTGGCGTCGGTCCGCTCCTGGATGTCGCGGAGCTTCTCGACGGACGCGTAGAACTGCTCCAGGTTGTTGACGATCGCCGCCGGCGTGGCAGGCGGACCGTAGCTCTCGCCCATGTAGACGGCGTCGGACGTGAAGATCATGGTGCCGGTGTCGGGCAGGTCGACCTGCATCGACATGCACCCCACGGTGTGGCCCGGCGTCTCCAGCAGCGTGACGCCGGGGAGGAACTCCGTGTCGCCGGAGACCGTCTGGAAGTCGAGTCCCTCGTAGTCGGTCTTGAGGTGGGCGCCGCTGAACAGGCCGCCGAACCCGAAGGCGAAGTCCCGCTCCTTCTCGTGGCAGACGAGCTTCGCGTTGGTGTTCTTGAACATCTGCGCGTTGCCGGCGTGGTCGAAATGGAGGTGGGAGAGGATGACGTAGTCGATCTCGTCGAGCCCGACGCCCATCTGGTTCAGCCGCGAGTCGAGGTACTCGTCCTCCGAGACCTTGTCGTACGGGAAGAACTCCTGCAGGCCGGTCGGCTTCCAGCGCTCCTCCCAGTCGCGGGGGCAGCTGGTGTCCCAGAGGATCTTGCCCTCGTCGGTCTCCACCAGCACGCAGTGCGAAGGCACGTCGACCCACGGGGCGGGCGAATTCTTGGAGCTCCGGGTATTGATGGAACGACCTGGCTTGATCAGCAACCAGGTGAGGTCCGCGGTCATGGCCCCGCAGGGGATCACGCTCACCTTGTTCACAGTCGCCATCGGTGGTCCTCTCGACGTCGAGACGGTCCGCGCTCGCCCGCGCGTTCCTCGGCCGACCGTGGCATGTGGCATGCCACTCGTCAACGCGTCAACGTATTCCGACTGGTCGATGGATCAGGGGCGCCCCGTCCATCCCAGGTCGACGTCGACGCTTCCGGGTGGTGCTCCCGCCTCCTGCGCGATGAGGAGCTCTGCGGTGCGCAGCAGGTGTGCCCGCATCGCCTCGGCCGCCCCGTCGCCGTCACCGGACTCGACGCGGTCGAGCACCTCGCGGTGCTCGGCCACGATGTCGTCGAGGCTGCGCGACAGGCCCGCGGTGGAGACGCCACGGCGCAGCACCATGTCCCGCAGCCCGTCGACGTACTCGGCGAGCCTCAGGTTTCCCGACGCCTGCAGCAGCACGATGTGGAACCGGCGGTCGTGCTCCCACATCCGGTACTCGTCATCGGCCCGCGCGGCCTTCTCCATCGCCTGGTAGACCTTGCGCAGCTCGCGACGGCCCGCCTCGTCGATCTGCCGGCACGCCCGCCGCGTGGCCGGCACCTCCAGCAGCAACCGCAGCGCGAAGACCTCCTCGAGATCGTGCAGGGTGGTCTGCAGCACGCGCACCCCGCGGTTTCGCTCGAAGCGGACCATGCCCTGCTGGGCGAGCTTGATCAGCGCCTCCCGGACGGGCGTCCGCGAGACGCCCAGCTGGGTGGCCAGCGTCTGCACCGAGTGGAGCGTGCCGGGCTGCAGCTCTCCGGTGATGACGGCGGCGCGCAGGGCGTCGAGCACCTGGGCGTTGACGGTGTCGGTCTGGCGGACCTGCTTCACACCGCGCCCCTGGAGTGGATCTGCACGCCGACGATCCTGCCAGTGGCCGTCCTCACCCGGGACCCGCTCGCGAAGCCGGACGGCCTGGCAGCCTGTTGACCATGGCGCGCTACGAATACCGGGTCCTGCAACTGCGAGAGAGCCTCATCGGCGGGAAGCTCTCCGCCGACAAGCTGGAGAGGCTCCTCAACGACGAGGCGCAACAGGGCTGGAAGCTCAAGGCCATCACCTCCACCGAGGTGAAGGGCCGGATCGGCCCGGGCGGGGTGGACGGGCTGCTGGTCACGCTGGAGCGGCCGGTCGGCTGACCAGGCTGGTTGCGGTCCGGATCGTGGGCCGCAGGGCCTCGTCACGATAGGTTCGGCCGGTGGAACTGTTGGACGCCAGGTGGCACCAGGCGATGCTCGACGTGCTCGCAGGCGCCCACCTGGCTTCCGGCGACACCCTCGTCGATCTGCTGGAGGACGCGCTCACGCCGCTGGAGGTGATCCCGGAGCTGTACGTCGCCGACCACGAGCAGATGCAGCTGCGCTCGGTGCGCGAGACAGGCGACCCCCTGTGGATCGACGGCACACTGCCCGGCCGGGTCTTCCAGCTCGGGACGGTGCTGGAAGGCCGGGACGACGAGGGCCGCCGCGTGCTCTGGGTCCCGCTGGTCGACGGTGCGGAGCGCCTCGGAGTGGCCCGGATGGTCCTGACCGCCAACCCGGACGACGAGGAGTCGAGCGGCAGGGACCCGACGCTCGCCGAGCACTGCCTGGCCATCGCGGGGCTCATCGCGCACCTGATGGCCGCCAAGTTCACGCAGGGCGACGAGCTGGCGGTGGCGCGGCGGGCGCGCCCGATGTCCGTCGCGGGCGAGCTGCTCTGGCAGCTGCTGCCACCACTCACCGTGGGCGGCCCGAGCCTGGCGATGGCCGCCGTGCTCGAGCCCGCCTACGACGTCAGCGGCGACGCGTTCGACTACGCGATCAGCACGTCCCGCGCGGACTTCGCGATCTTCGACTCGTCCGGGCACGACCTGAACGCCGGCCTGACCACCTCGGTCACTCTCGCCGCATCCCGATCCGCCCGCCGCGAGGGCCACGACATCGCCGGCGTCGCCGCCCGGATCGACGCCACGCTGACCGAGCAGTTCAGCGACCACCGCTTCGTCACCGGAGTGCTCGCCCGCCTCGATCTGCAGTCGGGTCGGCTCCGCTACCTGATCGCCGGGCATCCGCCGCCCGTCCTGCTTCGGGGCGGGAAGGCCGTGCGCACGCTCGACGCGGTCCTGCGCATGCCGTTCGGCCGGCTGGCGTCGCTGTTCCCGCAGTCCGACGAGCTGGGCGAGGAGTACCTCGAGCCCGGCGACCGCATCCTGCTGCACTCCGACGGTGTGGTGGAGGCGAGGGACGAGCACGGCGAGGAGTTCGGCGTCGACCGGCTCGTCGAGCTGGCCGAGCACGCGGCCGCGGCCCAGCTGCCCGCTCCGGAGACGCTGCGGCGCCTCGCCCACGCCGTGCGCGAGCACCGCAGGGGCGAGTTGCGCGACGACGCGACGCTGATGCTCGTCGAGTGGTCGGGGAGCGCCGCGGAACGGCTGCTCGCCCGCCCCGTGGAAGACGGAAAGGACCACTAGGCGGTTCGCTCGCGCCCGCCCGCGTGAAGCTGCCCGTGCCGGGTAGGTCCGGTTGCAATACCCGCCGCGGGCCTACCGCGAGACCCGAGAGGACCTCATCGATGCACGAGCAGGCCGAGAAGCTGCAGCACGCCGGAAACGGTGTTGCCGTCAACGGGGCGGCTGCCGCGGCCAAGGCTGAGGCCGACGCCTACCGCAACGGGGAGGACCGGCCGCTGGGCGGCTACGTACTCGTGATGGCCGTGTTCGCCGCCCTGGTGGCGGGCGCCGCGGGCCTCGCCCGGCTGAAGCACCGCAAGCTGCCCGACGACGTCAGCGCCTGGGACGTGCTGCTGATCGCGGCGGGCACGCACAAGCTGTCCCGCACGATCAGCAAGAACTCGGTCACCGCACCGCTGCGCGCGCCCTTCACCCGCTACGAGGGCAGGGGCGGACCGTCCGAGGTGATGGAGGGGGTGCGGGCGGCGACCGGGGTGCGGCACTCGATCGGCGAGCTCATCACCTGCCCGTTCTGCCTCGACGTCTGGATCGCCACCGGCTTCGCGATCGGACTCGTGTTCGCCCCGCGCGTCACCCGGCTGGTCGCCGCGACGTTCACGGCCCTGACCGGTTCGGACTTCCTGCACCTCGCCTACGCGCGGGCCCAGCAGGCGGCCGAGGGCTAGTGCGGACATAGGGTCGGTGCTCGTGGACACCGCTGCCCCGTCCGATCTGTTCGACCCCGCTGCCTGGCGGGCGGTCGACGGCTTCGACTTCACCGACATCACCTACCACCGGGCCGTGGCCGCAGGGCCGGCAGGCGGCACGGTGCGGATCGCGTTCGACCGGCCGGAGGTGCGCAACGCGTTCCGCCCCGGCACGGTCGACGAGCTCTACCGCGCGCTCGACCACGCCCGGACGACCCCCGACGTCGGGTGCGTGCTGCTCACGGGCAACGGGCCGTCCCCCAAGGACGGCGGCTGGGCGTTCTGCTCCGGCGGTGACCAGCGCATCCGCGGGCGCACCGGGTACCAGTACGCCTCCGGGGACACCGCCGAGACGGTCGACCCGGCCCGGGCGGGACGGCTGCACATCCTGGAGTGCCAGCGCCTCATCCGGTTCATGCCGAAGGTCGTGATCGCGGTGGTGCCCGGCTGGGCAGCGGGCGGAGGGCACTCGCTGCACGTCGTCGCCGACCTGACGCTGGCGAGCGCCGAGCACGCGCGGTTCAAGCAGACCGACGCCGACGTGGGTTCGTTCGACGGCGGGTACGGCTCGGCGTACCTGGCGCGCATGGTGGGCCAGAAGTTCGCCAGGGAGATCTTCTTCCTCGGGCGGGAGTACTCGGCGGCCGACGCGCACCGGATGGGCATGGTGAACGCGGTGGTGCCGCACGCCGAGCTGGAGAAGGTGGCGCTGGAGTGGGCCCGGGAGATCAACAGCAAGTCGCCGACGGCGCAGCGGATGTTGAAGTACGCGTTCAACCTGCAGGACGACGGGCTGGTCGGCCAGCAGCTGTTTGCGGGAGAGGCCACGCGACTGGCCTACATGACCGACGAGGCGGTGGAGGGACGGGACTCGTTCCTGCAGAAGCGCGAGCCGGACTGGTCGCCGTTCCCGTGGCACTACTGACACACGAACCGCTCGGCGGTCCGGTTCGACGCGGCGGCGGGTTCCCCCGGTGAGCGATCTGCGGATCGTCGAGGTGGACGGGTCTCCTGCCGCGGTCGCCGCGCTCGTCCACGCCCTGCGCGACGCGCTCGACGGAGGGCCCGCCCTGCTGCCCCGGGTGGCCGGCGCGTCCACCACGCCGGCGGCTCGGCCCGGCCCGGGGGCGGCTCTCGTGATCACGACGTCGGGCTCCACCGGAGCCCCCAAGTTCGTGGTGCTGTCGGCCGCCGCGTTGCGCGCGTCCGCCCGGGCCACCATGGAGCGGCTCGGTGGCCCGGCGGCCTGGTTGCTCGCCCTCCCCGCCGAGCACATCGCCGGAGTGCAGGTGGTCCTGCGGTCGCTGCTCGCCGGAGCGGCCCCGGCCGTCCAGGATCTGCGGGAGGGCTTCCGGCCGGACGACTTCGCGGCCACCACCGCCGGACTGCCCGGCGGCAGGCGCTGCACGAGCCTGGTCCCCACGCAGCTCGCCAGGCTGCTGGACGCCGGTGGCGCCGCGCTCGAGGCGTTGTGCAGCTTCGACGCGGTCCTCGTCGGCGGGGCCGCGCTGAGTCCGGGACTGCACGCGCGCGCCACCGCGGCGGGCGCGCGGATCGTCACCACCTACGGGATGAGCGAGACGGCCGGTGGCTGCGTCTACGACGGCGTCCCGCTGGACGGCGTGCGGGTCGACCTCGACGAGCGTGGCCGGATCCGGCTGGGCGGACCGACGCTCGCCGATGGCTACCTCGGCGACCCGGTCGAGACCGCGGCCGTGTTCCACGAGGGCTGGTTCCGCACCACCGACCTCGGCCGGTGGCGCGACGGGCGGCTCGAGGTGCTCGGCCGCGCCGACGACGTGATCATCACCGGTGGCGAGAACGTGGCCCCGGCGGCGGTGGAACGTGTGCTCGCCGCGCAGGCCGGGGTGCGGGCGGCCTGCGTCGTCGGTCTGCCGGACGCGGAGTGGGGCCAGGTGGTGGCGGCGGCGGTGGCCGCGGAACCCGGCGGGGACGAGCCCGATGCGGTGCGAGCCGGCCGCCTGCGTGCCGCCGTGCGCACGAAGCTGGGACGAGCCGCGGTGCCGCGGGTGATGCTCACCGTGGCCGAGATCCCGCTGCGCGGGGTGGGAAAACCCGACCGGCGCGCGGTGACCGAACTCCTCATGACGGAGCGCGACCCGGCGAGCTGAGCCGCGTCACCCCATGGGGGCGCCTACTCTCCGTTGATTGACCACTACCGTCCCGTCCGATGTGCTGCGCCCCAGGAAACACACCAGTCGCACTGGTAACAGGGGGACGGCGACATGAGGCTGCGCACGGCAGCGGCACCATTCGCATCGCTCGCCCTCGTCGGCGCGCTCTCGGTGGGCGTCAGCCCACCGGCGACCGCCCAGCCCGCGGTGCTCGCCATCTGGACCCCCGACCTCACCACGGGCGAACCAGCCGGCGTCCGGCTCGACGGCGGCTCCGTCCGCCTGGACGGCTCAGGGGCGTACCTCGCGCCCGTGGAGGAGGGGGCGGCAGCCCAGGGTGCCGCGGTGCCGACAGGGCTGCTCACCCTCCCGCCCCAGCACCTCGCGGGCGCGACCGACCGCGTGGTCACCACCGTCGTCGGCGACGTTCCCGCCGGGAGCGACGCCGTCGTCGACGTCCGGGGACGCCGCGCCGCCACCGGCGGCTGGACCGAGTGGATCCCCGCGGAGCCCCGCGCCGGAGGCATGATCGCGGAACTGCCCGAACCCACTTCGGAGGTGCAGGGCAGGCTCGTCATCACGGGACCGCCGGGATCCGGCCCCACTGTGCGCGGAATCACGCTCGCCGCCCAGCCCGCCACCAGACGGCTCGCCCAGGCCGGCGCAGAGCAGGCCGCGGTGCACTACCGCGTCTTCGCCACCAGGGAAGGGCTGGTCGGAGGCACCACGGCCAATGGCCACGTGATCACCGAGCGCGACCACTTCGTGGCACTACCGTCGCGACGGGGCCTGTCTCCCCGGGACACCAGTGACTATTCGGTCAGGGTGTGCGCCCCGAACGGCCGCTGCGCATTCGCACCCGTGTGGGATGTCGGGCCGTGGAACACCCGCGACGACTACTGGAACCCTCCGTCCGTCCGCCAGGAATGGCGCGATCTCCCGCAGGGACTCCCCCAATCCCAGGCTGCGTACAAGAACGGGTACAACGCAGGTAAGGATCAGTTCGACCGCACGGTCCTCAATCCGGCAGGGATCGATTTAGCCGACGGATTGTTCTGGGACGCGCTCGAACTGACCGACAACGCCTGGGTCACGGTGGACTACCTGTGGACGGGCGCCGAGCGTCTGTCCGCTGTCGTCGGCGACCAGCCGGTGCTGGTGGCGCCCGATCCCGCCGCCGAGCCGGTGGGGATCGCCGCGAAGGGGGCCGCGGTGCCCGTGCAGTGCGTACTCGGCGAGGGCGCCGACCGGTGGTTGCAGATCGGTGCAGGCCAGTACCTGGCAGGGTCCGCGGTTCCCGACCTCGGAGCGGCGCCGGGCTGCGCCACCGCGGTCCCCGGCACGCCGGACAGCACGGGGTGGACCGCCGGATAACGTCTGATCCGTGGCCACCATCGCGCAATGGATCGAGGGCGCTCGCCCCCGCACCCTGCCCACCGCCATCTCACCGGTACTGGCCGGCACCGGAGCGGCGATCGGCGCCGGTGTCGTCGCGCCAGGTCGAGCGGTGCTGGCCCTGATCGTGGCAATTGCCCTGGTCGTGGGCGTGAACTTCGCCAACGACTACTCCGACGGCATCCGCGGGACCGACGACGAACGCGTCGGCCCGCTCCGGCTGGTGGGGTCGAAGGTGGCCGAGCCGTCGACGGTGCGCGCCGTCGCAATCGTGAACTTCTCGATCGCCGGCCTGGCCGGCCTCACGCTCGTGTCGCTGAGCAGGCAGTGGTGGCTGATCGCCGTCGGCGCCGCATGCGTCGCCGGGGCCTGGTTCTACACCGGCGGGAAGCGGCCCTACGGGTACTCCGGGCTCGGCGAGGTCGCGGTATTCGTGTTCTTCGGCCTCATCGGGGTGCTGGGCACGGTGATCACGCAGAGCGGTCCACCCACCGCGCTCGCCGTGGTCACCGCCGTCGGAGTGGGGTTGATCACAACCGCGGTGCTCGTGGCCAACAACCTGCGCGACATCCCGTCGGACACCGTAGTGGGCAAGCGCACACTCGCCGTGGTGCTCGGCGACACCGACACCCGGCGCCTCTACGTGGCACTGGTGACGGTGCCGTTGCTCCTGTCGGCGCTGGCAGGGCTGCGGAGCTGGCCCATGCTGTTCGGCCTGCTCGCACTGCCTCTCGCGGTCGCACTGACCCGCCAGGTGCTCGGCGGGGCCGACGGCCGGAAGCTGATCCGGGTGCTTGCCCAGACGAGCGTGCTGCTGCTGGTCTGGTCAGCTCTCACTGCTGTCGGGCTTGCGCTCGGACAGATCGTCTGAGTTCGCCACACCCTCACCGCGCAACCGGGCCCGTAGCGCCTCCCGCTCCTGCGACCTGCGGTTTCTGCTCTCCGAGAGCGCAGCGTCGAGGCGGCCGCGCAGCCCGCGGAACAACACCATCGACAGGGGCAGCGCCACGATCAGGCCGACCAGAAGCGCGATGAGGAACGGTGTGCCGGCCAGCAGCATGAGTACGGTGACAACGGCGACCACAGCGAGCCGTGCGAGCACATAAAGCCCTACGGTGGCAGCAAGGCCCGGCCGCTGTCCCGCGGCAGGGCGTCCGGTGGGCGAGGTCATGTCCCGAGCCTACGGCCGCCGTCGATGCCTCTTCTGCAGTGTCCGTTTCGTGTCCGGTTCGTCCTTGAAGAGCCCTTTACCTCCGGACAACCGTTCGAGTACGTGGGGTCCCAGGTGTCACGATGGCCCGGAAACGCCCCACGGCTCTGGAGGTCCACATGACAATCACGACTACTCAGGCCAGCAGCAGCGAGCGCCTGCTCACCCCGGGCGAGGTGGCTGCTCTCTTCCGCGTCGACCCCAAGACCGTGACGCGTTGGGCGTCCGCCGGCCGGATCGGATCGATCCGTACCCCCGGTGGGCACCGCCGCTTCCGGGAGTCGGAGGTGCGGAGCATGCTGGCCGACCTCACCAGCGAAGCCACGTTACCGCCGTCGCGTCCCTGAGAGCCTGGTCGCAGCGCTGCTCGTGACGGAGCGGACAACGGGCCGACTCTTCACCACCCTCGCGCCCGGCCTCCGCTAACCTCGACGACGGAGGTGGTTGGAGTGTTGTTCCTCATCGCGTTCGTCGGCGCCGCGATCATCGCTCTGGTGCTGTGGAAGGCGATGAGCAGCGGCGGTCCGCAGGTTCCGCAGCCGCCTCGTCGGCCCACCACCGGATCCAGCAGGCCGCGGGTCAGTGGTCCGGACGACGACCCCGACTTCCTGCGTCAGCTCGACGAGAAAGTACGGCGACGGGACGATCCTCCCGGCGCCTGAGCCGGCCGCCCCCGGTCCCAACGGACCGGGGGGGCTCCGGCCCATCGCATCAGCAGGTCAGCAGGTCACACCCCGTCCACCCAGCAGAGCCTCGTTCAGCAGGGCCTGCCGGAGGATCGGTCGTGGCGGTTGTTCACCGCACCGCCGTCAGACCACCACGCCCTCGAAGGCGTCGGCCACCGCGGCAGCCAGTTCCAGCAGCGCAAGCTGCGTGGCGGGCTCCAGGCGATCCAGGTCGACCTCGGCGCCCTCCTCGAGGTGAGCGTCGAACGGAATCCGCACCACCGCCCGGCAGCGCGCCGCGAAGTGCTCGGCCACCCGGTCCAGATCCACCCCGCCCGACGACCGGTGCACGCAGTTGAGCACCGCCACCGAGTTGCGCACCAGGTCGCCGTGCCCGTGAGCGTCCAGCCAGTCCATCGTGGCCGACGCGCTGCGCGCCCCGTCGATCGATCCCGATGACACGATGATCAGCTGGTCGGCCACGCCGAGCACGCCGTACATGGCGGAGTGCATCAGGCCGGTGCCGCAGTCGGTGAGCACGATGTTGTAGAAGTGCTCGAGCAGGGTGACCGTGCGCCGGTAGTCCTCCTCGCTGAAGGCCTCCGACACGGCTGGGTCCTGCTCGCTCGCGAGCACCTCCAGCCGGGACGGCCCCTGCGAGGTGTAGGCGCGCACATCCGTGTAGCGGCGCACCCGCTGCGCGTCGCGCAGCAGGTGGCGCACCGTGGCGCTGGTCTCGAGCGGGATCTTCTGGCTGAGCGTGCCTCGGTCGGGGTTGGCGTCGACGGCCACCACGCGGTCGCCGCGGTGCGAGGCGAAGGTCGCGCCGAGCGTCGCCGTCACCGTGGTCTTGCCGACCCCGCCCTTCAGGCTGAGCATCGCGATCTTGTAGCAACCCAGCAGTGGTTTGTTCACGCGCGCGGTGAGCTCCCGGCGCCGGATGTCGGCTGGGCTCTCCCCCGGGTTGACCGCACCGCCGGTCAAGGTGAACACCAGCCGGCGCCAGCCGGACTGGGGTGGCCGTGGGGCGGGACGCAGCAGACGGGCCGAGGACAGGTCCGTCGCCTGCCGGTCCGAGCCGCTGCGGGCCTGCTGGGCCTCCTGCGCCGCCACGGCTCCCGGATCGGTCCACCGGGCGGTACCGCGCGGCGGGGTCGGGCCGCCCATCGGGTCGGGGCCGGCGGGGCGAACCGGCGGGGGTGGCATCGGCGCGACCGGGCGCCCCGGTGGAAGCGGCGGCTGCCGCGGGAACGGCGGCTGCGGCGGGACCCCGGCAGGGCCGGAACGCGCCGTCGGGTTCCCGCCCCCCTGGCCTGCGGTACCGGCCGGCCCCGGGGGCGCGACACCGCCGGAGCCTCCGGGAGGGGTGAGTGGCGGGAGCGGGGCGGGCTCGGGCTCCGGGGCGGACGACGACGGGGCGTCCGGCTGGGAAGGCCGGCTGGGCAGGGTGCCCCACCGTTCCCGGACGTAGCGACCCACTGAGCCGTCCGGGTAGTCCCGGTCGTCCCCGGGATCACGCTCCGTCATCGGGCTCCCCGTCGTGCGCACCGTAGATCACCTGCACGAATGCCGACGGTAGTCGTACGGCACGGCATGGTCGAGACGCGGACGGGTGCCGCGTGTCGCACGCCCGATCAGCCGAGTCCCGCGTAGGAGTGCAGACCGGAGACGACCATGTTGATGAAGAACAGGTTGAAGATCACCGCGGCGAAACCGGCGACGTTGACCCACGCGGCCGGCCCGCTGCGCCAGCCTGCCGTGGCGCGGGCGTGGAGGTAGGCGGCGTAGATGACCCACGCGACGAACGCGACGGTCTCCTTCGGGTCCCAGCCCCAGAACCGTCCCCACGCGGCCTCGGCCCAGATCGCGCCGGCCATGATGGCGAACGTGTAGAGCGGGAACGCGATGATGGTGATGCGGTAGGCGAGCCGATCGAGGGCATCGGCGCTCGGCAGCCGCTCCGCGAAGCCCGCCAGCTTCCCCGAACGGCGCAGCAGGTACAGGAGGCTCGCCACGCCGGGAACCATCAGGAGACCCGACGCGATGCTGACCGTCGTGACGTGCACCACGAGCCAGTACGACTGCAGTGCGGGCATCACCGGTGCGGCAGGCGCGTAGAGCACCGTGCCGCCGAGGAACAGCAGGATGACCACCGGCAGCAGCACGAACAGCCCCATCGACCGCGACGCGGGCGACCGCCGGAGCACCACGAGCCACGCGACCACGGCCGCCAGGCAGATGGCCGAGGTGAACTCGTACATGTTGCCCAGTGGCCAGCGCTGAGCGGCGAGACCGCGCAGCACGATCGACGCGGCCTGCAGCACCGCCCCGAGCACGACCAGCGACACGCCCATCCGGCCGTAGCGGTCGACCCGGTTGGGCACGGACCCATCGCGCGGGGGTGGTGGCGCATCGGTCTCGACGGCAGGGCCGCCGGCGCCGACGAGCACGGCCTTGGCGGACCGCTCGACGGCGTACTCGGCGCCGTGCAGGACCATCGCGAGCACGTAGACGCCGACGGCCGCCATGAAGAGGCGGTCGCTGTAGAGGGCGAACTCGGTGAGCATCAGACGTCCTTCGCTGCCGTGTTGGGGCCGTCGGCCCCGGAACCGTCGACTTCTGCGCCGGTGTGGGGAGCGTCCAGGAGGTCCGCCCGTAGCCGGTCGAACTCCTCGCCGTAACCCGCCCGGTCGGTGCGCGCCAGACCGCCGATCTCCACGACGGTACGGGTGCCGTCCCCGGTGGGGGTGAGCCTCGCCCAGAAGCGGCGCCTCCGGATGCTCAGCGACAACCCCAGCCCGACGAGCATGAGCACGGCGAACACGAGCACGGTGTCCTGCCCGGGGTCGTGGCTGATCTGCAGCGCGACCCACTGCCGCACGTCGTCGAACGTGACGATCGTCCCGTCGTCGAGAGTGATGGACTGACCGGGGACGAGGTTGGCGCGCGCGACCTGCTTCAGCTGACCCGAGTCGATCTTGCTCTGGTCGACCTCGAAGATCGACTGGCCGCGGCCGTCGTCGAGCCCGAGGTCGCCGCGGAGTACGTCGACCGCCACCTCCGGGTCACGCAAGGCCGGGAACACCGAGGTCACGACCTGGCCACCGGAGCTCGTGGGGGCCAGCAGCCCCGTGATCGCCAGCTGGCTGGTGCGGCGCTTCTGCTCGTCGGTGACGCCGGGCGGCTCGAACTTGGTGGCGCCCTGCGAGAGGTACGTCGTCGCGTCGACGGGCTGCCACTGGATCTCGCCGGTGCGCTTCTGCCCGTCCGGGAACGTCACGGTGAACCGCGGCGCGTAGCCGTGGTTGATCAGGTAGACGCGGCTGCCGTCGAGGCGCAGCGGGCTGTTGACCTCCAGCGGGTACGGGCGCCACTGGTCCACCCGGCCCGCGTTGAGGTCGTCCGTCGTCTGGTAGCCGATGGAGGCGTGGTAGCTCTCGGGCTGGCCGTCGGGCAGGTAGGTGGCCTCGAAGTCGTTCACCCGCACGCAGAACGGCTGGAGGTTCGTGCCGTCCACACGCAGCCCGGCCTGGAAGGAGTCGTAGCCGAGGATGCCGGTGTTGCAGAACTGCCCGCCGTCGGCCAGCACGATGACCTGGCCGCCGTAGCCGTACAGCTTCCCGGCACCGAACCCGACGAGCAGCCCGATGAGGCTGAGGTGGAACAGCAGGTTGCCGAACTCGCGCAGGTAGCCCTTCTCCGCGGAGATCGTGCGTCCGGAACCGGTGGTCGTCTCCAGCTTCCGCCAGCCGCGCAGCCGGTGGCGGATCCGCTCCGCCGCCTCCTCGGGGCCCAGGTCGAGGGTGGCGCTGCCGTGGTGCGGCAGCCTGGCCAGGTTGCGCGGGGTCGCCACCGGCGCGGCACGCATCGTCTTCGCGTGCTCGATCGTGCGCGGGAGCACGCATCCCACCAGCGACACCATCAGCAGCAGGTAGATCGCCGCGAACCACGGGGCCGCGAAGACGTCGAAGAAGCCGAGGTGGGAGAGCAGCGGAGCGATGCTCGGGTGGTCGGTGAAGTACTGGTCGACGAGTTGCTGGTTGAGCGAGCGCTGCGGCAGGAGCGCGCCCGGCATCGCGGCCAGGGCCAGCAGGAACAGCAGGATGAGTGCCGTCCGCATCGACGTGAGCGCGCGCCATGCGTTCCGCGGTATCGCGAGCCGCCCGCCTTTCGGGCGCGGGTCGCCCGACTCCGGTGGGCGGGTCGCCAGCTCCGTGGACGCCATCGTCAGAGCACCGGGGTGAAGCCGGCGACGGACGTCTGCAGTTCGGCCAGCAGCCCGGCCCAGAGCCCGCTGACGAGCAGGACCCCGACGGCCACCATGAGCGCCCCGCCCGCGACCTGGATCGCGCGGGTGTGCCTGCGCAGCCAGCCGAGCGCCCGGACGGCCCTGGCCGCACCCAGTGCGATCAGCACGAACGGCAGCCCGAGCCCGGCGCAGTAGGCCAGCGTGAGCACCACGCCGCGCAGCGAACCTCCACCCGTGCCCGCCGCCACCGCGACGACACCGGCGAGCGTCGGCCCGATGCACGGGACCCAGCCCAGGCCGAACACCGCGCCCAGCAGCGGCGCGCCCCACACCCCGGCGCGCGGCACCCAGTGCACGCGCCGCTCGTTCTGCAGCACGGGGATGAGCCCGACGAACGCCAGGCCCATCACGATCATGACGACGCCGCCCACCCGCTGCAGCAGCGCCTCGTTGTCCACCAGCGCGTCGGAGAGCCAGACGACGCCCACCAGGATGACGCCGAAGACGACCGTGAACCCGGCCACGAAGAGCGCCGCCGCCCCGGCGACGCGCCACCGGCCTGCCCGCTGCTGCCGGACCTCGGCGAGCGTGGCAGGCGGGGCGTCGGCGCCGACCAGCCCCGCGAGGTACGCGAGGTAACCGGGGACGAGCGGGACCACGCACGGGGACGCGAAGCTCACGGCACCTGCCAGCACGGCGACCGCGACTGCGAGCAGCAGCGGGCCGGAGACCGCGAGAGTGGTCGTGGGGTCCATCAACGACGAGAGTAAGCCCGGCCCGTCGCATCCCGCGCACCGGGTTCTACAACGTGTAGTGAAATGCCATGATTCAGACCGGTCGGCCCAACCGGAGCCCCGCGCAGGTCAGGCGGGCTCCGCCTGCAGACGCTGGATCACCGGCGCCAGCTCGCTCACCCGCACCGTCGTCAGGTACACGGCCGCCACCCGGTGCTGCCGGTCGAGCACCAGCGTGGACGGCACGGTGTTACGGGGGTAGCCGCGCAGCGCCGCCAGGGTGCGGCCGGGAGCGTCGAAGATCGAGTCGAAGGTGACACTCCGGTCGCGCACGAAGTCGGTGGCGGCTTCGCGATCGTCCCGCACGTCGATGCCGAGCACGGCCGCTCCGGTCTGTTCCTGCACGGACTGCAGCTGCGGCATCTCCGCGCGGCACGGGCCGCACCAGGAACCCCAGATGTTGAGGACCACGACCTTCCCGGCGTAGTCGTCCAGCCCGACCGTGGTGCCCTCGTGCAGCAGGCTGTCCCCGCTGATGCCGGGTGCCTTGCCGCGGCTCGCCGGCGGGTCGTAGAAGATCGTGGTCTGGCCGCCGGGCGCCACGAACTCGAAGTTCCCGGTCTGGGCCACCGCGTCCTTGGTGCCGGCACAGCCTGCGAGCAGCAGCAACAGCGCGACGCCGACCGCGATCCAGAGCCGTCTCATGCGCCGGTCTGCCCTGGCTCGCTGCCACCGGCCGGCTCGCTGTAGCGCAGCTGGGTCAGCTCGGTGCCGGTGAACACCAGCGACGTCAGCGACGCGAGCGAGCACTGGCGCCTGCGGGGGTCGTGCCACAGGCGCTGACCGGTGACGAACCGGCGCAGGGTCCAGATCGGGAGCTGGTGGGAGACGCACAGCGCCTCGTGCCCCTCCGCAGCCGCCCGTGCGCGGTGTACGGCGGCGAGCATCCGGTGCGCGATCTGCAGGTACGGCTCGCCCCATGACGGCGTGAACGGGTCGCGCAGCAGCGGCCAGTACCGCGGGACACGCAGGGCGCCGCCACCGACCGAGACCGTCTTGCCCTCGAACCGGTTGCCCGCCTCGATGAGCCCGTCCTCCGTGACGATCTGCAGACCGTGAGAGGCCGCGACCGGCCCTGCGGTCTCCTGCGCGCGCTGCAGCGGAGAGGCGTACAGGGCGGTGATGTCGGCGTCGGTCAGCGCCTTCGCCACGATCTCGGCCTGGTTGCGCCCGTGCTCGGAGAGGTGGAACCCGGGCAGCCTGCCGTAGAGGATCCCGCCCGGGTTGTGTACCTCGCCGTGGCGCAGCAGATGCACCACCGTCCGCACGTCGTTCACGCGCCTGCCCCCGCCGCCGACCGGGGCGCGGCCCCGCAGCCGAGATGCGTCACTGTCCCGCCTCCGCGGGAGCGGTGGCCGTGGCCGCCGCCCTGGCCGCAGCCGGCATGGCCGCCTCGATCGCCGACCAGGCCTCCTCGTCCAGTGCCGCGGAGACGAACCACGCCTCGAACGCGCTGGGCGGGGGGTACACGCCCCGTTCCAGCAGTGCGTGGAAGAACGCGGGGAACCGCCAGGTCGCCGCGGCCTGCGCCGCCGCGTAGTCGTGCACCTCGTCGTCGGTGAAGAACACCGAGAGCAGGTTCCCCGCGAACTGGACGTGATGGGGCACGCCCTCGGCACGGAGCGCGTCGCCGATCACGACGCCGAGCCGGGCGGCGTTCGCGTCCAGCGCCGCGTAGACCTCGGCGGTCGCGTTGCGCAGCGTGGCCAGCCCGGCGGCGACGGCGACAGGGTTCCCGGACAACGTCCCGGCCTGGTAGACCGGCCCGGCGGGGGCGAGGTGCGACATGAGTGCGGCGGAGCCACCGAACGCGGCCGCAGGCAGCCCACCCGACATGACCTTGCCGAACGTGTAGAGGTCGCCCGCCACCCCGTCGAGGCCGAACCAGCCGGCGGGAGACACCCGGAACCCGGTCATCACCTCGTCGATGACGAGCAGCGCGCCGTGCGCGTGGCACACTTCCTGGAGCCCGGCGTTGAAGCCCGGCCTCGGCGGGATGGCTCCCATGTTCCCGGCCGCCGCCTCGGTGATGACGCAGGCGATCTCGCTGCCGCGCTCGGCGAACACCGCACGGACGGCCTCGAGGTCGTTGTAGGGCAGCACCACGGTGTCGGCAGCCTGGGCGCCGGTGACGCCGGGGCTGGTCGGCAGGCCCAGCGTGGCGACCCCGGACCCCGCCTGGGCGAGCAACGCGTCGACGTGACCGTGGTAGCAGCCGGCGAACTTGACGATCACCCGCCGGCCCGTGATGCCGCGGGCGAGCCGGATCGCGCTCATCGTGGCCTCGGTGCCGGAGTTGACCAGCCGCACCTGCTCCACGGGCCCGACCCGGCCGATGATCTCCTCGGCCAGCTCGATCTCGCCCGGCGTCGGGGCACCGAAGGAGAGCCCGCCGCCCGCCGCCGTGCGCACGGCGTCGACGACAGCGGGGTGCGCGTGGCCGAGGATCATCGGGCCCCACGAGCTGATGAGGTCGACGTAGCGGTTGCCGTCGGCGTCGGTGAGCCACGGACCCGTGGCGGACACCATGAAGCGCGGTGTGCCGCCGACCGACGTGAACGCCCGGACCGGGCTGTTCACCCCGCCGGGAATCGCGGCGCTTGCGCGCTCGAACAGCTGACGGGACATGTCGGCGCCCGTACCGGTGACGGCCGAGGTTGGCGAGCTTCCCACGTCCGCCAGTCTTACACCGGCTCGCGATGAGCCGGTGGGCGGTGGGGGATCAGCGGCGGGAAGCGTAGAAGCGGCGGGCCTCCGGCATGAACAGGATGACCGCGCCTGCCACCGCGAGGAGCGTCACCGCCACCGTGAAGAGCAGGCTGGAGTTGTCGGCGCTGAGGCCGGTGAACACGGTGCTCAGCGCCAGCAGGGTGAACCCCGCGGTCATGATCGCCACGATGATCCGGGCCCAGTTGTGCCCGATGAAGGCCAGCACCGCGAAGCCGATGTAGAGCACAGCGATGACGAGGATGACCACACCGACGATGCGGATGATCTCTGCCGCCGAGACGCCTGCCTCCTCGAGCTGCCGCGTCTGGGCGGCGTCGAAGAGCTGCGCGCCGTTCTCCGCCGCCACCACGAGCACGAGACCGAGCGCGAAGAACGGCAGCGCGCTGAGGACCAGCATCAGCAACGACAGGATCATGACCCGCGGGCGCGGCTCCGGCGCGGCGTCGTCCTTGTCCTGACCTGCGGGATACGAGGACGTGCCGTACGGGTTGTAGGCGTAGGAGCCCGGGCCACCGTAGGGCTGGCCGCCGGGGTAGGGCTGCTGGGCACCGTAGGGCGCCTGCCCGTACTGGCCGCCCCCGTACTGCGGCTGCTGGCCGTACTGGGGCTGCCCGCCGTACTGGCCCGGCTGCTGGCCGTACTGACCCGGTTGGCCGTACTGGCCGGGCTGGCCGTACTGACCCGGCTGCTGGCCGTACTGACCAGGCTGGCCGTACGCACCCGGCTGCTCGCCGTACTGGCCGGGCTGCCCGTACTGGCCGGGGGGCGCCTCGTTCTGAGCGCCCTCCCCCGGCGGGGCGGACGGCGCCGGCTGCTGCGCGTCCTGGCCGTCACGAGGGGCGTCGTCGGGACGGCCCCCGCGCTGCGGGTCGGACGGTGTGCTCACGGCGCTACCGTAAGGCCGGGTCTGATCCGCTGTCCACGCACCTCAGCGCCGATGATGGATGTCCTCGGACATGCGGACCACGGCGTAGTAGAACTCGAGCGTGATGCGGAACAACGTCAGGTAGAACAGCGCGACGATCGCTCCGAGGATGAGCACGAGCAGCCCGTACCCGACGCTCTGGGTGAAGGCGGCGATGACGAAGCCGATGTAGGCCAGGCCGAGAAGCACCAGGCCGACGACGTAGATCACCTTCACCACGGCGGGTGTGGCGAAGCTGTTGAACCGGAAGTCGAACAACGCCGCGAAGAAGCCCTTGGCCTGCGCCTGAGGGCTTCCGCCCCCACCGGGTCCGTAGCCGCCGGAGGGGTCGCCGTACGGCGGCTGCCCGGGAGGAGGACCCCAGCCCTGGGCGGGCTGCTGACCGTAGCCACCCGGGTAGGGCGGCGGCTGCTGTCCCCCGGACCAGCTCTGGCCGCCGGGCGGCTGGGGCTGATCGCCGGGGTTCCCGGGGTCGTACGTCATCGCGAGCCCTCCACAGTTGATCACGCGGGCCGCGATCCTATCGCCGGGAACGGTCACGAGCCGGGGTTTCGGACATGCCCGAGCATTGCGAACCGGTCACGACTGCACGTTTCACTCAGTGGTGAGTCTGGCCGCCACCTCTGTGGCCCAGTAGGTGAGCACGATGTCCGCGCCCGCGCGCCGGATGGAGGTGAGCGTCTCGAGCACCGTGCGGTCGCGGTCCAGCCACCCGTTGGCCGCCGCCGCCTCCACCATCGCGTACTCGCCCGACACCTGGTAGGCCGCCACCGGCACATCGGCGCTCTCGGCCACGGCACGCAGCACGTCGAGGTAGGCCAGCGCGGGCTTGACCATCACCAGGTCAGCCCCCTCCTCCAGGTCGAGCGCGAGCTCGCGCAGCGCCTCCCGCACGTTGGCGCCGTCCTGCTGGTAGGTCTTGCGGTCGCCCCGCAACTGCGACTGGACGGCCTCCCGGAACGGGCCGTAGAACGCCGACGTGTACTTCACGGAGTACGCGAGGACGCCCGTGTCGACGTGGCCTGCGGCGTCGAGCGCCTCCCGGATCACCCCGACCTGGCCGTCCATCATCCCGCTGGGCCCGAGCAGGTGCGCCCCGGCCTCGGCCTGCGCCACGGCCATCTCCGCGTAGACGGCGAGCGTGGCGTCGTTGTCCACCCCGCCGTGCGCATCGAGCACACCGCAGTGGCCGTGGTCGGTGAACTCGTCGAGGCAGGTGTCGGCCATCAGCACGGTGGCATCCCCCACCTCGGCCCTGACGTCGCGCAGGGCGACGTTGAGCACGCCGTCCGGGTCGACACCCGCGGAGCCGGTGGCGTCCCGCCGCTCGGGCACGCCGAAGAGCATCAGCCCACCCACACCCGCGGCGACGGCCTCGGCTGCCGCCTTACGCAACGAGTCACGCGTGTGCTGGACGACGCCGGGCATCGACGCGATCGGCACCGGCTCGCTCGCGCCCTCCTTGACGAACATCGGCAGCACGAGGTGCCGGGGACGCAGGTCCGTCTCGGCGACGAGCCGGCGCAGGGCCGGGGTGGTCCGCAGGCGCCGCGGCCGATGGGTGGGGAAGGCCATGAGGCCACCCTACGACCGCCCCACATCCCCCACCCCCGGGAGGAGCGCCCCCGGATTGCAGCAAAGCCACTTTCACGCAACCTGGTTGCATGAAAGTGGCTTTGCTGCAACGTGCGGACGCGGCTCCGCCGGGGCCGGGCCCCGGCGGGGTGGGTCAGCGGCGGCGGGCCTTCGCCTTCTTCGGGGGCGGGAGGGCGCCTTCCGCACGCAGGCGGGCGGCGTGGGCCGCCAGCGCGTCGACCAGTGCCGGCACGCGGGCCTCGTCGGGCTGCACGTCGACGCGCAGTCCGAACTCGCGGGCCGTCTCCGCCGTCTGCGGGCCGATGCACGCGACGATGGTGCGGGCGTGCGGCTTGCCGGCGATCCCGACCAGGTTGCGCACCGTGGACGAGGACGTGAAGCAGACGGCGTCGAACCCGCCCGTCTTGATCGCCTCACGGATCGGGGCGGGCGGCGGCGCCGCGCGGACCGTGCGGTACGCGGTGACGTCGTCGATCTCCCAGCCCCGGTCGCGCAGCCCGGCGGCGAGCGTCTCGGTGGCGATGTCGGCGCGGGGCAGGAGCACGCGGTCGACCGGGTCGAGGATGTCGTCGTAGGGCGGGAAGATTCCCAGCAGTCCCTCCGACGAGGACTCCTGCGACTCCTCGGCCGACGGCACCAGTTCGGGCACGATGCCGAAGCTGCGCACCTTCTCGGCGGTGGCCGCGCCGACACAGGCGATCTTGACGCCGGAGAAGGCGCGGGCGTCGAGACCGAACTCGGCGAACTTCTCCCACACCGCGCGGACGGCGTTGGTGGAGGTGAACACCACCCACTGGTAGCGCCCGTCGACCAGGCCCTTGACCGCCCGCTCCATCTGCGTGGGCGAGCGCGGGGGCTCGACGGCGATCGTCGGCACCTCCTCGGCGGTGGCGCCGTGCACGGCCAGCCGGTCGCTCATCGCGCCCGCCTGGTCCTTGGTGCGGGGCACCAGCACGCGCCACCCGTACAGCGCGCGGGACTCCCACCAGGACAGCTCGTTGCGCAGCCCCACCTCGGCGCCGACGGTGACGACCAGCGGGCCCTCGAGGTCGGATGCCTCCGACGCCATGGTGGCGAGGGTGGCCTGCACCGACTTCTGCGTCGTGGTGGTGCCGCTCGCGGTGACCGCGACCGGCGTCTGCGCGGCGAGACCGTGCTCGGTGAGGGAGCTCACCACCTCGGACAGGTGCGACGGCGAGGCGTGCAGCACCAGCGTGCCCGGGGCGGCGGCCAGCCGGGCCCAGTCGACACCGGAGCGGACGTCTGCCTCGATGTGCGCAGAGCCCAGCGGCACGCCGGCGTAGGCGGGCACGGCCGTGCCGGCAGGCACACCGGGCACGACGTCGAACGCCACCTGGGCGCCGGCCACCGCGATGGCCTCCTGCACCACCGAGTCGACGGTCAGCGGGTCGCCGCTGACCAGCCTCGTGACGGTGCGGCCGGAGCGGGCCTCGGCGACCAGGTCGCGCGCGACGTCGGCGGGCTGGCCGACCGCGGGCCGGACCTCGGCTCCGTCGGCGACCAGCGCCAGGATCGCCTCGGGAACGTCCGGATCGGTGACGATCAGCGGCGCGTTCGCGATGGCCTCCCGCGCGCGGATGGTCAGCAGGCCGGGATCGCCGGGGCCACTGCCCACGAACGCGACCCGTCCTGGGGTACTCGGTGCTCGGTTCATCAGATCTCCCGATCCAGCGGTTCTCCGAGGGCTGCGGGGCCCCCCATGTCGAGAAGCTCGACGGCCAGGGCCGCCCCGAGCTTCTCGGCGTCGTCCAAGTTTCCGGTGACGGAGGCGCGAAGCAGCGCCCCGTCGGTCGTGCCGACGATGGCGCGCAGCAACACGCGGTCGACCACGCGTCCCTCGTCGTCCCCCCCGGCAGAGCCGGAGATCGGTTCCCAGTCGGACACCACGTCTGCCAGCGCGCCGACCGGCGCGCTGCATCCTGCCTCCAGGCTGGCCAGCACCGAACGCTCGGCGGTGACGGCGGCCCGGGTGAACTCGTCGTCGAGCGCCAGCGCGAGCGCACGACCCAACTCCAGCGCATCGGCCCGGCACTCGATCGCCAGCGCACCCTGGGCGGGGGCGGGCAGCATCTGCAGCGGGTCGAGCAGTTCGGTGGCCTCGTCGATCCGGCCCAGCCTGCGCAGCCCGGCCGCGGCCACCACCACGGCGTCGAGCTCACCGGAGCGGACCTTGGCGATCCGGGTGTCCACGTTGCCCCGGATCGGGACGACCCGGAGCCCGAGGCCGAGCGCGTTCAGCTGCGCCCGCCGCCGGGCCGCCCCGGTGCCGACCGTGGCGCCGGGGGGCAGCTCGCCGAGCACCATCCCGTCGCGGGCGACCAGCGCGTCGCGGGGGTCCTCCCGAGGCGGCACGGCCGCCAGGTGCAGGCGCGGATCGGGCGCGGTGGGCAGGTCCTTGAAGGAGTGCACCGCGACGTCGACCTCGCCACGCGCCAGCGCTTCGCGCAGCGCCGAGACGAACACGCCGACGCCGAGTTCGGCGACGGGTGCGCTGGAGCGGTCGCCGGTGGTGGCCACCTCGACCAGCTCGGCCGGCATCCCCGCCGCGCGCAGCCGCTCGGCGACCAGGCCCGCCTGGGCCATGGCGAGCGCGCTGGGGCGGGTACCGATGCGAAGGGTCATCGGATCGACTCCTCCGGTCCTGGGTTGTCGGACCGGGCCTCCAGCGCGGCGATCACGTCGCCGCTGCGCTGGATGGCCACGGCCGCCGTGGTCTGCGGGTCGAGCTCGAACAGGGCGCGCAGCGCAGCGGCGTAGCTGTCGCCGTCCGGGCCCTCGGCCAGGCGCTTCACCTGCACGGTCGGCGTGTGCAGGAGCTTGTCGACGACGCGCCGGACGCTCCTGGTGAACTCCTCGCGCACGCGGGTGTCCAGATCGGGCAGGCGGGAGTCGAGCCGCAGCAGCTCGGCGTCGATCACGTCGGACGCGCGGCGGCGCAGCGCCGTGACGGTGGGGGTGACCTCGGCCGAGCGCTGGGCGGCGAGGTAGGCCTGCGCCTCCTCGGCCACGAGCTCCTGTGCCGCGGCGACGGCGGCGCCGCGCGCGTCGGACGAGAGCCTGCGCTGCAGCGCGATCAGGTCGATGAGGGTGACGCCGGGGAGCGCGGCGACGCCGGCCTCGACGTCGCGGGGCAGGCCGAGGTCGCAGACGGCGAGCGGGCGGGCGGCCCGGCCCGCCACGGCGGCGGCCACGGTGGCCTGGTCGACCACGGTGCCGACGGCGCCGGTGCACGCGACCATCAGGTCGGCGGACACCAGCTCGGCGGCCAGCGCGTCCAGGCCTGCCGAGCGCGCCGGGGTGCCCTGCGTGACGGTGTTCTCCACGAGGCGGGCGGCGCGCTCCGGCGAGCGGTTCAGCACCACGATCTCGGCCGCGCCCGCGCGCCGCAGGTGGGCGGAGGCCAGCGCTCCCATCGCTCCGGCACCGACGACGACGGCCCGGCGGCCCTCCAGGCTCCCGCCGAGGGCGGCGGCCGCGTCGGCGAGTGCCTCGGAGACGACGGAGGCGCCCGCGGCGTCGATGCCGGTGCTCGCGTGCACCCGCTTGCCCACGCGCAGTGCCTGCTGGGCGAGCTCGTGGAGCACACGGCCGACGGTGCCCGCCTCGTCGGCGGCGGCGTACGCGCTGCGCAGCTGGCCGAGGATCTGGGCCTCGCCGACCACCATCGAGTCGAGCCCGGAGGACACGGCGAACAGGTGCTGCACGGCGGAGCCCGCGTAGTGGACGTAGACGTGCTCGGTGAACTCGGCCAGCGGCATCGCGGCGTGCCTGCTGAGCACCCCGGAAACGTCGGCGAGACCACCGTGGAAGGCGTCCACGACCGCGTAGACCTCGATGCGGTTGCACGTGGACAGCAGCACGGCCTCTGACACGTGCGTGCCGTGCAGCATCTCGTCGAGCAGCTTCGGTACCTCGTCGGCCACCACGGCGGCTCGTTCCAGCACCTCCACCGGAGCGCTGCGGTGCGACAGACCAACAACCAAGACGCTCACGGGAGCATGCCTCCGGAACCGTTCGCCGCGTGTCCGTTGACGCGGCTGTCGAGCGTGGCCGTGTCCTGACCGGCCAGGTGTTTGCGTGCCACGTGGAACGCCAGGATCTGCAGCTCGACCGCGAGGTCGACCTTGCGTACCTCGACCTCCGGTGGCACCTGGAGCACCACCGGGGCGAAGTTGAGGATGCAGCGGACGCCGCTGCCGACGAGCAGGTCGCACACGCCCTGGGCCGCGGGGCCGGGGGTGGCGATCATGCCGATGGTGACCCCGCGCTCGGAGCAGATCTCCGGGATCGACCGGACGTGCTCGACGATGATGCCGTTGATGTGGATCCCGACCAGGTCGGGGTCCACATCGAACAGTGCCGTGACCGGGAAGCCGCGCCCCCCGAAGCCGCCGTAGCCGGCCAGCGCGTGGCCCAGGTTGCCCACTCCGACCAGCGCGACGGCCTGCAGGTGGTCCAGCCCGAGCGTGCGCTCGAGCTGCCGGACCAGTGCGGCGATCTCGTAGCCGACCCCGCGGATGCCGTAGGAGCCGATGTAGGAGAGGTCCTTGCGCAGCTTGGCCGGGTTCACCCCGGTGGCGGCGGCGAGCTCGTCGCTCGACACGGTCTCGGAACCCTGCTCGGCGAGCTCACCGAGCATCCGGAGGTAGACGGCGAGCCGGGCGACACTGGCCTCGGGGATGGACCGCAGGCTCGCGGCGGCCGCGTCCTCGGAGCCGGCCTGCGGCGGCTTCGTCACGCTCACGTCTCCTCGATGGTGCTGTACTCGGATTTTGCTGCGTCACGGGCGACCCGAACCACACACCCCACGGAGCCGAGTGCACCCGGCCGAGTAACCCCGGGATCGGGCGTTGACGGCGACTGGAATACACGGTAGTCGCTTGTGAAGGCACGCACAAAGTTGCGATCTTGAACGAGATCGTGCTCGGCCGGGTAGTTCCCCGACCACGACCGGTGGTCGCCTGGCGACGCCCGCTCATCGTGCGCGCCGCGAACGGTGGGCCGACCGGCCCCGATGATCGGGACCGTCCCCTCCGCGACGCTCAACGGGGCTCAGCCGGCCGGCCGGAGCACCCGGTCGACCACGAAGACGGTGGCGTTCGCCGTCGGGAGGTTGCCGCAGACGACCGCGGCCTGTGTGCCGTCCCCGCTGGTCACGGTCGGCGCGGCGGCGGCGCCGCCGATCGTGACCTCGCCGCCGGCGAGCTCGGTGGTCCGCCCCGCGGCCACCAGGCCTGCTGCGTCGTAGCGCCGCGGGACCACGTAGTAGGACAGCAGGGTCGCGAGCTGCTGCGGGTCGGCGAGCAACTCGGTGAACGCCTGGTCACCCATGGTGGCCTTCGCCTGGTCGAACGCGGCGTTGGACGGAGCGAAGAGGGTGATCGCCTTCTGTGCGTTCAGCGCATCGGCCAGACCGGGCACCGCCCCGATCGCGCTCACCAGGGTGGTCAGCTGCGGGTTGGTGGCGATGGCGGTGACCACCGGCTGATCGGCGGTGCGGGCCGCGGAACCGGGTGCGTCTCCCTGCGGCAGCGACGCGCAGCCGGGGCCGAACACCTCCGCCGGGGTGGTGACGCCGTCGTCGGCGGGGGGCGCGCCCGGCGCGGCGGAGGTCGGCGCGGCGGCAGGAGCGCCCGCAGGCGGGCTGCTGGGAGGCGCCGGGGAACCGCTGCACGCCCCCAGTGCCACGGCCAGTGCCGCCGTGGCACCGACGGTGGCCAGGCGCGGGATCTTTCGCACGGGTGTTCCTCCTCGGACACGTCCCGGTGGGTCGGAACATGTCACCACGACGCCGGTGCCACGCCGGAGGTGGTGCACGTCTTCGGTGACACGCCCGCCTCCGGATACGTCGAGCGGCGCGTTCGGGGCGGCTGACGGCGTTCGGCCGCCGGCACCGGCCGGAACAGCCGATCAGGCCACGGATCAGGCCCGGATCAGGCCCGGATCAGGACACGGTGAAGATCGTCGCAGGCCAGCCCGTCGCCCCGTCCGGCACGACGTCGGCACTCGCCTCCGTCTGGGTGCGGCCCGCCGCGTCGGTGGCACGCGCCTGCACGGTGTGGCTGCCCGGCGCGAGCTGGAAGTCCGTGCGCCACATCCGCCAGGTGTCCCCACTGACGTCGGTGGCGAGCTCGGCCTGCTGCCAGGCACCGCCGTCCATCCGCACCTCGACCTTGCCGATCCCGGTCGGCTGCGACCACGCGATGCCGGCCACCGTGACCCGGCCTGCCGACACCGTCGCGTACCCGTTCGGCACGTCGATCCGCGCCTCCGTCTTGATCGGGCCCTGCACCGCCCACCCGCGGTCCACCCAGTAGCTCTGGTCGGCCCCGAAGGTGGTGACCTCCATATCGGAGATCCACTTGGTGGCCGAGACGTAGCCGTAGAGGCCGGGGACGACCATGCGCACGGGGAATCCGTGCTCCGGCGGCAGCGCCTCCCCGTTCATACCGATCGCCAGCATCGCGCCCCGGCCCTGCTCCATCACCACGGATGTGGGGGTGCCGACGGTGAAGCCGTCGACGCTGGTGGAGAACAGCTGGTCGGCTCCCGGCCGCACGCCCGCCTCCAGCAGGATGTCGCGCAGGTCCACGCCGATGAAGTTCGCCGTCGAGATCAGGTTGCCGCCGACGGGGTTGGAGACGCAGGTCATCGTGATCGTGCGCTCGACGAGCGGGCGGGCGAACAGGTCGTCGAACTTCAGCACGATCTCCTTGTCGACCATGCCGTGGATGCGCATGGACCACTCCTCCGCGGTCTGCTGGGGGATCCGCAGTGCCACGTCGATCCGGTAGAAGTCCGGGTTCCCGGTGAGGAACGTCGGGGTGCCCAGTTGCGGGAACGCCGCGCTCGCCGGGATCGCGGGCGCGCGCTCGGTCAGCCGGGCCGCCGCGAGCCGGGCCGTCACCCCCTGGCGCGAGTCGACGACGCCGCGGCCGAGCAGCTGACCTCCGACGGCCGCTCCGATGGACGCCACGCCCACGGCGGCCGACGAACCGATGAGCACCGTGCGCCGCGACACCCCGCCTGCGGTCACCGGCTCGTCCGGCGCCGTCCGGGTCCGCAGTGCGAGCGCGTGCAGCCTGCGGAACACCGTGAGGCCGACGCCGAGCGACGCGAGCGGGGCGAGGACGTCGAGCACGGCGAAGGTCGGTGACGTGGCCACCGCGAGCAGGCCCAGCAGGCCCAGCACGCTGACCACGACGACTCCGGGGGTGTGGCTGCGGCGCGAGGCCAGGCCGGCGACCGCCGCCACCACGAGCATGACCACGGCCATGCCCGCCAGGAGTACGGACTTGTCGGCCGTGCCGAAGGTGTTCTTGGCGAACTCGGTGAGGAACTGCGGGGCGAAGCGGATCACGGTGTCGCCGACCGCCAGGTACGGCGACGACCCCGGCGAGACCACGCCGGCCACCAGGTGCCCGGAGCCGACGGCGGCGGCCACGGCCAGCACCCCGAGCAGTGCGGCGAACCCACGGGAGATGGCGGACGGCGTGGGCGGGGCTGACTCGGGGAGCGCCGCGGTCGTTGTACTCACAAAAGCAGTCTCACCCCGTGACCGGCCGGGTTGACCCTCGAAATATGACGATCTGGGGACGTCCCCGGCGGGTCAGGCGAGCGCCGCCCGGAAACGCGCCTCCTCGACACGCCAGAACCCGTGCTCCCGGCCGTCGATCATGATCACCGGGACGCGGTCGCCGTACTCCTCGCGCAGGTCGGCGTCGGAGTCCACGTCGACCGCCGTCCAGCCGTGACCGAGCTCCCCGCAGATCCGCTCCACGTCGGCCTCCGCCTTGGCGCAGAACGAGCACCCCACCCGCGTGTACACGACGACCTTCGGCGGGACGCCGTGGTCCGCGGCCGTCACGACTGCCCCGCCAGCTGCCGCCTGGCCACCTTGCCGGTGGGCGTCCTCGGCAGCGCGTCGGTGAACTCGATGACCGTGGGGACCTTGAACCGGGCCAGCCGCTCGACGCAGTGCACGCGCACGTCCTCCTCGGTCAGCTCGGCGCCGGGGGCCGGCACGACCACCGCCTTCACCGCCTCACCGGTGCGGTCGTCCGGCACCCCGACGACCGCGCCCTCCGCCACCCCCGGCAGCTCCATGAGCACCTGCTCCACCTCACGCGGGTAGACGTTGAAGCCGTTGACGATCACGACGTCGGACGAGCGGTCGACGAGGTGCAGGTCGCCGTCGGCGTCCAGGAAGCCGACGTCGGCCGTACGGAACCAGCCCTCGTCGTCCGGGCCGCCCGCACCGTCGGGCCAGTACCCGGAGAACAGGTTGGGCCCGCGCACGGCGACCATCCCGGTGTCGTGCGCGTCGAAGACGTCGCCGTCGAGCCCCAGCTCGAGGTCGAGGTCGCCGTCGGGCTCGTCCGCTTCGTCGAGAGGCTCGGCGTCCGGTCCGGGAGCACCGCCGAGCGGCACGCCCTCCCTGTCGACGAGCCGCAGCTCGACGCCGGGCAGCGCACGCCCGACGGAGCCGGGCTTGCCGACGCTGTCGACCGCGGTGGTGGTCAGCACGGGGCCCGCCTCGGTGAGGCCGTACCCCTCGACGATGGTCAGCCCGGTGGCCTCCCGGAAGGCGGCGAACCACTCCGCAGGCAGCGGCGCGCCGCCCGAGGTGCACAGCCGGACGCCTGCGGTGGCGGCGCGCAGCTCGTCGGGCGGGAGGTCGAGCAGCGAGCGGAACATCGACGGGACACCGGCCAGCCCGCTCACCCGGTGCTCGACGAGCACCTCGGCGATGTGAGCGGGCTCGAACCGCTCCACGAGGACGACGGTGGCCCCCGCCCAGCAGACCTGCAGGAATCCTGCGGCCAGGCCGAAGATGTGGAACAGGGGCAGCGACAGCAGCACGCGGTCGACGGGGATCACCGGCGCAGGCCGCAGCGCGGCGGTCTGCTCCCGGTTGGCGAGCAGCGCGCGGTGCGAGAGCCGGACGCCGCGCGGGCTGCCCGTCGTGCCCGACGTGTAGACGAGCAGGGCGAGGTCCTCGCCTCCACCCGCGCCTGTCAGCGGTGCGTCGGCACGCGCTCCGAGATCGGGCGGAGCGATCACCTGCGCGCTGGTTCCGGCCGCACAGGAACGCGCGGTTTCGTCACTCTCCGCAGCCACCACGACGGCCGGACTGCAGTCGGCGAGCACGACCTGGAGCTCCCTCGCCACGCCGATCGGGCCGAACGGCACGGCCACGGCGCCTGCCCGGAGCGCTCCCAGCACGGCCACGCAGAATCCGGCTCCGTTCCCGAGCCGGACCAGCACGCGGTCCCCCGACGCGACGCCGGTGCCGCGGAGGCGGGCGGCCTCCGCGGAGACGGCGCCGTCCAGCTCGGCCCAGGTGAGGGTGATTCCGCTGGTCACGTCCACTATCGCCGTGTGCTCGGGGACCCGGGCCGCCGCCCGGGTCACCAGATCGGCCACGTGGGCGTTCGTCCGCTCCTCGGGGAGGTGGCTCGAGCTGTGCACAGTTCTCCAGGGGTCGGCGCGGCGGGCGGGTGGGCCTCCGGGAAGTCTGGCAGAACCGCGCGGCGCGGCGACGAGGACGCTCGTCGCAAATGCCCGAGGCGAGTCGAGAGCCGACACGCACTTGCCTGTGACACTGACCGCGGGTAGTTGGCCGCTCACCGGAACGCACCTACGGCGAGCGGTGGTGCGTGCTTCGCCACACTGCACCGGTCGTATGCTCCGCCGCTACACCCGACTCGACGTCCCGACACTCTGTGATCGCCGCGAGACTCACCCAAGGGAGTGGCATGAGAACTGTTGCCGCCAGCGCACCGCGGAACGTTCCGCGGGGTCCTGTCCCTCACGGCTACAGGGCCAGCCGGGAGTCATGACCCGGTCCTCGCGTCAGCCCCGGCTGCTCCCCACTCAGACCGCCCGTCCCCCGGCGGCTGGAGAGGTAGAAATGCCCCCGACCACCGCTCCCCGCGTCGGCGCTCCCCCCAGGTCGACACGGCCGGCACCAGCCGGCGGCCCGCCGCTCCCCCGCCAACGGCCCTACACCTCGGAGGAACCGGCGCCGTCCGGTGCCCACCGGGCTCCCTCCGGACACTCGGCTCCGCACGATCGCGGTGCCGAGTCCCCTGACGACACCGACGGCACGGACGACGCCGTGACCGCGAGCGCGCGTCACGCGGAACCGGACCACCCCGAGGAGGGTGGGGCCTGGGCGCTGGTCAAGGCGTCCCAGAACGGCGACATGGTCGCCTTCGGCGAGCTGTTCGACCGGTACTACGACGTCGTCTTCCGCTACGTGCTCTTCCGGATGGGCGACCGCACGCTCGCCGAGGACATCACGCAGGAGACGTTCGTCCGCGCGCTGCGGCGGATCAGCTCCGTGAGCTACCAGGGCCGGGACATCGGCGCCTGGTTCGTCACGATCGCCCGGAACCTGATCTTCGATCACGTGAAGTCCAGCCGCTACCGGCTGGAGCAGACCACCAACGAGATCATCGAGCTCTCGCCCAGCACCAACGGGCCCGAGCAGCAGGTGTTGGACGGCGCCACCAACGAGGAGCTGCTGCGGTGCGTCCGCAAGCTCAACCCCGACCAGCAGGAGTGCATCCAGCTGCGGTTCCTGCAGGGGCTGTCGGTGGCCGAAACGGCCGAGATGATGGATCGCAACGAGGGAGCCGTCAAGGCTCTTCAGCACCGGGCGGTCCGCCGGCTCGCCCAGTTGCTACCGGAGGGCCTCCGATGAATGGACGCCTTATCGCGCTCCGCAGCCAGAGCGTTACAGGTGCGGCGAATGAACGACTCAATGCGGTGAACGGTCTCAACCCCGTATCCGGCTGCCCCAGGGCTCGTTGTACTGCTGAACGTCGCGCCACGCACCACCACGGCGCGCAGACTGACAGCGCAGGGATGCAGTGAGGACGGCCAACATGCCCGCCGGACAGGGCAAGGACGCAGAGCGGTTCGCCGCCGCCGTGGAGCAGGGGCTACCCCCCTCCTTCGCGGACGACGACGACCTCGCCCGGGAACTGGAGATCGTGGCGATGCTGCGGTCCCATGGCGCGGCCTTCGCGCCGGACCCGGACGCCAAGGCGCGTGCGAAGCAGCGGCTCATGGCCATGCTCGCCGCGGAGCAGAGCGACCGGCACGGAAGCGGTTCCCGTCCACCCGTCCCACCACAGTCGGCGGAGGAGCAGACCGCTCCGCTGGGCCGGATCCTCGAGCCCGCCTTCCCGGTGCAGGAGGAGGCCAACGCCTCCGCCGTCACCGGCAAGATGGCGGCCTACGCCGGTCGGCCCGACGAGGCGACCGACGCCGCCACCGAGGTGGCCACCACCGCGGTGGAGGCTCCCACCACCACCGCAGCCACTCGTCCCGGACGGCACGGCGCGCGGCACAGCACGCCGAACCGGCCGGCAGGCAGGTCCCGCGCCTCGCGCAGGCCCGCAGCGAGCGGTCTGCGCCGCCGCGCGGTGCTCGTCGGCACCGCGGCGATGGTCATGCTGCTCGCGATCGCCAGTGGCGGGATCTTCGCCAGCCGCAACGCGCTGCCCGGCGACAACCTGTACGCGCTCAAGCGGGTCGCCGAGTCGGCAGGTCTCGCACTGACCTTCGACAACGCGGCAAAGGCCCGTCGTCACCTCGACATCGCCTCCACGAGGCTCGACGAGGTGGAGAAGATGGTCGGGCAGAACCCGCAGGCCCCCGTCGGCCCCCAGTTGGTCGCGTCCGCGATCCAGGAGTTCGATGCGGCGACGGGCGAGGGCTCACGCATCCTGCTCGCCACCGACGACACCGGTGGTGACCCGGCCGCGATCGGTGACCTCCGCACGTGGGCCTCGACGCAGGTGGAGCGGCTCAGCTCGCTTCGTCCCGAACTGCCGGTGCCCGCCGCGGCCGACGCCGACGGGGCCATCGACCTGCTGGATCGGCTCGTCGGGCGTACCGAGGCGCTGACCGCACGCTCGTCCTGCTCGGAGATCTCCTCCGGCGCCGACGACCTGGGCCCGCTTCCGGCCAAGGGCGCGTGTGCGCCTCGGCCGGCCGATCCGGAGTCCACGAAGGCGGGCTCCACCAGCGACGAGGAGCAGCGCTCGAGGCAGCGCAGCTCGGACTCCACCTCGCCGGCTGGGTCCGAGGACCCGTCGTCCAGCGCGGTGAGCAGCACTCCGGGCCCGGGCGAGCCGCCCGCGCTGCTGCCCGACATCGACCTCGACGGGTCACCGCTCGACGGCCGTTCGCAGGAAGAGGGCTCGGACGAGGACGACACGTCCAGCGCCACGAGGCCGAGGACGCCGAACAACAACCAGAACGACGACGATGCCCCGCCGTCGTTCCTGCCCCAGATCACGCTGCCCCCGCTGCTTCCGGGGCTGCCGGGGATCACCATCGGCTGACATCGAGCGACCGGAGACCGGACCCGAGACCGCCGCGGAGATCATCTTCCGCGGCGGTCTCGTCGTCCCTCACGCCGCCCGAAACGCACCGTCCGACCGGACCCGCCAGTAGGGTGGCAGGGACCCGATCCGCATCCGGAGGCCCGTAGGTGGTTGGAGAAGAAGAGCCCGGCGAGCCCCTCTCGCCCACGGGCTCCGGTGAGCTCACGGGCGCCACGGAGGCTCCGGGCGTGCTCGAAGCTGCCACCTCGTCCGATCCGGCGGTACGTGCCGGTGAGGCCGCGGCGGCCGCCGCTGTGGCGGCAGGCGACAGCGGCCCCGCCGACGTCCCGATGACCGACCTCACCGCGGCCGCCTTCTTCGACGTCGACAACACGATGATGGTCGGCGCATCGATCTTCCACTTCGCGCGTGGTCTGGCCGCGCGGAAGTTCTTCACCACCGCCGACCTCGCGGGGTTCGCGTGGCAGCAGATCAAGTTCCGGATCGGCGGCCGCGAGACCACGTACTCCACCACCACGGGGCGCGACACCGCGCTGTCCTTCGTGGCGGGCCGCACGGTATCGGAGATCACCGAACTGGGAGAGGAGATCTACGACGAGCTGATGGCCGACCGGATCTGGGCCGGCACGCGCGCGCTCGCCCAGATGCACCTCGACGCCGGGCAGCGGGTCTGGCTCGTCACCGCCACGCCCGTCGAGCTGGCCCTGATCATCGCGCGGAGGCTGGGGCTCACCGGCGCCCTCGGCACGGTGGCCGAGAGCGTCGACGGGAAGTACACCGGGCGCCTGGTCGGCGAGATCCTCCACGGGCCCGCCAAGGCCCATGCGGTGCGCGCGCTGGCCGTCACGGAAGGCCTCGACCTGCGCCGCTGCACGGCCTACTCCGACTCCGTCAACGACGTGCCGATGCTCTCCGCCGTCGGCACGGCGGTGGCCGTCAACCCCGACTCCGAACTCCGGGACGTCGCCAAGGAACGGGGCTGGCAGATCCGGGACTTCCGCACCGGCCGCAAGGCCGCGCGGATCGGCGTGCCGTCCGTGATCGGCGCGGGAGCCATCGCCGGGGCGGTGGCCGCCGGCCTGGCGGCCCGCAAGCGCTGACGGCCGGCGCGCGCCCTACCCGAGGAACGCGTTGCGCCGCTGGCTCAGCAACCGGTAGAGGGTGTGCTGGATGGTCTCGCGCACCTGGTCGGTCAGGTTGAACACCGTCATCGGGTCGTCCGCCTCGGCCGCTCCGATCGAGTCGGTGTGGATCGGCTCGCCGAACTCGATGTACCACTTCGACGGCAGCGGGATCAGCCCGAGCGGGCCCAGCAGCGGGAACAGCGGCGTCACCGGGAAGTACGGCGCCCCGAACAGCCGGGCCAGCGGCTTCAGGTCACCGATCTTCGGATAGGTCTCCTCCGCACCCACGATGGAGCACGGGATGATCGGCACGCCGGTGCGGAGCGCGGCCGACACGAAGCCGCCCCGGCCGAAGCGCTGCAGCTTGTACCGGTCCCGGAACGGCTTGCCGACGCCCTTGAAGCCCTCCGGCCACACTCCGACGAGCTCGCCTGCCGACATCAGCCGTTCCGCGTCCGGGGTGCACGCCAGCGTGCTGCCCTGCTTGCGGGCGAGCGAGCCCGCCACCGGCAACCGGAACATGAAGTCGGCGCCGAGCATGCGCAGGTGCCGCCGGGCCGGGTGGTCGTCGTGCAGGGCAACCGCCGTCATCAACGCGTCGAGCGGCAGCGTGCCCGAGTGGTTGGACACGACGAGCGCCCCACCGCTGTCCGGGACGTTCCGCATGCCGATCGTCTCCACGCGGAACCACTTCTGGTACAGCGGCCGCAGCGCGGGGAGCAGCAGGTTGTCGGTGAGGTCGGCGTCGAACCCGAAGTCGTCCACCGCGTAGTCCCCGGAGAACCGCCGCCGCAGGAACGCGAGCGACTCGGTGAGCGCCTCCTCCCACGCCGGTGGGGTGGCCTCGGCCCCCGGCTCGGCCCCGGAGCCGAAGTCCGTGCCGACGTCCGTGGCGGCCGGCCGGGAGTGACCGTTCGTGTGGCCGTTCGTATGGCCGTTCGTCTGCCCGCCGGAACGCCACTGCGGATGGCCCTCGTCGTCGACGTGCAGAGGGATGATGCGGGCCTCGGACACGGCGCCCTCCCCTGCTGGTGATGTGCCTGCTGGTGCTGTCTCGGTTGTGCGGCGCTGCGTCATCGCAACGCCCTCGCCGCACCGAGAAGCCGCCGTTCCAGCGACTCCACCTGCTGCGGACCGATCACCGGACGCAGCGCTCGGCCGCGCACGTAGTCGTCGAAGGCCTGCACGGTGGTCCAGCGCGGGCTGAAGCCGAACTGGCGCCGGAGCCTGCCGTTGTCGACCACCCGGCCGAAGTTGAGCAGGCGCATCTGCTCCGGGGAGAAGTCGACCAGGCGGGCACCGCGGAAGACGCGGCTGACGGGCCCGACCGCGGCGCTGGGTACGGGCACGGGGATGCGGCCGGCCCGGCGGATGGCCTGCGACAGCAGCAGCACACCGTCGGCTGCGACGTTGAAGACCCCGGGGATCTCCTCGCTGGCCGCGCGCTCGAGCACGGCGAGCGCGTCCTCCTCGTGCAGCAACTGCACGCGTGCGTCGTAGCCGAGCACGGTGGGGACCACGGGCAGCGCGAAGTAGCGCGTGAACACCGTGTCGATGCGCGGCCCGATGAAGTTGGAGAACCGCAGGACCGTGACCGACACGTCGGGACGGCGGCGGGCGAACCCGCGCAGGTAGCCCTCGATCTCGGCGGCGTCCTTGGCGTAACCGCCGGACGGGAGGTCCTTCGGTGTCATGGACTCGTCGAAGATGGCCGGGTCGCGCGAGCTGGAGCCGTACACGGCGGTGGTGGACTTGAGCACCATCCGGCGGACGGACGGCGCCTTCTGGCACGCAGCGAGAAGCTGCATCGTGCCGATGACGTTCATCTCCTTCATCGCCGTGCGGCCGCCGGACGAGCCGGGGTTGGCCGAGAGCGACGCGTGGACGACGGTGTCGACCGACGCGGTGGAGATGACCTTCGCGATCAGGGGGTTGCGGATGTCGGCGCGCACGAACTCGGCACGGCCCATCCGGCGTAGCAGATCGCGCGGGGGTGGCACGGTGTCTACGGCCAGTACGCGCTCGATCGCGGGGTTCGCCGCCAGACGGGCAGCGAGGTGGCCACCCAGAAAGCGGCTCACCCCCGTGACGAGCACGACGGAAGGCGTCATGGCTCTACCCCAGGAATACGGTCGGATGCATCGAGTGACCGATGCTAGACCCCCTGGGGCCGCGCAGGGTGTGAGGTGAGCGGGCCCACCGGGCCGGGCGAACTTCGTACCTCGGCAGGGTGAACCGCAGCGCGGCCGGCGACAAGGCGCCGGCCGCTGCCGTCACTTGCCGAGCTTGCGACGCTGCACGCGGGTCTTGCGCAGAAGCTTGCGGTGCTTCTTCTTCGACATCCGCTTGCGGCGCTTCTTGATGACTGAACCCATGCGTGGCGACCCTTCCTGGTCGTGGAGCGGCCCGCGACGAGCCACTGGTGTGCGGTGATGTGCCCGGCCGGCTATCGCGCGACGAGCGCGCGTCTGACCGGGCGATGACCGGGGGCCCACTCTACCGGGCAGTTCCCACTGCTCCGCGCCCGCCGGGCGGTGAACGGTGCTCCGACGGCTTCAGCCTGCGTCGAAGTAGGCGGTGCGGAGGTACTCCTCGACCGCTCGCTTGGGCACCCGGAAGGAACGGCCGACACGTGCGGCAGGCAGGTCCCCACCGTGCACCAGGCGGTACACCGTCATCTTCGAGACCCGCATCATCGCCGCGACCTCGGCCACCGTCAGGAATTGCACCTGCGCGAGGTGGATCTCAGGGGGCTCGGACGGCATCCGATCACCGCTTTCGTGGTCGCACCGGACGTCCCCGGCTGCGGCCGGGTACGGCTCCAGATGTTCCCCGTGAGCTTAGCGGTGCCGGTGTGACGGCTTCGACACCCCCAGGGCACTCCGTTGCGGAATTCAGCCCCGCGTCAGGGTGACATCACTAGGCCGTTCGGGCTCCAGGCCCGTCCGAAGGGTCAGCGCTGCCCGCGGGCCGCTCCCCGGACGAATGATCAGCGTTGCTCCGCCGCTCGGCCCAGCTCGACGGACCGGTCGTGCGCGGCCTCGATCGCAGCGATGAGGGCCGCTCGCACCCCGTGGCGCTCCAGCTCGCGGATCGCGGCGATCGTCGTGCCGGCCGGAGAGGTGACGGCCTCCCGCAGGATCACCGGGTGGTCGTTCGACTCGCGCAACATCCGGGCCGCCCCGAACGCCGACTGGACGATCAGGTCGGCGGCCACCGCCCGGGGCAGGCCGAGCAGGATCCCGGCGTCGATCATCGCCTCGACGAGGAAGAAGAAGTAGGCCGGTCCCGAACCGGAGAGGGCCGTGACGGCGTCCTGCTGTGACTCGGGCACCCTGACGACGCGGCCGACCGCCACGAGCAGCTTCTCCACCGTGGCGAGGTGGTCGTCGGTGGCGTGGCTGCCCGGAGAGATCGCGCTCATCGCCTCCCCCACCAGCATCGGGGTGTTCGGCATGACCCGGACCACGGGCGTGCCGGCGGGCAGCGCACCTTCGAAGAGGGCCGTGGGCAGCCCCGCACACAGCGACACCACCAGGCTCCCGGGCCGGAGGGCGGGCGACAGCTCGGCGAGGACGGGCGTGATGTCCTGCGGCTTGACCGCCACCACCACGATGTCGGCGACCTCGGCGGCACCCGCCACGTCGACGGCAGCCACCCCGAGCCGCGCCGTGAGGTCGGCGGCCCGCTCCGGGTGCCGTTCGGTGAACACCAACTGCTCGGCGCTGTGGCCCGCGCCCAGCAGCCCCGCCAGCAGCGCCTCTCCGATCTTCCCCGCACCGAGCACAGCGATCCGTGTCATGGAACTGACCGTAACCCTGCAGCCCGCAGGGACACTTCGCCCGGTCCGGGGCCGGGGTCGGGTCAGCGGGCGAGCGGTGCCAGCGCCAGCTGCCTGGCCTGACAGACCAGGCGGCCCGCGGCGTCGATCACGGTGACGTCCTCGTCGAACCACGGCCCCACGACGGCGCTCGACCGCGACTCCAACCGCAGCCAGCCCGGCGCGGGGCGCGCCCGCAGCAGAGCGGTGAGCTGCACGGTGGGCGCCCAGCCGAGGGTGCCGCCCAGGTTGAACACCGACGGCGGCAGGACGTCGCCGGCCAGCACGGCGAAGAGGACGTCCGTGGGCTCACCACGCGGGCGGGCCCAGCCGCGCACGACGGGCCGCCCCGTCTCCCCTCGCCGGGAGGTCACCGTCCGGGCGTCGAGCCTCAGTTCGCAGGAGCCGGCCAGCGTGATCGGCCCCTCGCCGACACCGGGGTCGATCGCGTCGGCAGGCGGCTCCGCAGGGAGGTCGGGCAGGTCCGTCCAGCGCGGTGGGTCGTCAGGGAGGTGGCCGGCGGTCACCGTGGCCGTCAGCATCGCCGTGCCGCCCTGGTTCATCCGGACCGCCACGACCGAGGTGGTGCGGCCCCGCTTGAGCACCTCGGTGGTCAGCTCCACCGGACCGAGGGCAGGAGCGCGGAGGAAGTCCGTCGCCACCGACAGCGGGTCGGGGGCCGCCCCCGGGGTGTCACCGTCGAGCCTGGCCAGCCCCGCCTTGGTCAGCAGCGCCATCAGCAGGCCGCCGTGCGCCTTGGGACCCAGGACGAAGCCGTGTCCGAGCTCAGCCGAATAGCGGCCGTCCCCGAGGGCCTCGATCGCGGTGGCATCGCGGAACGGCAGGGCCGACGGGCCGCTCGACGACCGGACGTCCGCGCCTGCCGTCACCGGGTCACGCCCGGACGGGCAATCGGACGACAATCTCCACCGGGCATTTCCCAGAACTATCACCGCGGGCCGCCCCGCCACAGCGGACGCGGGTGTGAGCTGCGTCTACCGCGAGGAGCGGGCGGGCTTCGGCACCCGGCGCGCGCCTGCCGTCGGCTGCAGGTGCAGCCGGGCGAACAGCAGCGACTCGGCCAGCACCGCGGTGCGGTCGTAGCGGGTGCGGCAGCGCCGGGTGCTCACCTCGACGACGACCACGCCGCCGAATCCGCTGGCGGTGAGCCGCTCGCACACCTCGGCGCACGGCTGGGTGCCACGACCCGGGACGAGGTGCTCGTCACGAGCGGCCCCGCTGCCGTCGGCGAGGTGGACGTGGGTGAGGCCCGCGCCCATCCGGTCGAGCATGGCGAGCGCGTCGGAGCCCGCTGCCGCAGTGTGGGAGAGGTCGAGCGTGTAGTGCGAGTGCCCGACCGCGGTGGGGTCGAACCCCGGGCTGTAGGGCACCGTGCGCACGCCGGACCGGACGACCGGGTACATGTTCTCCACTGCGAGCGCGACGTCGACGTGCTCCCCGGCGCGTGCGACCTCGTCGGCGAACTCCCTCGCGTACCGGCGCTGCCAGCGGAACGGGGGGTGGATCACGACGGTGTGCGCCTCGAGGGTGGCCGCCGCGGCCACCGAGCGCCGGATGCGGACGATCGGGTCGGCGTTCCACACCCGCTGCGTGACAGCGAGACACGGGGCGTGCACGGCCAGCACGGGCACGCCGTACCGGTCGGCGAGCCGGGCGACCGCGGCGATGTCCTGGCTCACCGGGTCGGACCAGACCATCAGCTCCACGCCGTCGTACCCGAGCTCGGCGGCCAGCTCGAACGCCGCCGCCGTCGGCTCCGGGTAGACCGAGGCCGTGGAGAGGGCGACGGGCGCGGTCGGCCGGACCACGGGCTGCACGGGCGTCATCTCCCCACGAGCACGAGAATCGCCGGTGACACCGTCAGAAGCAGGCCGACGAGCACCGCGAACACCGTGGTGCGCAGGTCGCTGTTGCGCAGGAGCGCGCGGACGACCACGACGAGACCCACGGTGACGAGCACTGCCGCGGCCAGCGCCACGACGGGAAGGCTGCGCCACAGGAAACGGAAGCCGACCCAGAGAGCGGCACCACCGATGGCGCCGATGATCCACTGGGCCACCACCGCGGCCCACACCTGGCCCGCGGAGTCGGCCAGCTTCTGCATACCCGGCCGCTGACGGCGCCCGCCCCGCTGGTCCTGGTCGCCGTCCTGCTCGCCGGGCTCCTGGTCGTCCAGGTCGTCGCGGTAGTCCTGGTCGCCGTGGAAGTCGTCGAGATCGGCGCCCCCGAGCCCGGCCGGATGGTCGTCGAAGTCGACGGGCGCCGAGGCCTCCGTGGGCGGCCCGCCGTCGTCGGCGGGTGCGCCGCGCCGTTCGCGGGTGCGGTCGCGGTGCCAGTCCTCCGCGCCGACGGGGGCCATGCCGATCTCCGTGGGCGGCCCGTCGTCGTCGGAGTCGCGGTCGCCGACGGCGGGAGCGCCATACTCCGGACGTCCGGGAGGGGCGAGGTCGGTGGGGCCGCCGGGACCCCGGGACGCGGCGCGGCTGGGGGCGAGTGGGTCGAGCACCCCGGGACGGCCGTCGCGCACGGGCGACATCTTCTGGGTGGGGTGTTCCCGCACCGGGTTGTCGAGCGGCGAACGGCCGGTGGCCGGAGCCGCGGGACGGGGCACCGGGGGCGCGACCCGACCGGGCTCGGGCTTCGGGACGGGCGGAGCCAGTGCCTCGCGGGGCCGAGACTCCCACGCCACGGCCTCCCGTCGGCCCTCACGCGGCTGGACCTGGGGTTCCCGCGGCTGGGGCGTCCGGATCTGGGGCTGTGGCTGGGGCTCGCGCGGCGGGAACTCCCGGCCCTGGGGCTCACGGGAGAGAGGCTCACGCGCTCCCGCCTGCCACGGCTGCTGGTCGCGCTGCCGGGGCTGCAACGGCTCGCGCCCCAACGGCTCGCGCGGCTGCGCCTCCCACGGCTGGGGCTCCCGCGACAACGGCTCCCGTGGCTGGGCCTCCCACGGCTGGGGCTCCCGGACCCGAGGCTCCCGCGGCTGCGGCTCGCGCGGCTGCGCCTCCCAGGGCCGGGGCTCGCGGGCGAGGGGTTCCCGGGACTGCGCTTCGCGCTGCTGGGGTTCGCGAGACTGGGGCTCCCACGGCTGCTGCTCGCGCGGCTGGGGCTCCCACGGCTGCTGCTCGCGCGGCTGGGCCTCCCAGGGCTGCGGCTCCCGCGCCCGGCGCTGCTCGCCCGCGGACTCCCACGGCTGCGGCTCCCGCTCCGGCTGCCGGTGCGACGACGGCTGGGCAGGTGCCGGCACCCGCTCCCGCAGCATCGACCGGTCGGGCTCCGCCGACTGCCACTGCGCCGCGAACGACCCGGAGCCGTTGCTCGACGGGGTCGGCGGCGCAGCCTCCTCACCCGGTACGTCGTCAGCGGCCCGACGGCGACGACGACGACCGGTCGCACCGGTGTCGCCGTGCTCTGCGAGCAGCTCGGCGACAGTGCGCTGACGCGGGTGGTCGGTATCGGAACTCATCCAGTCCACCGTGCCTCGTACGCGGTCAAGCTACCAAGTCCACCAGGGGCTTCCTGCGCCGAGCGGTCTATACGGGACATTCCATCGAGCGTGTCGAGTCTGCGGAGAATGACACCTTCCCGCAACGCCCACGGGCAGATCTCGAGCTGGGAGACCTGTAACGCCCGCATCGACGCCTCGGCGACGAGTGCCCCTGCCACCAGCTGATGCGACCGGCTGGGGCTGACGCCCTCGAGCTCGGCCAGATCGCCGGAGGACATCCGGGTGATGAACGCGGCCAGCTGCCGCAGCCCCACCCGCGTGAGCACCCGGTGGACCCGCGGACCAGCACTCGACGGTGCCGCGCCGGTGAGCCGGGCCAGTGAACGAAAGGTCTTGGACGTGCCGACCGCGAGGTCCGGCGCCCCGGCGCGGCGCAGCCTGCGGGCCACCGGCGCGAGCTGGGCGTCGACGTGCTCACGGAGCCGGTCGATCTCGCGGCGGGACGGCGGGTCGGAGTGGAACCACTGGCGGGTGAGCCGTCCGGCGCCCATCGGCAGCGACTCGGCGACGTCGGCGTGCTCGTCGAGCCCGGCCGCGAGCTCCAGCGAGCCGCCCCCGATGTCGAGCACGAGCAACCTGCCTGCCGACCAGCCGTACCAGCGACGCACCGCGAGGAAGGTGTAGCGGGCCTCGTCCTCGCCGGGGAGCACCTCGAGGGAGACCCCCGTCCGGTCGCGCACCTCGGCCAGTACGGCCGAGGAGTTCGTGGCGTCACGCAGGGCCGAGGTGGCGAACGCGAGCAGGTCGGCGCAGCCGGCCTCGGCCGCCGCGTCACTCGCCCGCTGCACGGCGCCCACGAGCGCCTCCGCGCCCGCCGTGGTGAGCGCGCCCGCCGCATCGAGGTGCTCCGCCAGCCGCAGTTCCACCTTGTCCGACGTCATCGGAGTGGGGTGGCCACCACGATGCGCGTCCACCACGAGGAGGTGGACGGTGTTGGAACCGACGTCAAGCACACCGAGACGCACGTGATCAGGCTACTGCGCGCACGTGACGTACTCGTGACCGAACCCGTGACAACGAGCAACGAACGGTCACCGGTAGCCACCACCGACATTCGTGCATGCCCCTGACGTCGGCGTCCGTGCCGTCAGACCTCCATCAGCGGCAGACCCGGCAGCACCTTCTCGATAGTGATCGGAAAATCACGTACCCGCACCCCCGTGGCGTTGAACACCGCGTTGGCGACCGCCGCACCGGCCCCGCAGATGCCCAGCTCGCCGAGTCCCTTCACACCGAGGACGTTGGCCTTGTCGTCGAACCCGTCGAGCATGACGGCGTCGATCTCGGGAATGTCGGCGTGGACGGGCACCAGGTACTGGGCCAGGTCCCGGTTGACGAAGGCACCGGACCGCATGTCCACGACCCCCTCTTCCGCGAGGGCCGCGCTCACACCCCAGATCATGCCGCCGATCAGCTGCGAGCGCGCCGTCTTGGCGTTGAGGACGCGCCCCACCGAGAACACGCCCAGCATCCGCCGGAGCCGGATCTCGGCGGTGTCGACGTCGACGCCCACCTCGGCGAAGTGGGCACCGTAGGTATGGATCGCGTATGCCCCGTACTCCGGCACCTCCGTCAGGAGCACGGTCTCCCCCTCCGCCTCCACGCCTTCGGGGTAGTTGCGAGCGACGATCTCGCCCAGCGCCTCGGACGCGCCACCGACGCTCACACTCCCGCCCGAGAACACCGCGTCTCCCGGATCCAGGCCGTGCAGCGGGGAGCGCGCATCGCCGGTGGCCGAGGCCAGCAGCTTCTCGCGCAGGGCCGTGCACGCGAGGTGGACAGCGGTGCTCGAGTTGCCGGCGCCCCACGATCCGCCGGAGCCCACGCTGACCGGGAACTCGGAACGGCCGAGCTCGACCCGCACCCGATCGGGCGGCAGCCCGAGCCCTTCGGCCGCCACCTGCGTCAGGATCGTGTAGGTCCCCGTGCCGATGTCGGTCATGTCCGACTCGACGACGGCGATCCCGTCCGCTCCCAGCCGCACCGCGGCCTTCGTCGGACCTTGCAGGTGCACGCGGATGGCGGCGGCCACCCCGTAACCGACCAGCCACCGCCCATCACGTCGACGTGCGGGCTCGGCCGAGCGCCGCTCCCAGCCGAACCGGTCGGCCCCGTCGCGCAGGCACTCCACCAGGTGCCGGTCGCTGTACGGCACGCCGCGCTCGGGATCGACGGTGGGCTCGTTCCGGATCCGCAGCTCGACCGGGTCCATCCTCAGCGCGTGGGCCAGCTCGTCCACCGCCGACTCGACCACCAGGAGACCGGGCGCCTCGCCCGGCGCGCGGACGTCCTCCCCGCGCAGCACGTCGAGCGGAACCAGCCGGGTACTGGTCGACCGGTGGGGCGCGGCGTACAGGCTGCGGGTCGTGGTGGCGGTCGGCTCGATGAACTCCACGTGCCGGTTCGTGTGCATCGTGACGTCGTGCGCGATCGCGACCAGCCGACCGTCGCGCTCCGCACCCAGCCGAACCCGCTGGCTCGACGTGGGACGCACGCTGACGGAGCTGAAGACCTGCTGCCGGGTGAGCGCCACCTTGACCGGCCGGTCCAGAGCCCGGGCGGCGAACGCGGCCAGGATCGTCTCGTAGTGGATCCGCAGCTTGGAACCGAAACCCCCGCCGACGTACGGGGTGACGACATGAACCCGCTCCGGGTCGAGCTGGAGCGTGGCCGCGACCGAGGCACGAGCCGCGTCGACGATCTGACAGCTCGTGTACACGACCAGGTCGTCCCCGCGCGGCACCACCAGGCACGCCTGCGGCTCCATCGGCTGGGAGAACTCGTACGGCGTGGTGTACCGCTCGTCGACCTGGACCGCGGCGGTTCGGAACCCGGCATCGACGTCGCCCACCGCGGTGTCGGCCGGCATGCCGAAGATCAAGCTCTCCGGCGCGTACGCCTGATCTTGGCAGGCTGCGAAGTCGTACGATCCCGCCTCTGCGGCGTACTCGACATCGACGAGATTGGCCGCCGTTCTGGCCTGCTCGAACGTCGCAGCGACAACCAGCGCAACGGGCTCCCCGAAATGATGGACATCAGGCGAGCTCAGCGTCGGATAGGCGCGCCAGTACTCGAAGGGGATGGACAGATCGCGGGCACCCTGTGCCGGCGCGTTCTGATGGGTCATCACCAGGTGCACCCCGGGAGAGCCGTCGGCGCGCGTGGTGTCGATCCCGGTGACACGTCCTCTGCCGATCGTCGCCCCGACGATGAAACCGTAGAGGGGCTGGTCACCGTCCCGGTGCTCGTAGGCGTACGTGGCCCGGCCGGTGACCTTCAGCGGGCCGTCGACGCGGTTGAGAGCTTGTCCGATCATCGTGGGCTCCTCAGCTCGCCTGGGCCGCTTGCGCCAGCGTGCGGCAGAGCGTGCGCCGGGCCAGTTCGATCTTGAAGTCGTTCTGGCCCTGCCCGACGGCGTCGCGCATCGCCGTCTCGGCGGCGGCGCGGTAGGTGTCCATCGTGGCCGGGCGGCCCGCCAGGAGTGCCTCGGCCTCCACGGACCGCCACGGCTTGTGCGCCACACCGCCGAACGCCACGCGGGCGCTGCTGATCGTCCCCCGATCCGTGGCGACGATCGCTGCCACGGAGACCAGCGCGAACTCGTAGGACGCCCGGTCCCGCACCTTGCGGTACCGCTGCCGGCCCGGCGGCGGCGGGGGCAGGAGCACCGCCGTGATCATCTCGCCCGGCCGCAGCACGGTCTCGACGTGCGGCGTGTCACCCGGCAGGCGATGGAAGTCCGAGATGGCGACGCGGTGCGCGAACCCGTCGGCGTCGAGCAGTTCGATCTGCGCGTCCAGCACGCTCATCGCAACGGCCATGTCCGAGGGGTGGGTGGCGATGCAGGAGTCGCTGGCGCCCAGTACCGCGTGTATCCGGTTGAACCCGCCGATCGCCGAACATCCGGAGCCCGGATCCCGCTTGTTGCAGCCGGCGGCCGTGTCGTAGAAGTAGGGACACCGGGTGCGCTGCACCAGGTTGCCGCCGATGGACGCCTTGTTGCGCAGTTGGCCCGAGGCGCCTGCCACCAGCGCCTCGGTCAACACCGGGTACCGGGTGCGCACCCGCGGGTCGGCCGCCACGTCCGCGTTCGCCGCCTGGGCGCCGATGCGCAGTGCGCCGTCCTGCAGTTCGTCGACATCGGCCAGGGGCAGCCTGCTGATGTCCACCAGATGGCTCGGCCGCTCGATCTCGAGCTTCATCAGGTCGAGCAGGTTGGTGCCGCCGCTGATGAACGTGGCACCCGGCCTGGACGCGGCGGCACACGCGCCCGGCACATCCGTCGCCCGCTCGTAGGTGAAGGGCCTCATTCCGGGCCTCCATCGGCGACGACACGGATGGCCGCGACGATGTTCGGATAGGCGGCGCACCGGCAGACGTTGCCGCTCATGCGCTCGCGGATCTCCTCGTCGGTCAACGCGATCTGCGAGGACGACACGTCTGCCGTGGCGTGGCTGGGCCACCCGGCGGCCGCCTCGGCGAGCATGCCGACGGCGGAACAGATCTGGCCGGACGTGCAGTAGCCGCACTGGAAGCCGTCGCACTCGACGAATGCGGCTTGCAGGGGGTGCAGGTGGCCGGGCTCACCCAGATCCTCGATCGTCACGATCTCGTCGTCCTCGTGCATCACGGCGAGCGTCAGACAGGAGTTGATACGCCGACCGTTGACCAGCACCGTGCAGGCGCCGCACTGCCCGTGGTCGCATCCCTTCTTGGTGCCGGTCAGGCCCAGATGTTCGCGCAGTGCGTCGAGCAACGTCGTGCGCGTATCCACCTCGAGGTCCTGCGCACTCCCGTTGATGCGCAACGTGATCATCGAGAGTTCGGGGACGTCCCGCAACCTCGGCTCGATGTCGGTCTCGTCGGTATTCGATGCGGTCAACACCGTCCTCCTTCTGGCCGTGATCCCGCCGCACCATCACAGCTTCGTGATCTGTGCGATCGGATCTTGCCCGAATGGACGTCGCCGATTGTGGCCACGCCACCACGACGACTCAGGGTCTCCCAGAAGACCCTCACATCGCTAGTGCCGCGTGCCAAAACCAGGTTCACGGCGCAATTCGCAGTGATCGTACCGGTGTGGCTGCTCCGGATGAATCGTTCCGGTCATTCGTTCAGCCGCCGATGAATACTCCGACCGCGACGGCGTTCCGCCGTCGTCCCTCGAACTCCCGGCCGGCCCGGACGTGCCTACGCTCGCTCGGACCACCCGTCCGGCACGGCTCCTCCGTAGCTGCCGGCCGTGCCGACCGCACACGGCACGCCGTCACTCGCCGGGCCGAGAGGGCCCATATCTGCCCCACCGGCATGAACGCGAAAAGGACCGTCACGGTCACGCAGGTCCGGCCCATAAAAGGACTTTCCGGTCATGACGGCCCTCGGCGTGGAACGTCGCGGCTCCCCTCGTCAGGATAAAGATCCGCAAAGCCCACAGTCCGGAGGACGGCCAGATCGGTCAGGACCTCGTCGCCGCAATCACCTCACCAATCCCGATCACCCGAATCGTTTCCCGTGGAGTCAGCTCTCGAACTTGTATCCGAGACCACGGACGGTGACCAGGTGCTTGGGCGCCGACGGGTCGGCCTCCACCTTGGAGCGCAGCCGCTTCACGTGGACGTCGAGGGTCTTCGTGTCGCCGACGTAGTCGGCGCCCCAGACGCGGTCGATCAGCTGGCCGCGGGTGAGCACCCGGCCGACGTTGCGCAGCAGGTACTCGAGCAGGTCGAACTCCTTGAGCGGCAGCGCCACGTCGTCGCCGTTGACCGACACGACGTGCCGCTCGACGTCCATTCGCACCGGGCCGGCCTCCAGCACGCCCGGCAGGCCGTCGACCTCGGTGGCGCCCTCACCGCCGCGGCGCAGGACGGCGCGGACGCGGGCGATGAGCTCCCGCGCGGAGTAGGGCTTGGTGACGTAGTCGTCGGCTCCGAGCTCGAGCCCGACGACCTTGTCGATCTCGCTGTCCCGAGCCGTCACCATGATCACCGGGACGGCGGAGCGGGTGCGGAGCGCCTTGCAGACGTCGGTGCCGCTCATGCCGGGCAGCATGAGGTCGAGCAGCACGATGTCGGCGCCGTTGCGGTCGAACTCCTCGAGCGCGTCCTGGCCGGTGGCGGCGACGGCGGTGGTGAACCCCTCCTTGCGGAGCAGGAACGCGAGGGGGTCGGCGAACGACTCCTCGTCCTCGACGATGAGCACTCTGGTCATGGCATCCTCACAGCTCTCCCGACGCGGTCGGGCAGTTCGGCTGGCCGGACAAGGTCGGCCGGGGTGATGGTGTCGGTGGCTTCGGCGCCGGTCTCGTCGTCGGGCTCGGCGTGGACGGGTAGCCGCATGGTGAAGGTCGACCCGGTGCCGGGGCTGCTCCAGAGCCGGACCTCGCCACCGTGGTTGGCGAGCACGTGCTTGACGATCGCGAGTCCGAGGCCGGTGCCCCCGGTGGCCCGCGAGCGGGCCGGGTCGACGCGGAAGAACCGCTCGAAGACCCGCTTCTGGTGCTCGGGGGCGATGCCGATGCCGCGGTCGGTGACGGCGATCTCCACCCAGTCGCCCTCCCGGCGCCGCGAGACCGACACCGAGGCCTCGGGCGGCGAGTACGCGATGGCGTTCTCGACGAGGTTCGACAGCGCGGTGACGAGCAGCGTCAGGTCACCCTCGACCTCCAGCCCGGTCGGCCGGTCGACGATGATCTCGATCCGCGCCGACTCGGCGGAGAGCCGGGAGCGGGCCAGCGCCTCGCGCACGACCTCGTCGACGTCGACGAGGCCCATCTCGGGCAGGCGCTCGGCCCCGGTGAGCCGGGAGAGCGCAATCAGCTCCGTGACGAGGTTGCCCAGGCGGGTTGCCTCGTTGAGGATCTTGGTGCCGAACCGGCGCACCTCAACCGGGTCGTCCGCCGCGTCGAGCACCGCCTCGGCCAGCAGCCCGACGGCGCCCACCGGGGTCTTGAGCTCGTGGCTGACGTTGGCCACGAAGTCCCGCCGCGTGGCCTCCAGCCGCACCGCGTCGGAGGTGTCGCCCGCTTCCACCATGCTGAAGCCGTCGCCCAGCGGGCGGACGTGGGCGAGCACGGCAGCGGGCTCGCGGCCACGGTGGTCGAGCGGTGAGAGGTCCACGGCCATCGACGTCCCGGACTCCAGCACCTGTTGGCAGGCGGCGGCCGCGCGGGCGTCGGGGCGCCCCAGCCGGACGACGCCCAACTCCACGGCGCGTCCGTTGTGCAGCACCACCTCGCCGCCGCGGTTCAGTACCGCCAGTCCTTCGTCGGCCGACCGGAACACCCGCTGCAGGAGGTCCGCCATCGGCGGGCCGGGAACGGGTACCGCTCTGGCCGGGGTGGCGTCATCGCGCCGGCGGCCCAGCCGGACCCCGAGCACGAGACCGAGCGCGAGCGCTCCGGCCGCGATCGCCACGCACAGCAGCGCGTTCACGACGGCATCGTAGGCAGGATCGTCACGCGCGAGCGCTGTTCATGCGCTGGTCGTGATGCTGCTGACTCCGCAGAACGACAGATTTCGGCCGTCGTTCACAGCTCGTTCACCCGGTCGAGAACCAGACAGGGGCCGCCCGGGCACGGACCGTGGTCAGCGCCCCTGTGCCGCCACCGCCGCAGCGGCCGTGGCCGCGGCCTCGGGATCGAGGTAGGTGCCGCCCCGCACGGTGGGTCGCAGGTCGTCGTCGAGGTCGTAGCGCAGCGGGATGCCCGTGGGGATGTTCAGCCCCACGATGTCGGCATCGGAAACCCCGTCGAGGTGCTTGACCAGCGCGCGCAGCGAGTTGCCGTGCGCCGCGAGCAGCACGACCTTGCCTGCCTGCAGGTCCGGCACGACCGCCGACTCCCAGTACGGCAGGAACCGGGTGACGACGTCGGCGAGGCACTCCGTGCGCGGCAGCTCGATGCCCTGGTAGCGGGGGTCGCCGTCCTGGCTGAACTCGGATCCGGGCTCGATCAGCGGCGGCGGCACGTCGTAGGAGCGGCGCCACTCCATGAACTGCTCCTCGCCGAACTCGTCCAGCGTCTGCTTCTTGTTCTTGCCCTGCAGCGCGCCGTAGTGCCGTTCGTTGAGGCGCCAGTCGCGGCGCACGGGGATCCAGTGCCGGTCGCAGGCGTCGAGCGCGAGGTTGGCGGTGGAGATCGCACGGCGGAGCAAGGAGGTGTGCACGACGTCGGGCAGCAGCCCGGTCTCCCGCATCAGTTCGCCCCCGCGGCGGGCCTCCTGCTCACCCGTCTCGGACAGCGGCACGTCCACCCATCCGGTGAACAGGTTCTCGGCGTTCCACACGCTCTGGCCGTGTCGCAGCAGCACCAGTGTTCCCATGGGGGCAACTCTGCCAGGCGGGGTCGACGATCACGTGGCCACGGTCGGGCCCGGGTGTCAGTCGTCCCGGAGCTGCTCGTGCTCCATGATCGCGTGCATCAGCGCCTTGCCGCGGCGCTCCATCGGGAGCCCGGAGAGGATCACCCCGCAGATCTGCCGCAGCTGCGTGACCTGCTCCGGCGTCAGGCGGTCGAAGATGGCCTCGCGCACGCTCCGGACGTGGCCCGGCGCCGCCGCGGCGAGCGCGGCGAAGCCCTCCTCGGTGAGCTCGGCCAGAGTGCTGCGCCGGTCGTCGGGGCACGGAACCCGGCGGATCCAGCCGTTGTCCTCGAGCCGGGCCACCGCGTGGGAGAGCCGGCTCTGCGAGCTCTGCGTGAGGGCGGCCAGGTCGCTCATCCGCAGCTTCCGCTCCGGAGTGTCCGAGAGCATGGCGAGGATCTGGTAGTAGGCATGGGACATCGACGAGTCGCGCTGCAGCTGTCGGTCCAGCGCGGCCTCGAGAAGCGTCGTCGTGGCCACGTAGGACAGCCACGTCTTCAGCTCATCGGCCGAAAGCCATCGATCCTCGTCACTGTCCACCAACCCAGCCTACCTAGAAGTTGAACCCTCACATTTCCTGGCGTACCGTCATGTTCGACACAGACTCGTCGGAGGACCGGATGCCCGTCCAACGTCTCAACCACGCCGTGCTCTACGTGCGCAACCTCGAGCGGAGCGTGCGCTTCTACACCGAGGCACTGGGATTCCGCGTCGTCAACCACATGCCCGGCCGCGCGGCCTTCCTGCAGGCCGAGGCGTCCACCAACGACCACGACCTGGGCCTGTTCCACATCGGCAGCAACGCGGGAGCGTCCCAGGCCGGCCGGGGCACGGTGGGGATGTATCACCTGGCCTGGGAGGTCGACACCCTCGGCGAGCTGAAGCGGATCGCCGGCGTGCTCAGCGAGCACGGCGCCCTGGTGGGGGCCTCGGACCACGGGTCGACCAAGGCGCTCTACGCCCACGACCCCGACGGTCTCGAGTTCGAGGTCAGCTGGCTCGTCCCCGCCCACCTGCTCACTGCGGACGACACGATCAAGACCGTCGCGCTGGACATCGACACCGAGATCGAGCGGTACGGCGAGGAGACGCAGGGCGGCGTCGGCGTCTCGTTCGCCGCTCAGGCCCCGTCCATCCGGTAGCCGTCCCGCGCCGAGAACCGCGCGGTGACGCTGAACCGGTCTGCCCGGACGAGCGTCTGCCGCCACTCGACGGGCCGTTCCGCGGCGCAGCCGAGCCGATCGATCATGAAAGCGGCCACCCCCGGGCCGATGCCGAGCAGCTCACGCTCCGCGTGGCTGGGCACCACAGCCCGCACCCGCTCGCTCCCGCCGGTGACCCGCACCCCGCACCGGGACGCGTACACGGTGTAGAGAGCGGTGCGGCTGAAGTCGACGTCGAGCAGGGGCGCGGCCAGCCGCTCCGGTAACCAGACGCGGTCGACGGCCAGCGGGTCGGAGTCGGCGAAGCGCAGGCGCTCCAGGTGCACCAGCGGCGTCGACTCCTCCAGCCCGAGCCGCGCGGCGACCACGCCGTCGGCACGCACATCGAGGGTGCGCACGACGCTGCGCTGCACCTGACCGGTGGCCTCCACCGCCGAGAACAGGCTGAAGATCTCCCCGAGCGGCTGCTCGATCTCCGCGGGCTGCGCCCTGCGCGGGGTACGGCCACGACCGGCGATGACGAGGCCCTCGTCGCGCAGCCGACGCACCGCCTCACGGACCGTGTGCCGGCTGACGCCGTACTCGGAGACCAGCGCCAGCTCGCCGGGGAAGGCAACAGTGAACTCGTCGCGTTCGAGGCGGCGGCGGAGATCGGCCAGCAGCTGCGCCCACAGCGGTTCCCCGGCGAGGCGGTCCAGGATCCGGGCGGTCACGCCGGATCACCCGGTACGGGTGTCGGCCGGCTCCGCGGCCGGGAGACGGATGGCGGGTAGCTGCTCATGTGAGGGGGATCCGCATGGCGGGGTGGGCGTTCAGCCCGCGGCCGAGCGGAGCCGCCCGGCCAGCCCGTGCAGCAGCTCGCGGAGTGCGGCGCTCTCCGCGCGGCCGAGCCCGGTGGCCAGCCCGACCTGCTTCTGCGTGCCGATGACGTCCTGCTCCAGGGCGTGGCCCGCCTCCGTGAGCGCCACCAGCACCGAACGCTGGTCGCCGAGCTGCCGGGTGCGCCGGACGAACCCGAGGGCCTCCAGCCGCTGCAGCAGCGGGGAGAGCGTGCCGGTCTCCAGCTGCAACGCCTGCCCGATACCGGTGACGGTGGTGTCGCCGCGCTCCCAGAGCACGAGCATCACCAGGTACTGCGGGTAGGTCAGCCCGACCGTGTCCAGCAGCGGCCGGTAGTAGCCCGTCATGGCCCGGGAGGCCGCATAGAGGGCGAAGCACAGCTGCTCGTCGAGGGGTGTGGACCGCTCCGGTGCACGCTGTGCCATGTCTCCACCGTATGCCGCCGGATACGTCCCCGGCACCCCACGTCAACCTCCTGGCGAGGTTCAATGCCGACCCAGCAGGTTGTCGGAGACGTTCTGCAGGTGCCGGCGCATGGTGTCCCTGGCGCCGAGCGGGTCGCGGTCGCGGAGCGCCTCGACGATGGCGGCGTGCTCGTCGTGGTAGCGGCGGCGGCGCTCGGGGCTCGACGTGCGGCGCTTGAGGCTGCCCCAGACCGGCAGGCTGCGCGCGGTGTTCATCACGTCGAACATGCTGATCAGCAGGCCGTTGTGCACGGCGAGGGCGATGGTGCGGTGCAGCCGGGCGTCCCAGGCCTCGAAGTCCTCGAAGCTCTCGCTGCCCTCGCCGCCGTGCAGGCACGCAGCGATGCGGTCGAGGTCGGCCTGGGTGGCCACCCGGGCGGCGACCTCGGCCACCGGCGGCTCGAGCAGGAGCCGGACCTGCATGATCTCGGCGGGGCTCGTGTCCGGCGGCGCACCGTCAGCGGGTGGGAGCCCGGCTTCGGTGAGGAAGGTGCCGCGCCCGACGTGGCGGATCACCACTCCGTCGCGCTCGAGGACGTCGAGGGCGCGCCGGATCGCGCTGCGCGGCGCGGACAGCCGCTCCACCAGGTCGCGCTCCGTGGGCAGCTTGGAGCCCGGGCCGAGCGTGCCGTCCTGCGCACCCTGAACGAGCAGGGCACGAAGCGACTTCTCCACGGCCAACACCCGGACAGCGTACAGCACGCTGAACCAATCGTGACCAATCAACAGCACTGATCGACGTCCGTCCCCCTATCGACAGCAATGCCAGGACGAAGTACGGTCGATCAGGTCCATATTGGTTCCTATTGGTCGAGATTGGTGAGCAATGAAGCTGGTGACCTTCTCCACCGGAGCCACGTCGCGCGTCGGCGTGGTCAGTGCCGACGGGAGCGCCGTCCACGACGTCAGCGCGCTGCTCCCCGCCGGCTCCCGGGTACTCGACGTGATCGGGGCGTGGGACGACCTCGGCCCGGTCCTGCGCGAGCGGGCCGGCGAGCAGGAGGCGTTGCCGCTGGAGTCCGTCGAGCTGCAGGCGCCGATCCCCGAGCCCCGGCGCAACATCTGGTGCGTCGGCAAGAACTACAGCGAACATGCCGCTGAGTTCGGAAGGAGCGGCTACGACACCCCGAGCCGCTCCGAGGCCATCCCGGACAAGCCGATCATGTTCACGAAGGCCACCACGGCCGTCACGGGCCCCGGCGCTCTCGTGGAGCCCGGCCCCACCTCCGAGCTCGACTACGAGGGTGAGCTCACCGCGATCATCGGCAAGGGCGGCCGCGGGATCTCCCGCGAGGACGCCTACAGCCACGTGTGGGGCTACACGATCATCAACGACGTCACGGCGCGGGACGTGCAGCGCGACCACAAGCAGTGGCTGCTCGGCAAGTCGTTCGACACCCACTGCCCGATGGGGCCCTACGCCGTCACTGCCGACGAGATCGGCGACGTCACCGCGCTCGAGCTCGAGACCACCGTCAACGGGGAGCGCCGCCAGTTCGCGCCGCTCAAGGACCTGATCTTCGACGTGCCCGAGCTGATCGCCACGATCTCGGCAGGCACCACGCTGCTGCCCGGCGACCTCATCGCCACGGGCACGCCCGCCGGGGTCGGCCTCGGTTTCGACCCGCCGCGCTTCCTCACCAGCGGCGACGTCGTCGAGATCACGGTCACCGGCCTGGGCACGCTGTCCAACCGCATCCGCTGAGAAAGGACCACTGTGCAGGTCAACGGTAAGGAACTCGCCGTCGAGGTCGAGGGGGACGGCCCCGCCGTGCTGCTCGTGCACGGCCTCGGAGGCACCTCGAACTTCTACCAGGTACAGGCCGACGCGCTCGTCGACCGCTTCCGGGTGATCCGCGTCGACTCCGCGGGCGCGGGCCGCTCCCCGGTGGCCGACGGGATCAGCGTGGAGAGCCACGCCGACGATCTCGCCGCCGTGCTCGCCGAGCTCGGCGTCGACAGCGCCAAGGTGGTCGGGCACTCGATGGGCACGCTCGTCGTGCGCGCGCTCGCCGCCCGCCACCCCGCCACGGTGTCCGGACTCGCGCTGCTCGGCGCGGTGCGGGAGCCGGCCGAGGCAGGCCGCCAGGCCCAGCGCGACCGCGCCGCCGTCCTGCGGGAGAAGGGCACGGCCGCCGTCGCCCCCGGCGTCGTCGCCAACGCCCTTTCCGAAACCACGCGGCGCGACCGGCCGGAGGTGGCGGCGTTCGTCCGCGAGCTCGTGATGCGTCAGGACGCCGAGGGCTACGCCCGCAACTGCGAGGCGCTCGCCGCCGCTACCGACCCCGGCCCCGTCGACCCCGCCCTGCCGTTGCTGCTGGTCACCGGCTCCGACGACAAGGTCGGACCGCCCGAGGCCAGCCAGGAGCTCGCGGCGGCGCACGGCTCGGCGACCGTGGAGATCCTGCCCGGCGTCGGGCACTGGACCGCGCTGGAAGCGGCGCGGGCCACCACCGACCTCCTGCTCAAGTTCCTGTAGTTCCACCCCCAGCGCGATTCTTCTCAGTAAAGATTCACCTCAGTGACGAGGAGCCCACCATGCCCGTCCCGACGACCAAGATCCTGTTCCGCGGCGTCAGCATCCTCGACTCCACCGGAGCCGATCCCTACCCCGGCGACGTCCTGGTCGAGAACGACCGCATCGCCGCCGTCGGTGACGTCGACCCCGGTGCCGCCGAGGGCGCGCGGGTGATCGAGGGCCGCGGACGCACCCTGATGTCCGGGCTCTGCGACGCCCACACGCACTTCAGCTGGAACAACAGCGCCGACCTCGACGGCCTGGGCACCCTGCCCGTCGAGGAGCACCTGCTGTTCTGCATCGAGTCGGCCAGGACCTACATCGACTCCGGCTACACGATGTGCCTCGGGGCCGCGTCGGCGAAGGACCGCCTCGACGTCGTCTGCCGCGACGCGATCAACGCCGGCCGGATCCCCGGCCCGCGCTACCTCGCCAACGGCCCGGAGATCGCGGTCACCGGCGGCGCACTGATCAAGAGCATCACCAAGTTCGCCGACGGCCCGGAGGGCATGCGCAAGGCCGTCCGGGAGCTGATCGACATCGGCGTCGACCAGATCAAGCTGTCGATGACCGGCGAGGAGATCACCGGCACCCAGCGGGCCGAGGACACCTACTTCTCCGACGAGGAGACGGCCGCCGCCGTGACGGAGGCGCACCGGCGCGGCAAGCGGGTGTGCGCCCACGCCCGGAGCGCCGAGAGCGTGAAGATGTGCGTCCGGAACAAGGTCGACATCATCTACCACGCCAGCTTCACCGACGCCGAGGGCATGGACATGCTCGAGGCCAACAAGGACTGGGTGTTCGTGGCGCCCGGCATCAACTGGCTCGTCGCCACGCTCTACGAGGCCGAGTCGTTCGGGTTCCCCCAGGAGGCCGCCGAGGCCGTCGGCTACAAGAAGGAGCTGGAGACCGCCATCCAGGGGCTGCGCGAGATGCACCGGCGCGGCATCAGGGTGCTGCCCGGCGGCGACTACGGCTTCGCCTGGACCCCCCACGGCACCTACGCCCGCGACCTCGAGCACTTCGTGGAGCTGCTGGGGTTCACGCCGATGGAGGCGATCATCTCCGCCACCGCGTGGGGCGGGGAGATCATGCTCCGCCCCGACGAGCTGGGGAAGGTGCAGCCCGGCTACCTCGCCGACCTGCTCCTCGTGGACGGCGACCCGCTCGCCGACATCACGGTGCTGCAGGACCGCGACAAGCTCGACTACATCATGAAGGACGGGCGCTTCCACAAGGAGGCGGCCGACGAGCCGGCCCCGACGCCGCCCAACCCGGGCAGTGCCGACCGCAACGTGGCGGCCGCCTCCGCCTGACGAGGCCTCTTCGGGTGGTCCGGCCCGTCAGGGCTCGGACCACCCGGGCCCACCGCTCCACGGACGTCCAGGATCTGCGATGACGTTGCTGATCTGCCGCACCTGCCCCCGCTACGACAGCCGCGCCACCGGCGACTTCGGCCGTGCACTCGCCGACGCGATCGCCGACCACCCCGCCGGTTCCCCGGTCGCCGTACGGAACGTGCAGTGCCTCGGCGGCTGTCCCGACCACGGCGTCGCGGCGGTCGACGGGCCGGGCAAGGCGCGGGTCCGGTTCTCCGGGCTGGACGCGGGGGACGCCGCGGCGGTGATCGCCGCAGCCGCCGCCCACGACTCGTGCGCGTCCGGCACTCCCGGGGACTGGGAGGTGCCGGCGGAGCTGGCCGACCGGATCAGCAGCGTCACCCCGAAGCGCAGGCCGGACGGGTTCTGACTCGATGCCCCGGCGAGCTCAGATGATCGGGGCGTGGTGCTCGCCGTCGGCGTGGTCGGCCGGGGCGTACCGGTCGGCATCCGGATCATCGGCGTGGGCCGGGGTGGCCGAGAACTCGGCGGCGTCGTCGTCCAGTGCGCCCGTGTCGGCGTCGGCCGCCGGCTGGTAGCCGGCATCGAGGCCGTAGTGAGGCTCGGGATCCGGGTCGATGCCGCCGGTGACGGTGGCGGCTCCCTCACCGAAACCAAGGCTGTCACCACCACCGAATGCGCTGTCCGCACTGCCCGCCGCGAACAGCGGCTCGAGGTCGGGGTCGAGGTGCTCGGCATCCCAGTCGCCGTCCGTCTCCGCGGACGTAGGGGCGAGATACGCGCTCAGGTACTGGTGGGCGTCGCCGCTGCCGTCCGGAGGTGGCGGTGTGAGGTGAGCTCCGGCGCCGCTGAAGTCGTGGCTGAACTCGGCGGTCTCGGTGTCCTCCATCAGCACCAGGGCGTCGTGGACGTCGTAGGGGCTCAGGTCGCCCAACCCGTGCTCGGCCAAGATCGCACCCGGGTCCGCGGTGAACGCGGAACGGAAGGCGTCGTCGGTCTGGAGGCCGCGGAGGAAGTCGAACAACGACAGGGCCTGGGCCACAGCGACCTCCCCGGTGGGTCTCGATCGATCCCCCACCACGGTATCCGCTCGTCCCCGCCCCGTCCTCCCGAACGCGGTGCGGGGACCGGGTGGCAGAGTCGACCCGTGATCTTCGAGTTCGGAGCGTTCGTGCTGGACGACGACCGGCAGCGGGTCGACCGGGACGTGGTGTGGAAGTTCCTGTCCACGGAGGCGTACTGGGGCCGGTGGCGGGAGCGGGGCCACGTCGACCAGCAGGTCGAGGGTGCCTGGCGGGTCGTTGCCGCCTACGAGACCGCATCGGGGCGCATGGTGGGCTTCGCCCGGGCCGTGTCCGACGGCGTGTCGTTCGCCTACCTGGCCGACGTGTTCGTCGAGCCGTCGGCGCGCGGCGGCGGCCTCGGGGTCGAGCTGGTCCGGTTCATGGTCGACGGTGGTCCCGGCCGGCTCTTCCGGTGGGCGCTGCACACCCGCGACGCCCACACCCTTTACCAGCGGCTCGGGTTCGTCCGCCCCGACGACAGCTACCTCGAACGTCCGGCCGCCCTTCCCGCCCCGGGACCCGGCCCGGTGAGCTGAGAAACCGACAGAGGCATCCGACGATCACCACGTTCGTCCCCCACGTCGCCGCAGCGCGCCGTCGAGTACCGATGGCTCGACCGCCCCAGCGGACGGGCTGATCCGCCCGACAGACTGCGCCCGTGGAGCAGCGCGACCGTTTCCTGACCCTCGTCCGCCGGAACCCGGTGAACGAGGCGATCCTTCTTCGCGGGCCGGCGCTCGGCGTCCCGGACTGGTGGTTGACCGCCGGGGCGGTGTTCCAGACCGTGTGGAACGTGCTGGACGGGCGGGATCCCGGTGCCGGCATCGCCGACTACGACTTCTTCTACTACGACTCCTCGAACCTGTCCTACGAGGCCGAGGACGCGGTGATCCGCCGGGCTCACGATCTGTTCGGGGACCTGGGGGTGACGGTCGAGGTGCGCAACGAGGCACGGGTCCACCTCTGGTACGAGGCCCGGTTCGGCGTCCCCGGCGTCCGGTTCACCGGCTCGACCGACGCGATCGACCACTTCGCGTCCACGACCTGCTGCTTCGGTGTCTCGCGGACGGCAGGCGGTGAGCTGATGGACTACGCGCCGCACGGCTACGCCGACCTGTTCGCGAAGCGGGTACGCCCCAACCCGCGGCTGGCGCCACGTGCGGTCTACGAGGCGAAGGCCCGACGCTGGCAGCGCGAATGGCCCGACCTGGTCGTGGACCCCTGGCCCGACCCCCCGTGAGCGGCCGCGCCCCGATGCGCCGCTGGTTCGCCACGGTCGTCGATGCCGACGTGCGCGTCGGCGGTCGCTACCGCATCGAGCTGCACGAGGACGACGGCAGCGTCAACGGCTGCGTCGGCGAGTCCCGAGTTCGAGCCCTAGTACTACGACACGCTGCGGGACGGCTGGGAGGAGTGGGTCAGCCGTCTGGAGAGGATCTTCTGAGCCCGACCCCGGGCTGGGCTCGCAGCGCGCGCTCCAGCGCCGTGCGCAACCAGGAAGCCAGCGCCGACTCATCCTGCGGACCCCGCACCAGGGCAGTGAGGATCAGTCCGTCGAGCGTGGCAGCCAGCTCATCGGCCGACCGGTCGGGGTCCGTCGCTCCGAGGGGCCCTACCAGGTCCGCGGTCAGGCGGCGGATCGTGTCCCCGCCCCGCAGCAACTCGGCACGCAGGTGCTCATCACGCACTGCCGCAAGCGTCAGCTCGAAACGGGCCAGGGTGCGATACCGCTCCCCCGTCACCATCGCGACGCAGACGGAAGCGAGGACCGCCGCGAGGCTCGTGACGTCCGTCGCTCCGGACCGCACCAGTGGGAGGTCGACCTGCATGTCGATCTCCAGCAGCCGCTCGACGCACCCGGCGATCAGGGCGGAGCGGCTGCGGAAGTAGTAGGAGGTACTTCCGGGCGGGATCCCGGCGGCAGCATCGACCGCCCGATGAGTGAGGCCTCGCATGCCCTGCTCCGCCAGCACATGCAGCGCCGCGTCGAGGATCTCCGTACGTCGATCGCTCAATTCCTCTACCTCGTGTAGAGCATTTTGCCGTAAAGTCTCTACAAGCGTAGAGGGGGGCTGCAGATGCACATCGTTGTGGTAGGAGCGGGCCTGGGCGGGCTGGCGGCGGCACTCGCCGTCCACCGGGCAGGACATGAGGTCACGGTGCTCGAACGAGCGCCCGAGCCGCGTGAGACCGGCGCCGGAATCGGTCTCCCGCCCAACGGGGTACTGGCGCTGGACGCGCTCGGACTCGGTAAACCCGTGCGGGCCCGCGCCGTTCCGCTCGACGGCGGTGCTGCCCTGCGTGACCGGCACGGTCGCCCCCTGATCACAACCGACCAGGTCGCGATGGCCGAGCACGTCGGCGCACCGTTCGTGGCCGTGCCCCGGCCGTGGTTGCACGGTCTGCTGGCCGAGGCGCTCCCCGCCGACGCCGTCCGCACGGGCTGCGCGGTCACCGCGGTGCGCGAGGTGGGCGCGCACGTCGAGCTCGATGGGGCGGCGGACCTGCTGGCGGACGCCGTCGTGGTCGCGGACGGTGCCGGGAGCAGGCTCCGGAGCACCCTGTTCCCGGACCATCCCGGCCTGGCCGGTTCCGGCGAGAAGGCCGCGCGGGCCATCGCCGCTGTGACTCCGACGAACGTGCCGATGGTGGCCGGTGAGCTGCTGGACCACCGCACCGGAGACCGGTTCGGCTGCCTCCCGATGGACGACGGGATCTACTGGTACTCGGCCTGGCAGGCGAGCGCGGAGGACGGAGCCTCGACCGCCACGGCGGACGAACGGCACCGATGGCTGCGCAGCCGCCGAGCCGACTGGCACCCGAGCGTCACCGCGCTCATCGACGCGACTCCGCCGGCGGGCGTGCACGTGGTCGAGACGGCCCAACTGAAATGGCCGCTTCCTGTGCTCGCCGTCGGAAGGGTGGCTCTGCTCGGCGACGCGGCCCACGCGATGACCCCCGACCTCGGGCAGGGCGCTTGCCAGGCGTTCGAGGACGCTGTGGTCGTCGGGAACGAGCTCGCCGGAGCGGGCCCCACAGACGTGCCCCACGCCCTGATTGCCTACTCCGCCCGCCGGCACCGTCGTACGGGCGCCCTACAGCGAGACGCCCGCAGGATGAACCGGGTACTCCGGCTCACCGGGGCCCGGGCCCGCCTGCGGGACGCGGCGTTTCGGTGCGTCCCGCAGGCTCTCGCCACGCGGGCGCTGGCAGCACAGTTCGGGTTCGACACCGAGCCCGGAGCAGCCAGTCTCCCTCCGGGTTGACCACGAAGTCGAGCGCCCCGTAGGCCAGTCCAGCCCGGCCATGAGCTGCCCCACCCCAGCTGCCACCGCGGGTGGGGTGTCGATCAGCTCCTAGGTGAGGCTGGCCGAGGTCGGTCCTCTGGCACGCTCACGTCCTCTCGCGCGTGGCGAATCGAGGGTGAATCCCGACGCCCGCCGAGCGCAGACGGTGCCTCTCCGCAGCGTGACGTGGCACGATCTCGCGGTGACCAGCAGGCCGGCCACGGCACAACACCTGCGCGATCTCGCACGGCTACGCCGCGTCCGCGACCGGATCGACCGGGAGTACGCGCAGCCGTTGGACGTCGAAGCGCTCGCCCGCGGCGCGCACATGTCGTCCGGGCACCTCAGCCGCGAGTTCCGGCGCGCGTACGGCGAGTCGCCGTACTCCTATCTGATGACGCGGCGCATCGAGCGCGCGATGGCGCTGCTGCGTCGGGGCGACCTCAGCGTCACCGAGGTCTGCTTCGCGGTCGGCTGCTCGTCGCTGGGCACCTTCAGCACTCGCTTCAGCGAGCTGGTCGGGGTGCCGCCCAGCGTCTACCAGCGCCAGGAGACACAGGCGGCGGCGGGGATGTCGCCATGTGTGGCGAAGCAGGTGACCAGACCGATCAGGAATCGAGAAGCGCGGGTCAGCGAGCCGCACCTAGCGTGACCGCCATGGACATCAGCATCTACCAGACATTCCTCCCCCACGACGACCCGAAGGCCTCGCTGGCCTTCTACCGCGACACCCTCGGCTTCGAGGTCCGCAACGACGTCGAGTACGGGGGGATGCACTGGATCACGGTCGGCCCCGCCGACCAGCCCGGCACGTCGATCGTCCTGCACCCGCCGGCCGCCGACCCCGGCATCACCGACGACGAGCGCCGCACCGTCGCCGAGATGATGGCCAAGGGCACCTACGCCGGCATCAACCTGGCCACCAAGGACCTCGACAGCACCTTCGAGCGGCTGCAGGCAGGCGACGCCGAGGTCGTCCAGGAGCCGACCGCCCAGCCGTGGGGCGTTCGCGACTGCGCCTTCCGCGACCCCGCAGGCAACATGATCCGCATCTTCGAGGTGCGGTGAACGCGATGAACCAGAACAAGCGGGTCCGGTGGACCCACCGCTGGCTGTCGATCGTCTTCACCGCAACAGTGATCATCTGTTTCATCGCCCTGACCGGCAGCCTGCCCTCCTGGGTGTTCTACCTGCCGCTGCTCCCACTCACCCTGCTGATGGCCACGGGTGTGTACCTGTTCGCGCTGCCGTACGCCAGCAGGTGGCGCACCGGGCGGCCTACCCCTCTCGAGACGTGACACCGACGGACACCACGACCGCGCCCCGAGCGACAGATGGAGACACGATGAGCACGGCCACGCGGACGGACACGCAGTTGCCTGCGCTGCACGTCGCCGACAGCCACGATCTGATCCGCGTGCAGGGCGCGCGCGAGAACAACCTCAAGAACGTCAGCGTGGAGCTCCCGAAGCGCCGGCTGACCGTGTTCACCGGTGTCTCCGGCTCGGGCAAGAGCTCTCTGGTGTTCGCCACGATCGCCGCGGAGTCGCAGCGGATGATCAACGAGACCTACAGCGCGTTCGTGCAGGGCTTCATGCCCACGCTGGCGCGGCCCGACGTCGACCTGCTCGACGGGCTGACCACCGCGATCATCGTCGACCAGGAGCGGATGGGGGCCAACGTCCGCTCCACGGTCGGCACGGTGACCGACGCCAACGCCATGCTGCGCATCCTCTTCAGCCGCCTCGGCCGGCCGCACATCGGCTCGCCGCAGGCGTTCTCGTTCAACGTCGCCTCGATCAGCGGGGCGGGCGCCGTCACCCTGGACCGTGGCGGGCAGAAGGTGAAGGAGCGTCGCGAGTTCAGCATCACCGGCGGCATGTGCCCGCGCTGCGAGGGCATGGGCTCGGTGTCGGACTTCGATCTGACGGCGCTGTACGACGACACCAAGTCGCTCAACGAGGGCGCGGTCACGGTCCCGGGCTACAGCATGGACGGCTGGTACGGCCGCATCTACCGCGGCTGTGGCTTCTTCGACCCGGACAAGCCGATCCGGAAGTTCACCAAGCGCGAGCTCCAGGACCTGCTCCACAAGGAGCCGACCAAGATCAAGGTCGAGGGGATCAACCTGACCTATGCGGGCCTGATCCCGCAGATCCAGAAGTCGTTCCTCTCCAAGGACCGGGAGGCGATGCAGCCACACATCCGGGCGTTCGTCGACCGCGCGGTCGTCTTCGCCACGTGCCCCGAGTGCGGCGGCACCCGGCTCAGCGAGGCGGCCCGGTCGTCGAAGGTCGCGGGGATCAGCATCGCCGATGCCTGTGCCATGCAGATCAGCGACCTGGCCGGCTGGGTCCGCGGGGTGGACGAGCCGTCGGCGGCGCCGCTGCTGACCACGCTTCGGCGGACCCTCGACTCGTTCGTGGAGATCGGGCTGGGCTACCTCTCCCTGGACCGGCCGTCGGGCACGCTCTCGGGCGGCGAGGCGCAGCGCACCAAGATGATCCGCCACCTCGGGTCGTCGCTCACCGACGTCACCTACGTCTTCGACGAGCCCACCATCGGGCTGCACCCCCACGACATCCAGCGGATGAACATCCTGCTGCGGCAGTTGCGCGACAAGGGCAACACCGTGCTGGTCGTGGAGCACAAGCCGGAGGCGATCGCGATCGCCGACCACGTCGTCGACCTCGGTCCGCGCGCCGGAACCGCGGGCGGCGAGGTGGTGTTCGAGGGCACCGTCGAGGGGCTGCGGGCCAGTGGCACGCTCACCGGGCGGCACTTCGACGACCGCGCCACCCTCAAGCCGTCGGTGCGGACGCCGTCGGGGGCGCTGGAGGTGCGCGGCGCTGAGCGCCACAACCTGCAGGGCGTCGACGTCGACATCCCGCTCGGAGTGCTGGTGGTGGTGACCGGCGTGGCCGGGTCGGGGAAGAGCTCGCTGATCCACGGCTCGGTGTCCGGCCGGGACGGGGTGGTGGCGATCGACCAGGGCGCGATCCGCGGGTCGCGCCGGAGCAACCCGGCGACCTACACCGGGCTGCTCGAGCCGATCCGCAAGGCGTTCGCGAAAGCGAACGGCGTGAAGCCTGCGCTGTTCAGCGCCAACTCCGAGGGCGCGTGCCCCACCTGCAACGGCGCCGGCGTTATCTACACCGACCTGGCGATGATGGCAGGCGTCGCCACCACCTGCGAGGACTGCGAGGGGAAGCGGTTCGAGGCGTCGGTGCTGAACTACCGCCTCGGCGGCCGCGACATCAGCGAGGTGCTCGCGATGTCGGTGACCGAGGCCGAGGAGTTCTTCGGCGCCGGGGAGGCGCGCACCCCGGCCGCACACGCCATCCTCGGCCGGCTCGCCGCGGTCGGGCTCGGCTACCTCACCATCGGGCAGCCGCTCACCACGCTGTCCGGCGGCGAGCGGCAGCGGCTCAAGCTGGCCACCCACATGGCCGAGAAGGGCGGCGTCTACGTCCTCGACGAGCCGACCAGCGGCCTCCACCTCGCCGACGTCGAGCACCTGCTCGGTCTGCTGGACCGGCTCGTCGACGCCGGCAAGTCGGTCATCGTCATCGAGCACCACCAGGCCGTCATGGCGCACGCCGACTGGATCATCGACCTCGGCCCCGGCGCAGGCCACGACGGCGGCCGGATCGTCTTCGAGGGCACACCCGCCGACCTCGTCGCCGACCGCTCCACCCTCACCGGCGAGCACCTCGCGGCCTACATCGGCGCCTGATCAGGGGACTCGCGGACAGCCCGCTCAGCGGCAGTGATCGCGTTCTGGAAGAGCATCGCGACGGTGGTCGGACCCACCCCTCCCACCCTCGGCGTGATGGCTCCGGCAACCGCGGCGCAGGACTCGTCGACGTCGGGCAGCAGCCGACGGCCTGCGTAGCGGACGCCGCCACCGATGACGGTGGCACCAGGACGGATGTGCTCCGGCTGAACGATCCCCGGTACCCCGGCTGCGGAGATCAGGACGTCGGCGCGGCGGGTGTAGCGGCCCCAGTCCTTGACGCCGGTGTGCACGACGGTGACCGCGGCATCGGCCGTGGGGCGCTTCTGGGCCAGGAGCATGGCCAACGGACGGCCGAGCGTCGCACCGCGGCCGAGGATCACGACCTCCCGGCCGTTGACCGGGATCTCGTAGTAGGCCAGGAGTGCCTCGATCCCGGCGGGCGTGCACGGCGTCGGACCGGCGATGCCCGCTGCGAGCCTGCCGAGGTTGGTCGGATGCATCCCGTCGACGTCCTTGTCGGGCGCGACGGCCATGAGAGCTGCCCCGTAGTCCAGGTGATCCGGGACCGGGTACTGGATCAGCAGGGCATGCACTGCCGGATCGTCGTTGAGGTCGGCGATCGCGTGATGCAGATCGTCCTCCGTGGTGTCGGCGGGCAGGTGGACGTGGGGCGAGTAGAAGCCCAGGTCGGCTGCCTGCCGTTGCTTGATGCGGATGTAGCCGGCGCTGGCGGCGTCGTCCCCGACGAGGATGGTGGCCAACGACGGGATCGTTCCGGACGTACGAAGAGCGCGCGATCGCTCCCCGACGTCATCGAGCAGCCGGCGCGCGACGGGTGCGCCCGGCAGCAGGCGGGCGGTGCTGGTGGTGGAAACCATGGGCACGTGACCTCGGCACGGGGACCCAGGCGGTCGATCCCCGCGATGAAGCTCCCTGATGGTTGCCCATCCCCGAGCCGCCAGTCACGTCGCGGCCCAGCATGCCCCACCCCCCGAGCCGAACGGAAGCCGGAACGCGCCGGGCCGCGACCAATGGCCGGTCAGGGACCGGCTGCTCGGACGGGTCAGGTCGTCTGCGCCTCCCGCGCGCGGAGGTCCTTGCGCAGGATCTTGCCCGAAGCCGACTTCGGGATCTCGTCGATGAACTCCACCACCCGCACCTTCTTGTGCGGCGCGATCCGCTCCGCGACGAAGGTCATGACGTCCTCGGCGGTGAGGTCCGCGCCGGAGGCCTGCCGGACCACGAACGCCTTCGGCACCTCCTCGCCCTCGGCGTCCTTCACCCCGATGACCGCGGCGTCGGCGATCTTGTCGTTGGTCAGGAGCAGCGCCTCCAGCTCGGCAGGCGGTACCTGGTAGCCCTTGTACTTGATCAGTTCCTTGACCCGGTCGACGATCGAGAACACGCCGTCCCTGGTGACGGTGGCGACGTCGCCGGTGTGCAGGTAGCCCTCGTCGTCCAGGGTGATCGCCGTGGCCTCCGGGTTGTTGAGGTAGCCGCTCATCACGTTGGGGCCCTTGACCCACAGCTCCCCGCGCTCGCCTGCGCCGACCTCCTGGCCGGTCTCCAGGTCGACGAGCTTGCACTCGATGTTCGGGAGGGCGAACCCGGAGCTGTTGAGGTCGATGTCGGTGCCGTCGTCCGGCATGGCGTGGCTCACCGGGGACAGCTCGGTCATCCCATAGCCCTGCAGCACGGTGCAGCCCAGACGCGCGGCGACGGCGCGGCCGAGCTCGGCGTCGAGCGGGGCCGCTCCGGAGAAGATCACGTCGATGCAGGACAGGTCGTACTGGTCGACGATCGGGTGCTTGGCGAGCGCGACAGCCACCGGTGGCGCGATGTAGATGCGGCTGATCCGGTACTCCGAGATGACCCGAAGGAATTCCTGCAGATCGAATTTCGGCATTGTGATCACAGTGCACTGCCGGTGCAGACCCTGGTTCATCATCACGGTCATCCCGTAGATGTGGAAGAACGGGAGCACCGCAAGGATCGTGGTGTCCGGGGTGACGTTCGACGGCTGCTCGATCTGCAGGAGGTTCGCCACCAGGTTGCGATGAGTCAGGATCACACCCTTGGCCCGTCCGGTGGTGCCCGACGAGTACGGCAGAACTGCGGTGTCGCCCGCGCCCACCGTCTGCGCGGGGGGCTCGGCCGTGGTGCCCAGCAGGTCGCGGAGCGAGTGGTGGCCCGTCTCCGGTGCGGCGTCCAGCAGGATGATCGACTCCGGCGGCAGGCCGACCTCGTCGGCCGCCGCGGTGGCGCGGTCGAGGAACGCCGAGACCGTGAACAGCAGCTTGGCGCCCGAGTCGGTGAGCTGGTGAGCCAGTTCGCCCGGGGTGTAGAGCGAGTTGACGCTGGTGACGATGGCGTTGGCCCGCAGGACGCCGTGGAACACGACCGGGTAGTAGGGCGTGTTCGGAGCGAAGAGCCCGACCACGTCACCTGCGCCGACGCCGCGTTCCGCCAGCGCCGCGGCAAGTCTCAGGACCATGCCCTTCATATCGGCGAAGGTCAGCGAGACTCCCGACCCCCCGTCCACGAACGCCCGGCCATCGGCCCTCTCGCCGAAGTCGTCGAAAAGGAAGTCGAAGAGCGACACGTCCGGGATCTCGACGTCCGGGTACGGGCTGCGAACGGGCATTCCCACGCCTCCTTGGCAGTTAGGGCACCTCGGTGTCCGCCGAACGGCGTACAGAGTGGCCGATCTCACTGTAAGTGCAACGTGACCACGGGTGACCGGTGACCGAAACACCCGAATGGGGTAACACGAAAGTGTTGTTCCGGTCATGATTCACTGTCATCGTGATCGGCGTCGGTCCGGCGAGCCCCACTCGCCGGCACCGAGCCGGTCACGGCGTCCCCTCGCCGTGATCCGGAGCCCACGACCGCGCGGTGCCCCCGATCGCGTGGCCGATGTGGCGGTTCATCGCGGAGTGGCCCGAGTTCATGACTCCCCCTCAGATCCCGGGCCGCTCCGCCCGCCTGCTCCCGCCGCCGCCGGCGTCCGCCGGGCCCGCGCGATCCGCCGCACCAGCCAGGCGATCCCGCCCAGCACGGCGAGCACCGGCAGGAACGGCAGCACGAACCCGACCACCGCCAGCGCGGCCGATCCGAGGGTGCGCAGCCCGGCCAAGCCCGACGCGAGACCGTCCCGGAAACCGGGAGGTGCCGGGTCGGCAGCGGGGGGCGTGCCCGTCGCCCGCAGATCCACCGTCAACGTCGACAGGGCCACCTGCTCGCGGAGTGCCTCGAGCCTGCTCGTCAGCGAGTCGAGGTCGGCCTCGCGGCGCGACAGCTCGGACTCGATGGCCACGACGTCGCCGATGGAGGCGGCCTGGGCGAGCAGCGCCCGCACCCGCGCCACGCTCGCCTGCTGGCTCGCGACCCGCGCGTCGAGGTCGACGACCTCCTCGGTGGCGTCGAGTACCTGCGTCGTGCGTCCGACCACGCGACCGACGGCCGCGATGTCATCGATGAGCCGCTCGAGCGACTCGGCGGGCACGCGCAGCACCACCCAGCTCCCCGAGTCGCTCGACTGCTCCTCGGTGACCAACCCGTTCGCCGCGGCGGCCGCGGTGCGGACCTGCCGGGACGACGCCGCCGGGTCGGACACCTCGACGGAGAGCTGCGCCGTGCGCACCAGCGACCGTTGCACCGTGCCGATCGGAACGTTGGGACCGGACGGGCGGTCCGGCGGGAGCGCAGCGCGGCCGCCTTCCGCGGCGAACCCGGGAGCGACGGCCGTGGCCGCTGCGTCGGTCAGTGCACTCTTCTCCTGGGCGCGCTTCTCCTCACCGCCCGGCAGCACCGGCCGGGGGTGAGCGGGCGCGACGGCCGTGGACCCGACGGAGCCGGGCTCCGAGTAGCCGGTCAGCACCACACCCGTGCCGACCGCCAGTACCCCGAGCACCGCTACCGCCACGAGCACCGTCCTACGCCTGCGCCATCGGGTCACCGTCATCGCCTCCTCGCCCCGGTGCGACCGGGTTCCGGCAGGAGGACGGTGGGCGCCTGCGCCGAGGTTGGCCCCTCGACATCACGATCACATCACGGGCGCCTCCGCGCCGCGAGCACGGCGTCGTGGATGGTGACCTCCCGGCCCTCCGGGTCGGTGGCGAGGCGCGGTCTGGCCTCGGCGACGAGCACGTCCCATCGGCCGGGGTCGAGGGAGTCCGCGAGCTCCTCGGCGGTGAAGAACAGGTCGGGCTCCTGCGGCCGGGGCATCGTCGTCGCAAGGTCGGAGGGGTGGTGCGCGACGATCAGCAGGACTCCGCCGGGCGCCACCGCCGCGGCCAGCCGGTCGTACACCGGCCCCCGCAGCGCGCTGGGGAAGTGCACGAACTGCACGTTGACGAGGTCGTAGGCCAGCGGCTCGGGAGCCCACCCGGCGAGGAGGTCGGCCTGCTGCCAGGTGATCCGGTCGGCGAGGTCCGGGTCGGCGTGGGCGGCGGCACGTTCCAGGGCGACGGCGGAGACGTCCGCGGCGGTCACCCGCCATCCCTGCCGGGCGAGCCAGTAGGCATCGCCCCCCTCTCCGCAGCCGGCGTCGAGAGCGGTGCCCGGCGCGAGGCCTGCGGCCTCCGTGACGAGGTGCGGGTTCGGCTCACCGCTCCAGATGCGGGTGACCGAGCCGTAGCGCTCGTCCCAGAACGGTCCCCTGAAGCGCTCGTCCGTCATCGGACCTCCCCAGCGGTTGCAGCAAAGCCACGTTCAGGCAATTCCATTGCAGCAACGTGGCTTTGCTGCAACTTTCGGTGACTCTTCACGGCGAGGCGGGCGTCGTCGCCGACGAGGTCGGCGTTGATCGCCGCACCGGCCATGACGCCGGCCGCGGCGGCCCCGATGACCTGGGCCATGAGGTCCGTGACGTTGCCCGCGGCCCACACCCCGGGCACCGCGGTCAGGCCGCGGTCGTCCGTCTCGACGTACGTGCCGACGCCCATGGGGTGCTCCACGGTCGTGAGACCGAGGCCGACCAGGACGTCGCTCCTGGCGGTGAACCGCGGCGTGACCGTCACCGCGCGCACCGGGACGACGTGCCCCGAGGCCAGCCGCACGCCGGTGAGCCGGTCGTCGGTGCTCTCCAGCGCGGCGACCTCACCCTCGACGACGGTGATCCCGCGGGCGGCGAGCTGCTCCGACTCCTCGGGGGTCGGGTCGGGCGCGGTGTGCAGGAACAGGGTCACGTCGTCGCTCCACTGCCGGAACAGCAGCGCCTGGTGCGCGGCGAACGGCCCGGTGCCCAGCACGCCGATCGGCTGGTCGCGGACCTCCCAGCCGTGGCAGTAGGGGCAGTGCAGGACGTCGTGGCCGAAGCGTGGCGTCACGCCCGGGATGTCGGGCAGTTCGTCCACCAGCCCGGTGGTCACCAGCAGCCGGCGCGCGGTGAACGTGCGGCCGCTGTCGGTGCCGATCACGAACCCGTCGCCGTCCGGGCGGGCCGACGTGACCCGGGCGTGGACGATCGTGCCGCCGTAGCCGGTGACCTCGGCGGCGCCGAGGCCGACGAGCTCGGACGGCGTGATGCCGTCGCGGGACAGGAAGCCGTGCACGCCGTCGGCGGGGGCGTTGCGGGGGTGACCGTCGTCGAGCACCAGCACCGAGCGGCGCGCCCTGGCCAGCGTCAGCGCGCCGCTGAGTCCGGCGGCGCCGCCGCCGATCACGATGACGTCGGAGTGAGTGTTGTCGTCCATGCGCCGACTGTCCGTCTCAAGACGCCGGGCTGACAAGTTTCCTTGCCGATCCGGCAATCAACCGAAGAGGTGCTCGAACGCCTTCAGGTTGGCGAGGCTCTCCCCGCGTTCCTGCCGCCAGGCGTGCTCCCGCCGGATCGAGGACGCGAAGCCGAGCTCGAGGAGGGTGTTGAAGTCGCCGTCGGCTGCCTCGAGCACCTGCCCGAGCACGCGGTCGACCTCCGCGGTGGTGACGGCGTGCAGGCCGAGCCTGCCGATGAGGTGGATGTCGCCGATGCGGTCCAGCGCGTAGTGCACGCCGTAGAGCCGGGCGTTGCGCTGCAGCAGGAACCGGTAGACCACGTCGTGGTCCTCGTCGGGCTGCCGGCACACGAAGGCCTGCACGAACAACGCGTGTTCCCCGACCAGCAGCCAGCAGTGCGTCTGGAGCCGGTTGGTGCCGGGCAGGGTCACGAGGAACTGCCCGGAGTCGCGCCGCTGGTGGTCCACGTCCAGCTCGGCGAGTGCGGCCGCCACCGTCGCCTCGACGGCGGCGACGTCGTCGGTGCTCATCGCGCCGGGATGGTCGGGCGCACGACGAGCCCCTGGCGTTCCGCGTACTCCGCCGCGGCCTCGGCATAGGTGTCGAGCAGCGCGTCGGCCGTGCGGTCCCAGGAGAACATCCGGGCGTGGCGCACCGCCGCGGCACCCATCTCGTCGCGCCTGGCGGGGACGCAGGCCACCGCAGCGAGCGCGTCGGCCCACTGCTCCGCCCCGTGCCCGGGCACCAGCAGCCCGGAGCGGTTGTGGGCGACCGCCACCGGCAGCCCGCCGACCTGGGCCGCGACCACCGGGGTGCCGCACGCCTGTGCCTCGAGCGCCACCAGCCCGAAGGACTCGTTGTAGCTCGGCACGGCGGCGACGTCGGCCGCCCGGTAGACGTGCGCCAGGCTCTCCCTGGTCTGCGGCGGCAGGAAGCGCAGGACGTCGGTGATCCCGAGGGACGCACCCAGCTCGTGGAGTGCCGTCGGCTCGGCCAGCCCGCTGCCGGACGGTCCGCCCGCGACCAGCACGACGAGCCGCGAGCGCAGCGCGGGGTTGCGGCGCAGCAGTTCGGCCGCAGCGCGCAGCAGCACGTCGGGAGCCTTGAGCGGCTGGATCCGCCCGACGAAGGCGAGCACGATCGCGTCGGCGGGGAGACCGAGGACACTGCGGGAAGCGGCGCGGTCGCCGGGGGTGAAGCGGACGAGGTCGACGCCCGGCGCGATGGCCACGGTGCGCCGCGGATCCGCGCCGTAGAGCTCGACGAGCTGACGCGTCTCCTCGTCGGTGTTGCCGATGAGCCGGTCGGCCTCGGCCACCACCTGGTCCTCGCCGATCACCCGCACCATCGGTTCGGGCGGGTCGCCGTCGGCCAGCGCCGCGTTCTTGACCCGCGCCAGCGTGTGGGCGCTGTGCACCAGCGGTATGCCCCAGCGGTCACGGGCGAGCCAGCCCGCCTGACCGGAGAGCCAGTAGTGCGAGTGCACCACGTCGTAGTAGCCGGGCTCGTGACGGGCCTCGGCGCGCAGCACGCCCGCGGTGAAGGCGCACAGCTGGCTCGGGAGGTCGTTCTTGCCGAGGCCCTCGAACGGGCCGGCCGCCACGTGGCGGACGAGCACGCCCGGGGCGAGCTCTGCCACCGGTGGGTTCTCCGACGAGGTGGCCCTGGTGAAGATCTCGACGTCGACGCCGCGCTGCGCCATCCGCGTGGCGGTCTCCACGATGTAGACGTTCATGCCGCCCGCGTCACCGGTGCCCGGCTGTTCCAGGGGCGACGTGTGCACGGAGAGCAGGCAGACCCGGCGGGGCCGCCGTGTCGCACCGTCGCTGGCGAGGGTCACAGCGTCCTGTCTAGCACGCGTTCCGGCTGTTCACCCGAGGGCGTCGTCCTCGGTCAGGAAGCCGAGCAGGGCGCGCAGCGGGTCGGTGGCATGCCACCGTCCCGAGGCATCGCGCCAGCTCAGAACGCTGAACCGGCCGGTGAGCGGGCGCCGGACAGCCACCCACAGCTCGTCGTGGATGGAGAGCTCACCGCTGGGCACAGGTACCCCGAGCGTGTGACACGCCACGACGACCTCGCCGAGTTCCGCCCAGCGGACCGGGCGTCCTGGCCCCTCCACCTCCGCGGCGACGATCTCGGACGCCACCGGCAGGTCCAGCAGCTCGGCCAGCGCCACCGGATCACCGCCCGTCACGAGCTCGCCGGGCGGCAGTACCGCCGCGAGCCACGGCGCGTCGAGCACCATGGCGACGTCGACGTCCGCGACGGAACCGTCGAGCGCCCTGACCTGCTCCGGCATGTCGATGTCGGCGGAATCCACGCGACCGGTGGCGACCGCCTCGGCCAGTGCCTCGTGCGCGTCGGCCACGAGCGCCGCGTCGGGATGCCGGGCCGGGTCGACCAGCCGGGCGAGCAGGTCGGCGGCCACCGCGCTGTCGGAGATCGTGAGGTCGGCGCGCACCCCGATCGCCGCCAGCACGGCCTCGTCGGCGGCGGCGGGCGTCCCCTCGGGCCAGGGCGGCGGGTCGTACAGCGCGGCCAGGTCGTGCGCGGTCGGGAGGCGCCAGTGGCCGGGGCGGCGGCCGCCGATCCGGGCGTGCCGGTTCAGCCACCACGCGGTGTACGAGCCGGGAGCCGTGAGCGCGGCCCTCGTCTCGCGCTCGGCCCCGAGCAGGGCGAGCGCGGCGGGCCACGCCTCGTCGTCGACGAGGTCGAGATCCCGGACCGCTACGAGCCGCGCAGGCGGGGTCTCGAGGGAGTCCCACCAGCGTTCCTCGTCGTCGAGGTCGTGGTCGGGTTCCGCCGGCTCCTCGTCGACGAGCACCGCGAACCCGTCCACCACGCCGACTGCCGTGAGCGCGGCCCGCGGCACGCGCGCCGCGAACTCCGGGTCGAGGACGTCGAGCGGGACGTCGGCGGCGAGCAGCGGGCGCAGCGCGGCGTCGGGCAGCATCAGCTCGTCGGCCCGGGCCGGGCGCCCCTCGCGATCGGGCAGCGCCAGCGCGGCGAGGCCGGCAGGCACGGCGCCGACCTCGGCCACCAGTTCCAGCACCGCCTCGGCGAGGGGCGTGGTGTCCAGCCCGGCCTCGGCGTCGTCCACCGAGCGTTCCACGGCCTCGGCCAGCGCCGGGTGTTCGAGCAGACCGGCCGGGTCGGCCTCGACCGCGCCGAGGCGGGTGAGCAGCGGATGCACCGCCGCTGCGTGGGCCACGTGCAGGCCGGGCAGCGCGAGCGCCGCGATGCGCCCGACAGCTGCGGTCGGCCCGGCGTCGGCGGCCTGTTCGGGTGGCAGGAGCACCGTGGCCGGACCGGCGGCCACCCGACCGTCGGCGAGTGGGACCGGGAGCGCCCGCAGCTCGTCGACCAGGCCGGGAACGATCTCGGCCGGCGGTGCCAGCTCCGCGTAGAGCGCGCGCCACCACGACGGCGGCCGTTCGACGCCGAAGAGCCGCGTGACGAGCTCCGTGGCCGTCAGGCGGTGGACGCCCAGCTCGGCCAGGGCGGTCGGCGCTCGGACAGCGCGGGAGACTGCCCCTGCGGACACCGCCCCGAGCAGCCGGTCGAATCCCGCCTCGGCGAGCAGCGCGGGCAGCGGCGCGGCGGGGAGGTCGACGCCGGGCAGGTCGAGCCACTCCGCGCGGCCCGGCACGAGCTCGGTGCCCGCAGCCCCGGGCAGCCAGGCGGCGCCGCGCAGGGCGTCGAGGAGCAGGTCACGCAGCCGCCCGTGGAGCTCGGAGCGCGGAAAACCCGGCTCGGGCACGAGCGCGAGCCGCTGGGCGGGCGGGACCTGCCGGACCAGGTCGAGGTAGGCCTCCGCCGCCCCGGCCAGCACCCGTTCGGTGGCCGGGCCGGAGCGGGCGCGGCGACGGTCGGGCTCCAGCGGCACGGTGGCGATCAGCCGTGCGGGCAGCGCGAGGCGCTCGGCGGCAGCCGTCGGTGCGTGCAGGACGTCCTCGCCCAGCGGGTCGGGGGCGCCGTCGGCGGTGAGCGGCAGCGCCCAGCAGACCGACCAGTCCCGGCGGTCGCGCTCCTCCGTGGCCTGTGAGTGCGCGTCGGCGGCGGCGAGCGTGCCGCTGCGCCGGGCGAGCAGCCAGCGCCGGGAGCCGATCGTCACCTCGCCGGGCGCCGGGCCGTCCACCCGCGCCACGACGTGGTCCCGTACCGCGATCTCGGTGAGGTCGGGCAGGGCCAGCAGCAGGTCGGACGCATTGTCGCGGGCCTGCGCGAGCAGCGCGTGGACGTCCACCCCGGGCCGCGGCGGCAGCCGGACCTCGGTGTCGAACCCGGCGGGCGGCTCCTCGGCGACGGGCCACACCAGCCGCAGCACGGGCGGTTCGTCCCGGCGGGCCAGCTCCGCCGCCGGTCCGGGCAGCGCGGCGACCGCCTCCGCCGTGCGGGCCGCGGAGAACGCCACCCCGCCTGCGCTGCTCACCACGCGAGGCGCGTCGGACACGGCCAGCACCGCGGCGAAGCCGACACCGAACCGGCCGACGGCCCCCGGATCGTCGCGCTTGGCCGAGGCGCGCAGCGACGCGAGCGCCGCCACCCCGGACGCGTCCAGTGCCGTGCCGCTGTTGGCCACCCGCAGCTCGCCGTCGACGACGTCGACGCGCAGGCGCCCCGGCACCCCGGCGGACCGGGCCGCGTCGGCGGCGTTCTGGGCGAGCTCGACGAACCATGCGTCGGCGTAGCCGCCGAGGCGCAGGTCCTCCTCGGCGTTGGCGTCCTCCCGGAAGCGGGTGGGCGAACCGGCCCACGAGTCGAGCACGGCGGCGCGCAGAGCAGCCGTGCCGAAAGGATCGAAGTCGACGCGCGCTCCGCCGACGCTGGGAGCGGTCACTCCTTGCCGACCGGCTCCAGGTCGACGCCGTCGTCGTACACGAGTTCGGCGACGGCTACCGGCGAGACGGGCTCGACCTGCACGTCGGAGTGGGCCCCACAGCCGAACCCGACGGCCACGACCGCACCGTCGGCCGGCGCGTACTCGTTGCCGCAGACCCCGAACGCCCCGCGCAACGACCCCGCGACCGGCAGGAAGAACCCGCACATCCCGCAGCGACCCGGGGCGGAGCGGGCCATGTCCGATGCCGGGCCGTGCTCCCCCTCGAACCATCGCTGCGCCGCCAGCTCACGCCCGCGGTGCGACAGCACCTTGGGGCGGCCGAGGCCGACCTCCAGCACGACCTCCTCGACGGCCGGGTCGTCGGAGGCGAGATAGCCGGGAACGAGCCGCTCGTCGCCCTCGGGGGTGGGCAGCAGGTCACCGACACCGAGGTCGCCGGGCCGGATCCGCCGTTCCCACGGCACCCAGACAGGCGCCACCATCGCGTCCGCCCCGGGGAGCAGCACGACCTCGCTCACGGTGATCGGCGTGTCATCACCGCCGGAGGCCAGCGTGACCGACCACCGCCAGCCGCGGTAGCCGCCGTGGGTGGCGGCGAAGTAGTGGGTGACGCCCCCTGGCCCCTCCGAGACGGCGTCGAGGTGCTCCCCGACGGCCTCGGCTGCGGCCCGGGCGCCCATGTCGAGAGCGGCCTCGTCGACGGCGGCGGCGCGGGCCTGCTCCACCGCATCCATCAACCGGACGGGCGGGGCGAGGGTCGCTACGGCTTCCACCGTAGGGATTGTGCCACCCTCTGCGCCATGACCTTCGGGCGTGCACTCGTCGGAGCACTGCTGATGACGGTCGCCGGCTGCGCTGCCGCGTCCCCCGTCCCCGCGCAAGCCCCCGGAACACCCGAGCTGCGAACGGAGGTCCTGGCCGAGCTGCCGCACGATCCCGCCGCGTTCACCCAGGGCCTCGAGCTGGCCGGCGGGAGCCTGTACGAGGGCACCGGCCTCGCCGGACGGTCGCAGCTGCGCGAGCTGGACCCCGTCACCGGTGCCGTCCGCCGGTCGGTCTCGCTGCCGCGGCAGCTGTTCGGCGAGGGCATCACCGTGGTCGGCGACCGCATCTGGCAGCTCACCTGGCGCGACCACGTCGTGCTGGAGTGGGACCGGAACACGTTCACGCTGCTCCGCGAGGTGCCGCTGACGGGCGAGGGCTGGGGGCTCTGCCACGACGGGGACAAGCTGGTGCGCAGTGACGGCACCAACCGGCTGCACTTCCAGGACCCCACCACGTTCGCCGAGACCGGTTCCGTGGCCGTCACCCTCGACGGGCAGCCGGTCACCCAGCTCAACGAGCTGGAGTGCGTCGACGGGCAGGTCTACGCCAACGTCTGGCAGACCGACCGCATCGTGCGCATCGACCCGGGCACGGGCAACGTCACCGCGGTGATCGACGCGAGCGGCCTGCTCACCCCGGAGCAACGCTCCCGCACCGACGTCCTGAACGGCATCGCGTCGCTGGGCAACGGCGAGTTCCTGATCACCGGGAAGCTCTGGCCGACCACCTTCCGCGTGCGCTTCGTCCCCCGCTGACCCGAGCCCCCCGGCGAGTCGCCCGATCCCGACCCGCGAGTCGCCCTGTTCGTGCCCGCGAGTCGCCGCTTTCCCGCGCGCGAGTCGCCCGTTCCGCGCTCGCGAGTCGCCCGATCAGGCGTCGCCCCGCAGCCTCCTTTCGGGGTGCGCGGTGAGGCCTTCGCGAAGGGCCCGGATAGGCCAGAATGACCACGTGGCCCGCTCCGAGTCCTTCCCTCCCCGCCGCGGCAGGCGGGGAGCTCGCCGGACGTGGGTCACGGTCGACGGCGACCAGCCGCAGCGGACGCGGCCGCTGGACACGGAGACGTCCCACCCCTCGACGGCGGAACGGCCGCCGCACGCACCACGCCGCCGCTACCCCTGGCACGACGACCCCGACTACGACCCCACCGTGCATCGCCGCACCCCGCCCCCGTCCTGGCCGCCACCGGAACGGGACCGGGCCGAACGGAACCGGGCCGAACAGGAACCCGACCGGGGTCGCGCCACCGACGCCCGCGACGAGCGGCCCGGCACGGAGTCCGGCCCGCCGCCGCCCCAGGGTCCGGGAGCGCCCACCGGCGAGGACGAGCGGCCCACGCCGCGAATGCCCCGCAAGCTCACCGTCACGCGCGTGGCCGCGCTGCGCAGCCGCCAGCTGACACAGAACGGGATCCGGGCGTTCCACCGGGCGGCGAGCGCCGACGGTGCCGACCGCTCCGGGCTCACGGCGCTCACCTACGCCACGATGATGACCTACGCCGTGGACGCCGCGGTGGCCGTCGCACTGGCCAACACGCTGTTCTTCGCCGCCGCCACCGCGGAGAGCAAGGCCAACGTCGCCCTCTACCTGGTCATCACGGTGGCACCGTTCGCAGTGGTCGCGCCCGTGATCGGGCCGCTGCTCGACCGGCTGCAGCGCGGGCGCCGCGCGGCGCTGGCCGTCTCGTTCGCCGGCCGCGCCGTGCTCGCCGTGGTGATGGCCTTCTCCTACGACACCTGGCTGCTCTATCCGGCCGCGCTCGGCATGCTGGTGCTCAGCAAGTCGTTCTCGGTGCTCAAGGCGGCGGTCACCCCGAGGGTCCTCCCACCGACCATCACGCTGGTCACCACGAACTCGCGGCTCACGGCGTTCGGGCTGGTCGCAGGCGCCGTCTTCGGTGGTGGCGCGGCCGGTGTGGCCATGCTGGCCGGCTCGCCGGGCGCGCTGCTGTACACGGCCGCGCTGTCGGTCGTCGGCACCGTGCTGTGCCTGCGGATCCCCCGGTGGGTGGAGTCCACCGCGGGCGAGGTGCCCGCCGCGCTGCGCACCACCCAACGCGGCAGGCGGAGTCCGATGGGCCGCCCCGTCGTGGTCTCGCTCTGGGGCAACGGCGCGATCCGCGTGCTCACCGGGTTCCTCACGCTGTTCGTCGCGTTCGTGGTGAAGGGCCAGACGGAGGCCGATCCGGCTCGGCAGCTGTTCCTGATCGGCATCGTCGGCGCCGCTGCGGGGGCCGGGTCGTTCGTCGGGAACGCGGTGGGGTCGCGACGCCAGTTCGGCCGGTCCGACGGGGTGGTGCTGGCGTGCATCGCGGCCGCGGTGGCCGCGGCCGTGGTCGCCGCCGTGCTGCCGGGCATCGCCACCGCGGCCCTCGTCGGGCTCGTCGGTGCCTCGGCCAGCGCGCTCGCGAAGGTCAGCCTCGACGCCGTGATCCAGCGCGACCTGCCCGAGGAGTCGCGCGCGTCGGCCTTCGGCCGGTCGGAGACGGTGCTGCAGCTGGCCTGGGTGTTCGGCGGCGCGCTGGGCGTGCTGCTGCCACACACGACGTTCTGGATCGGGTTCACGGTGGTGGCCGCCGTGGTCGCGCTCGCCGGCGTGCAGACGGCGCTGGTGAGCCGGGGTCGCAGCCTCCTGCCGTTCCTCGGGCACCGGGTGCGTTCCACGACCCAGCCCACACCGGCCCGCACGGTGCGCTGACGCCCCGACCGTAGGGTGGCACGGTGCTGCGCCGTCTCCCCCAACTGCTCCTGCTCCCGGTCACCGCGCTGCTGCTGGCAGGCTGCGGCGGCGCGGCGCCGCCGCAGGTGACGTTCGCCGCCGGGCAGGCCAGCGCCGTCGCGCGGCCCACCCAGTACTGCGACCTCCAGCTCACCGACTGCAAGGGCGACCCGGCCGCGCCGGTGGAGCTGACCGTGCCCGCGGGCACGCCGCTGAAGGTGACGGTGCCGCACGACATCGCCGAGACCCCGTGGCAGGTGGTGTTCACCTATCGCGACGGCAAGGGCGCGCAGACCGACGGCCGCAGCCCGGTGTTCGCCCCCAACGCGCAGAGCGACTACACCCTCGAGCTCCCGGACCCGACCGACCGGCTCGTCGGCGCCCAGGTGCAGCAGTTCGGGCCGCCCCCACAGGCCGACCCGGAGACCGGCGACATCGAGTTCCCGATCCGCGCGAGCTGGGTGCTCAACGCGTCCGGGTGACGGCGTCAGCCGTCGAGGTCGCGGGCGACCGCCCGCACCACCTCGGCTGCGAGCTTGGACGCTTTGCGGTCCGGGTAGCGGCCCCGGCGAAGGTCGGGCTGCACCTTCGTCTCCAGCAGCCGGATCATGTCCTCGATCAGGCTGTGCAGGTCCTCGGCGGGACGGCGGGCTGCCTCGACGACCGACGGCGGCGTGTCGACCAGCCGGACCGACAGCGCCTGCGGCCCGCGACGGCCCTCCGCCATCCCGAACTCGACGCGCTGCCCCGCCTTGAGCGTCTCCACCCCGGCCGGCAGCGCAGCCTTCCGGACGTAGACGTCCTCACCGCCGTCCTGAGCGAGGAACCCGAAGCCCTTTTCGGCGTCGTACCACTTGACCCTGCCGGTCGGCACCCTGCTCACCCGTTCCTCGATCGACCCTGCGTCGTGCAGTGCCTCTGCGGACCACACGACGAACGCGCCCCTGATGCCTGGGCCATCGCTGTGGTCAGGCCCGTGGAATGCGACACCGGGACGCGTTCGACCACCCTAGACCGCCGATACCCCTCTGCGCAGCCGTCGAAGGGCGGCGCTCGGCTCCTAGGGGGTGTCCCGCGGATCTTCAATCGCGACAGCCGCGCCCAGGCGGCCCCTGGCGACACCGCCGAACCGCCCGAATACGCCCGGTATGAGGGCGATCCAGCGGCGCCGCCAGGAACCACCTGGATCACGGCTCTCATCGACCAAGATCCACGGGACACCCCCTAGGCGTTGCGAATCGACGCCGCGTCGCCGAGACGGAGCAGCTCGACGCTCTTCTCGCGCATCTCCACCTTGCGGACCTTTCCGGTGACGGTCATCGGGAAGCCGTCGACCACCAGCACGTAGCGCGGGATCTTGTAGTGCGCCAGCTTGCCGCCCGCGAACTCCCGGAGCGCCTCCGCGGTGAGCTCGGTGGCGTCGTCGCGAAGCGTCACCCAGGCGCAGAGCTCTTCGCCGTACCTGGCGTCCGGCACCCCGATCACCTGCGCGTCGAGCACGTCGGGGTGGGTGTACAGGAACTCCTCGATCTCCCGGGGGTAGATGTTCTCCCCGCCCCGGATCACCATGTCCTTGATGCGCCCGGTGATGTTGACGTACCCGTCGGAGTCCATCACGCCGATGTCGCCGGTGTGCATCCAGCGGGCCTTGTCGATGGCCTCGGCGGTCTTCTCCGGCTCGTCCCAGTAGCCGAGCATGACGGAGTAGCCGCGCGTGCAGAGCTCGCCCGGCTCGCCGCGAGGCAGGGTCAGCCCCGTCTCCGGATCGATGATCTTCACCTCGACGTGCGGGTGCACCCGCCCCACGGTGGAGACCCGGCGCTCCACCGAGTCGTCGGCCCGGGTCTGCATCGACACCGGGGACGTCTCGGTCATCCCGTAGCAGATGGTCACGTCGGTCATGCCCATCCGGTTCACCACCTGCTTCATCACCTCCACCGGGCACGGTGAGCCCGCCATGATCCCGGTGCGGAGCGAGGACAGGTCGTAGCTGTCGAAATCGGGGTCGTTGAGCTCCGCGATGAACATCGTCGGCACCCCGTAGAGCGACGTGCACCGCTCCTGCGCCACGGCGGCGAGCGTGGCCTTCGGTTCGAACCCGGGACCGGGGATGACCATCGTGGCGCCGTTGGTGGTGCAGCCGAGGTTGCCCATCACCATGCCGAAGCAGTGGTAGAAGGGCACCGGGATGCACACCCGGTCCTCGGCCGTGTAGCCACAGAGCCGCCCGACGAAGTAGCCGTTGTTCAGGATGTTGTGGTGGCTGAGCGTGGCGCCCTTCGGGAAGCCCGTGGTGCCCGAGGTGTACTGGATGTTGATCGGGTCGTCCGGGCTGAGCTCGCCCTGCCGCCGCGACAGCTCGGCCCGGTCGCCCGCGCGGCCCGCCGTCACGAGCTCGTCCCAGTCCGGGGTGCCGATGAGGACCACCTGGCGCAGCTCGGGGCAGCTCGGCCGCACCTGCTCGATCATCCCGGCGTAGTCGGAGGTCTTGAAGCTGACCGCTGCCACCAGCACCGACACGCCTGCCTGCTTCAGCACGAACTCCAGCTCGTGCGTGCGGTAGGCGGGGTTGATGTTGACCAGGACGACGCCGATCTTCGCCGTGGCGCACTGGATGAGCGTCCACTCGGCGACGTTGGGAGCCCAGATACCGACGCGATCGCCCTTCTCCAGCCCCGCCGCGAGGAGGCCCATCGCCACCACCTCGACGTCGTCGCGCAGCTGTGCGTAGGTCCACCTCCGGCCGGTGGGCACCTCCACCAGTGCTTCCCCGTCCGGGTAGGTGGAGGCCGTGCGGTCGAGGTTGTCGCCGATCGTGTCACCGAGCAACGGCACGTCGGACGTGCCGGACGCGTAGGACGGGACGGCGGGGGCAGCATCGGACACGGCACGGACCTTTCGTCTGCATCCGGCACCACAACCCTGTGGCACCCGGCACACATCCTGCTGCGATCAGTACCGGACACGCCACCTCCGGAAGAGGAGGCGGGCCGAATTGCGCTCGCCTGCGGCGATACCCTCGAACGATGCTTGACCCTCGCGTCCTGCTCGACCCCGCCACCGACGCCGTCCGCAAACTCGCCCGGCGTGGCTTCGCCCTGGACGTCACGTCCCTGGAGAAGCTGCTGGCCGGTCGCAACTCGGCCATCCAGCGCGGGGACGAGGCACGGTCCGAGTCGAAGCGTGTCGCCGCCGCGGTGAAGGCCGCCGGGCGGGGCGGTGATCCCCAGGAGCGGGACACGCTGGTCGCCAGGGCCCGGGAGCTGAAGGGCGTCGTGGCCGCCGCCGAGGAGGAGCACCGCGAGCTGGAGGCGGAGCTGCAGGACTTCCTGCTCGGCGTGCCCAACCTGCCGAGCGACGACCTGCCCGACGGCGCGTCGGACGAGGATGCCGAGCAGGTCAGGGTCTGGGGCGAGCCCGTGCAGCTCGACTTCACCGCGCTCGACCACGTCGACATCGGGGAGAAGCTCGGGATCCTCGACCTGCCGCGGGCCACGAAGCTCGCGGGCCCCCGCTTCGCGGTGCTTCGGGGGAAGGGCGCGGCGCTGGAACGCGCGATCTCCCGCTACCTGCTGGACCTGCACACCCAGCAGCACGGCTACACCGAGTGGTCGGTCCCCACGCTCGTCAACCGGGTCACGATGACGGGCACCGGCCAGCTGCCGAAGTTCGAGCAGGACCTCTTCAAGACCGGGGTGGCCGACCGGGAGCTCTACCTCATCCCCACCGCCGAGGTGCCGCTGACCAACCTGCACGCGAAGGAGACCCTCGCCGTCGAGGACCTCCCGCTGGCCTACACCGCGCACACCCCGTGCTTCCGGTCGGAGGCGGGCTCCTACGGCCGCGACACCAGGGGCCTCATCAGGCTGCACGAGTTCTCGAAGGTCGAGCTGGTGCGGATCGTCGACGCCGAGACGTCACGCGCCGAGCTCGAGGTGCTGCTCTCCCACGCCGAGGCGGCGATGCAGGGGCTCGGGCTGGCCTACCGCGTGGTCAAGCTGGCGGCCGGCGACATCGGATTCTCGGCGGAGTTCACCTACGACATCGAGGTATGGCTGCCCGGACAGCAGAAGTACCGGGAGATCTCGTCGGTGTCGGACTTCGGCACGTTCCAGGCCCGCCGGGCCGGCATCCGCACGAAGGCCAAGGACGGCAGGCGCGGCTTCGCGGCCACGCTCAACGGTTCGGGGCTGCCGGTGGGCCGCACGCTGGTCGCGATCCTCGAGCAGGGGCAGCAGGCCGACGGGTCCGTCCGCATCCCTGACGCGCTGGTGCCCTACACCGGCTTCACGGAGCTGACGCCCTGAGTCCGGCGGGGCTCCTACACCGACGGGAAGTGGCGGAGGTGACGGGCGATCTCCAACGCGCTCGAGGTGATCGAGTCGCGCAGGTCGTCACCCCGCCCCATCGAGTCAGCCACCGCGTCGAGCAGCTTCCCCAGCGCGAGCGGCACGAACTCGCTCACCGGGCGGCCGTCGCGAAACTGGGGCACGAACTCGCGAAGGGTCTCCGCCGCCTCCCTCAGCTCGTCGACGGTGCCCGTGTGGGAGTCCGTGTGGGAGTTTGAGGGCTGCTTTTCACCAGGGTTCATCACCCCATGCTCCACCGCCCTGGTCGGGCGGTCGGGATCAGTGATGCGGCCGACAGCGCCTCCCCTCCAGCGGCGGTTGCCCCGCGTCCGCTCGCGCCGTGCCGGACCACGTGCCGACGCGGTGCGCTACCGCAGCGCGGCTCTGGACACCCATCGCTGTTCCGGGCGCACGGCGACGGTGCTACTGCTCGCCGCCCGCGGCGGGCAGTAGGGGTGCGCAGACGGCAGGGTGCTCGGAGCAAGTTCGCCGTCCGGCGCCGTCCTTAGGCACGACGGCCCGGTCATCCGGGCGACTCGCGGGATGCGGTCGGCCACTCGTCGGGGACGCAGGTGGCCACGACCGAACGCAACGAGAGATCGACGTCCCGGGCGGCCACGATGCGGTGGAGGTGCGGTTCCCCGCAGCACCGTGGCCACGAGTGCCCGACGGCACGACGGCAGCTCTCCCGCGCCGCTGGTGCGTGGGCGCCGGGGCCGGCTGGGCAGGCTCGCGGACGTGGCGCCCCGGGGTTCCGATCGCGGCCACCGAGTGCGGATGTGGGCGGAGCAGCCGTCCTCGCCGAGCTGTGCCAGGGCCGGCCGGGCCGGGCGGGCGACGGGAGCGCGGCACGGGTGCAATCGGCCCGCGGCTCCCGTCCGGCTCCTTGACCGCGCCCGAACTGTCGGTGCGCACAGCTAGAGTCGAACACATGTTCGATTCCGAAGTGGAGAGCGTCGCCGAGGCCGAGGCCGTCCCGCTGCCCTGGTCCGGTTACGCCCCCGACGGGATCATGGCCATGCTCCTGGCCCAGGCCGGGCCCACTGAAGATCGGTTCGAGCGGTTGGAACGGATCGGGGGCTGGGAGAAGATCATCGCCTGGGCGCAGGCCCGCCAGCACGAGGAGATCGCCCGGTTCGTCGCGACCGCGCAGGCCGCTCCGGCGGCGGGGATGAGTCCGGTGCAGGCAATGGAGTCCGCCCAAGCCGAGGTCGGGATGATGTTGCGGCTCTCACCCGGCGGTACCGCGTGGCGGGTCGGGGAGGCCCGGCAGTTGGTGGAGGAGTCCCCGGCCGTCTTCGCCGCCCTGCACGCCGGGGCGATCACCCTGCCGAAGGCGCGGATCATCGCCGACGGCTGCGCTGATCTCGACCAGGCCGCCGCGGTGGTGGTGGGGCGGAAGGTGCTGGCGCGGGCTCCGGAGCAGACCAACGGACAGTTGCGTGCCGCCGTCCGCAGGGCCGTGCTGCGCGCGGACAGCGAAGCCGCCGCCCGGCGCCATGAGCGGAAGCGGCGGGAACGCGCCGTGGTGCTCTACCCCGAGCGCGACGGGATGGCCACGCTGTCGGCGACGTTGCCGGCGGCGGAGGCGGTCGGGGTGTTCGCGGTGCTCGATCAGCACGCCCG
>NZ_JCADBN010000007.1:0-352375 GCF_059359135.1 Pseudonocardia sp. OZ21
CGGCTGATGGGCGAGCTCGGCCTGGTCGGTGCCAGGCGCGGTCGCCGAGTCCGCACCACCGCCGCGGACACCGCTGCGCCGCGACCGGCGGATTTGGTCGAGCGCAACTTCAACCCGCCTGCTCCCAACCGCACCTGGGTTGCGGACTTCACCTATGTCCCGACCTGGTCCGGGATGGTCTACGTCGCGTTCGTCATCGACGCCTACTCCCGGCGGATCCTGGGCTGGCGGGCCGCGACGTCGATGAAGACCGCGCTCGTGCTGGACGCGCTGGAGCAGGCGATCTGGGCCCGACAACAGGCGGGGATCACCGAGTTCGACGGACTGGTCCATCACAACGACGCCGGGTCGCAGTACACCTCGATCGCGTTCACCGAGCGCCTCGCCCAGACCGGCGCCGCACCCTCGGTGGGCAGCGTCGGGGATGCCTTCGACAACGCGCTGGCCGAGTCGATGATCGGGCTGTTCAAGACCGAGCTGATCAAGCCGGGCGGGCCCTGGAAGACCGTCGAGCAGGTCGAGATCGCCACCCTCGAGTACATCGACTGGTTCAACCACCGCCGACTATTCGAAACCTGCGGCGACATCCCACCGGTCGAACTTGAGGCAGCGCACTACCGTCAACACGCCGCCCTCGCCGAGGCCGGCCACTCAACCCCGTAGGTCTCCCGACAAGCCGGGGCGGTTCAGAGCGGTACGAGCGCGAGGTGCCGGATCCGGCAACGTTCCGTGCCTTGCGCGGCCGCATCGGAGTCCTGCTCCTGCTGCCCTCCAACGACAACGCCAGCTTCCACGATCTGGCGTTTGGTGACAAAATTTCCTACTACTCACGGCAGAACCAGCTGCCCGCGATTCTCACGCCCGGGAGCCGGCAGAGGAACCCGCGGTTGAAGACGTTCACCAAGAAGTATGGGCTGGAAAGTCTGTTACATGACTATGGAAGCTCGCCACGCCTGGTCGCCGTCGTCGAGGGCCGTGGGAGGCTCCACCGTGAGCTGTGCCGGTGCGTGTGGTCCACTCAAGAGCTGGACCTGCCGCTGCCGTGGCCCCGGGTGAGCGCCGACTCCGAGGAGGTCACGCGGACGGGCCTGCGCCCGGTCGGCAACGTCACCACCGCTGACGGGGCGGTTCCACGACGCCGAGGCGGTACCACGCAGCTTTCCCAGCTCATCGAGGCGGGCGTGCTCGCGGACGGCGCACCGCTACGAGCCCAGGACGGCGACCGCGCACACACGGCCGTCGTCACCGGCGGGCGTATCGAACTGTCTACTGGGGACAGCTACCGGCTGCCCGACGAAGCCGCGGCGGTCGTGCGAGGGAAGAAGAACGTCAGCGGGATGAGCTTCTGGCTGGCCGAGCGGCGGTCAGGGGAGTGGGTATCGCTCCGGGACGACTTCGACGAGGCGAAGCGGCAAGGCCAGATCAGCACCAAGCGTGGACGGTCCCGCTGAGGGCGTCCACTCGGAGTTGCTCGAGGGGCTCCGCGTGTGTCCGGGCACCTGGGGTGATCTGCACGGGCAGCTTGGGCGCTGACCTGCGGCCTCGCGCGCGAGCGCTGGTCGGCTGCTGAGGCGAACCATCCGCCGACGGTGAACCTGCGCGAGGACGTCACGTTGACCGTGCTCAAAGCTGGTCGGTTGCCTCTTTGGCCCCGAGGAACCGTCATCAGACAGTCGCGGCCTTGCTCGCGTCCCAGCCGGACGGTCCGCCCGCCGTTGATGTAGACGATGAAGGCACGACTACGACACGCCGGGCGGCGGCTACTGCGGGTCCGGGACGCCATCGCAGCCGCTGTCCGTCCGGCGCCCGTAGTGGAGGGGATCAACTAGGGTGCGGGTCGAGCGGGCGGCGGCACAGGCCCAGCTCGACAGTGCTCCGGCCGGACGGCCCTAAACCGCTGGGTGATTGGGTGCTGCTGGTCATGGGACGCCAGTTGGATCGATGCTGATCTCCCTGGATCACGTGCCGACAAGATCCGCACATGACTTATCCATCAGAAAGGGTCAGGACTGATGAGAGGTGATGGGACGTAACCGGCGGTGTGGGACGCCTACGCTCCAGCTCAGAGGCCATCTTGAGGAGTCTCGGGAAATGATGGGCAACATCGCCGATCATTCGCAGGGTTACTGGTTCGAGTCCAGTCGGAGGAGCTTCTCCCCAGGTCAGGGGCCCAAGCGGCGAAGAACCTGCAAGATCGGGCCCTCGTTCATCCCCTGAATCAGCGCGACTGAGTGTGATCGGCGAAGATCGCCGGCATTCCGCGGCGTCCGTGCGAGCCACCTTCCGGCCGAAGCGTTGACACGGCTACTGGATCGCCGAAGCTGACGAGGACGCCGGGCGCCGTGCCATCGTCCACCGTTACCCCGCACTGATGTCGACTGGGCGTCCTGGCGGCCGACGGCACATAACACGGCTTCGACCACCACGCCGACTGGCCCGCACTGCACAAAGCGTCTCTGCTGGGCAGCCGAAGCACACCCGACGGCCGCCCACTCCGACGCGCGAAGCGTCCCGAGGGCAGGACCGTCGTCACCTGGTCGAACGACTGAGCCTCACCGGCGGAACATCGCCATGACGTGCGTGTTCAGAATCTCCATGCCTGTTCAAGGCGGCGCCTACGGCGCCGCTGCCTGGAGCTAAGGAGCGCTCTCGCTGTGCGGCGGGCGACGTGCAAGATCAACTAGGTCCCGGTTGTCTGAATTTGCAGGCGCGGGGCGACCGACAAGTGTGCGTGCGCGCTTGGCATCATGGGCCCGGTGCAGGACTGGGAGAAGCGAATCGGCGACGCGTGGGCGTCGATCGACGACTACGAGGATCGTGAAGTCGACTTCCGGGCCATGATCGACAGCCTGGCAGGGGAACTGCCGGACGGCGACCCGATCGCGGCGTTTGAGCGAGCGTGCGCGTGGGACTCGACAGGGCGCTCGGACCGCGCCGTGCCGCTCTACGAGTGGGCACTCGACCACGGGCTCGCTGGGTACCGGCGGCGCCGCGCGGTAATCCAGTTGGCCAGTTCGCTGCGCAACATCGGGCAGGTCGAGAAGGCCATCAAGCTGCTGGAAGCTGAGCGCAGCGTCGACCCGGTCACGGTGGACAATCAGGCCCGCACGCTCGCCGACGCGATCAGCGCGGTACTAGCGCTGTGTCTGGTCGACGCCGGGCGAGGGCGGGAGGCTGTATCGATCGCAGTTGCTGCGCTTGCTCCTCATCTGCCCCGCTACCAGCGCTCGATGGCCAACTATGCACGGCTCCTGGTTGCCGCGGAGGTCGACTCCCCATAGTCGTCTATCCGCCAAGGACGGGGGTAAAAGATGCCCTCGCCGGGCGATCCTTGTGCTTACCGAACTGAAGGAGCTCGGCTATAAGCTGGTCTTGATAACGAATGGGAGCACCCGTCCGGAGCGCGTAGGGCTGGCAAATTATTTTGACGGTTCGGTCCTTGCCTTTGAATGTGGCCACCGGAAACCGAGCCCATTGATCTATCGGCATGCTGTCGACCTGATGGCAATTGATGCTAGCGAATGGTTGCATATCGGTGATGAGTACCTAGAAGATGTTGAGGCGGCTAGGGAGGCTGGCATGCGCTCTGTGTGGCTGCAACGCAATGGCGCCACTGGCGACATCGAGCCTGGCGAGCAGGTTATTGGCGATCTCACCGAGGTGCGAAGCATCTTAAGCTTCTATCAGTGATCGTCCGAGTTGCACCTGTTGAGTTCGGCTTCAGTCGTTGTTCACCGACCGGCCTGGTGCTTCATCGAGAAAGTCGGTGTCGTAATGGTATCGGCTCGATCCGCCACGCTGGAGTCTGGCCAGGAGCCCCCGCTTTACCTCCATAATTCAACTACAGAAATCCACGACCGATGCCGGGAGTCAGCGGGGGCGCCGTGACGCCGGTCCAGTTCGCGGCACACGACGGCAGACTTCCGAGGTCGACCGGGGAAGTGGATCTTGTTTCGCAGGGATACTGGTTCGAGTCCAGTCGGAGGAGCTTCTCCCCAGGTCAGGGGCCAGGCGGCGAAACTTGCAAGGTCGACCCCTCGTTCACCCCCATGAATCGTCTAAGTGTGGTCGATTTACCGACATAATCAGCGGTCGGGACAAAGAGGTGGGTGCTCTGGGCACAGAGCCCGTCTGTGCAATGAGCGCATGTGGCGGCCCGGGTATCGACCCGCTCCCCGATGGGCGGCTCGACGGGACGGGATGGCAGGACGGGGCTGGTGTGCGCTCAGCGCGCAGGGTTCTCGCGAGGCAGACCTGCGTGTTCAGTCGTCCGGCCACGTGCGAGGAATCGCTCCACCGAAGCGGCGAACGCGGAAGGGTCGTCCACCCACGGGAAATGCCCAGCGCGTGGCTGCACCACCAGCTCGGCACCGCCGAGCAGCGCAGCCAGCTCGCGTACCGCTGTGTGGGTTGGCCAGATGTCGTACTCGCCGACCACAAGCAGCACCGGCGACGGGAGCGCCATGAGCCGTCCGGGTAGTGCCGGATCCGGTTCGAAGCCGGCGTAGAAGCCGTCCGTTGCGGGATGGGCGAACTGATCCGGCTCGGCGGCTGCCTGCGCCCGCGCCGCCGCATTCCATTCGCCGTACTGCAGCGGAGCGGACAGCCAGCGGTACCGCGCCAGCTCCTGCGGCGTGTTGGGCTCGGCGTGCAGCGCGGCGGCTGCGTCGGCGTACCAGGGTTCATGCTCCCGCAGCGCGAGAACCTCCTCAACACCAAGATCTGACTGGATGCTCACCACCCGCAGCGACGGATCCACCAGCACAAGACGGTCGAGCCGGCGCGGATATTCGGCCGCATAGAGCAGACAGACTCCGCCGCTGGCCGAATGCCCGAACAAGTCCATCCGCTCCAGACCAAGATGGCGGCGCAGCGCCTCAACGTCCTCGACGATCCGATCGACGCGATAGGTTGCCGGGTCGGCCGGCGCACCGGAACAGCCCGTGCCCCGGTTGTCGATCAGGACCAAGGTCCGGTGCGCGCTGAGCCCGCCTAGCTCACCCAGATACTCGACGGCCTGACCAGGGCCACCAGGGATGCAGACCAGGGGCGGACCCGAACCGACGAGTCGATAGGCGAGTTCGGTTCCGTCCCAGGAGCGGAAGCGCTGCATTGGCCAGACTCTGTCATGGCACCCAGCTCAACCCGCAGACCAGGTCGCTCGTAGCGGGCAAGTCCCCGGTCCATGGCCGAATGGTAGTCGAGCTTCAATACGACCGATTCCTGCCAATCGTCGCCCGGTCACCAGGTCGACGAAGCGGACGCGACCTGAAAGGTCCAAGCCGGATACGTCGGGCCGACCGGATAGATCAGTAGCTATTGCGTAACTGATGGGCCTGCAACATCGGCGGCGCCAGCACGCCCGCAGGCTCGGGTGCAGCGCGCAGACCCGTCCCCTCGTAGTACCGGTTGGCAGCCGGGGCGGCCACCTCGATCTGCAGCACGACCTTCCCGACACTCTGCGCGGGGATGCGGAACCGGTAGGGCGACCACCCTCGGGCGCCGACGAGCCGGTCGTCGACGAACACCCGCACCGAGCCGGCGACGGCGGGCAGCGTGAGCAGGTGGTCGCACCCCGGATCGACGGCGAGCGTCGTGCAGTAGGTGGCGACACCGGTCGACCGGGGGAGCCACTGGCGCTCCCAGCCGACGTCGACGCGAACCGCTGTGCCGTCGATGGTCCAGCCGTTGCGCAGCACCTGCGCCGGGCCCCACGCCTCGGGCTCCGCACGGGGGCCGAGGTCGACGGATGGAAGCCCGATCACGAACAGCCGCAGCTGGTTCGGTTCGAGGAGGACGTCGCCCACCGGCCCCGTGACGCGTTCTCCCGTGGAGGCCAGCCACTCCTGGCATTCCTGGCCGGCGGGCAGGCGGGCCGTGACCGGGCCGGGCCCGTCGTTGAACATCGCGATCCGGGTGCTGCCGTCGGCGGCGGGGCCGCTGCGCAGCCACACGTCGTGCGTCTCGCCGGCGAATTCGAGTCCGGCGTGCCTGCTGCGCGGTTCCGGCAGGTCCGCGTCGTGGGTGATGAGGGCGGCCCAGTCTGCAGCGGCGGTCTGTGCTCCCGATTGGTAGATCCACGGGGTGCGGCCGCTGGTGAGCACGCGGACGCCGCGGGCCTGCAGGGCCGCGAGCACCTCGACGGTGGTGCGCGAGGACAGAGTCTCGACGTTCGGCAGGACGATCGCGGAGTAGCCGCGGGCGACCACCGTGTCGGCGGTGGCGAGATCCCGCTCGTCGACGATGTCGTACTCGTGGCGGCCGGCGGTCAGCGTCCGGGCCCAGCGGCCGAGATGTTCGGCGTGCTCGCCGGTCTGGCCGTGGGTCCACAGCGTGCGCAGCGGATAGAGCAGCGCGACGTCGGGTGCCGACCCGATCCCGTCCAGGAAGGCGCTCAGCCGGCCGGTTTCGGTCGCGAACGCGGCGTGGTGCTGCGCGAACCACGGTTCGAAGTTGATCCCGGGCGGGAAGTCGAAGCGGGGGTTGGCCAGCGACTCGTGATCACGGTCGTGGCCGTCGGTCTGGTAGAAGCCGTGGAAGACCATCTGCCGCATGCCCTGGATGTGGTGCCGGATCGCGGTGGCCCGCAGCTCCTGCAGGGTCAGCCCCCAGTGCCCCGACCACGGTGCGCCGCCCGGGGGTGGAGTCATGAAGTACTGCTCGACCAGGGTGCCGGTGCGGCCGTGATGGCGGGCGACGCCGTCGCCGAGCTTCGCGCTCAGCTGCGCGACGCCGTCCTGGGCGTCCACCGCGGTGAGGTCGCGGTAGCCGTCGACGCCGAAGTGGTCGAGACCGAAGTTCAGCCGCAGGTCCCAGTTGTCGAACGCCTCGCCGATGTTCCACGAGCCGACGTGGCTGAGTACCTCGTGCCCGGACCGCAGCAGCCCGTGCGCGCGGCTCCATCGGGACACCGTGCCGAGGAACGCCTCCATCGCGTGCGCGGCGAACAGCTCGTAGAAGGCGGCCCGGTGGGCGAGCTGGTCCGCGCCGTCGGCGTCGAGGAGGGCCGACAGCACCTCCGGGTAGTGCGGCCACGCCGACCGGATCGCCTGGTCGAGGCTCTCGTGGAAGGGCATCGAGCTGCGCACGTCGCCGTACCGCTGCGCCCAGTCGTAGTACACGGCGTGCGGCTGGTCGAAGAACGAGTACGCCACGGTGCGGCCCAGGTGGTCGCCCAGCCGATCGGCGAAGGGCTGGTAGCCGGCCTCGACGAACCTCTCCACCGCGGCCGGGTCCACGACGTTGACCAGGCGCGAGGTGGCGCATCGCGCCGAGACCAAGACGGTGGCCGGCGGCCCCGCGACCTCGACGGTGCACCCGGCGGCGTCCGCGGCGACGAGAGTCGCCGCGTCCGGGCGGTCCTCGACACCGCCCGGGGTCCCGACGAGCACGTACTCGACCCGCCAGTCCGTCCAGGCCGGGCGTGCGCCCTCGTAGTGCCAGGCCATCGCGGCCGGACCGAGGTTCTCCGTGGCCGAGCGGATCCCGCCGACGGTGGCGGTGCCGTCGGCGGTCCTGCTCCAGAACAGGTGCCGTTCGCGCAGGCCGTCGTGGCCCCGCACGGCCCGCCCGCCGGCGTGGCCGGACTGCCAGCAGTAGTCGTCGTAGATCCCGACGACCATGCCGTGCTCGGCGGCGATGTCGACGGCGAACCGGTAGGCGTCGAGGAACGCATCGTCGAGGTACTCGTCGATCGGGTACGCCAGCCGGGCCTGCACCGCGAAGCTGCGGAACCCGCCCTCGTGCATCTGCCGGGTCTGGCTGCGGATCTCCTCAGGGGACGGGAGGTGGTGCCAGAACCAGTAGGTGGCCGGCCGGTGCCAGGGCCCGGGCTCGGTGAAGTCCGGCGTCATCCGCCGCTGCCTGCGGCGACGGGCACTGCCACGCGCGAGTAGTCCGGGCCCGGGTCGAGCCGCAGGCCGAACGTCAGCAGCGCGTAGGTAGCGGCACCGAGCACGGTCGCGATGACGACGCCGATGTTGCTGGCACCGAGCACGCCGTCGCGGGCCTCTGCGGTGAGCAGGAAGCCGGTCAGGTGGGCGAAGTTCGGGTCGGCGCTGGTCACGGTGCCGAGCCCGATGATCGTGCCCAGCGCCAGGCTGAGCAGGGCGGTCCAGCGACCGTCGCGGCCGCCGAAGCCGTACGGGTTGGCCAGGTCGGTGTTCCAGCCGAGGCGGCGCTGCCGGACGAAGTCGACGAGCTGGATGCCGCCCATGGTCCCCATCATCACCGCGATCAGGGACAGGAACGACTGGAACGTCGCCAGGAACGAGTCGGAGACGAACAGCAGGTAGAACGCCCCGGCGGCGATCAGCAGTGCGTTGAGCGCGGTCGTCGTCGAGCGGCGAAGCGGCACCCCGACCGCGCCCAGCGCCAGCCCGGAGCTGTAGATGCCGGTGATGGCCGCGGACACCAGGGAGATCACGATGACGACGGAGAACGGGACGAAGAACCACAGCGGCAGCAGCGCGGTGAGCGCGCCGATGGGGTCGTCGGCTGCCGCGGTGCCCAGCGCCGGGTCGCCGCCGACGAGCAGCGCGCCGACGACGAGCAGCGCGACGACCGGCAGCGCCAGCCCGGACGTCGTCCAGCCGATGACCTCGCGGGCGGGGGTGGTGCGGGGGAGGTAGCGGGCGAAGTCGCCGCCGTAGTTGAGGAAGCCGATGCCGACCAGCGTCATCGCCATGATGATCCCGCCGAGGAAGGTCAGCGCGCCGCCGGCGGGCGCCTCGCCCAGGCGGGACCAGGAGACGGTGGGCAGGACGAAGCCGAGGAACGCCAGCGTCATCAGGCCGGTGAGCCAGGAGATCCACACCTCGATCCGCATGATGAACGCGTGCCCCAGCACGGACGCGATCATCGTGATCGCGAGCACGACCACGAAGCAGACCACGATGGTGCCGGTGGCGGGCTTGCCGTCCGGGGCGGCGAAGGCCGCGGGGAAGAGGGTGCCGAACAGGTTGGCGGCCGTGGTGGAGGCCAGCGTGATGATCGTGACCTTCCAGCCCATGTTCGACAGGTAGGCGAAGAAGGCCGGCACGATGTTGCCGCGCGTGCCGAACGCGAACCGTGTCTGTACGAGCGTCGGCAGCCCGGTCCGGGGTCCGCCGACGGCGAGGATGCCGACGAGTGCGCAGGAGATCAGGTAGCCGAGCGTGCCGGCGACGATGGTCTGCCAGACGTTGAGGCCGAGGGTGAAGACGTAGATGCCGTAGCTGATGCCGAGGATCGAGATGTTCCAGGCGAACCAGACGGCGAACAGTCCGCGTGGCCGCCCGCGCCGCTCGGCGTCGGGCACGGGGTTGATCCCGTTCGCCTCGACGGTGAGTGTGGTGCGGCGCTGGGGGTCCTGCTCGTCCATGTAATGCCTTCCCGAGCCGGGCGCGTCCGCGGCTCTGCGGTGTACCTGTCAGGGGTGGTGCAGTGCCCCGGCCGTGGCTCGGGAGAGCTGTGGGTTGCGGGCGCCCGGCACCGTGACCGCCAGCGCTGCGGCCGCGACCGCCTCGCGGACGGCGGCGACGAGATCGCCGGAGCCGTCGGCGAGCAGGCTCGCCAGTGCGCCGAGGAACGCGTCGCCCGCCCCCACGGTGTCGATCGCGTCGACGGGTACCGCCGGGACGTGGCGCACCGTCCCGCCGGCCCGCACCAGCGCACCGTCGCCGCCGAGCGTGACGACGACGTCGCCGATCCCGATGGCGCCAATATGGGCGTGCGCGAGCACGTCTGCGAGCTCGTCCGGTGTGTCGGGCAGGTCGCGGGCGAGCAGGTCGGCCAGCTCGCCGTGGTTGACGACGAGCACGTCGATCCCGTCGAGGACCTCCGGGTCGATCGGTCGTGACGGTGAGGGGTTCAGCACGACGAGCGCCCGGCCGCGGTAGGCGCGCACCGAGGCCGTGACGGTCTCGGGCGGGATCTCGTGCTGCAGGACCACGACCCGTGGTGCGGGTGTGCGGGCGGCGTGTTCGGCGACGTGCGCCGCCGTGAGCAGTGCGTTGGCTCCCGCGTGGACGACGATGGCGTTGTCGTCTTCGGTGACGAGCAGGATCGCGCGCCCCGACGTCGTGTCGGGGAGGCGGACCACCGGGTCGAGATCGACGCCGGCGCGGGCGAGGTCCGCGAGTGCCAGGTCCCCGTCGTGCCCGACGGCGGCGAGGAGGGCCACCCGCGCGCCGAACTGCCGCGCGGCGAGCGCCTGGTTGGCGCCCTTCCCGCCGCCGCTCTCGCGCAGTTCGGTGCACGTGACCGTCTCGCCGGTCCGGGGCAGGCGCTGGATCGCGAGCCCCGTGTCCAGGTTGACGGATCCGATGACGAGCACGTCAACGGGATCCTGGAAATGCATTTCCGAATCGTGCATGCTGTGGTTGGAGCGGTCAAGGGTCGGCTCGTCGACGGGTAGCATCCGCCGGCCGAGTGATCACGGAGGTGTCGGTGGCCGGGCGGGTGAGTCTCAAACACGTCGCCGCCGCGGCGGGGGTGTCGCCGTCCACCGCGAGTCGGGTCCTGTCCGGCACCGACCGCAACGTTGATCCCGAACTGGCCCGGCGGGTGCGCCTCGCCTGCGCCGAGCTCGGCTACCGCGTGAACGCCGCCGCCCGGGCCCTGCGCCTGCAGGCGACGGGCTCGGTGGCGCTCGTGATCCCGGCGATCGACAACGTGTACTTCGCCGAACTCGTCGCGGCCTACTCCCGGCGGCTGGACGCCGACGGCCGCCGTCTGGTCACGCTGGACTCGAACGAGACGCTGGCCAGCGAGGTCCGCCAGCTCGGCGAGATGGACCGGGTGCTCGTCGACGCGGTGCTCGTCGCGCCCGTCGACCACCACGAGAGCGGCGCGGCGATCAACGACACGATGCGCAACCACCGGGTCGTGCAGGTGGACCGGATCGCGGTCGGGGCGTGTGCGCCGTCCGTGCGGCTGGACAATGCCGCCGGGATGGCCCTGCTGGTGGAGCACCTGCGGGCGCAGGGTCGCGAGCGAATCGTGCTGATCGACGCGCAGGGGCGCTCGTCCGCGAGCATCGAGCGGGCCGAGGCCTTCCGGGCGCTCGCCGGCCCGCGGGACCGCGTGATGCCGATGCCCTCCTACTCGATCTCCAGTGGCACCGAGGCGGCCGCACGCCTGCTCGCCGACCCCGGCGCCGTCGACGCGGTCATCTGCACGGCCGACATGATCGCCGTGGGTGTGCTCACCTCGCTGCAGCACGGCGGCGTGCGCGTGCCGGAGGACGTGGCCATCGCCAGCTTCGACGGGACGTCCCTCGCCGAAGTCGTCGCGCCCGGGCTCACCTCGCTCGGCTCCTCGGTGGACGCGATCGTGCAGGCGTCCTTGGGGATCATCGACGGCGACGACGGCCAGGATGCGGTCATCGCGCCGTCACTGGTCGTCCGGGGCTCGACGGCCGCCCGCCCGTGATCCATCCCGAGGCGCGCGGCGTCCCGTGCCGGTGCACCGCGGCGGCGTCCTTTTCTCTGAGATCGTGATCGGTTTGCGGCGACGATTGCGCGGGTCGACGGCCGTATCGCCGTTTTGCCCCGCTTGTCTGACTGGTCATGGTTGTCGGGACCGTGGCGGTTGAACAGGCCATTGCATGTTGAAAGACGCCGCGCAACAGGTGTATTGTGCGACCGTTTAAGGCAGGACGTCACGAATTCCCGTATCTCATGTGCTATCGCCGCGTGCACAACCTATCTGCCGAGGTCTAGGTGGCTCTTGCCGGCTGGACAGTTCATCGGATAGCTACTCACGATCGCCTGTCTTGTCGCTGTTGTCACGTAACTCGCCGCCGGGCGCGTCGTGCGGCGGACGGAAGCACGAGTGAGGCCGGGCGCCACCACACGAGGGAAAGGAAATGAAACCGTGAGGCAGTGGACCCATTTCTCCGTGACCGCCGAGACCAGGCGGCTGTGGCGGGTGACGTTCGACAGCCCGCCGATCAACCTGGTAACTCCGGAGATGCTCACCGAGCTACCGGATCTGATCGACCAGATGGAAGCGGCGCCGGACCTGCGGGTGGCGGTGTTCGAGTCGGCGAACCCGGACTACTTCCTGAACCACTACGACACTTCCCGGGTCGCCGAGACGCCGACGGGACTGGGAGCGACCGGCTACCCGCTGGTCATCGACGTCGGCACGCGGCTGTCGCGCCTGCCCGTGGTGTCGATCGCGAAGATCCGGGGGCGGGTCAGGGGAGTCGGTAGCGAGTTCGCCCAGGCGATGGACATGCGCTTCGCCGGCGACGGGGCGCTGTTCGGCCAGCCGGAGACCGCGAACGGAAACCTGCCCGGCGGCGGCGGTCTCGAGCACCTGCCACTGCTGCTCGGCCGGGCGCGGGCGCTGGAGGTCATCCTCGCCAGCGACGACTACCCGGCCGACCTGGCCGAGCGGTACGGGTGGGTCAACCGCACCGTCCCCGACGCCGAGCTGGACGGGTTGGTGGACACCCTCGCCCGCCGGATCGCGTCGTTCGACAAGGATTCGATCACCGCGGTCAAGGAGCAGGTCAACCGGTACACGCTGCCGTCCGCGGAGGACATCAAGTCCTCCTACGACATCTACTTCGCGTCCTTCGGTTGGCCGGGCTCCAAGCGGAGGCTTCCTGCCGCGATCGAAGCGGGACGCAACCGAGCGGGTGACTACGAGCTACGCCTGGGTTACTACCTGGGGCGGCAGCCGGAAGGAGATCCGCAGTGAAACTCGTCAACTGGTCCAGCGAGCAGGGGGCCGCCGCGGTCGCCGGCTGGTCCGCCTGTCACGACGGCACCGCCCGTGACCACCAGGTCCACACCAGCCAGTGGACACCAGGGGAAGGCCGCATCAACGTCTGACGAGACTCTCGTCCGGGCGTCTCTTCGACGGCGTCGCATGGGCGAGTGCGATGAGCCGGGTCGCGAGCACGACGGTGCATGCCAAGGCTGTGGTGGCGAGCAGCAGCATGAACGTCGGGTACAGGTAGTACACCTGGATCCACGCGACGTCGCGACCTCGGTAGAGCAGTCCGACCACCCGGTGGATGGTCGCCAACAGCGCCAGCGGTGCGACGAGCGGGAGCAGCCGCGCCACCGCCCGCAGCCGATCTGTTCTCACTGCGGCCCACCGCCGTGAGCGCATCACGCCGACCCCGCCGAGCAGCAACGGCACGAGTCCGAGCATGAGCAGTACCGCGTCGACCATGACGAGCGGTGCGCCGACTGGCGGCGACGGCGCGTTCTCCAGCAGGGCGATGACTCGTTCGGCGATGGCCGCGGCGTCGCCGTAGGCCAGCCCGGTGTTGGCCATGACTGCGATTCCGTAACCCGACGCGGGCAGCAGGGCCTGGTAGGCGGTGGAGGTGAACAGGTCACCGCTGTGTGCGATCAGCGGCGCGCCTGAGGCGGTGGTGCCGATCTCCCAGCCCAGGCCGTAGGACTCTGACACCGCAGACGGGGTATGCACGGCGGCGATGGACGCGGCCGAGGCGATCGGGGTGCCGTCCGGGCCCCGCCCCTGGTTGTTCTGCGCAATCAGCCATCCACCCATGTCGTGCGCGGAACTGAGCATCCCGCCGGAGCCGTTGCCGAATGCGTGCGGTTCGGGCATCGCGATGGGCATGCCGAGGATCCGGAGATAGCCGTGTCCGCTCGGCGGGAGGTCACGCTCGGTGTCGACGGTGCGGCTGTCGTACATGCCGAGCGGGCCGAACACGTGCTCCTGCAGGTATCTGTCGAACGGTTGACCGCTGACCACCTCGACCATGCGCGCTGCCACCTGGTAGTTCGGGTTGTGGTATTCCCAGCGCGTCCCGGGGGCGGCGGCGAGATGCGCACCGCGCATTCCGGCCACGGCATCGGCCAGGGAGTCGGGTTGCGGTCTGCTGAAGGCGGGGAAGGTCGTGTCCGACATCCCTGACGTCTGGTCCAGGAGCTGGTGCACAGTGATCGCGTTCGCCCGCGGGTCGGCCATCTCGAACTCCGGTAGGTACTGGTGCACCTGCTGGTCGAGATTCACGCGACCGGCCTCGACCAGCTGCATCACAGCGAGGGCGGTGAACGACTTGCTCACCGACGCCACGGCCATCGGAGTGTGCTCCGTGATGCGCTCGCCGGTCGGGGTGTGCCCGTACCCGGCAGCGCGAACCACCTCGTCGTCATGAGTGACCACAAGGGCCGCCCCGGGGAGCCCTGTCGCGTGGAGGTACTCCTGTACCACGGCATCGATCGCCGCGGCCGGCACGGCAGGGGGTGGGGTGGCGGGGGTCGCGGTGAACGACGCCATCACGGCCACCGCACCGGACACTATGAACATCCGCGTAGTCACGTCGTGATCGTGCGGCGACCCGGGACTCGCCCACATCGGACCGGGATCTGACTGCGCGGGATCGGACCTCGGTCCGACGCCGGCGCGCTGCTGCGCCGATACGGTCGTTCCGTGATCGCGACCGGGAGTCTCGGACTACGGCGGCTGATGGCGGCTGACGTGCTGGCGGCGGGTGCGCTTGCACTGTTCGCAGCGTTCCGGACCCCCGGTGGCTCGGTGCTCGTGTGGGGCCTGCTCGTGGTGCTCGTACTACCTGTGGTCATGCGGAGGCGCTGGCCGATGCCGGTGTTCGCCGTCGTGCTGGCGGCGGGGATGGCGGCGATCATGGTGGGTGTCCCGGGCGACGCCGTGGTGATCACGATCGCGTTCGCGCTCTATCCGGTCGTGCTCGCAGAGGCGTCGCTGTCGGGTGTACCGGCGCTGGTGGGGGCGCTGGCAGCCGTCACGGCGTCAGGTCTCGCGACCATCACGGTGCCCGGGCTGCCGCTCATCGCGGTCCCGGAAGGGGAGGAGTCGTTCGCAAGCGCCCCGGTGACCGCCGTGCTCTACAGCGCGACGATCATCGCCGGCACATGGGTACTGGCCCGTGCCGTACGTGGGCGGCGCGACCACGCGGCCCGCCTCGCTGACCTCCGGGCCCGCCAAGCGGTGGCCGACGAGCGCCTACGGATCGCCAGAGACATCCACGACGTCGTCGGGCACAGTCTCAGCCTCATCGCGATGAAGGCAGCGGTGGCCAACCATCTTGTGAACAGCCATCCCGAGGAGGGACGCGCGGCGCTCGGCACGATCGAACGGGTCAGTCGAGGGGCGCTCGACGACGTCAGGACGGTGCTCGATGCGCTGCGTGATCCGGCCGACTCCCCACCGAGCTCTACGGAGATCGATCGCCTGGTGGCGGATGTTCGGGCCGCGGGTGTCACCGTCGAGGTGGATCGAGCCGACCTCGCGGAGGTGCCGGCCACTGTGCAGGCCTCGGCGTACCGCATCGCGCAGGAAGCCTTGACCAACGTGCTGCGCCACGCGGGGCCCACCCGCTGCCTACTCACCATCACCGATGAGCCCGGCATCTTGACGGTCTCGGTCGTGGACCACGGGACGCGGCAGGGCGCTCCCGGCCGGCCCGGACACGGTCTACTGGGCATGCAGGAGCGGGTGGCTCTGCACGGTGGCGCGCTCGATTTCGGCCCAGTGCCTGGCGGCGGGTTCGGTGTCCGCGCCCAGCTCCCGTACGTCTCGGCGGTTGGCGATGAGTGAGTCGGTGCGCGTACTGCTTGCCGACGACGAGGCCTTGCTCCGCGGCGCTCTCCGCCTCCTGATCGACGCCACAGCAGGCATGTCGGTCGTGGGGGAGGCAGCCGGCGGTCGGGAGGCGGTCGAGCTGACGGCGAAGCACGAACCCGACGTCGTGCTGATGGACGTTCGGATGCCGGAGATGGACGGAATCACCGCCACCGAACAGATCACTGCGAGCCAGTGCGCCTCGAAAGTGCTGGTCCTCACGACGTTCGACCTCGACGAGTACGTGTACAGGGCGCTGCACGCCGGAGCCAGCGGGTTCCTGCTCAAGGACACGCCACCCACCCGGCTGCTGGATGCGATCAGCCTGACCGCCGCAGGCGAGGCTTTGCTCGCGCCGAGCGTCACCCGCAGGCTCATCGAAGAGTTCACCCGACTACCGGCGACACGACGCCCACGGACCGGGCTCAACGGAGTCACCGCGCGAGAACGGGAAGTGCTCGCTCTGATCACCCAGGGTCTGTCGAACGGCGAGATCGAACACCACCTGCACCTGAGCCGTGGCACCGTCAAGACCCACATCGGGCGCCTGATGACGAAGCTCCACGCCCGCGACAGGGCACAGCTCGTGATCGCCGGGTACGAATCCGGGCTCGTTGACCAATGACCCTCACTGCGACGGCGTGGCAGGCCTTTCTATTCGCCGGAGACCCTACGAGTGCGCGTGCGACTTCATCATGTTCAGCGCTGCCGGCGGGATCAGGCCGGACAGATCGCCGCCCAGGCGGGCAATCTCTCTGACGAGGCTCGATGAAAATCTATACTTCTCGTTCGTCATCAGAAATGCGGTGTCTACGCCAGCGAGACCGTAATTCATCTGCGCCATCTGCAGTCTCGAAGTCACTGGCCGTGCGCCTAGGCTGCAGATCGATCTTCCACTCGGTCGACGGTACAGAGATGCCAGGGTCTCGTAAGCACCGAGCGGGCGGATGACGCCAAGCATGTCGTAGGAGCGCAGTGGGCGAGGGACGGCCACCGCTGGACATCGTGGCGCGCGACTAGTCCAGACCGCGTGCGTAGCGCATCCCTCTGTAGGCGCCCTCGAAGTCGATGTCCAAGCTCGGGTCTGCCTCCTTTATTTCCCCGAGCTCCCACATGACATCATCAATTGTGGGGTGGCGAGACAATCTGATGAGTTCGTCGTAGATGTAGTTGCTGACCGCGACATGGGACGCGGCCGCGCGACGGCACAGCGTGCTCCACACGTCGGCGGGCAACCTGTAGGCGTCGGTCACCACTGTTGCGTCCAGGTCGATCTGGGGCAGAGGAGGGTGCGCGTAGTTCTGATCAAGGAACTGCACCACCTCGTCGACCGGCGCTTGCTCCCTCGCCAACGTGATCAATTCGTGCCGTACGTGCTCTGTCACCGACGCGGCGCCTGCTCGACGGGCTCGTCGGTGAAGGAAGTCGGAGGTCGCGGGGGGAAGATCCTCGATAAGGACGGAGACCATCCGCTGATTTTAGGGTGCCGCTGTAGATCGATGGCAACCGTGCTCGGCCGTGGAGCATGCAGGCGGTGCCCCCGCCGGGCGGCAGGTCTCCGGGACGGCCGGGTAGGTGACGCCGGTGGGCACGGTGCGGCGTCGCGCCCCCGGGATCGTCTCTGTGCTCGCGCCGGCGCGGAGGACAGTGCGTGCCGCTGCCGTAGGCTCCGCGCCATGTTTCCGACCGGGCTGTCGATGTTGTGGGAATCGACTGATCCGCAGAGGGCTCTGCAAACGCGGTTCGGTCTCGACAGCTTCGACGATGCGGTCGGCTGGCTCACGAAAGGTCTCGCCCAGGCTTTTGCCGTCGACGTGGAGGCATGCGACCGGATCCTGATCAGCGACAACAACGCCATCGCCTGGGTCCGTACCGATCAGGAGATGTTGGTGGCGAAATGGTCCTGCGACCAGAACCAGTTCGTCACACTGTCCGCGATCGCAGATCTGCTTCAGGCGCTGAACCGGCAAGGGTGCCGGTGGCGCCGCCACTGGCGTCGGTCGACGCCCAGTATCGAGCAGTCATTGACTCCGAATCGTCGTCACTGTCGATGATGGTGCAACCGCACATCGACGGCGACCTGCTCGACACCTCCAACGAGACTGCAGTCCGACGCGCCGGTGCTTGTCTCGCTTCCTTGCACCGCGCGTTGGCCACTCACCGGGACAGCCGGCTGGTCGAGGTCGAGCCCGGGCGACCAATGGACCTGCATCAGCGGATCGGGAGGTGGCTGGAACTCAAAGACCCAGGGATGGCGCCGACCGCGTCGGCAAGGCTGCGCGACCAGATATCGTCACTGTCGGCGATCGACAGCGATCCGCAGTTGATCCACAACGATTACCGGGCCTCCAACATCCTCGCGGCCAACTCGGAGATCCTTGCTGTCATTGATTTCGACAGCGTCACCTGGGACTACTGCATCAGCGACATCGCCAATTCGTTCGTCCGGCTCGGTACTCTCTTCACCGACTGGCAGCCCACGCCGGCAACTGTCCGCGACAACCTCTTAGCAGGTTACGAATCAGTGCGATCCCTCACCGGGCTCGAACACCGATGGCTCCAGGCGCTCGTGCTCTGGTACGGCATCCAAGCCATCCCGCCCGGTGATGATCCAGCCGGCTGGGCGAAGGCTCTGTAGAACGCTCCGTCTGCTCGCCCCAGGCTCACGTCAGGTGCCGGACGAAGAACCGGTTGCCGTCGTCCCCCTCGAACTGCGGGACGCCGGTGTGCCCGCCCATGTTGGCGTGCAGCGTCTTCTCCGTGGAGCCGAAGGCGTCGAACAGGTCCAGGGCCATCTGCCGGTCGTTTCCTTCGTCGTCCCACTGCAGCAGGACCTGCAGCGGGATGGTCACCTGCCGGGCCTCCTCGACCATGGTGCGGGGCACGTAACTCCCGGCGAACAGAAGGGCGGCCGAGACGCGCGGCTCGACCACCGCCAGCCGGACGCCGATGGAGATCACCCCTCCCGCGTACCCGACCGGGCCGCCGATCTCGGGCAGCGACAGGAGGGCGTCCAGGGCCGCCCGCCATTCCGGGACCGCCTTGTCGACCAGCGGGAGGACGAGTCGGTCGACGATCTCGTCGTCGACCTGCTCGCCGGCCTCCAGTGCCCGGCGCAGGTCGGCGCGGGCCTCCTCGGCGGCGGCGGAACGGGGCCGGTCACCGCTCCACGGGAGTTCGATGGTGGCAGCGGCGAAGCCCTCCGCCGCGGAGTGCCGGGCCCGGGCCACCAGCCGGGGGTACATCCTGTGCAGCCCGCCGGGGTGGCCGAGCAGGATCAGCGGGGCCGGTGCGGATGCGGATCCGGGAGTCCACAGGATGCCGGGGATCTCGCCGAGGGTGAATTCGCGTTCGAGGACGCCGTCGTCGAGGCGCTGTTCGGAAGTGAATCGCATGGCCGAGCCTTTCGGGAGTGCTCGTGAACGGCGCTCCCGGACGACCTATCGCCCGACCGTGACCCCGGAGGGGAGCACCCATGTCGATACTGCGTTCACGGGTACCACCTCCTCGTTCTCTCGCACGGCGGCCGGAAAGTAGCAGTGGTCGTCGTAGTCCGCCAACATGTTTGCGGAGACTCCGTGGCTCTTCGCAGTCGAGGGTCTCGACCTTGCGCGCCGGTCTCCGGGCCCGAGTCACCCGAGGTCGGTGGTCCGGCGGCTGGTTCGGTAGCGGCCCGGGGTCGTTCCGATGATGGTGGTGAACGCCGCGATGAAGCTGCTGGGGTTGGCCCATCCGCAGGCGGAGAGCCCCAGGCCCGAGGCTGGGCTCTACTCCGGGCCCGGGGCCTGGGAACCGGCCGGGTACGCCACGCCCCTGGCGGCGAGCTGACAGCGGGACCGGGCATCGAGGACGGTCCGGCGGGTGCAGGCGAACGTGGCCCGCGGCAGCGGCGCCGGGAACCCGCCTGACCATCACGACGGGCCCCGGCCCGGCCCCGGTAGATTCCGCGGCCGGACCGAAGCGGGGGTGGCATGGCCGGGGGGTGGCACGGCTGGTTCGGCACGTTCACCGGGGTAGTGCTCCTCACGGTGGCCGTACTGCCGTTGGCGGCGCTGGCGGTGTGGGTTCTGGCCCGCCGTCGGAGTGCCGCCGGCACCACGTCCGCGTGGCGGATGTCGCTGGCCGAGGTCGGCATCGTCTACGGGACGGTGCCGTGGGTGTGGATGATCATGTTGCCGGGCGGGCAGGCCGGTGCCGCCCCCGGCCGGCTGAGCCTGGTACCGCTGCGGGATCTGGTCACGATCCTCGCCGCCGGGCCGCTGACGGCGACGGGCCAGATCGTCGGCAACCTGCTGGTGTTCGCGGCGCTGGGGTTCCTCGCCCCGCTGCGGTTCGCGGCGCTGGCCTCGGTCCCGCGGATCCTGGCGCTCGCGGCGGGCTGCTCGGTCCTGGTCGAGGTCGCGCAGTACGTCCTGCGGTTGGACCGGGTGTCCTCCGTGGACGACGTACTGCTCAACGCCGCCGGCGCCGGGCTGGCCGCGCTGGCGTCCCGCCGCTGGTGGCGCGCTCCGGCCGGAGCGTCGCCGGATCGACCCCGATCGGCCCCGGTGTCGGGGCACTGAGCCGCCCGTCAGCTCACGGCACGGGGCGGACCATGGTGACGCCGAGCGGCCCGCGGCCCTTCCCCGCGACGACGAAGCCGGCCCGGGTGTAGAGCCGGACGGCGGGGTTGTGGATGTGGACGCTGAGGGCCAGCCGGTCGTAGCCGTGGTGGGCGGCGCGGGCGGTGAGTGCGTCGAGCAGGCGGCGACCGACACCGTGACCGCGGTGGGCGGGCACCACCGCGACGACGAGTTCGGGGACCGGCCGGCCGTCGGGGTTCACGACCAGCAGGGGTTCCCGGAAGTGCCACCACGCCGCACCGGCCGGATGACCATCGTGGTCGAGCGCCACCACACTCGTATCCGGCGCCGGGGGAAGGCCTTGTGCCAGCAGGGGATCGTCGGCCGGGGGCAGCGGGCGGCCCTCGATCGCCGAGGCCAGTCGGGCCATCTCGACGATGAACGCCGCGTCGGATGGCTCACCCGTTCGGACCGGCACGTCGACGACGGTAACCGACACACCCCGAGCCTCCAGGTCAGCCGGTCGTCCACAAGACAGAGGACGTAGATTCGACACCTGTAGGGGGGAGAGGACCAGGGTGGGGGGCCGGAAGGAGGCCGGATGTCCGGCAGTGCACCCCCGCCAACCCACGGCGGGGCGCCCCCTGCGATCGACTTGTCGGAGCTCGCCGCCTACGCACCGGACGGCCTGGCCGTCGTCGACGAGGACGGTCTCTTCGTCCAGCTCAACAGCGCGGCGGTGGCGCTCTGCTGCCGCCCGATCGACGACCTGATCGGGATGCCGGCACCGTTCGAGCTCGCCGCGGGGTTCTCCGCCGACTCACTGGGGCTGCTCGACGAGGGCGCCACCGAACAGATCTGCACCTGGGCGCCCGTGGCCGGGGTGCACCGGGAGCTCGCGTACCGGACCCGTCCGCTCCCGCGGTCGCCCGGCCGGACCGTCGTCGCCTTCCGCGACGTCGGAGCCGAGCGCCACCGCCAACGCCGGGTCGCGGCCATCGCCCGCTCGTCGGTGAAGCTGGCGTCGGAGGGCTCGATCACCGCGACCCTGGACGCACTGGCACGTGAGGTCCTCCAGGCCGACGCGCTGGCGGGAGTGCAGATCCTCACCCTCGACGAGTCGGGTGCCGGGCTGCAGATCATGGGCTCGGCAGGCTTCCGGCGCTGGCCGGACTTCTTCGAGCGGCTCATGCAGTGCCGGGAGCGCGGCGCCACCCTGGAGATGATCGAGGCGTTCGAGCTCCGCGAGCCCGTCGTGGTCCCGGACCGCTGGGACATGATCCAGCGCGACCCCTCGTGGGAGCCGATGCGCGACTACCTCGCCGAGCTCGACTGGGGCTGGTTCGCCAGCGTCCCTCTCGTCATCCGCGGTCGGTCGGCGGGGATCCTCAACGCCTTCTTCGCGCCGGGCCAGGTGGTCGGGCAGCGCAACCTCGAGTTCCTGCTTGCCATGGCGGAGCAGGCCGCCGTGGCGATCGACTACGCCTCGCTCCTGCAGAACGAGCGGGAGCTCGCCCGCCGCGAGGAGCGGCAGCGGCTGGCGCGCGACCTGCACGACTCGATCGTGCAGCAGGTGTTCTCCATCGGCATGCAGGCCAAGTCGATGGAGGTCCTCGGCGCGCGCGGGGCGAGCGTCCCCGCGGAGAGCGTGGGGCGGATCGCGGACGAGGTGGGGCTGCTCGCGAAGACCGTCCTGGCGGACCTCCGGACGATGGTGCACGAGCTACGACCGTCGTCGTCGACCCAGCTCGGCCTGGCGGAGGCCGTGCGGGCACTGGCGGAGAGCACGACCAACGGGACCGGCCTGCGCTTCAGCCTCAGCGTGCGGCGCACCTTCGAGGAGGTCCCGCCGGACATGGCCGAGGACGTCTACCGCATCGTGGCCGAGGCCATCCACAACGTCGTCAAGCACGCCGAGGCGGGGCACGTGACGATCCGCATCGGGATCCGTGAGCACGCGTTGACGGTCTCCGTCGCCGACGACGGTCGCGGGATCCGCAAGGCCCGGGCGGAAGGAGACCGCGAGGCGGGCGGCGGCTACGGACTCACCAGCATGCGCGAACGCGCGGCGCGCTGGGGCGGCACCGTCCGGGTCCGGGCACGTGCGGTCGGTGGGACCTCGGTGCGGGCGGTCGTGCCGCTGCCTCGGGCCTGGGCGGTGCAGGAACGCAACAGTGACACGGGGTCCGGGGGCGGCACGTCATGAACGCCCCGAGAGGGTCGAGCGCGGCGCGCAGCCCGGAGGGCCGCAAACAGGTGGGTGTGCTGATCGTGGACGACCACGCGGTCGTGCGCCGGGGTGTCCGCGCATACCTGGAGGTGCTCGACGACCTGCAGGTCGTGGCGGAGGCCGGCAACGGCCAGGAGGCCCTCGACAAGCTCGAGGCCATGGCCGCCCACGGGGAGCTCCCCGACGTCGTCCTGATCGACCTGCTCATGCCGAAGATGGACGGCGCTGCCGCGACCGCGCGCATCACCGAGTGGTTCCCGGGGGTGCGGGTCGTCGTGCTGACCAGCTTCGGCGAGATGGAACGCGTCCACGCCGCCCTCATCAACGGGGCGTCCGGGTACCTGCTCAAGGACGCCGAACCGCCCGAGGTCGTCGCGGCGATCCGGGCGGCCGTGCGCGGCGACGTGTTCCTCGACCCGGCCGTCGCCCGCCGGCTCACGCAGGAGATCGTGTCCCCACCGACCGGCATCGCCGCGCTGACCACCCGCGAGCGCGACGTCCTGGTCCTCGTCGCCCAGGGCCGGTCGAACCAGGAGATCGCCGACGCGTTGGTGATCAGCGAACGCACGGCGCGAACGCACGTCAGCAACGTCCTGCGCAAGCTCCAGTTGACCTCCCGGACCCAGGCGGCGTTGGTGGCCGTCCGGCAGGGTCTGGTCCCGCCGCAGAACTGATCGGCCCCGCACCGGGGCCTCCGCGACGGAGGCGGTGGCCGCCTCGGTGAGACCAGGACATGCGACGACGCCGGCCCCGGAGCGGGGCCGGCGTCGCCGGGTTCCGGATCAGACGGAGGCGGTGGTGCGCCATCCGGGCTGGTAGGTGTCACGCGCCATGGCGGTGTAGGGCGCGGGGCTCACGATCGCGCGGACCGCGAACTGCTCGTGCGGCTGGACGGTGGTCTTCTCGGAACCGCCGTTCGGCTCACCCCAGATGACCCGGACCTCAGCGCCCAGCGGGACGTCCGGGTTGATCGTGGCCAGCGAGAGCGCCTTGCGCTCGTTGGCGCTGTAGCCGGTGAACATCGAGAGGCCGACGGTGTTGCCGTCCCCGTCCTGGACCGCATCGAAGTTCGACGAGCCGTAGTTGGCATTGGGCAGGTCGAAGAACTGGTAGCCGGGGGCTTCGGAGACCGGCGATGCGAGCAGCGTGGCGACGTCCTCGGCGTTCCACTCCAGCGTGACCTTGCGGCGCTGGGTCGCCGGGTCGATGGCCTCGAGAGCGCTGCGACCGACGAAGTCGTGGTCGAACTTCACGAATCCGCCGTAGCCGAGCTCCCACGGGTTGAGGTAGTAGTCCTCGATCCTGTCCGAGACGAAGCTGCCGGCGAGGGCGTTGATGGCCTCGTAGCTGGTGGCGCCCAACCACTCGCGGTAGGGACGCAGTTCCTCGGCGGTGTAGATGGCGGGCAGCGGCGAGGGGATCCAGCCGGACTCGAGGGTGTTGCAGGAGTAGGCGCGCGCCCCGGCGGGCTCCAGGCCGAACTCGCGGCCGGCCTCGAGGATGGCCTCGCGGACCTTGTCGTAGGTCTCGTACGGGCCCCAGATCTCCAGGCCGGGCGCGCCCGCCATGCCGTGGCGCAACGTGCGGACGCGCTCGCCTGCGACGTTCAGGTGGCCCATCTTGAAGAACTTGACCTGCTCGACGGTGCCACCGTTGACCTTCTCGATGACCTCCCAGGCGCGCGGGCCCTGGATCTGGAAGCGCCACACGTCACGGGTGACCTGCTTCCCGTAGGGGCGGGAGGGGGAGCGGTCGTCGAGGCGGATGTCGAGGTTGTAGCCCTTGCTCCCCTGGAACTGCAGCCAGTTGGCCACCGGCGCGCGGCCGACGAAGACGAACTCCTCCTCGGCGAGCCGGAACAGGATGCCGTCCCCGATCACGCCGCCCTCGGGGGAGACCGGGACGAACTGCTTGGCCGAGTCGACCGGGAACTTCGCGGTGCTGTTGATGCCGGTGTCGGTGAACAGCTTGAGGGCGTCGGGGCCCGACACCCACAGGTTGGTCATGTGGTGCGACTGGTCGAACAGCACCGCGGTCTTCTGCCAGGCGATCACCTCGCGGCGGAAGTTGGTGAACTCGGCGGGCACGACCGGGTAGATGTAGGCGCCGAGCTTGGAGTTGCGCAGCAACTCGACGGTGTTCCCGGACTCGTCCAGCAATTCCTGAAGGTTCTTGGCGCTCATCTGCCACCGTTCTCGGTCTGCGTGTTCTGCGCTGATGCACGGCCAGACGTGGGGTCGACGGCCATCGTGGCTCACGCTACGGATTCGGCGATGCCCGGCGGCACCGTGGAATGGCGCGAGACGAGCGGCCGGGACCGGCCGGTCGCACTACGTCATGCGACGTACGGCGAGTCACGACAACAGCGCGATGGCCCGAGCGAGCCACGGCTTTAGCGTCGGACGTATATATCGTCGTCGGCGCGTCCACGCGGCCCGACCGAGGGAGCCACACATGACCAGCCAGAGCAGGCCGGACCTGCCGGGAACCTACGTCTTCGACGGCCCGACCAGCCGACGTGGGCACAACATGAACAAGCTGTTCATGTCGCTGACCGACGCGGACGCCCGCGCGGAGTTCGTGGCCGACGAGTCCGCCTACTGCACGCGGTTCCGGCTCTCCGATGAGCAGACGACCGCCATCCTGCAGCGCGACTGGCAGGCGATGCTCGACCTGGGAGGCAGCATCTTCTACATCTACAAGCTCGCCATGATGGACGGGCGCTCCATGCAGTACCTCGGCGGTGTGTTCACCGGGATGTCCGAGGACGACTTCAAGGCCGCGATGCTGGCAGGAGGGCGCACCGATGTCTGAGGTGATCTGGGGCCTGGCGACGTCGCACGTCCCGTCGATCGGCGCCGCGATGGACCGCGGGATGACGGATCAGCCGGTGTGGGCGCCCCTGTTCGAGGGCTACCGGCCCGCCCGGGAATGGCTGGCCCAGAACACCCCTGACGTCGCGATCCTGATCTACAACGACCACGCCAACGGCGTCGACCTCGACATCGTGCCGACCTTCGCGATCGGCACCGCCGAGTCGTACCGCGTCGCGGACGAGGGCTTCGGCCGGCGCGCCGTCCCGGACGTCGTCGGCGATCCCGACCTGTCCTTCCATCTGCTGGAGAACCTGGTGGACGAGGGCTTCGACCTGACCGTCTTCCAGGAGCTCGACGTCGACCACGGGTTCACCGTGCCGCTGTCGGTGTGGACCCCGGAGCCGGGCGACGCCTGGCCGTGCCCGGTCATCCCGATCATGGTCAACGTCATCCGCTACCCGCAGCCGACCGCTGCCCGCTGCTACGCCCTGGGCAAGGCCCTCGGCCGGGCGATCGCGAGCTACCAGGGCGCGGGCACGGTCGGCATCCTCGGCACCGGCGGCATGTCCCACCAGCTCGCGGGCGCCCGGGCGGGCTTCATCAACCCGACGTTCGACCACATGTTCCTCGATGCGATCGAGAACGACCCGGAGAAGCTCGCGATGCTGAGCCGGGAGGAGCTCATCCGCCAGGCGGGGTCCGAGGGCATCGAGCTGATCATGTGGCTCGTCATGCGGGGTGCTCTCCACAAGCAGGTCCGCAAGGTCCACTCGGCCTACCACGTGCCGGCGTCCAACACCGCCGCCGGACTCGCCCTGTTCGACAACCGGGTCGCCCAGCCCGCCTGAACGCCGACGGGTCGGGCGTAGCCGCGAGGAGTAGCTGATGACGATCGACATGCCCTTCCGGGCCTCGGCCCCGCGGGGCGCGGTGCCCCGCGCCGAGCGGTGCCGGGTGATGGGCATTCTCAACGTCACGCCCGACTCGTTCTCCGACGGCGGTCTCTACGACCACACGGCCGCGGCCGTGGCCCACGGCACGTTCATGTGGGAGGCGGGAGCCGACTACGTCGACGTCGGTGGCGAGTCGACCCGGCCCGGGGCGGAGCGCGTCGAGGTCGGCGACGAGCTGCGCCGGATCGTGCCGGTGGTCGAACGGCTGGCGGCGGCCGGGATCGCGGTCAGCATCGACACCACGCGGGCTGCGGTGGCGGAGGCCGCCGTCGGCGCGGGGGCGGTCCTGGTCAACGACGTCAGCGGAGGTCTGGACGATCCCGCGATGGCCGGTGTCGTCGCGGCGGCGGGGGTGCCGTGGGTGCTGAACCACTCGCGGGGCACCAGCCGGGACATGTACTCAGCGGCCGTCTACGACGACGTCGTCCGCGACGTCACCACCGAGCTCCTGATGCGGGTGGACGACGCGGTCGAGGCCGGGGTCGCGCCCGAGCGGCTGATCCTCGATCCCGGCTTCGGGTTCGCCAAGCGCGCCGAGCACAACTGGACACTGCTCGACCGGCTCGGCGAGCTGGTCGGCCTGGGCTTCCCCGTCCTCGTCGGCTCCTCCCGGAAGGGTTTCCTGGCCGGGGTCCTCGCGGGGACGAGGGCCGGCGGCCCCGCTCGCGAGCGCGACGCGGTGACCGTCGCCACCACCGTGCTCGCGGCCCAGGCGGGGGCGTGGGGGGTGCGGGTCCACGACGTCGCCGGGTCCGCGGACGCGGTGGGGGTCGTGGACCGGGTCGGGCTCAGCTCTCCCGTACCAGGTGGTCGCGGGCCGCTCCCGTAGTGACGGCGCTGCCCGTGACGAGGGCCGCGGGGTGTTGCCCGTCGAGGTGGGCCGGTCGCCATCCGCGCAGCGAGTTGAGCAGGGCCAGCCCCTCGGCCCCGGCGAGGTCCTCCGGGCGCAGGACGCGCTCGCTCAGGCGGCCCGCAGCGAGCAGGTGCGCCCGCTCGATGCCGGGCAGGCAGCCGCTGCTCAGCGGCGGGGTCCACCACCGGCCGTCGAGGCGGACCGCCACGTTCGCCGTGCAGGTCTCGGTGATCTCGCCGCGCTTGTTGACGATCACGACGTCGTCCGCCCCCGGGTGGCGCTGCAGTCGCGTGTCGTAGGGACCCCGCCTGCTCGTCTTGTGGCGGGACCAGCACCGGGTGGTGTCGATCGGCTCGGGGTCGACGGCGAGCCGGACGGGACGGCCGAGGGGGAGAGGCGGTTCGAACACATCGACGCCGAGGGTCCCGTCCCGGCGACAGCGCAGCCTGACGCGAGCCTGCCCGGCCTCGCGGAGCCGGTCGTCCAGCACGGCGCGCGCAGCGGCCTGATCGAACGAGAACCCGAAGTAGTGCGCGGAGTCCGCCATCCGGGCGAGGTGGGCGTCGAGATGGCGCAGTCCCCTGGCGGAGTCGTGGTGGAGGGTCTCCATCAGGTGGAAGTCGTCGTGGCGCACGTCGAGCACCCGTGCCTTGGCCTGAACCTCGGCGTACTCGGCGGCTGGCCGGGAGCTCCAGGTGATCCCGCCCCCGGTGCCGTAGCCCAGCCGCTGCCGCGTGCGGTCCAGGAGCACGGTACGGATCGCGACGGAGAACCGGGCCCGCACGTCGGCGCTCGGCGGACCGACGATCCCGATGGCCCCGCAGTACACCCCCCGCGGTCCGCTCTCGAGCTCGCGGATCAGCTCCATGGTGCGGGCCTTCGGCGCGCCGGTGACGGAACCGCACGGGAAGAGGGCGCGGAAGAGGTCGGTCAACCCGACGTCCGGGCGCACCTGCGCGGTGACGTCCGAGGTGAGCTGGTGGACGGTCTCGTAGCGCTCGGCGGTGAGCAGGCGCGGCACCGTCACGCTGCCGGGGACGGCGATCCGGCCCAGGTCGTTGCGGACCAGGTCGACGATCATCACGTTCTCGGCGCGTTCCTTGTCGCTGCCCCGTAGCCCGGCGACGGCGGCCTCGTCCTCGGTCGTGGTGCGCCCGCGGCCGGCGGTCCCCTTCATGGGGCGCATGAGGATCCGGTCGCCGCGCTGCTCGAGGAACAGCTCGGGGCTGGCGCTCGCCACGACGAACCGACCCAGGTCCAGGTAGGCGTTGTGCGCGCCGCGCTGAGCGTGGACGAGCTCGCGGTACAGGGCGGCGGGGTCGAGGCCCGCGGGCGCCGCGGCGTGCAGCCGGGTCGTGAGGTTGCACTGGTAGGTCTCACCCGCAGCGATCCGGTCGCGCACGCGCTCCACGGTGGCGTGGTGGGCGTCGGGGCCCCACTCGCCCACCCATCCCAAGGCGGGAACCGCGGGACCGGCCGTGTCCAGGACGGGCACGTCCTCCGGGCGGTCGGCGACGCCGAACCAGACCAGGGGGAGGCCTTCCTCCCGCGCATGGGTGGTCAAACCGGGGTCGAGGCCCGAGGCCGCCTCGTAGGCGACGAAGCCGAACGCCCACTGCCCCGCGCGGGTCACCCGGTCCACCTCGTCCAGGACCGGCGCGACCTCGTCGGGCCGGTCGGCCACGAGGATCCGGCGGACGCTGGTGAACCGCACGGCGGTGCCGTTGATCAGGTCGTCGAACCGCCCCCAGGGCTCCGGTGCGTCGAGCATGGTGTCGTCCTCCCGCGCGGTGTGCGGATGCCGCAGCACCAGCGATCGTGCCCTGCCTCCGGGACCGGGCGGATCGGTGGTCGGTCGGTCGATGCGCGGCCGTCCGTCGTGCCGGCGACGCCGTCATCCGACGTAGGGCGGGTGCTCCGGGAAGCGTCTACGTCAGTTGTCCTGGATCGGCCGAGACACCAGGCCAGTACGGCTCTGGTCATCCGCGTCATCCCTGGTGGCGAGCCTCTTTCTAGCGTCGTAGGGGGTCCGGAACCCGGCCCGGTGGCGCCGCGCAGGTGGCGTCGCAGGCGGTGATCCCGGCATCACGGCCACCCGAGGAAAGGTTCGCACACGATCATGACTACCGAGAGTCTTGCGGCGGCCATCGCCCGCGTCGGGAACCCGGTCGATCTGCTGCGCAACACCGCGGCTCCCGCCCACACGTTTCCCGTCGCTCCGGAGTTCACCAACTGGCGCTCCGAGCAACGGGCCTGGGCCGAGACCTGCGCCCTGCTCGACCAGTCACACCACATGACGGACCTCTTCCTCGAAGGCCCGGACGCGCTGAGGCTCCTCAGCGACCTCGCCGTGAACACCTTCGCCGGCTTCGGCGTCAACAAGGCGAAGCAGTTCGTCGCGGTCGACCCGAGCGGCCGGCTGATCGGCGACGCCATCCTCTTCCACCTCGACACGGAGCTGTTCGACCTGGTCGGCCACCCCATGGTGATCGACTGGGTGCTGTTCCACCTCGAGCGCGGGGACTACCGGGTCACCGCCGAGCGGGACGAGAACTCGGCCGTACGCGCGTCCGGCCCGCCGAAGTTCTACCGCTACGAACTGCAGGGCCCGAGCGCCGCCGCCGTGCTCGAGCAGGCCACCGGCACCGCGCTCCCGGAGACCAAGTTCTTCAACATGGCGGACTTCAGCATCGCCGGGCACAGCGTGCGCGGGCTGCGCCACGGTATGGCCGGCCAGCCCGGGTTCGAGCTGTTCGGACCGTGGGCGGACGGCGAGGCCGTCCTCGCGGCACTGCTGGCGGCCGGCAAGGACCACGGCCTGGTCCGAGCGGGTGCCAAGGCGTACTCGACCGCCAACCTCGAGTCGGGATGGGTCCCGGCGCCGATCCCGGCGATCTTCGGGGACGACCCGCTGCTCCAGGAGTACCGCGAGTGGCTTCCCGCCTCCGCGATCGGCGCGATCGGCGGCAGCGTCGACTCGGACGACATCACGGACTACTACCTGACCCCGTACGACCTCGGCTACGACCGCAACGTCAAGTTCGACCACGAGTTCGTCGGTCGCGCAGCCCTCGAGGAGCTGGCGAAGAACCCGCCGCGGACCAAGGTCACGCTGGTCTGGAACAACGAGGACGTCACCACGGCGATCGGGTCACTGCTGGGCAAGGGCACCGGCGCCAAGTTCTTCGACCTGCCGAAGATCCGCTACGCGCTGCACCAGGAGGACAAGGTCCTGGTGAACGGCGAGCAGATCGGCATCTCGCTCGACTGCGGCTACATCGCCAACGAGCGCGCCATGGTCTCGCTGGCGACCGTCGTCAAGGAGCACGCCGAGCCCGGCACCGAGGTCACCGTCGTCTGGGGCGAGGAGCCGAACACGGCGAAGCCGCAGGTCGAGGAGCACCGGACCTGGACGATCCGCGCGACCGTCGCGCCGGTGCCCTTCGTCCAGTTCGCGCGCAACAGCTACCGGAGCAAGTGATGACGTCGGTGGCGAACCAGGAGAGCTCGAACCCGGCGGCCAGGTCCGCCCGGCAGGCCGTCGCTGCCGCCCTGCGCTCCGCGACCTACGAGATCCTCCCGTTCACGAGCACCGAGGAGAAGGTGCTCGCGCACGTGCCCACGAACCTGGGCCTCACGGTGACCACGACCGAGGCGAAGGGGCTCGGCCCGACCATCGATCTCGTCGTCAACCTCTGTGAGCAGGGCTACCGGGCGGCGCCCCACCTGGCTGCCCGCCAGGTCGAGGACCGCGCCCACCTCACGGACATCGTCGCGCGACTACGCGAGGCGGGCACCGACAGCGTCTTCGTGATCGGTGGGGACGCGCGGGAGGCCGGGAAGTACCCGGACGCCCTGAGCCTGCTGGAGGCGCTCGAGGAGATCGGGCACCCGTTCTCGACCGTCGGGATCGGCGGCTACCCCGAGGGCCACGGCACCATCAGCGACGAGCTGATCGAGCAGGCCCTCAAGGCCAAGGCGCCGCACGCCACGCAGGTGATCACCCAGCTGTGCTTCGACGGGAACACGACGATCCGCTGGGCGCGCAAGGTGCATTCCGACGGCGTGGACCTGCCCATCCGGGTCGGCATCCCCGGCGCCGTCAGCCGCCAGAAGCTGATCCGGATCTCCGCGGGCCTCGGTCTCGGCCAGTCGGCGAAGTTCCTCAAGAAGCAGCAGAACATGTTCTGGCGCTTCTTCCTGCCCGGCGGGTACAGCCCCGACAAGCTGGTCGAGCGGCTCGTTCCCGCCTTCGCCAGGTCGGACAACACCCTGCAGGGCTTCCACGTCTTCACGTTCAACGACCTGGAGAGCACGGAGGCATGGCGGCAGCGCTGGCTCGCCAAGCTGTCCTGATCCCTCACCCGCGCCGGGCCACCGGTGCTCCCGAACGCTCCCACGGGCCGGCCGGAGCTGTCACCTCAGCTCGTCGAACCGACCGGTCCGTGGGAGATACCACCCGAGGAGTTCATCAGCGATGAGTGCCCAGGTCATCGACGGGCGCGCCTGCGCCCGCGTCCTCAAGCAGAGCCTGGAGGCGGACGTGGCCGGGCTCCGCGGTGAGGGGCTCGGAATCGGCCTCGCCACCGTGGTGCTCGGCGAGGACTACGGCTCGGCCGCCTACGAGCGGCGGTTGCAGCGACTCGCGGCCGAGCTCGGCGTGGCCTACTCGCCGCAGGTCCTCCCCGCGGACGCCGGGCAGGACCAGGTGCTGGCGAGGATCGCCGAGCTCAACGCCGATCCCGGCGTGTCCGGGATCCTGGTACTCCGTCCGTTGCCCCCGCACATCGACGAGACCGCGGTCTTCCGTGCGATCGAGCCCCGCAAGGACATCGAGGCGGTGCACCCGGAGAACGCCGGACTGCTCGCCCTCGGTGTGCCGCGCTTCGAGCCGTCCACCGCCGCATCGTGCTTCCACCTCCTCGACACCTGGCTCGACTCCGTGGGGAAGGACCGGGCGGACTTCTACCACCGGTCGCTGATCGTCGTCGTCGGCCGGTCCAACAACGTCGGCAAACCGGCGATCTCGCTGGGGTACGAGCGGCAGGCGACCGTCGTGTCGGTCGACGAGTGGGCCGACCGGACCACCGGGATCGGCAGGCACACCCGCTGGGCGGACGTCCTGATCGTCGCGGCGGGCAAGGCCGGCCTGATCAAGGCCGAGCACGTCAGCGAGAACGCCGTGGTGATCGACGTCGGCATCAACCCCGCCGCAGGCGCCGACGGCACGGTGCGCATGGTCGGCGACGTCGACCACGACTCCGTCGCCCCTCGCGTCCGCGCCATCACGCCGGTCCCCGGCGGCGTCGGTCCGGTGACGGACGTCTGGCTGCTCCGCAACACGGTCACCGCGGCCCGGCTGCTCGCCGGCCGTCCGATCGACGAGGCCAGGCCCTCCCTGCCCGCTGCTCGCCCCGCTCAGGCTCACACGCTCCAGGAGGCGTCATGACCCCGCCGCTCGGTGCCCAGCACGGCGCCCTGCTCCTGTCCTGCCCGGACGCGCCGGGCGTCGTGCACGCGGTCACCGGGCTGCTCGTGCAGGAGAAGTGCACCATCGTGCAGAGCCAGCAGTTCGGCAGCGCGACGAGCGGCACCTTCTTCATGCGCGTCGAGTTCGCCCACATCGACGGCTCGCCGCTCGATCTCGACGGCCTCGGGCAGCGCGTCGCGCAGCTGGCCGAGACCTTCGACTTGACCTGGGAGCTCGCCGACGCCGCGCGCCGCCAGCGTGTGGTGATCATGGTCAGCAGGTTCGCCCACTGCCTCAACGACCTGCTGTTCCGCAACTCCATCGGTGAGCTGAACCTCGACGTGGTCGCCGTGGTGTCCAACCACCCCGACCTCGGCCGGATCGCCGACAGCTTCGGGGTCCCCTTCAGGCACATCCCGGTCACGAAGGACACCAAGGCAGCGGCCGAGGCCGCCCTGCTCGAGCTGGTGCGCAAGGAGCACGTCGATCTCGTGGTGCTGGCCCGCTACATGCAGATCCTCTCGAACGACCTGTGCCGGCAGCTCGAGGGCAAGGCCATCAACATCCACCACTCGATGCTGCCGAGCTTCAAGGGCGCCAAGCCCTACCACCAGGCTCACGCCCGCGGTGTGAAGTTCATCGGCGCGACCGCCCACTACGTCACCCCCGACCTCGACGAGGGCCCGATCATCGAGCAGGAGCTCATCAGGGTCGACCACTCGCTGAGCCCCGACCAGCTCGCGGCCCGCGGCCGCGAGGCGGAGAGCCGCGCGCTCGCCAGGGCGGTCCGCTGGCACACCGAGAACCGCATCGCGGTGATCGGCAACAGGACCGTCGTCTTCCAGTGACCTTCCCCGACGCGACCGCCCCGTCAGCGCGCTTCGACCAGGCCCTCCCGCACCGCGACGAGCGCTGCCTGGGTCCGCGAGCTGAGGCCGAGCTTGCCCAGCATGTTGCTGACGTGGGTGCGGGCAGTGCGCTCCCTGATCACCAGCCGGTTCGCGATCTCCTTGTTCGACAGCCCGTCCGCCACGAGCACCAGGATCTCCCGCTCCCGCGACGTCAACGACCCCAGCCCGATGCGGGGCGTCCGGATCTCGTCGGTCAACCGGCGGGCCACCGTGACGTCCAGGAAGACCTCGCCTCGGGCGGCGGCGTGCAGGGCGGCGGCGACCTCGTCCGGACCGGCGTCCTTGAGCAGGTAGCCCGCGGCGCCCTGCTTCAGCGCCGCGTGGACGCGTTCGCTCTCCCCGAAGCTGGTCAGGATGACCACCCGGACCCCCGGGAAGCGCACCCCGATCTCCTTGGTGGCCGCCACCCCGTCGAGCCGCGGCATCTGCAGGTCCGTCAGCACCACGTCGGGCAGCCGCCCGTGGGCCGAGAGGTCGGAGAGCACCGACAGCGCGTCCTCGCCGTCCACGGCCTCACCGACGACGCTGACGCCGTCGAGCACCTCCAGGTAGGCGGCGACGCCACGCCGGACCACGGCGTGGTCGTCGACGATGAGCACCCCGATCGTCGCTCGCAGCGGTGCGGTCATCGTCGGGTCCCTTCTTCCGGACGTCGGACGGGGAGGGCCGGAGGGGCGGCGGCGACCGTCCCTCCGGCCCCGGTCGGGGGAGCGGGTCATGCAGCGGGCTCTGCCGAACCCGCACTGCTCGGGCTGGTGCGGTTCGAACTGGGGCCCGCCATCGGCCAGTGCCACCGCGACTCCGCGATGGCGACGACAACGACGCTAAGGACACGGGGGGTGCGGGGTAACTCGCGAATGACCGGGCCTGTCCGGAGACATGTCCCGGCGCGCGTACGTCATTCGTCCCGGCTTCGCGGCCGGCCCCTCGAAACCGGGCCGAAGGATGCCACGTCGATGGAGGTCATGGTGGAGGACAGAGCCTCGCGGCTCACGGGCAACCTGCCGGCCCTGAACAGCACGTTCGTCGGGAGGAAGCCGGAGCTGGTCGAGGTCCGCCGGCTGCTGGGCTCGTCACGGTTGCTCACCCTGACCGGCCCCGGCGGCGTGGGGAAGACCCGGCTGGCCGTGGAGGCCGGGCTCCGGATGCGGCGCGCGTTCCCGGGCGGGACGTGGCTGGTCGACCTCGCGGCGGTCGACGACCCGACCCGCCTCGCCGACGCGGTCGCGGCGGTGCTCGGTGTCGAGGAGCGCTCGGCGCGGCGGGCGAAGGAGCAGGTGGGCGACTTCCTCGTCAACCGGCTGGCGCTGGTGATCCTCGACAACTGCGAGCACCTGCGCGACGGCTGCGCCGAGCTCGTCGACCACATGCTGCGCAGCGCGCCGCGCCTGCGGGTGCTGGCCACCAGCCGGCAGCCGCTCGAGATCCCGGGCGAGCACGTACTGACGGTCGAGCCGCTGGCGTTCCCCGATGTGAGCGGCACCGAGGCGTTGGAGGACATGTCCAGATGCGACGCGGTCGCCCTGCTGATCGACCGGGCGACGGCGGTCCAGCCGTCGTTCGCCCTGCACTCCGGCAACCGTGACGCGGTGGCGTCGCTGTGCGCTCGGCTGGACGGGCTGCCGCTCGCGATCGAGCTGGCCGCCAGCAGGTTGAGGTCGTTGTCGGTCGAGCAGGTGGTCGCGAGGTTGGACGATCGCTTCGGGCTCCTCACGAGAGGCAACCCGCTCGCGTTGTCCAGGCAGCAGACCCTGCGCGCGCTCGTGGACTGGAGCTACGCCCTGTGCACCGACGAGCAGCGGCTGTTGTGGGCACGCCTGTCCGTGTTCCCGGGTGAGTTCGACCTCGAGGCCGTGGAGAACGTCTGCGGCGGCCCCGGCGTCGTCCCGGCCACCGTGGTCGACCTGGTCGACGACCTCGTCGCGCGCTCCGTCGTCGTCGCCGCCCTCACGTCGCGGGGCGTCCGGTACCGGATGCTCGAGACCATCCGCCAGTACGGCCGCGACATCCTGGCGGCCTCCGGGCAGGAGCGCGAGCTGCGTCGCCTGCACCGCGACCACTACGTTCGCACCGCCACCGAGCTGTGCGAGCGCTGGTGCGGTCCGAACCAGTCCGAGATCCTGACGAGACTGCGGTTGGAGAACATCAACTTCGAGGCCGCGCTGGACTGGTCGCTCGCCGAGCCGGACGAGGACGACGCGGCGCTGGAGCTGGTGTCCGCGCTGCGCTACCACTGGACACTCGGCGGCTACCTGGCCACCGGCCGCAGGCGCCTCGAGCAGGTCCTGCGTGCCGCGCGTCAGCCGACGCGGGCGCGGGGGAACGCGCTCTGGGTCGCGGCCTGGGTCGCGCTCCTGGTCGGGCAGCGCGACACCGCAGCGGCCCGGGTCGAGGAGTGTGAACAGCTCGCGCGGGACCTCGACGACGAGCACCTGCAGGCGTACGGCCTTCTCCTGCGCGGGAGCATCGGCCTGTTCAGCGGCGACCTCGTCTCGGCGGGCGAGTGCTTCGACAGGGGCATCTCGCTCATGCGCCGGTGTGGGGACACGGCGGCCCTGCTGTGGGGATCGTTCCAGCACAGCCTGGTCCTCTCCCACACCGGAGACCACGCCGCCGCGCAGGAGCGATGCGAGGAGTCCATCCGGATCGCCCGGCGCCACGGCGAGGAGTGGGCGCAAGGAGAGGCGATGTGGGCGCAGGCGTTCGACCGCTGGCGAAGCGGTGACGCCGGCGGCGACCTCGGCGGGGGTGCGGAGGTCCAGGCGCGCCGGGCACTCGCGATGACGCCCGACGCCAACCTCGTCAGCACCGTGCTGACCGTGGAACTGCTCGCCTGGATCGCCGCGTCCCGGCAGCGTCACGAGGAGGCTGCCCGCCTGCTGGGCGCGAGTGCGGCGATGTGGGAGTCCTTCGGCGCCGACATCGCCACCTTCGGGCCGGACTTCGCCGAGCACTCCGTCGCCTGCCGGGAGGCAGTGCTCGAGCATCTCGGCAACCCGCTGTTCGACACGATGTTCGTCGACGGCCGGGTGCGCTGGCAGGACCTCCTCCGGAACGGGGGGACCGGCCCCGCCGGAGCAGGGAAGCCCGCCCAGCCGGACGGACCGGTCCTGACCCGACGGGAGGGCGAGGTCGCGGAACTGATCGCGAAGGGCCTGACGAACAAGGCGATCGCCGCGACGCTGCTGCTGTCCCGCCGCACGGTGGAGGGACACGTCGCGAGACTCTTCGCCAAGATCGACGTCTCCAACCGGGCGCAGGTGGCGACCTGGGTCAGCCAGGGGCGCCGGCGCGTTACGGAGCCCTAGTGCTGCGTGCGGCCCCCTCTCAGCAGCACTACGGCTCCATGGTGCGGGTGAAATCGGGTAGTGGTGACGTGTTCTTTCCCTATCCGTCGGCCGCCTTGGGCCCGCAGACTCCCTGCATCGCGTTCCTACGACACCTCGCTGACGAGCACCAAGGGGAGCACGTGCCGATGAAGACAACCGCTGCCGTCGCGGTCGGGCCGAACCAGCTGTTCGAACTGCGGCACCTCGAGCTCGACGACCTCGCGCCCACCGAGGTCAGGGTGGCGCTGGTCGCCACCGGCGTGTGCCACACCGACGCCGTCGTCCGGGACCAGGTCTATCCCACGCCGCTGCCCGCCGTGCTGGGCCACGAAGGTGCCGGTGTCGTCGAGGCGGTGGGCTCGGCGGTGACGTCGGTCCGGCCCGGCGACCACGTGATCCTGACCGTCAACAGCTGCGGCCGGTGCAGGCAGTGCATCACGGGTTTCCCCACGTACTGCGACGACTGCTACGTCCTGAACTTCGGCGGCCGGAGGCCGGACGGCAGCACCGCGCTGACGGACGGCGGGCAGGAGATCTCCTCGTCGTTCTTCGGGCAGTCGTCGTTCGCGACCCACGCCAACGTCGCCGAGCGCGCCGTGGTCAAGGTCGACGACGACGTCCCGCTCGAGCTCGTCGGGCCTCTCGGCTGCGGGCTCATGACGGGCGCGGGAGCCGTGCTGAACTCGTTGCGTCCCCGCGCCGGCTCGTCGATCGCGATCTTCGGCGCCGGGGCGGTCGGATCCGCCGCGATCCTGGCCGCCCTCGTCGCCGGCTGCACCACCGTCGTCGCGGTGGACATCCACGGGTCCCGGCTGGAGATGGCCGGGGAGCTCGGCGCGACGCACGTCGTCGACAGCAGCAAGGGCTCGCCGGTGGACGCCATCATGGAGATCACCGACGGGCGTGGGGTCGACGTCGCCCTGGACGCGACGGGCGTGCCGTCCGTGCTGCGTCAGGCGTCGGACTCACTGGCGATCCGGGGCACGGTCGGTCTCGTCGGTGCGGCCACTCCCGGCACCGAGGTGAGCTTCGAGACCGGCCTGTCCATCTCACGCGGGTGGTCGCTCAAGATGATCATCGAAGGCGACTCGGTGCCGCAGGATTTCATCCCGCGTCTGGTGCAGCTGTGGCGCCAGGGCCGCTTCCCGTTCGAGAAGCTGATCAAGTCCTATCCGTTCGAGCAGATCAACGAGGCGTTCGCCGATTCCGAGGCCGGGAAGACGATCAAGCCCGTGCTGGTCTTCCCTCGGGGGTCGCAGTGATCCCGGCCCGCAGGTCACGGGCAGGGGCCGCCGCGGCTTGATCAGATACAGAGCAGATCCGTGTTGTATGTCGTGTGAGCAGTCCTGAGCCGGCCCCTGGCCGCCGGCGGAGCAGGGAAGCCGACGCTGCCATCCTGGCCGCCGCCCTGGAGTTGCTGATCGAGCGCGGCGTGGAGGCGACCAGCATCGGGCAGGTCGCCCGGCGTGCGGGAGTCACCCGGGCCACCGTGTACCGGCGCTTCCCGGACAAGACACTTCCTCCGCGCCGTACTGCACCTGGCCGGTTACCGGGCCGACGTGGACACACGACACGGGAACCGACCATGAGGCCGGCCGGCTTCGAGGCGCAGATGCGCACCCGGGAGTTCGCCCGCGTCCTCGGGCCCTACATCGCACCATCACCGGTGTTCTCGCGATCCGCCTGCCCGAGATGACGGGGCTGGCCGCCGGCTTGTTCGCAGACCCCGTCCTGGCCTGGATGCCCGGGGCCTTGATGCTGGGCGGAGGACTGGTCATCATCGGCGGCCACCGCAGCCGGCGCGGCCCCCTCGCGATGACGGTGTCGCTGTTCGGCTGGTTCGTCGCGCTGCGGGGGCTGCTCCCTCTCGCTGCCCCCACTGTGATCCGCTCCGGCGTCGACGCCACCGCGCTCTCGCCGACTGCGACGACCCTGGCCCGCATCTTCGAAGCACGACCGGCCGAGCCTGTAATGTGAGCTGCATCACTCCTTTCGGCGGCCGTCTTTGGTGATTTCCATAGAATCATCATGATCTTCCTGGGGTTGACCCATTGTCCACATTTTCTTTGTGGTCTACAGCGCCGCAGTGTCAATGGTGCCTTGTTGTATGGTCGGTCCGAGTGGTAGGCGGATGTGTGGCGAGTGGCCGCGTGAACGGCCACTGTGGTGCCCCGGACGGCGCCTGGGTCGCGCTTCCATAATTTCTCGACGAAGTCATCGGGAGGCGTCATGACCATCATCAGATCGAACCGGTTCGGCCTATCGAACATCGCACCATCGGCGATGGATTTCGAAGTATTTCTTCCCGAGCTCGACGGTGGCCAGATCCTCGATCAGGACGAGGAGTGGTGCGAGGTCCTGGTCGACGGGCAGCGGACCAGGATTCGATTCCACGACTACCACCGGATCTACGATATTCCGGGCATGTACGAACGTCTCTTCTACGAGATGCTCGAGTGTGTCTCTCCGCGTACGGTCTGCGACCTGCTGGCCACGGTGCTGGCCGAGCACGCGACGAAGGCCGAGGACCTGCGAGTGCTGGACGTCGGCGCCGGCAACGGCATGGTCGGCGAGGAGATCCGGACGCTGGGCGTCGACACGGTGCACGGCGTCGACATCCTGGAGGAGGCGGCTGCCGCCACCCGTCGCGATCGTCCGGACGTCTACGACGACTACCTCGTCGCCGATCTCACCGACCTCACGCTCGAGCAGCGCGACGTCCTCGTCAGCGCCAAGCTGAACACGATGACCACGGTGGCTGCACTCGGGTTCGGCGACATCCCGCCCGAGGCCTTCGTGGGTGCGTTCAACCTCATCGAGACGCCGGGCCTGCTGGCGTTCACCATCAAGGACGACTTCCTCCGCGATGACGACCCGAGCGGGTTCAGCCTGCTGATCCGGCGCATGCTCGCCGAGAAGACGATCGTGCCGCAGGCGGAGAAGCACTACCGGCACCGGCTGTCGGTGCACGGCAGGCCGCTGCAGTACATCGCGTTCGTCGCGCGCAAAACCGGTGATGTGCCAACGGCCTGGATCCACTGAGGGGTTTCTGGCGCGCGCAAGCCGCCCCACCCCGTCCTCGCAGAGCCGCCGCGCTCCTCGCGGGGCCCTCAGCGTCTGCGACGAACCCACTCGCTCTGCGAGGACACCCCCAGAACCGCTCGTCTTTGCAAGATCGATTACGCCGCGGTCGTCTACGCGGCGTAGAAAGGTCTGTGTGCGGTCTGCGCGTCTGGCCGCTTGATCGGACAGATCGAATCTCGGAGACGAAGTGGTCATTCGCACGCAAGAGGCCGGCGGCGGTTCGTCGTGCCGTCGCTCGAATTTCTGGGGGCCATGACAGTGCTCACTCCCGATTTCGCTGCGGCCGCGGAACAGGTCGCCACGACCGCAGCGCCAGTGACGTCCGGGATCACCGTGACGCAGGCCATCGGCATCTTCGTCGGGATTCCGGCGCTGCTGGTCCTGCTCATCACCGCCGGCGTGTATGCGACCACCCGCGGGAGCCGGCGGCGCCAGGCCGCATGGAGTCGCCGGCCCGTCGACCACATCGGCGGTGCGCGCCCGTCCGTGGACCCGGCGAAGGCGGCGGGCCCAGCCGGCGCCGACCACGCCACCGCGCCGGCATCAGCCGCGGCGAGGCCGGCTGATGCCGGCACCGAGGCGGGATCGCTCCGGCCGGCCGAAGGGGAGTCCGCGTGAGCGCGGAGTCCACATGGGCTGCAGCGCCGTCCGCGGGCGCGCCCGCGGGACGGTGACCCACAGAACCACAGCGCACACATCTGCTGGCCACCGTGCACACGTCAGGACGTGTGCACGGTGGCCGGCTCGTGTGTATGCACCGCGGACCGCCGCACGGTCACACGGGGCGACGCCGACGAGCACCGGGCAGTGGCCCGCTCTCCTCGCGGTAACCGCGAGACCGGCAGGAGAAGTGGAAGTCACATGTGCTGCGTACGTCTCATGTTGCGAGAGCGACGGTGACGTCGGCGGCGAAGTGAGGCGGGCGCCGCCGTTCTTCGGTATAGTTCGCCGACTTTTCGCAGCATCACCGGCGTCCGGCGGCGACAAGCATGTCGCGCGCGCCTGCGCCGTTTCCCAAGGCCGAGTAAAACGCGGGTCGCCGACATTACCTCGGCACAACGTTCCCGTGCGAGGACAAGGGTTTTCATTTGCGAAAGCTGCCTCGTGGTGGCTAATGACCATGGCCGGACCGCACATTTCAGCGAAGGTGGCAAGTCGCTGCGCCCCTCGTGACCGCCGGCGCTGAGCGATTGCTCGCCGGGCCACATCCTGACGTAAACCGATGCGACATGGTTCAGATTCCAGCGCCCCGGTACTTGTGATCTGAAAGCATCGGAGTTCGCTTGACAGCGTCGCGATGCGCGTGGCTACTCTGGAGTCCTCACCGGTTGCACCCCGTGCGGCGCCAGCGGCGCCTTGTGCACGTGATCGGGTCTCCGGGCGTCCCGCAGCGCAGCCCGACGCGATGAACAAGACAGTCATGCCTTCGTTCGGCGACCCACCCGGGTCGGTTTCCCGGCGTCGCCACTGAGCCTGTCCAGGGATTGACCGAACCTCGATTCAGGTCGGCCACAGTCCCAGGTCACGTAGCCGCGGACAGCGCTGCGGATCCTCCTCAGGGATTCGCCGCACGCTGCCGGCAGGCGCCGCCGAAGCGCCCAGGCATGACCAACCTGAATGAAGGAGTCAGCTTTCGTGGGGGAATTTGCCGAGGCCTTCACTCCCCATGTAGATGAAGCCTCAACTATGCCAGCCGGGAACATCGGCTCGACAGCAGGCACCAAGCAGATGCTCGGCGATGTGCTGGCGGAGATCATGCACACCGATCGAGTGTCCGTGGACAGCAACTTCTTCGACGACCTGGGCGCCGACTCTCTGCTGATGGCCCAGTTCTGCGCACGGATCAGAAAGCGGCCCGACCTGCCGGCGGTGTCGATGAAGGACGTCTACCGGCACCCGACCATCAGGAGCCTCGCAACCGCACTCGCGGTACCCGCGGCGGCTCCCGCCGAGTCGCCGGTTGCAGAGTCACCTGAGGTGACAGCGCCGGCGAGCAGGATGGAGTACATCTTCTGCGGAACGCTGCAGTTCCTGATCTACCTCGGATACTCGTTCCTCGTCGCGATCGTTCTCGAGCAGGGCTACGACTGGGTATCCGCCGCCCCCGGCGTGGCCGACATCTACCTGCGGTCGGTCCTGTTCGTCGCGCCGACCTTCCTCGGCCTGTGCATCCTTCCGATCGTGGCGAAATGGGTGCTCGTCGGGAGGTGGAAGCCCCGGCAGATCCGCATCTGGAGCCTGACCTACGTCCGCTTCTGGACCGTGAGGATGCTCGTACGCGCGAGCCCGATGATCCTCTTCGTCGGCTCGCCGCTCTACGTGCTCTACCTGAGAGCGCTGGGCGCGCGCATAGGACGAGGGGTCGCGATCCTCTCTCGGGACGTGCCCGTATGCACCGACCTGCTCACCGTCGGCGACGGCACCCTGATCCGCAAGGACGCGTACTTCACGTGCTACCGCGCCCACGCCGGCCTCATCGAGACCGGTCCGGTCACCCTCGGCAAGAACGTGTACGTCGGTGAGGCCACGGTGATCGACATCGGGGCGGCGATGGGCGACGGGACGCAACTCGGCCATGCCTCCTCCCTGCACAGCGGGCAGTCCGTACCGGACGGCGAACGCTGGCACGGGTCTCCCGCGCGGCGCACCGGGGTGAACTACCAGACGATCGATCAGCGGGCCGGCGCCGGCGCGCTGCGGAAGACCGTCTCCACCGTCCTGCAACTGCTGGGCCTGCTGCTCGTGGTGCTGCCGGTGACGATCGGCGGTGTCTCGCTCCTGCTCCTCGCCATCCCGCGGGTGGCCACACTGCTCGGCGCAGGCGCACTGGACCTCGTGGACTGGAAGTTCTACGTCGACGCCGTGGCCGCGTCCTTCGTCATCTTCTTCGGCCTGGTTCTCGCGGGCTTCCTCGTCGTGACCACGGTCCCGCGCCTGCTCGGCCTCGCCATCAAGCCGGACAAGGTCTACTCGCTGTACGGCGTCCACGCCGCGCTGCACCGGACGATCACGCTGATGACCAACCTGCGCTTCTTCACGTATCTGTTCGGCGACAGCTCCTACATCGTCAACTACCTGAACCGCCTCGGGGGAAAGGTGTCCCGTGCCGAGCAGACCGGGTCCAACTTCGGTCTGGAGGTGAAGCACGAGACCCCGTTCATGGTCACGGTCGGCGCCGGCACGATGGTGGCCGACGGACTGTCGATCATCAACGCCGACTACTCGAGCACGTCCTTCCGGGTCTCCCGGGCGAGGATCGGTGCGCACACCTTCCTCGGCAACAACGTCGCCTTTCCCGCCCGGAGCCGCCTGGGCGACAACTGCCTGGTGGCATCGAAGGCCATGGTGCCCATCGACGGACCCATCCGGGAGAACGTCGGGCTGCTGGGATCGCCCAGCTTCGAGATCCCGCGGACGGTCCAGCGCGACAGCAAGTTCGACCACCTGCGCAGCGTCGACGAGCTGCGTCGCCGCCTCCCCGCCAAGAACAGGCACAACCTCCGGAGCATGGCGATGTACCTGCTCGTGCGGTGGGGCTACTTCTTCGGTGCCGTCGTGCTGTTCCTCGCCGCCGATGAGCTCTACGGCCGGTGGGGCGCCTGGGTGAACGTGCCGGCCGACGTCCTTCTCCTGTCGAGCGTTCTGTACTTCGTACTGATCGAACGTGCGATCGCCGGGTTCCGCGCACTGCAGCCCCGGTACTGCTCGATCTACGACCCGTACTTCTGGTGGCACGAGCGTTTCTGGAAGGTGCCGGCGATGGGCTACTTCCTCCGGATCTTCGACGGCACCCCGTTCAAGAGCATGATCTGGCGGCTGCTGGGCGTGCGGGTCGGGAAGCGGCTGTTCGACGACGGCTGTGCCCTGCCGGAGAGGTCGCTCGTGACGATCGGCGACGACGTCACTCTCAACGTGCATTCGAAGATCCAGTGCCACTCGCAGGAGGACGGCGCGTTCAAGTCCGACCGCATCGTGATCGGATCCGGGTGCACCCTCGGCGTCGGCGCGTTCGTCATGTACGGCGCGACGATGGGTGACGGTGCGCAGCTCGAGCCCGACTCGTACCTCATGAAGGGCGAGGACGTTCCGCCGCACGCACGGTGGGGCGGAAACCCGGCAACGGACTTCCGGGCCGACACCGAGCGGGCTGCCGCATGACGGTCCCATCGGCCGAGTTCAGTGCATATGCGGATTTGACGTCCGGAAGTACGGTGTCGACTGTGCTCTGCCTCGCAACTCGAAGCCGATTCCGGTTGTCTCCGTAGAGTCGGGTTCTCCCGGGATGTCGATCGAGTGCTGCGAATTGGCGGAGAAGCGCTCTGGGCGACCCCGAAAGGAAAGGGGTTGACCATTCCAGCCGGAGCCTCAGGGGGAGCCGTCGCCGGGTCGCTGGACAGTCGCGCCGGCCGCCGGTGGGTCACTCTCGGCGTCGTGCTCGCGGGCCAGTTCATGGCGTCGCTCGACACCACGGTGGGCAACGTCGCTGCTCGGGACATCGGCACCCAACTGCACGTCGGGGCGGGCACGGTCCAACTCGCGATCGTGGCCTACACGCTGCTGTATGCCAGCCTGTTGATCACCGGGGCCAGGATCGGTGCGGATCGGGGTCGCCGCCGGGTGTTCCTCGCGGGAGTCGTGGTGTTCACCGTCGCCTCCGCCGGGGCGGGCGCCGCCCCCTCCGCGGCGGTGCTGGTGGCGGCGCGCGCGGTGCAGGGGATCGGCGCCGCGCTGATGATCCCGCAGATCGTCTCGGTCATCCAGATCAGTTTCACCGGTCCGGCCCGGGCCAGGGCGCTCTCGGCGTTCAGCTCCATGATCGCCATCGGAGGAGCCGTCGGACTGGTAGCCGGCGGTGTTCTGATCGACCTGAACATCGCCGGCCTCGGCTGGCGCTCGGTATTCCTGGTGAATGTCCCGATCGGCATTGCGTTGTTCGTGGTCGCCGCACTCGTGCTACCCGGGGTTCCGGTCGTCGACCGGCGCCTCGACGTTCCCGGTGTGGTGCTGCTGACCTGTGGCGGCGTTCTCGTGATCTCGGCGCTGACGCTCGGCACGCAGGCCGGTTGGCCGCCGTGGAGCATCGGTGCTGCTGTCGCGGGCGTCGCGGTGCTCGCCGCGTTCGTCGCTCACCAGCGGCGCACGAGTCGCCGCGGTCAGCCGGTGCTGGTGGAGCCGGCGCTGTTCACCACTCTCGGTGTCCGTTCCGGGCTGCTGGGACTGCTGCTCATCGGCACTCCCTACACCGGCATCCTGTTCTGCGTGGCGGTCGATCTCCAGGCCCACCACGGAACCACCGCCGCGGTCGCCGGGTTCGCGCTCCTGCCCCTGGCCGTCGGCTTCGGTATCGGGGGCGTGGTGCCGTCGCTCGTCCCGGACCGGCAGCACCGCCCGCTCCTCATCTGCGGCGTGGTCGGTGCCGGAGTGGCGCTCCTGCTCCTCGCCCGGCTCACCGCGGGGGAGAGTTGGCCCGCCGCGGCCGCGCTGGCCGTGCTCGGGGTGGGAGGTGTGGGGTTCGGGGTGTCGTTCAGTCCGCTGGTGTCGCTCACCGTCGCCCACGTCCGGCCCGAACACATCCCGGATGCGAGCGGCATGGCAACGACGGTGATCCAGTTCAGCTTCGTGACCGGAGTGGCGGTTTTCGGCACGATCTACCAGGCCACGGGGCAGATCGCCACGGCCTTCGTCGCGATGGCTGTCGTGGTGCTGTGCGCCCCGGTGGTGGCCCGGCTGCACCGACTGCGCCCGGCCCCGAGCGGGGACTGAACCGAGCCAGGGGCCGGTCCCCCGGTCACCGGCGACGCTCCTCGCAGAGGGTGTGGGTTCCTCGCAGATGCTGGGGGCTCTGCGAGGAGCATGCTCGTTCTGCGAAGACGTGCCCCGCCCCGCGAGTCGCCCGGTTTGCGCGTGCGAGTCGCTCGCCGGCGTTCTGCGAGGGCGCCACGAGAGGCGAGAGTTCCTCGGTGCAGGCGAAGTTTCGGCAGCATGCAGATGGCCGGCGCGCCCGCCGCCGCCGCGGTGGCCGTCGAGGCGATCTGGGCGCAAGGGGCGCCGCGCGCTGGTTGCCCGGGGCTGGGCGGACCTGGCGTTGATCGACGACAAGGACGACTGCTTCGCCGGCGGCGAGGCGAACCACCGTGAGCTGTTCCGGCGCGTGGCAGCGGTCGTGCACCACGGCGGCGCCGGCACGACGACGACGGCTGCGCCGGCGGGCGCACCGCAGGTGATCGTGCCGCAGATCGCGGATCAGCCGTACTGGGCGCAGCGCGTCGCCGACCTGGGTTTCGGCGCGGGTCACGACGGCCCGACGCCGACGGTCGAATCCCTGTCTGCCGCGCTGGAACTCGCTCTCCGCGACGACACCGGTGCGCGGGCCGCGGAGACGTCGGCGCGGTGGAGGCGGAGCGTCGTCTCCCGGCACGGCGCTAGTGCACGGCGGGGATCAGGTACTGCTCGACGAATGTGGCGGAGTCGGTCTCCCGGTCCCGGCGGAGCGTGTTCTGGGTGATCACGAGCACCGTGTCGAGGTCCGGCATCACGTAGATGAACTGGCCGCCGTATCCCCAGGCGAAGTACATGTCGTGGCCGGCGATGGTGCGGGTCCACCATCCTTGGGAGTAGCCGGGCTCCGAGCCGTTGTCCGTGGTGGTGGTGGCAGCGGCCGTCACGGCCCACTCGGGGACCACGCGCGCGCCGTTGTGGATGCCGCCGTTGAGGTAGAGCAGCCCGAACGTGGCCATCTCCCGGGTGTTCAGGTAGACGTTGTACCCGCCCGAGTAGATGCCTTGCGGGTCTCGTCCCCAGTGCTCGACGGTGATGCCGAGCGGTGTGAGGAGATTATTCTCCGCGAACTGGCAGGTACCCATCTTGGTGGCCGCCTGGATGACCGCCGAAAGGACGTGTGTGTTGCCGCTGCTGTAGGTGAACACGGTCCCCGGCGTCGCGACGAGACCTTGGTCGAGTATCGCCCAGACCCAGTCGCTCTCCTTCTCGATCCGGTACTCCGTCCGATCCTCTTTCCATCGCAGCCCGGACTTCATCTCGATGAGGTTCCGGAGGGTGATCCTGTCCGCGTTCGGGTAGCCGGGCAGGTACCGGGACACCGGGTCGTCGAGGCTGTTGATGAACCCTTTCTCGATGGCGACCGCGAGGACTGCCTGAAGGATGCTCTTCGACACGGAGTGGACGTTGTTGCTCTGGTCCATGCCCCCACCGTTGACGTACCGCTCGTAGGCGAGACGTCCGTGGCGCACGACCGCCACGCTCTGCACGGAGTTGTTCCCGGCCAGGGCGCTCACCCCCGCATCGAGCCGCGCCCCGTCGACGCCTTCGGCTTCCGGGGTCGACACCGTCCAGCCGGATGCAACGTCGCCGCGGTCGACGTAGGTCGGGTTGTTCTCGTAGAAGCTGCTGCCGGTGCGCTGCCGGGTGCTGTTGCAGCCGTCCTCCTCGGACGCGCTCGACGTGCACGCCGCCACCGCGAGAAGCACGATCGACGCCGTGGCGACGAGCCGCACCGCGGGCTTGCGGTCGCCGCTCATCGGACGACACCCCGTGGCGGCCCGGGCCGACCGAGATCGTTGTCGTGCATCAGCGGGGCGTGGATCGTCACGGTCCCATCAGTGCGTCGACCAGGTCGCAGCCCAGGTCGTAGCGGACGCCGTCGGGGTTGGTCAGGCCGTTGCTCCGGTACCAGTCCTCCGGTGCTTCGGGGTGCGGCCCGGACAGGCCGACCTTCCCGCGCCCGAACGGCGCCACGAGAGCGGCGATCTCGCCGTTGCTCGCGTACCTGGCGAGGACGGTGACTCCGGAGGTCGATGCCGGTGGCGTCAGAACCGTGCCGTCCTGGAAGAACATGTGCCGCCGCGCTCCGCGCCAGTCGACCGTGACAACGGTGTCGCGGCTCGTCCGGATGTCGGCTCCGGCTGAGGTGATGAACTGGTCGGTGTCCGGGAGGAATCCGAAGCCCGCCCACGTCCCGGCCAGGTAGGCGCCCATACAGATACCGAGGTAACGGCCGCCCGACTGCGTGTAGTCGATGATGATCGGAGCGAACCACTACATCTGGCGAAATGCTCGTTTGACGCTGTTGCCGCCTCCTGGTTGCGCATAGAGCACCGCGGAGTCCAGCACCTCCCTGGTGAGCGGAAGTGCCTCGCGCGGGCCGACGTAGGCGATGTCGAAGTCCCATCGGGATGCGCGGAGCAGGGCGGCGACCTCCTCCGCGCACCCCTCGCACGCCGCGGGACCGCGATACACCAGAGCCAGAGCGCTCATCCCACACCTCATCCCACCTGCGACGGCGCCGGGGAGGTCGGCACGGCCAGGCTGTCGACCCGCGACGTGGGGATGCCCTGCCACCAGGTGCGTTCCTCGATCGCCTCCCCCTTCATCACGAGCGAGAGCGGCCCGATGACAGCGCCCCGGCGGACCTCCGAGTCGTAGAGCACCACACTCATGTTGCCGATCGACGCCTCGTCCGCGATCGTGAGCGCCGACGACTTGAAGACGCGGTCCTCGAAGAGATGGTTCTGCATCACGGCCCCGTGGTTCAGCGCGACGTGGTTGCCGATGTTGACGAGGTCGAACTCCGAGAACAGCGTGGTCGCGATGAACGTGTGACGTCCGATCCGGCACCCCATCATGCGAAGGAACATCGCGATGAACGGGGTTCCCAGCATCGTCGACGCCACGGGTGCGAACACCGACTCGAACGCCCCGTTCACCATCTCGTTCAGCCACACGTACCGGCACCAGAGCGGCCTGATCTCCGGACGGTACGTTCCCATGACGCATTTCTTGACCAACGCGACGATCGCCGCCGCCGCGATTCCCAGAGCGAACCCGATCAGCGGCGCCACCGCGACCATCACCGCCACCCCGGCCGCTCGGTACACCAGGAACAGGGCCAGTACCGATGCCGTGAGCGTGAGCAGCCCGAGGTAGGCGGGGATCAGGATCCGGAGCCCGTCGATGACGGCGCGCTCCGCGTAGAGCCTGGCAGTGGGACGGAATATGGTCGTCTCGTCGAAGTTGCCCACCTTGATCCGGTGGGTCAAGGGGAATGACGGCGAGCCCAGCCACTCGCTGCCGTCGGGGGTGCGCGGACCGGCGGGCGGAATCGACTGGACGCCCAGCAGGCAGCCGTCTCCCACGCTGTTGCCCACCGGCACGACAGCGCCGTTGCCGATGAAGCTGCGCCGTCCGATGCGGTTGACGTCGATCTGGAAGACACCCAGGTGCGTCCGGCGCCCCCCGATGATCGCGCCGTCCGCGAAGAAGCTCTCCGGGCCGATGTCGACCAGTTCGGGCGCGACCGACCAGACCGTCGAGATCTCCGCACGACGTCCGATCCTGGCGCCGAGCAACCGCAGGAACGGCGGCAGGTAGAGGGTCGTGTACACCGGCAGCATGAGGCCCCTCGTCACCCCCATGAGGCCGTCGGACGCCCACTTCCGCAGGTAGGCCCCGCTCAGGACCGAGTACGTCCCTGGCCGGATCCCGCGCAGGAGCACCCGCTTCACGGCGGCGATGTAGAAGCAGGAGAAGACGATCCCGACCGGCACCGAGACCACCAGCGTCAAGGCTCCGACGACCACACCGCCGCGGCTGAACGCGAACCAGTAGGCGAGCAGGAACCCGACGGCCGGGGGAATGCTCACGAGCGCCAGCGCGTCCACCAGCACCACGTGTGCGAGCGCGAAGAGCGCCCGCCGGCCCGTCGACTGACGCGGATCGGGACTCTCGGCGGGCAGGCTCACCTCCGCCTTCCGTGCCGGCGATCCCTGGCGCCCCTCACCGGCAGGGATCTCCTCGCCGTCGCCCAGCAGCGACTGGTCGTCGAGGCTGCTCCCGTCGCCCATCCGGACGTCGAGGCCCAGCACGGAGTGGATGCCGACGAAACAGCGGCTCCCGATTTGGACCCGGCCCAGCCGCAACATCCCACCCTCGACCCGGTAACCGAGCATCTGGGTGTCGGCGCCGATGCTGGTGTCCGCTCCGATGGAGACGAGGTCCCAGGCGAAGCACTGCCCCGTGTTGAGCGTGCACCGCGGCCCGACGCGGGCGCCCATCAGCCGGAAGTAGACGGGCAGCAGCGGGGTGCCCACCAATGCCCCGGCACCGCTGAGCGCCGTCAGCCTGGCCGCGAGCCACCAGCGCAGGTAGTAGAAGCCCCACAGCTTGTGTTCTCCCGGCCGGTAGCGGCCGATCAGCACCCACTTCGCCGCTATCGAGAGCAGGAGCAGGATCGGCCAGGTGATGATCGGGACGACGACGAACGCCATCACGAGGAGCCGGACCGTCGTCACCGTTCCCTGGATCCAGCCCAGGGCCAGCAGGAAGACCACGGTGGTCGGGATCATCACCGGTGCCGACAGCACGTACATCGACATCGCCTGCGCACCGACGGTGGTCCACCGGTGCCGACGAGGCGTCGACTCGAAGACCTCCCGGCTCGAGGTCGTCGCCGGTGCCGCTCCCGCCGGGCTCACCGCCACCCTGGCCAGTTCGTCCAGCCGAGCGGCAAGCAGTTGCACCGTCGGATGTGCGTAGGCGTCCCGGACGGCGACCGGCAGCCCGGTCCGTTCGCGCAGCGTGGTGATCATCTGAGCGGCGACGAGCGAGTGACCGCCGAGATCCAGGAAGAAGTCGTCGGCCACGGACGTCACGTCGATACCGAGGACGCCGCTCCAGACCCCGGCGACGAGGGACTCCCGCTCGTTCTGCGGCGCGACGACGGTGTCGGAGACCCGGACGAGGGGGGTGACGGGGTCCGGCAGGCTCTTCCGGTCCACCTTCCCGCTGGTCGTCCGGGGGAGTTGGGGAAGGACGTCGAGATAGCCGGGGATCATGTACGCCGGCAGCTTCGACTCGAGCAGTGAGAGCACCGCGCCGGGCTCCAGCGGGGCGGTGGGACTGTTCAGTACGACGTACGCCGCGAGCTCGTCCAACCCGGCGTGGGAGACCACGCGTACGCCTGCCGAGCGGACGTCGTCGAGTTCGGTCAGGACGTTCTCGATCTCGGACAGCTCCACCCGGTAGCCGCGGATCTTGACCTGCCCGTCGAGACGGCCCAGGAACTCGAGGTCGCCGTGGTCGGTCCAGCGGGCCAGGTCACCGGTGCGGTAGCAGCGCTGCACCGGGCTCAGACCCGGGTTGTCGTCGATGAGGGTGAGGAACTTCTCCTCGGTCATCGCCGGCTCGTTGAGATACCCGCGGGCCAGCGTGGCGCCGGAGATGAGCAGCTCGCCTGCGACGCCTGCCGGGACGGGATCGAGGTTCTCGTCGACGATGCGCACCTCGTAACCGTCGAGGGGCCGGCCGATGGTCACGGGCCGGCCGCGCACGCACTCGAACGCCGTGGTGTTCACCGTCGCCTCGGTGGGCCCGTACACGTTGAGGACCTGCGTGTCGTCGCCTGCCCAGGTGTCCACGAGCCGTGGGGGACAGACCTCCCCACTCAACACGACGGTTCTGAGGTTCGGGACCGGAGCCGCGATCGTCGACAACAGGGTCGGGACGGTCGAGAAGTAGGTGACGTCGAGGGCGCGCAGGTACTCGCCGAGCTCGTCCCCGAAGCGCGGTGCGTCCGCGGTGGGTACGACCAGCGTCGACCCGTTCGAGAAGGCCATCCACATCTCCTCGACCGACCCGTCGAAGCTCAGCGAGAAGCCCTGGTAGACGCGGTCCGCGGTGGTTGTACCGCAGACCTCGTTGAAGGCCGAGACGAAGCGGGTGGCGTGCTGGTGCTCGGTCATCACGCCCTTGGGACGTCCGGTGGAACCGGAGGTGTAGATGACGTAGGCGAGGTCCCGCGGTGACACGCCGGTCTCCTCGCGCGTCGGTCGCGACGCCGGCAGGTCGTCGCGGCCGAGACAGTCCTCGATCTCGATCAGCCGCTCGGGGCCCAGGAGCTCCGCGCCGCGCGCGGACAACGCACGGTCGGTCAGGCAGAGCAGCAGGCGGGCCTCTCCGTCGATGTACCGCACGCGCTCCGGCGGGTAGGTCGGATCGATCGGGATGTACGCGGCGCCGGCTTTCAGGCAACCGAGAACGGCGACGATCGGAAGCTCGGAGCGGTGGGAGTAGATCCCGACGAACGCGCCGGGCCCCGCGCCGCGCTGCCGGAGCACGCGCGCGAGGCGGTTCGCCTCGGCGTCGAGCTGCGCGTAGCTCAGGCTCCGGCCTCCGCACACGAGCGCCGTCAGGTCGGGAGTCGCGTCCGCCTGTGCCTCGAAGAGCTCGTGCAGGCACACCGCCTCCCCGAGCACCGCTCGGATCGCCGGCTCCACTGCGAGGGTGTCGTGCGTACCGGATCCCCTGGTCGGCGCCGTCAGCTCGTGCATGCCGGGGCACCCGCCATCGCCGGGCTCCGGTCGGTGGCCGGGAACTCCCGACGCCACCACATCTGCCCCGACCCGGGGAGGGACCTGATCGGGTCGAAGTACTCGTAGAGCCGGTACGCCGCAGCCGGATCGTCGGCCTCGATGCTGGTCAGGTAGTTCTTCGTCCAGTGGGACACGCCGCGGGTGCGGTCATAGCCCGTCAGCTGGTGCACCCAGCGTTTACCGAGGTACGGAACGTCGCAGACGATCCGCGGCGTCGCGAAGCCCGGCAGGTAGCCCATGATCTGGTCCTGGATGTCCTGGGCCTCCCACACGGCCAGGCGCCAGTGCTCCGAGTTCGGGATCATGTCGCACATGTAGAAGTAGTACGGAATGACTCCCGCTTCATCGAGCAGGGCGAAGCACAGATCGAGGAGCTGGTCGGGCGAGTCGTTGACGTTCCGCATCAGCACCCCCTGGTTGCGGACATCGCGGATCCCGGTCTCGAGCATCGTCTTCGCGGCCTTGGCGAACAGGGGGGTGACCGACTGTGCGGTGTTGACGTGGGTGTGGATCGCGATGTTGACGCCACGCCCGCGGGCGAGGGTTGCCACCCGTTCCATCCCGCGGACGATGTCGTCCTGCAGCCAGTGCTGGGGGAGGCCCATGAGCGCCTTGGTGGCGAGCCGGATGTCCCGGATGGAGTCGATGGCGAGCAGACGGGTCAGGAAGTCCTCCAACAGCCGCCACGGCACGTTCGCCACGTCGCCACCCGACACGACGACGTCGCGGATCTGCGGCGACCGCTGCAGGTGGTCGATGATCCCGTCCAGGCGGGCCGGTTGCTTCGCCTCCAGTTTCAGCTTGCTGAACTGGATCGTCGAGGTGCCGACCAGGTCCATCCGCGTGCAGTGCCCGCAGTACTGCGGGCAGGTCGCGAGCAGTTCGGCCAGCACCTTGGTGGGATAGCGCTGGGTGAGGCCCTCGACGAGCCACATCTCCTTCTCGTGCAGCGAGTCCCGGGTCGCATGCGGGTGGCTCGGCCACTCACGATCCCGGTCGGAGGCCACCGGCAACATGTAGCGGCGCACCGGGTCGGCGTAGACGCCGTCGAGATCCGGGACGCGGCCGGGCACGATCGTGTTGACCATCTGGGGTGGGATGAGCAGCGACATGGTGGCCGACTCGGCCTGGTCCTGCTCCAGGTCCCGGTAGAACGTCTCGGGTAGGAGGTCGCCGTACACGTCGTGCAACTGCCGGAGGTTCTTGACGCAGTGCGCCCGTTGCCACTGGGCGGACTCCCACTCGCTGCGGGTCACGTCGCGCCAGCCGGGAAGGCGCGTCCAGTCCGGCTCGACCAGTTCGCGGCGAAGATACTGGTACGGCTGGGCGGCGAGGCGGTTGCCGATCTCAGGCCCGGCGAGCCCGGTCGGAAGGAAGTTCTTTTCGATCGTCATCAATACTCCGTCGCAGCAGTTCGTGCGGTGGCCGGACCCCGCATGAGCGGTGTCGGAGATGTCGGTGCCGGTTACGGGATCGGGACAGGCCGCTTCGCGTGCCTGACCTTCTCCTTCGGCAGGTGGCGCTCGGCCAGAGGCCGGCGGGGGAACTGGGCCGTGCTGAACGGCACGCCGGCTTCGGCGAGGTCGGCGGCGACCGCGGCGACCTGGTCCCCGGTCGGTGGCGGGAGCGGCAGCCGCGTGGTGCCCACGTCGCGCCAACTGAGGCCGACGGCCAGTTTCCCGAAGACGGCGCCACCGACCCGGCGCATCGCCCGGTGCAACGGGAACAGCGCGACGTGCAGGGCGCGGGCGGCCTCGACGTCGCCGTCCGTGAACGCGTCGTGCATCATCCGCAACCGGTCGGCCGCGACGTGCCCGACCACGCTGACGAAACCTGCTGCGCCGAGTGCGAGGAACGGGAGGTTCAACGGATCGTCGCCGGAGTAGTAGTGCAACCCGGTCCTGGAGATCATCTCGGCGCAGAAGTGCAGATCGTTTCGGGCGTCCTTGATCGCGACGATCCGCGGATGCGCCGCCAGAGTGCACAACGTATCCGCCTCGAACGCAACGGCGGTGCGTGGCGGGATGTCGTACAGCATCACGGGTAGATCGGTCGCGTCGGCGACGGCGGTGAAATGCGCGATCAGTCCACACTGTGGTGGCCGCGAGTAGTACGGCGTGACGACGAGCAGCCCGTGGGCGCCGGCCGCCGCGGCCTGCCGCGCCAACCGCTTGCTGTGCTCGGTGTCGTAGGTTCCGACTCCCGCAATCACCGTCGCCCGGTGTCCGACTGCGGCGACGACGGTTCGGATGAGAGCCGCCTTCTCCGCGTCGGATGTCGTCGGCGCCTCGCCGGTGGTTCCGTTGACGACCAGCCCGTCGTTCCCCATGTCGACGAGGGAGGTGGCCAGGCCGGCGGCGCACTCGAGGTCGAGGGCGCGGCCGTCCGGGGTGAACGGTGTGACCATTGCCGTCATCACGTGACCGAACGGATTCGCGGGCCTGCCGCGCCCCATCGTCGGTCCGCCGCTGAAGCCAGGGATCACTGAAGACGCTGCGGTGCGCATGACTCGAACTCCCTTCGTGCCTCAGCGCCGGTCCGACTCGCGTATGTGTCGCGGTCCCCGGCCGGGGTGGCGTACTGCCCGTTCTGCAGCCCGAAGAGGTCATGGAGCAGCCGGACTGCGTGATGGACCGCGTCGGTGCGAATGAGGAAGCAGACGCGGGATGGCGCACTGGTGACCATCTGCGGCTCGATGCCGTGGCACTCCAGCGCCAGCATCGCTTGAGCCGTGACATCCGGTCGTCGCGCGATTCCGGCACTGACCAGGCTGACGGAGCCGAACTCGTTGTGGACGTCGACGTCGACGCCGACACCGGCGAGCGACAGCGCTGCCACGACCGCGGCGTCCTCGGAATCCGGAGCGGTGAACCGGAGGGACTGACCGTCGCGGCCGATCGTGCCGACCGCCACGCTGCGATGTGCCAGAGCCGCGGTGATCGCGGCGGGGGAGACATCCCGTACGGCGTACAACGTCTCCCGTTCCCGGTGGGCCACTCCCGTGACGACCGCGGTTTCGAACACGGGTTCCTCCTCGAGGATCCAGGTGCCCACGTCGGTCGTGAAGCTTGATCGAACGTGGATGTCGACGTCATGAGCAGCGGCAAGTTCGACGGCACGCGGTTGCAGCACCGCGGCACCCGCCGCTGCGAACTGCAACATCGTTTCTCGGCTGACCGCCGTGAGCTTCCGTGCGTCCGGCACGAGCCGGGGATCAGCGGTGAAGACGCCAGGGACGTCGGTGAAGATGTCGCACTCGCTCAGTCCGAGGGCGGCCGCGACCGCCACTGCCGAGGTGTCGGAGCCGCCGCGGCCCAGCGTGGTCACGTCGCCTGCCGGCGAGATGCCCTGATATCCCGTCACCAGTACCGCAGCCCCGGTGTCGAGCGCGTCGAGGATGCGCCGGGGATAGAGATCGGCCAGTTGCGCGTTACCGTGCTGACCATCGGTGTGGATACCCGCCTGAGGTCCCGTGAGCGAGACGGCGTGTGACCCCAGTTCGCTCACCGCCATCGACGCCAGCGCGCACGAGATGCACTCGCCGACGGAGAGCAGGACGTCCAGTTCGCGCAGTAACGGCCGCTCCGACATCGTGTAGGCCATGGCGACCAGGTCGTTGGTCGAGCTACCCATTGCGGACAGCACGGCCACCACCTTCAGTCCGTCCCGTTGGGCGACCACGATGCGTTCGGCGGCAGCGCGGAGTCGAGCCGGATCGGCCACCGACGTTCCGCCGAATTTCCACACGACGATCGAACTCTGCGGACCCACGGCTAGCCGGTCATTCGCGAAGCGTGGGTATTCCTCCTGAATCACGCCGGTCGAACTCCGGCCGGGCTCACCCACTGTGCTGGGTTGGTAACGCGCTCCGATACCGGCTGATAGGGCATCGTCGCGTTCTGTAGTCGCGCTCGAATTCGCGGCCGATTTTCTTGTCGCCCCTCGATCAACTGTATCCATGGAGACCCCTGGCCTGCTTGATAGACGGTGCATCCGGGCGCCACGAGATCGTCGCGGCGACGTAACTTCTTGTGATGGAGTCGATACTCGATGTCAATTCGAGCAGGAAGCCCAGCTGGGCGCGGGGGATCCGAACCCAGCGGCCGCGGCCCTATTGGCCAGCAGTTGCCGATGGATGACTCGTAAGCTGATGGATTGGAGGTGAGGAGCATCGGGTAAATCGTCCGATTGTGCAAGCCCTCAGGGAGATTGGCCTGTGCTCCCGACAAGTCTGGCGATCAAGAAGCCACCGTCCATGGGCCCAGCAGATCTCCCTATGCGGCCGTGTAAGCCCGCCATGTTCGACGAGCAAGGTCATGGTTTCCTCCTGGCGAGCCGATCTCTTCAGCCCCTTCGAGCCCGTAGCGCGAACTCGTTGTTGCCCGGGCTGCGGGGTGTGGCTCGCCGCCAGTCGTAGGAACTCGTGGATCCGTCGTCCGTAATGGAGACGCCGAAGGGAGTCGCGGGGCCGACTGCGAGCGTTTCGCGATTACGGAGCGTTCACCCGCTCGGCCGTCCGAGGAGGCGCGATCAACCCGAACGCGAGAAAGTTCTACTGATAATGACGATCACGGCCGCATCGCTACTCTTATTGGGTGGACTGCACGCCCGACAGCACCCAATTCATTCACGCTGTGTCACACGACCGTACTATCTGTTACGGACTGTCACGATCGCTTTGCCCTCGATCTGCGGGAATGCGAGTGGCGCCAGATCGTAGGCAATCACCCATTTGCACCGCCATTCGTCGTGGACGGCGGTCTGCGGGCGTCCTAACGCACCGCATCCTCATCGGCATGCAGGCGCGTGATTCACATGGCGCTCGTCCACTGTGAGCACACGGGTGGTCGACGAAGGGTGCAGGCGATCTACCCGATGCCGCAGACCAGGTTGGTCGAGATGGCTCCGTACCGGACGGCGAGACCGAGCACGCCCGAGATCACCATGCGCGCGACATGGACACACGTCGCGCAATGTGGGGCGTTGAAACAGCGACGTGTGTCCATGTCGCTTCGCGGTGGCGCTGCGCTTGGGGGGCAGGCGTGGATCGCACGTGATTGCGTTTCGCTGTCCAGAGGTCTGAACCGCGCTTGACAGCTGCGAGTGGCGTCGGTGTACTGACCACTGCTGCTGGCGCCCGTTCGACGCCTCGGCGGCGGTGACCATGCCCGGATCAATCATCGCAGTTGCGAATTCCCCTGGCGATTCTGATCCGAGCGGCCGGCGGGCCGCGACCTCGATGAGCCGCCCGTAGCGCGTGGGAGATCGCGGCGCTGCCTTCCGGTGGGGTGGACACGGAGTACGTCCCGCCCCGTGGGTTGATGCCGGACGGGGTCGGTTGTCCGTCAGGGGGACGTGTCACAGCAAGTCTGAAGAACGGAACCTCGCGTGGAGTGCCGGCCTTGAGCGATAAGGAGATTCATCGATGGCGGCCAGCAATCTGGTCCTCGTCCCCGGCGCCGGCGGCGTGGGCCGCGACGCCCTCGGCCAACTGCGCGCCTGGGATCTGCCGGTGCGTGCGTTGGTCCGACGCGACGACGAGCGTGCCGATGAGTTGCGCGGACTCGGTGTGGAGGTGGTCGTCGGCGATCTCACCCGGCCCGAGAGCGTGGCGGCCGCGCTCGAGGACGTCGGGCGGATGTACTTCGGTATGAGCGTGTCGCCGGATCATCTGCTGGCGACGACCGTGGTGGCCACGGTCGCCCGCGAGCTCGGAACGCTCGACGTCCTGGTGGACATGTCGCAGATGACGGTGTCGCAGATGACCGCTACCAGCACCGCGGAGTCGCACCATCAGCGGCTGCACTGGCTGGCGGAGCAGGTCTTCGACTGGTCGGGCCTGCCGGTGGTGCACGTGCGCCCGACGACGTTCCTCGACAACCCGCTCTTCACCACGCTGGCGGCGCGCACGATCCGGGAGAGCGGCACGCTCGCGTTGCCCTTCGGCACGGGGCGCACCTCGCCGGTCGCCGCGGCCGACGTCGCGCGGGTGGTGGCCACCGTGCTCCGCGACCCGGCACCGCACGTCGGTCACGTCTACGAGCTCACCGGACCCCGCACGCAGGACATGAACGGGGTGGCTGAGGAGTTCACGAGAGCACTGGGTCGGACGGTGTCGTATGTGGACGTTCCGGTGGACCGGTGGCTCGCCGACGAGCTCGCACAGGCCGGTCTGCCACCGCACACCGAGCAGCACATCGCGACCATGGCCCGGTTGCATCGGGAGAATCGCTACGACCGCGCGACCAACGATGTCGAGCGCGTGACCGGTGTGCCCGCCCAGACGGTCGAGGCGTTCGTCGCCGCGCGCCGGGACTTCTACCTCGGCTGAGACCGGTCCGGAAGTCGGCTGACCGGTCATCGGATCGTTGCGGTCGGTGTGGCTGACGCAGGAGGCGTATCGACGTGCTCCGACGCGCTCTCGCTGGTCGTTCGCAGATCGACGCGTCGCCCACTGTGCTTGATGCGGATCTGGGCGATGAGGCTGATGAGCGCGAGGACGACGGTCAACGCCGCGTACCCGGAGACGGTGGGCACCTGGCCGAGGGTCTCCGTGAGCTGGCCGGCGATGACGATCGGCACGCCGAACGCGATGTAGGAGACGACGTAGATCCCGGCGACGACCCCTGCACGCTGATGCGGCGCCGCGAGCGGGAAGATGAGGCGAAGGGCTGCGGTGAAGCATGCGCCGAAGCCGACGCCGGCGATCGCTTGGCCGATGAACATGATTGCCAGGCTTCCGGCGAACACGCCACCGATGATGCCGAGGGGTCCGACGATGGACGCGTAGATGCCGATGGTCATCGCGCGCCTGGGGTCGACCTTGGCGAACGCCAGGCCGATGACGGCCGATGTCGCGGGCGCGATGAACCCGGCCACGCCGTTGATGAGGCCGCTATCCACGAAGAAGACACTGCGGACCATGCTCGGGGCGAGACCGCCCGAGAGGCCTGCGAGCATCCAGCTTGCGGCGACCACGGGCGCTGCTGCGGCGAACTCCCGTCGAGTGGCCTGCGGGATGGCGACACGGGGGATCAGCGAGCGGAGCGCGCCCGGTGTACGGCCCACGCTCTCGGGAGACAAGGCGATGACGACGATCCCGAGAATCGTGATGATCGTGAGGACGATGAAGACGATGGCGTTCGCCGTGGCCGTGACCTGGATCGCGAGGCCGGCCAGCAAGGAGCCGCCGGCGAGGCCGCCGGTCACGCTGACGCTGCCGAGGATCGTGGCCAGTCTCTTCCGGTTCTGCGGGGCGACTTCGACGAGGGCTGCGGTCAACGCACTCGATGCCGCGCCGGTGGCGATGCCCTGCACGATACGGCCGGCGATCACCCAGCCGATGTCGGGCGCGACGAGGAACATGACGTTCGAGGCGAGCTGAATGATCAGGGCGCCGATGAGAACCGGGCGCCGGCCGATGTGGTCGGAGAGTGACCCCAGGGTGAGGAGAGCGGCGAGGAAGCCGATCGCGTAAACGGCGAACGCCAGCGTGAGAGACGCCGCTGGGAACTCCCACTGCTCTTTGTAGAGCACGAGCAGCGGCGTCAGTGCTCCCGCCGCGAGATACAGGCTCGTGAACGTGATCGCGCCACCCGTCAAAGCCAGTCCGGCTGGGAGGGTGAGCTTCCTGCGGCTCTTGCTTTCGTGTGCTTCATTCATTGTCATGCCCCAACGCTATGCGCGTGGGAGTGCTGGGATCTGGTCCATTGTTCCGGCGGATTCCCGGGCCAATTCTGCGGCGGTGCCGGGCACCACTGCGAGCGCGTGGTGCGGCCGGGGGCTCAGGTGCCGCGGCCGGGCGAATGCCAGCACGGCGACGAGCGCGATCAGCAGCACCGCAGCGGGTAGCACCAGCGATTGCGCCATCGCCGTGGCGAAACCGGCGCGCAGCGGCTCGGGCAGCCGCGCACCCCAGACCGGCGGGCTGCCGCCGCCGGGTGCCGCCGGGAGGTTCGCCGCGAGCCGTGACCCGATCAGCGCCGCGATGGCCGCGCTGCCCAGCCCCGCCCCGATCTGACGGGTGGTGCTGTAGATCCCGGCACCGCCGCCTGCGTTCGCAGGAGGGAGGTTCCGCATCGCCGTCGTGGCGATCGGGCCCCACGTGAACCCGTTGCCCACGCCCAGCAGCGCGACCGGCAGCAGCAACTGCCAGATCGGGGTGTCCGGCCCGATGATCGCCGCGAGCCACAGCAGCGCTGCGGGTAGCGAGACCATCCCGAACCCGGCGATCCAAGTCGGGTGGAAGCGGTCGGTCCAGCGGCCCACGAACGGCGCGAGCGCGCCGGAGACCACGGCCATCGGCACCAGCAGCAACGCCGAGCCCGTCGGGCTGAGCCCGAGGACTCCCTGGGCGTAGAAGATGATCGGGAACTGCATGGCGGTGACCGCGAAGGCCACCGGCGTGATCGCGATGTTGGCGAGGCTGAAGTTCCGGTCGCGGAACAGCGCCAGCGGCACCAGTGGCTCGCCGCGGTTGCGCGCCTGCCAGAACAGGAAGACCCCCATCACCACCAGCCCGGCGATGATCAGCGACCACACCGAGATCGGGCCGGTGATCGTCCCCCAGTCGTAGGCCTGCCCTTCCTGGATCCCGAAGATCAGCAGGAACATGCCGACGGCGCTGAGCGCCACACCGAGCAGGTCGAAGCGCCGGACATGGGTGGTCAGCTCGGGAACCAGCCGGGCTGCGAGCACGAAACCGACGACACCGATCGGCACGTTGACGATGAAGATCCACTCCCAGCCGAGGCCGTCGACGAGCACGCCACCCAGGATCGGACCGACGAGCGTGGCCACCCCGGCTGTCGCACCCCAGAGGCTCATCGCCTTGCCTCGGCTCTCGGCGGGCAACATCCGCGTGACGATGGCCGACGACTGGGGACTCATCAGCGACGCGCCGAGACCCTGAACGACCCGCGCCACGACGAGTTCGCCGATGCTGCCGGTCAGCCCGCACCACAGTGACGCCAGCGTGAACACCGCGAGCCCGGCGAGGTAGACGCGGCGCGGCCCGAACCGGTCGCCCAGCCTGCCGGTGACGAGCAGCGGCACCGCGTAGGCCAGCAGGTAGGCGCTCGTGACCCACACGACCGAGTCGACGTCGGCGCCGTGGTCGGCCATGATCGCAGGAGTCGCGACCGAGACGATCGTCGAGTCCACCAGGATCATGAAGAACCCGAGAACCAATGCCCACAGTGCGGGCCACGGGTTGAGTGGCCCCTCTCGATTCATGGATTCACGCTAAGCGGCCAGTGGGACCGGATCGTGGTGCACTTCCACGGAAGAATCGCGGGCCAATTTGGTTGACCGCCACACCCCACGGTAGCGGTCAACTGCGGCTTCTCGGGACTGGCGTCGAGCGCGAGCACGGAGCGTGGGCTAGGTGAACGAGCGGGCGGACATTCTGTCGGCGACCCAGATCAGCAATGCCAGCGCGCTGAGGCCGGCCCCGAGAATACAGACCGCGGCCCACCCGAATGCGCTGTACGCGGTGGTCGCCGCGATCGCGCCACCGCCGGTGCCGATGGCGTAGTAGACCACGTTGCCGCCGATGAGCCGGCTGCTGGCGTCGGGGTCGATGCTCAGGATCATGTGCTGGTTGGTGACCTGCATGGCCTGTCCCGCCAGGTTGAGAACGATGATCCCGAGGATCAGCGGGATCAGGGAGTGTGGCAGCCAGGCGATGGCTGCCCAGGAGGCGGTGAACAGGACGAGGGTGATGCCGGTGACCCATTGCCCCCGACCGCGGTCGGCCAGGGCGCCGGCCCGGGAGGCGCCGATGGCTCCCGCGGCGCCGGCGAGCCCGAACAGGCCCACCTCGGTGGTGGACAGGTGCCAGGGCGCGGCTGTCAGCGGCAGCGCGATGGATCCCCAGAGGGCACCGAAGCCGGCGAACATGAACAGCGTGATCAGGCTGCGGACGCGGAACACGCGCTCGTGCACCGTCAGCGTGACGACCGATGTGATCATGCGGCGGTAGGAGACGGAACTCCTGGTGGCGGTTTCCGATGGCAGTGCGCGGGCCAGTACGAGCGCGAGCCCGAGCATGAGGATCGCCGACACCACGTAGACCGAGCGCCAGCCGAGCGCATCGGCGAGCACCCCGGACACGGTCCGGGCGAGCAGGATGCCCATCACGACACCGCTGGTCACGATGCCGAGGATGCGCCCGCGCGTCTCCGGGGCGGCCAGCACGGCCGCGTAGGCGTTGATCACCTGCTGCACGACGGACACCAGTCCGACGACGCCGCTGGCGATGAGGAACATCAGCGGGCTCGGCGAGACGGCCACGGCGACCAGGGCCCCCGCGGCGATCACACTCCCGGCGACGATGAGGACCCGCCGGTTCATCAGGTCACCGACCGGCACGATCAGGACCAGGCCCAGGAGGTAGCCGACCTGCGTCACGGTCGTGACCAGGCCGAGGCCGGCCGGTCCGACTCCGAGGTCGTGGCCGATCTGTTCCAGCAGTGGCTGGGCGTAGTAGATGTTCGCGACTGCCACCCCGGACGCGATGGCCAGCAGGACCGCGAGCCTGGTGCTGATTCCCCGCGATGGTGGGCAGGGGGATTGCCGGACGGCAGGTGCACTCATGGATGGACCTTCAGCGGGACGCGAGCCACTAGAGGGACAGCAGGACATCGTTCGGGAGACCCAGTAGCGCCTTGCCGTAGACCTCGTAGCTCACGCCGGGCAGCAGCGACACATGTCGTGCTGCGACGTTCGCGTCCTGCCAGATCCGCTGCAGCGGGCTGGCATCGACGAGGCCGGCGGAACCGTGCACGTCGAGCAGGATGTTGATCGCCTCCGCCACCTGTCCCGCGGCCCGGCTCGCGTCCGCCCGCACCCGGGCCCGCACGGGAAAGGCCGGCGGCTCACCTCGCGCGGCGTGGTCGTCGAGGTCGTCGGCCGCCCGGCGGGCGTGCAGGTGCGCGGTGTCGATCAGGAGCGCGGCGTTGCCGAGTTGCATCTGGACGCCTGCGGAATCGGCCTGCCGGCTGAACACGGTGCCGGCCATCCGCTTCGTCCCCGCCGCGTCGCGCACGTGGTCGAGCGCCGCCCGCCCCAGCCCCAATAGCGGGCCGACGAGCCCCAGCGTGTGAGTCGCGTAGAAGCCGCTGCGGTAGGTGACCTCGTCCTTGCGCTCGGTCGGGTAGTCGCCCGCGTCCAGGCGTGCCCGCGGCACCACACGATGCCAGGGCACGAACACGTCCTCTGCGGTCAACGTATTGCTTCCCGACCCCCTCATCCCGGCGGTGAACCACGTGTCGGACACCGCGTAGTCCGCGGCCGGGACGGGCGCGATCGCGGCCTCGAGCACAGTCCCGTTCTCGTCGACGAGGGTGAACCCGAGCACTGCCCACCGGGCGTGCAGCGAGCCCGAGACGTAGCCCCAGCGGCCGGTCAGCCGCACTCCTCCCTCGGTCGCGACAGCGGTGCCCGCCGGCGCGAGAGCGCCACACACCAGGGTGTCGGGGTCAGTGCCGAACACGTCGTCCTGCACACGTGTCGGGCACAGGCCGATGTCCCATGCGGAGTGGTTCGCCAGCGACACCACCCAACCCGCGGCGCCGTCGCCGTGGGCGACGGCCGCCATCACGTCGAGACTCGTGCGGACGCCCGCCTCGAATCCGCCGTACCGCCTGGGCAGCATCACCTTGAACAGGCCGGCCTCCGTGAGCGCGGCGATGCTCGCGTCGGTCACCCGTCGGTCGGCGGCACCCTCCCGGGCGTTGTCTGCAAGAAGCGGCCGGAGACGTTCCGCGCGGGCAACCAGTAGCGATCGCTTGTCCAGCGATCGATCCATTGTCTCCGGAAAGGCCGTATTCATCGGGACCATCCTCTTCGTGAAATGTCAAGTCGGGTTCGGTTCCGGTCGTTCCGAACGTCGGAACTCAGGCGCGCAGTGCTGCCGCGAGCTCGCCGATCGCCTCGCTCGCGTACATCTGCATCTCCGGCCCGAACGTGATACGCGTCGCACCCAGCCGGGCCAGTTCGGCCACGGATTCCTTGTCCGGCGACGCATTCATGTTGAGCGGGCCCTCGATGCCCTTCCGCAGTTCCGGGAGCGCCTCGGACGGTGCCAGGAGCGGGTAGACGCAGTCGGCGCCGGCGGCGACGTACAGACGGGCGCGGGCCACGGCGTCGGCCGGGTCCCCCGACCCGTACAGGAAGGTGTCGACGCGCGCGTTGATGAAGAGAGCATCACCGGCCTCCGCGCGGACCTCGGCAAGCCAGTCCGCGTGCCGCCGAGGGTCCTTGAGCGTGGTGTGCCGCTCGGAGTCCTCCAGATTGCAGCCGACGACACCCGCATCCAGGAGCCACGCGACCAGCTCCCCGGGCGTGAGGCCGTATCCGCCCTCGACGTCGGCGGACACGGGCACGGAGACGGCCCGGACGATCCTGGCGACCGCGTCGAACATCTCGTCGGCCGGGGTCGAGCCGTCCTCGTAACCGAGCGAGGCGGCGATCCCGGCGCTCGGGGTGGCGAGCGCGGGGAAGCCGGCGTCGGCGAAGACCCGGGCGCTGGCGACGTCCCACGGCCCCGGCAGGACGAGCGGGTCGTCGCCGGCGCGGCCGTGGTGCAGGGAGCGGAAGGTGGCAGCGGTCATTTGCGCGGGCCGTGTTTCGGGAGGAATTCCCGGATTTGCGGCGGTTTGTTCGTTGTCACGTCCGCAACGCTACGGGCCGGCCGGGACCGCGATCTGGGCCATTTTCCGGAGAACTCCGTGGGCCAATTCCTGCGGCCGGGGGCATGCGAGGCTGCCGAGCGGGCCGGCCGCCCGGCACCTCAAGTGGCCCATCCGATCCGGCCGGAAATGACCCAGGTCGCGCGCCGCGCCGCTCCTAGGTTTGGTGCATGGCCGCTGAATCACCAGTAAACGCGGCCGGCAGGCACATCCGACGATGAACAGGAGAAAATCATGAGAGTATTTCTTGCCGGTGCATCCGGTGTGATCGGGCAGCGGCTGATCCCCCGGTTGGTCCAGGCCGGGCACGTGGTCGGCGGCATGACGCGCTCAGCCGGCAAGGTGGAGGTGCTGGGCCGCCTCGGCGCCGAACCGATCCTGTGTGATGTCTTCGATCGGCCGGCTCTCGTCCAGGCGGTTCGTGACTTCAACCCGGACATCGTGCTGAACGAGCTGACCGATCTCCCGGATGACGTGACGCAGATCGGGGCGCTCGCGGATCTGAACGCCCGCATCCGCACCGAGGGAACCCAGAACCTCCTCGAGGCCGCTCGCCAGAGCTCGTCGCCGAAGATCCTGGCTCAGAGCGTCGCCTGGAAGCTGCCTGATGGGCCCGATGCCGAAGCGGTCGCTGAACTGGAGCGTTCCGTTCTCGCCGAGGGCGGTGTCGTGCTGCGCTACGGGCAGTTCTACGGACCCGGTACCTACAACGAGAAGCAGCTTCCCGAGGAACCTCGGGTCAGCATCGACCGGGCTGCCGAACGGACGGTGGAGGCTCTGGACGAGCCGACCGGCGTCGTCGTCATCACCGACTGAGCTGCCACGTGCTGCCCACCGCACCGGCGGCGCTGCTCGGCGCCGCCGGTTCCGGGTTGGCCGGCGCTGCCGGGACGGTGGTCAGTGCGTCCCGACGGACTCCTCGAGATGGGCCAGCGCCCCAGCACCGTCGTCGGCGAAGAAGACCAATGCGGCCAGGGGGACCGGCAGGAAGCCCTCTGCGTCCATCCGCCGGAGCTGGAGAATCAACCCGTCGTAGAAACCCGCCGTGTTCAGCAGCACCACCGGCTTGTCGTGCAGCCTGTGCTTCTTCAGCTCCAGGATCTCGGTCGCCTCGTCCAGCGTGCCCAGCCCGCCGGCCAGCACCACCACCGCGTCCGCTCCGGCGAGCAGCCGCGCCTTCCGTTCCGCGAGATCCTCGGCGATGACCATCTCGTCGGCGTCCTTCCGGGCAAAGTCCCGGAGGAAGCTGACCGAGATCCCGACGAGCCGCCCCCCGGCCTCCCGCACTCCGTCGGCGACGACCTTCATCAGCCCGGTGTCGGATCCGCCCCACACCAGGGTGTGGCCGCCCTTTCCGATGAGCTCGCCGAACTCGCGGGCCGGCCGCGTGTAGCGCTCGTCGAGGTCGGCCCCGGAGAGGAAGACGCAGATGTTCATGGATCGATTTTAGGACTGAGCAGGGACACCGATTCGCAATGCGTTCCCGGAGTCGGCACCGACGTCAGACGGGGGGTGCGTGCGGCCGCACCACGGGTTCCGGTCGGGGCAGCACGCGGCACAGCACGTCCAGCGCGCCCGACCAGGCGCTGTCCGACGGGGTCGCGTAGCCGACGACCAGCGCGTCCCCGCGCCGCGCGGGTGCGCTCTCCCCGTCCGGTCCCGCGTCTCCGTCCGATGCCGGTGCGGCGGCCTCGTCCCCGTCCCGGACCGGCTCCCGCGTGCCGGTCGACGGATGGGCGAAGCTCCCGAGCCCCTCCAGGGCGAGACCCTGCGAGGCCGCCGAGGAGATCACCGACCGCTCGGTGCCCGGTGGGAGTTCGACGACGGCGTGCAGCCCCGCGGCGATGCCCGACACCCGGATGCCGGGCGCGCGCTCCGCGATCGCCGCGACCAGTTCGTCGCGGCGGCGCCGGTAGCGCAGCCGCATGGCCCGCACGTGCCGGTCGTACTCACCGGACGTGATGAACTCCGCGAGCGTCAGCTGGTCGAAGGCGCCGGGCGCCCAGTCCACGTGGCCCTTGGCCTCGATCACCTCCTGTGCCACCGACCGGGGCAGCACCATCCACCCGAGGCGCAGCCCCGGCGCGAGCGACTTGCTCGCAGTGCCGAAGTACACGACCCGCTCGGGGTCGAGTCCCTGCAGCGCACCGACGGGCTGGCGGTCGTAGCGGAACTCGCCGTCGTAGTCGTCCTCCAGGACCAGGCCGCCCGTGGCACGCGCCCAGTCGACGGCGGCGGCCCGCCGGTCGGCGCGCAGGGCCCCGCCGGTGGGGTACTGGTGCGCCGGCGTCAGCAGGACCGCGCCCACACCCCGGAGGGCGAGGTCCTCCGTACGTGTGCCGCCCTCGTCGAGTGCGAGGGCAGTGGTGCGCAGCCCGGCTTCGGTCAGCAGATCCTGGTACTGGGGGACGCCGTACGCCTCGACGGCGACGCGCCGTACGCGGCGCGCGCTCAGCACCGCGCCGATCAGGCGCAGCCCGTGGACGAAACCCGCGCAGATCATGATGCGGTCGGGGTCGGCGTACACACCGCGGGCTCGGGCGAGGTACGTGGCGAGGGCCGTGCGCAGTTCGATGCGCCCCCGCGGGTCGCCGTAGCCCAATGCCTCGTGGGGCGCGGCCGTCAGTGCGCGCCGGGCCGCCGCGAGCCACTGCGAACGCGGGAAGCTCGCGAGGTCCGGGTTGCCGGGCAGCAGGCTGTAGGTGGCGCCCGCCGTCCGGATCGGCGTGGGCCGCTGGGGCACGACGCGGGCCGAGCCGGTCGCCGGTGCCCTGCGGGGTACGGAGCGCTGGGCGACGCGGGTGCCCGAGCCCTGCTGGGCGGTGAGCCAGCCCTCGGCGACGAGTTCGGCGTAGGCGTCGGCGACGGTGTTGCGGGCGATGGACAGGTCAGCGGCGAGGGTGCGGGACGAGGGCAGCCGGACGCCGGGCGCGAGGCGTCCCGTTCGCACGGCGTCCCGCAGGGCACTCATGAGGGAGGCCCGCAGGCCGTGGCCCTGCAGGTCGAGACGGCCCAGGTGCAGATCGGCGCCGAGGCCCTCGGCAGACCTCGTTTCCCCCCGCGAATTGGGCCGCTCTCCTTTCATGGAAATGCACCTTACCCGGCACCACTGGCCACTTGGCGTGCGATCCATGACGACGAACCGACGCCTTCCGGAAAACGTTCCGATAATTGATCTCGCCCCAGGGTTCGCTCTGCCGGACCGGCGGCCGCAGCCGTGGCTGCCCGGCGGGCGCATCGCGTTCTGGGGCGGGTGGGGTGGCTCGACGGCCAGCGCCGACATCGACCGCCGGATGACCATCAGCTACGTCATGAACCGGATGGACGCCGACCTGCTCGGGTCGAGTCGCGCCGCCGCCTACGTCGGAGCCGTCTACGACGTCGTCCGGGTCTCCCGGTGAGCGGCGGCCCGTGATCGCATGCCCGCTGGTCAGGGCAGGAGCACGACCTTTCCGCCTGCGTGTCCGTCCGCGACGAGGCGGACAGCCGCCTCGGCGTCCGTGAGGGGGAAGGTCCGGGCCACGACCACGTGCAGCGTTCCTGCTGCCGCTGCCGGGAGGAGCTGCTGCCAGGCGTTGCGGCGGATCTCCGTGCCGGGGTCGGCTCCGGGGGCGCCGCCGATGAGCCTGATCCCGGTGTCGCCGCGCCCGAACGCCGCTATCGAGACGATGCGGGCGCGGTCGGCCACGAGTTCGAGCGAGACGTCCACCGCCTCCGCGGTGCCGACGGTGTCGACCGCGGCGTCCACTCCGGACGGTGCGACGTCGCGTACCCGGTCGGCCAGCCCCGGCCCGTAGCGCAGCGGGATCGCGCCGTAGCCGCGCAGCAGGTCGTCATGCTGTGCGCTCGCGGTGGTGACCACGGTGGCGCCTGCCTTGACCGCGAGCTGCACGGCGAGCTGGCCCACGCCTCCTGACCCGCCGTGGATCAGCACCGTGTCGCCTGCGGACACCCCGACGACGGTCAGTGCGTGCACCGCGGTGGCTCCGGTGAGCATGATCCCCGACGCCTCGGCCCACGGCACCTGCGCCGGCTTGTGCACCACATTCGCTGCCCGGAGCGTCACCGCGGCGGCGTACGCGCCGGGGGCGGGGTAGGCGATCACCTCGTCGCCGACGGCCAGTGCTGCGTCGCGCCCGGTGGCGCCCGGTCCGACGGCGGTCACCACCCCGGCGAGCTCGTTGCCCACGGGCAGCGGAAGCAGCGCCGGGTCGGCACCCATGGCTCCACTGAACCGCTTGTAGTCGACCGGGTTGATCCCCGCGGCTCTGACCTCGATGGTGACCTCCCCGTCGCCGGGTGCGGGCACGTCGGCATCGACTGCTGCGAGTACCTCCGGGCCGCCGAAGGCGGTGGCCACGATCCTGGTCGTCATGAGGGGATCAACCGGCCCGCGGTGGGGGTGATTCCGGATCGCCGGGGCGGCGGTCCTGGTGGACACGGCGCGTCCCCGCAGTGGCGCCACCTGCCGTCCGTCCGGTCGTCGCCGCCGGCACCGATCACGCGATCTACCGCATCGGCGACGAACTCGCCGCGCATTTTCCACGGCGAGCACGGGATCAGTGGGTAACCCTCTCCGGGGTCACCGATCGCGATCTTTCCGGCTTCATCGGCGCACTTCGCGCCACGGACAAGCAGGGCCGCACGTTCTCCGGAACCCACCGCGGCGGCGACCTGAAAGATCATGACGACTGGATACAGACGTGCTTCCGGAAGTCCGCCGGGTTGCTCGACGTCGAGCCGCTACGACGGTTGTGGAGCGAGTTCAGGCAGCTTCCTCGTGCCGGGGCCGACGTGATGTCCCACGGGGACCGCATCCCCGGCGACGTGTTGGTCGACGACGGGCGCCTCATAGGCGTCCTCGACGTCGGCGGGTTCGGGCCGGCCGATCCGGCTCTTGCTCTCGTGGCGGCCTGGCACCTGCTGGGTCACGGACCACGAACGGAACTGGGAAAGGCTCTGGGCTCTGGCGACGTCGAACGGTCCCGGGGCATGGCATGGGCGTTCCAGCAGGCCATGGGCCTGGTCTGGTACTACGCCACGTCGAGCCCGCCGCTGAGTCGCCTGGGGCGCCGCACTCTCGATCGGCTCATTCGTGAGATATGCGGCTTGCGTTCCTGCTGCTCCCGTGCCTCGCGCTGAGATGAAATGGCGCAAAACGCATCATCAACGTGATCCGCTGGCGCGGCGGCAAATAGGTACCATCCACCCGGACGCATATCGACTGATCGAACTGCGGACGGGCCGAATACGGTGGTTGTCATGGTGGTGGTGGTGTGAGCCTGATCGGCCGCGAGGAGGAGATTCGCCGACTCGGAGGGCTCCTGGAGGGGGTCGACGTCGGGGGCGGCGCGGTGCTGCTGCGGGGTGAGGCGGGGATCGGGAAGTCCGCGCTGCTCGCCGAGATGGGCGAACGAGCATCCGGTAGGGGTCTGCGGGTGTTGAGGACGGTCGGTATCGAGTCGGAGGCGCATCTGCAGTTCGCCGGCCTGCACCAGTTGCTGCGACCCGTCCGGCGGGACATCGACCTGCTCCCGCCACGTCAGCGTGACGCGCTGCGCGCCGCCCTCGGGCTCGGTCTCGGCGAGGACGCCGTTCCGGACGTCTTCCTCGTCGCCCTGGCCACGCTCGATCTGCTCTCCGAGATCGCCACCCGGGACGCCGTGCTCGTGGTTGCCGAGGACGCTCAGTGGCTCGACCGTTCCAGCGCGGACGTGATCGCCTTCCTCGGTCGCAGGCTGGCGTCCGAACCGATCGTGCTGGCCGCGGCGGTGCGCGAGGGCGTGCCGTCGCGATTCGACGACGCCGGGCTGCCCGAACTCGTCGTGCCGCCGCTGTCACGCGAGCACGCCGGGACGTTGCTGGACGCGCATGCCACCGGGCTCTCCGAGGGTCTGCGTCGGCGACTGCTCGGCGATGCGGCGGGCAACCCCCTCGCGCTGATCGAACTTCCCGTGGCCGCGCAGGGGACCGACCGGGACGCTGTCCTGACCGCCGCCCCCTGGCTCCCGCTGACCGAACGGCTGGAACGAGCCTTCACCGCGCGCGTCGCGTCGTTGCCCGAACTGACCGCGACGGCGCTGCTGGTCGCCGCGCTCGATGGTGGCGGCAGCGTGGCCGAGACGGTCCGGGCCACCCAGGTGCTGAGCGGGCGAAAGACGGGCTGCGTGGACCTCACGCCTGCCGTTGCCGCCGGCCTGATCGAGGTCGACGGCGATTCGCTCCGGTTCCGCCATCCCCTGATGCGCTCGGCGATTCACCAGCTCGCGACCACCGGGCGCCGGCAGGCAGCGCATGCCGCCCTGGCCGAGGTCCTGGCCGACGTACCGGAGCGCAGCGTCTGGCACCGGGCCGCCGCAACGGACCCGCCGGACGAGGTGGTGGCCACCGAACTCGAGACCGTCGCGCAGGAGTCGGTGCGCCGCGGGTCCGTCACCGGTGCCGTCACCGCCCTCGAGCACGCTGCCCGACTCAGCGCCGCCCCCGATCTCCGTGCCGACCGGCTGTTGCGGGCGGCGGACCTGGCGGTCGAACTCGGCAGGCAGGACGTCGTGGACCGGCTGCTGGCCGGCGCCTCCCGGCTCGATCTATCCCCACCGCGGCGCGCGCGGTTGGCCTGGACGCGGGCGTGCCTCGAGGACGGTCTGCGCGACGGCACTACGGACGCACTCACGCTGGTCCGGCTGGCCGAGTCCATGATGACCGACGGCCACGTCGACACGGCAGTGCGGATCCTGTGGAGCGCTGCGTTGCGCTGCTTCTGGACCGAGCCGGGCGGCGAGGCCCGCGATCGCATCGTCGCCGTGGCCGAGCGCCTCCCCATCGACGAGCACGATCCGCGGATGCTGGCGATCCTGGCCTACGCGGCGCCGATCGAGCGAGGCGCCGTGGTCATCGACCGGTCCCGCCGGCTCGCCGCACGTTCGATGCTCGACCCACCGGCGGAACGAATGCTCGGCAGCGCCGCGGTACTGCTCGGCACCTTCGATCTCGCGCAAGGCCGATCCGCCGCCTCGATCGCGGGCCTGCGCGCGGAAGGGCGTCTGCAGCTGCTCGCCCGGGCGCTCGCGGCCCAGGCCTGGAGCGCAGCGCACCTGGTCGACCTGACCACCGCGATTCCAGTCGCGGAGGAGGCGGGAGGACTGGCCCGGGAGACCGGCCAGCCCTACCTGCACGCGCTCGTCCAGGCCACCCAGGCCAAGATCGCCGCGCTGCGCGGCGACGGGGACGCCGCGGAAGCGTTGGCGGCCGCCGCGGTCCGGACGGGGATCTCGGTCGGTGCCCGCCCGGTGCTCGCCACGGCGCAGAACGCCCGTGCACTGGCAGCTCTGGCCGCAGGAGAGTTCGTCGAGGCTTTCGCCCGGTTCGCGTGCATGCACGACGTTGCCGACTCCTCGTATCAGCTCGCGCTGCGGTGCCACACCGTGGCCGAACTCGCCGACGCCGCGGTGCGCAGCGGCGAACAGCGCGCCGCAGCCGGGATCGTCGCCAACCTCGAACACGCGGCGATGGTGACCACCTCGCCGTCACTGCACGCGGGGCTGCGCCTGGCACGTGCCCTGCTGGCCGACGACGAGCAGGCCGAGTCCTGCTTCGCGCAGGCCCTCCAGGCGGCCCTCCACCCCCAGCCCTTCCTCCGCGCGTACACGGAACTAACGTTCGGCGAGTGGCTGCGCCGGCGACGCCGGGTTGCGGAGTCCCGGCAACCGCTGCGCTCGGCGCGTGACACCTTCGACGCACTGGGCGCACTGCCGTGGGGTGAGCGGGCGCGCCGGGAACTGCGGGCCGCGGGCGAACACAGCGGAACGCGCCAGAGCTCCGCAGCCGACCGGCTGACTCCGCAAGAGCTGCAGATCGCCCAGCTCGCCGCGACGGGGCTGACGAACCGGGAGATCGGCCAACGGCTGTATGTCTCGCACCGCACCGTCGGCGCGCACCTCGCGCAGGTGTACCCGAAGCTTCAGATCACCTCTCGGGCACAGCTGCACGGAATCCCCGGCCTCGTGGTCTGAGCCGGTCGGTCGGCACAACTGCTCGGCCGCCGTCCTCGGCTCAGCTCAGGGAACAGATCTACGCCGTTACGACAACAATGCCCGATCTTCCCGGTCGTACCCAGGTCGGTTGACCGATGACGGCGACCGGGCCTGCGATCACGCTCTGAAGACGGACCGGCGACGGCGCGTCTACGGAAGAAGGTGACGGTGGAGGGAGAAAGATGCCGTGTCCACATGATCGATCGGGACGGGAGATGTCATCTCGGGCAGTCGAGCGCTGTGAGGGGTCAGCGCTCCATTGCTCCTGATTATGGTGGCCGCACTGCCGGGACCTTGCCACCGCACCGATCCGGCTCGGTCCGCCGCCCAGCGTGACATGCATCACCCGATCCTGCGGAGCTTTAGATAAGGTAGATAATCTAAAGCTCCGGTCGCCAGAGGCCTCGACTTCGGCTGATGACAGGAGAGGGCACGCCCGGCTGTCGCTGTCAGCGCCCGGGCGGCTGTGGATTCACGTCTCGAGTACGGGCGAGGCGTGAGCCGCTCTCCAGGAGTTCTCTGGCAGGCATCTCGAAGGGAAGCCATGTATTTGACGCAAGGCCTGCACCGCGCTGTCCAGCGGACTCCGGCGCGGCCGGCAACGATCTTCGGCGATCGAGTGCGGACCTGGGCCGAGTCGGGAGAGCGGGTGGCACGTCTCGCTGCGGCACTCAAAGCGGTCGGAGTGCGGACCGATGACCGAATAGGAATGCTCGCCCACAATTCGGACATCTACCATGAGTACTTGTTGGCAGTGCCCTGGGCGGACGCGATCATGAATCCGGTGAACACCAGATGGAGTGTGGCGGAGATCGGCTATTCTCTGCGCGACTGCGACACCCAGGTGCTGCTGGTTGACGGCGCGTTCACCTCGATCGTCCCTCAGCTCCACGCTGCCGTGCCGATGCTGCGGACAGTTATCCACATCGATCCCGGGCCCGTCCCCGATGGCGCGTTGAGCATGGAGGCGCTCATTGCGAAGTACGATCCTGTGCCTGATGCGCGTCGTGGTGGAAATGCGCTGGCCGGGATCTTCTACACCGGCGGCACCACCGGCCGGTCGAAAGGCGTGATGCTCAGTCATGCCAACATGCTCGCGTCGGCCTTCGGGATGGAGGCGACCCGACGGCGGCAGCACAGCAACTCGGGGTCCGGTGGCCGCACTCTGCACGTCGCTCCGATGTTCCATATCGCCGGGTGTGCACCATGGACGGAAGCCATGACGCTGGGGCGAACGCACGTGTTCGTGCCCCGTTTCACTCCTGCTGGAGTAGCGAAAGCGATCGAACGGTTCGACATCACCGACACGCTGCTGGTCCCCACCATGATACAGATGCTGGTTGATTCCCCGGACACCGCGGATGTGGACTTGTCGAGCTTGGAGAAGCTGACCTACAGCGCGTCGCCAATGTCTGATTCGGTCCTCCAGCGGGCCATGAAACGGCTGCCCACCACGGAGTTCACCCAGGTGTACGCGATGACCGAACTGGGGCCGGTGATCACGATCCTGTCCCATGAGGACCATGCGGATGCGCGCCTGCGACGTTCGGTCGGCCGAGCGGCACCCCACTGCGAGGTGCTGGTGGTCGACAAGCAGGACCGAGAACTGCCACGAGGTGACGTCGGGCAGGTCATCTGCCGCGGCGCGAGCGTGATGCGGGGATACTGGGATCTCCGAGACATGACCGCCGATGCACTGCGCAATGACTGGATGCACACCGGCGACGCCGGTTACATGGACGAGGAAGGATACGTCTTCATCGTCGACCGGATCAAAGACATGATCATTTCTGGCGGCGAGAACATCTACTCCGCGGAGGTCGAGAACGCACTCAGCTCGCACCCGGCAGTAAGGTCCTGCGCGGTTGTCGGCGTGCCCGACGAAGCCTGGGGTGAGCGGGTGCACGCGGTTGTCGTGCCGGCTGGTGATGATCGGCCCGATGTCGAGGTGCTGCGGGAACACGTCAAACAGAGCATCGCCGGCTACAAGGCGCCCCGCACCGTGGCGTTCGTCGACGCGCTGCCATTGTCGGGCGCCGGCAAGATCCTCAAGAATGAGCTGCGCGCACGCTACTCGCCGCGGGAACCGTAGGAGTGCGACCAGCCTGCCTCGATTTCATCTCTTCCTACTCTCGAAGTGGAGTTGTCCGGTGAAACTCGGCACCTCTCTGCGATTCCTCTTTCCCGCGTCCTCGTCCACCTTCGCCAGATTCCGAGCGATGCTGGATGCACTGCCGCCGGGTGGCTTCATCGAGCGACCCATGGGGGCGGTCTCGACCGAGACGCAGGCCGCGAACCTGGTCGATGTGGCCGCCGCTGTCCGCGACGCGGATCTCGACATGTTGATCGTCGGAGATCACCATGCCGTGCCGCCGACCTATGCGAACTCCTTCTCGCCGGTTCCGACGCTGGGGCGTCTGATGGCGACGACGGGCTCGATGCCGCTGGGTGCGGTATTCCTCGCCCCCTTCTATCACCCGGTCCTGCTGGCCGAGCAGATCGGGACCTTGGCTGCCTTCGCGCAAGGGCCATTGGTTGCGACGCTGGCGCTCGGTCAGGACGAGCGCCAGTTCACGGCGTTCGGCATGGAAGAACGTAGTCGTGTCGTCCGCCTCGAGGAGACGGTGCGTGCTCTGCGCGGACTGCTTGCCGGTGAGGCCACGACGATCGAGGGGCGCTACCACCGGTTGGACGGCGTCCGGTCCGGCCCCTCGCCTCGCGTGCCGGTGTCGATCTGGCTTGCGGGCACCGTGCGCGCGGCGGCGGAACGGGCGGGCCGACTCGGGGACGGCTGGCTGACCGGACAGAACGTGCGTCGCGGCGAGCTCGTGGAACAGCTGGATACCTACCGGGAAGCCGCTGCCCGCCACGGTCGCCCGGCTCTCCCGGTTCTGCGTCGCGACATCTACGTGGGAGAGTCCGATCACGAGGCGGAGCAGGTGGTGTCCAAGATCCTCGCCGAAGGCTACCGCGGTGGTAGCCGGGACCAGCTGTTGGTGGGTTCTGCTAGTACGGTCACAGAACAACTCGAGGAATATCGAGCACTGGGTTTCGACCACGTTCTGGTGCGCCACGTAGTGGGCGATCATGAGCAGATGATTCAGTCGTTCACGCGCATCGGTGAGACGATCATTCCTCGCCTCCGCGCTCTTGCGCCCCTTGCGTAGTCCTCGACGGGTCCGGCCGCGGAAGGGGTGACGGTCGGGTGAACCGTCCATCTGTGCCGATCATGACGAGTATCGCCTGTGCCACACGATCGCGACAGCGAACCCAAGTAGATGATAATCATCATGTATGGTGTCGCGGGGAGAGGGGTTCTGATGGGTCGGGTGTCACGGGCCGTTGCGGATCAGCACCGGGAGCAGGTGGTGGCAGCCGCTGCCCGCCTGCTGCGGGAGCGCGGGCTCGAAGGTGTGAGCGTTGCCGAGATCATGGCCGAGGTGGGGCTGACAACAGGTGGCTTCTACCGCCACTTCGACTCGAAGGACTCGTTGGCGGCCGAAGCCATCAGCGAGGCGTTCGACGAGACGCTGGGAACGATCGCCCAGTTCGCCGAGCAGCACCACGACCATCGCGAGCGTGCCCGCCAGGAGCTCGCCGAGTTCTACCTATCGACCGAGTCCCGGGACTCTCCCGGCTCCAGCTGTCCCTCCACCGCGTTCGGCAGTGATGTGTCCCGAGAGGAACCGACGAGCGCGCTGCGAGCTGCCTACGTGGCGGGCGTTCGCCGGTTCATCGAGGTGCTCGGTGGGTTCTACGGTGACGACGACGCTCAGCGCCAGGACCACATTTCGACGCTGTGCACTCTCGTGGGGGCCCTGCACCTGGCTCGAGCCACCGCAGGTGACCCGCTGTCCGACGAGATTCTGGACAGTGCACGCGCCCACGTCCTGCGGACAGGACGATAAAGCAGGCTCTCGGCATCGCGAGCCGCTATCTGCCCGAGGATGAGGCTGTGCGCTGAGGCCTGGTCGCCGTTCGCGCAGTCGGAGCGGCTACCTAGCCCGACACGAGCACGAGGATGCCGGAGATGATCGCGAACCCGAGCACGAGCGTGCGCATGAGCGGTCCGTCGACACGGCGGTGGACGGTGCGGCTGAGCGCGGCGCCGATGGCGAGGGCGGGCAGGAGCAGGAGTGCCGTGCGGATCTGGTGAGCGTTCACCTTGCTGGTGGCGGCGAGCAGCCCGAGCGAGAGGACTTCGCCGATCACGAAGCAGATCGCGACGGTGGACCGCAGCACCGGCGCCGGCCGGTGCTGATGGACCAGTGCCAGCGGCGGACCCCCGACGCCGGTGGCCGTCTCGGTCACGCCGGTGACCGCCCCCACGGCGACCAGCGCTCCCCGGCCCGGCACGAACGACGGAACGAGCAGCGACACCAGCGCGGCGAGCACGGTGGACCCACCGATGAGCAGGCTCAGCCCGCTTGTCGACACGGCCGCCAGGACCCACAGGCCGGCCGCCGTGCCGGCGACACGTCCAGCGGTGATCCACCCCGCGCCGCGGAAGTCGATGGCGTGCCGTTCGCGGCAGGCGACGTACACGTTGAGCGGGATCATGAGGACGAGGAGCACCACCGGGAGCAGGGGCGGCTCGATCAGGCCGATCACCGGCGCGACGATCAGCGCGAAGCCGAACCCGGTGGCGCCCTGAACGAACGCGGCGAGCACGACCAGGAGCCCCGTGGCCACGAGAAGGCCCGTGGTCACCCGGAGTCCCTCACCCGGTGTGGCGCACAGCGGAGCCTGCGGACCGGCTCCCGTACGGGGTCCCACGACGGCACAGACACAACGACCAGTATGAGTGTCGCGCCACCCAGTAGGCACGATGCCGCGATCCCGTCCCGCCCCGGCGCCGGAACCCGCGCTCGTCACTGTGTGTCCCTGGCGGGTCGGAGGGATCAGGCGGGCGGATGCCCGTCCATCGTGATGGCCAGGGTGCTCCGGTAGGCGCTCCCGTCATCGGCGGAGGCGCTGTCAGCGGGAGGCTGCGCCGGCTGCCGTGGACGGACGTGGATGGCGCGGTAGGCGTAGCCGTCCTGCTGCGCGGACTCCCATTCCAGCTCGACGAGCTGCCCCGGCTCGAGGCTGCGGAACCCCGGGACCGCGATGTGGCTGAAATGCGTCCAGCACCCGCCGGGCGTCGATGCGGAGTCGACGACACCCCACCCCTTGCCGGCGTCCCAGGTCCGGACCGTCCCTTCGGTCGCCATGCCCGTCATCATGGCTGAGCTCCGACCTCCTCGGGGACTCTCAGAGACCGAACGCCCCGCCCTCGATGAGGATCGCCAGTCCGATCCCGATCAGGACCAGGGGAAGCACGATGTGCCCCCACCTGCTCTGTGCACGGGCGACGAGTGGCCGTGTCGCGAAGAACAGGCCCAGGGCGCACCAGGCCGCCACCAGGACGAGGAAGACGACGCAGTAGACGACCAGGGCGCCGTTGCCGGTGGCGGTGAGGACGGGGACGTAGACGCCGATGTTGTCGCCGCCGTTCGCCAGCGTGACCGCGGCGGCGGCGAGGATCGACGGCCCGCCCGCAGCGTCCGATGTCGGTTCGTCCTGCGGGTCGTCGCGGTGTCGCCAGGCCTGCCGGCCGGCGCGGATGCCGAGCAGAAGCGGCAGCAGCCCCAGGTAGGGGATGGCCGCGTCCGGGAGCAGGCCGGCCCCGAGGGCTCCCACGATCGACACCGCCAGGATCGCGGCGAAACCGAGGTACTGGCCGATCACCACGCGGGTCGCGCCGCCGCGGTGTCCGGCGGCCCGGCCGAAGAAGAGCGCCAGGACCAGGACGTCGTCGATGTTGGTGACGGCGAACATTCCTGCTGCCTGGCCTATCAGACCCAGCGCCACGGGATCCTCCGGCTCCTGGCGACCCTGCGGCACGGTAGCTGTGGGTGTGACTCGCGATGAGCAGCAGGCTGCCGTCGACGGAGCTGAGGAGCACGTCTCAGATGCGACATAGGCAAAGGCGGTACGCTTCCTTCGTTCTGACCGTGTGAGCCAGGTGATCAGGGAGTCAAGGCGATGCGTGCCATCCAGTACGACCGTTTCGGGAGCTACGACGTCCTCGAACTCGTGGAGGTGCCCGAGCCGGTCGCCTCCCCCGGGCGGGTGGTCGTACGCATGACCGTCGCGGGGGTCACTCCGCTGGACGAGACGGTGCGGTCGGGCAAGCTGGCCCCGACCCTGCACAAGCCGCTGCCGATCCGGGCCGGCGGCTCCGGCGTGGGGGTCGTGCAGGAGCCGGGCGTCGCCGGGCTCGCGGCGGGGACGCGGGTGGTGCTGAGCGGTGGCCGCTACGGCGTGAGCGACGACGGCGCCTGGGCCGACTTCGTCGCCGTCGACCCGGCCCACCTGGTCCCGGTCCCGGATGCGATCGACGACGTGACAGCGGCGGCGCTCACCACGGGCGCCGGGTATCTCACCGCCTACCTCGCCCTGACCGAGCTGGCCGGTTTCCGGGAGGGCCGGAGCGTCCTCGCTCCCGGAGTGGGAGGCGCAGTCGGCCAGGGGGGAGTGGAGGTCGCCCGCGTCCTCGGCGCCTCGCTCGCCATCACCACCGCCACCAGCACCGAGAAGGCCGAGCAGGGGCGGGCCGCGGGGTATGAGGTCATCGACCTCACCCGGGAGTCGCTGCGCGACGGCGTCGCCCGGCTCACCGACGGCAGGGGTGTGGACGTCGCCCTGGACGGCGTCGGGGGAGCGGTCACCGGGGAGGCGCTGGGCTCACTGGCCGTCGACGGCACACTGATCAGCATCGGCTACGCCGGCGGCATGCAGGCCACCGTGAACGTCACCGACCTGATCTGGAAGAACGCCCACATCCACGGCTTCCGCTTCGCCCTCTTCACGGCCGAGCAGGTCACCGCGGCCACCTCCGCCCTGCTCGACGTGCTCGCCCGAGGTGATCTGCACCCGGTGATCTCGCACGTCTTCCCGCTGGAGAAGGCGGCTGCGGCGCAGCGCGAGCTTGCGGAAGGCGGCCCCTTCGGCCGCGTCCTGCTCGCGCTCTGATTCCCGGCTCAAAAGGTAGGAGCCGTCATCCGGAGGCCTTCGACGAACCTCCGCGCCTCTCGGTCAAGGAACGATGAGCGCCTTCACCACGCGCTGTGCGGCGACGTCCTCGAGCGCGGTCTGGGCATCGTCGAGGGCGTACTCCCGGCTGATGAGCTCGGTCCAGGGGAACTGCTGCGCGTAGCGCGCCATCACCCGAACCGCGCGATAGACGTGCCCCACATCGCTGCCCCAGCATCCGCGGATGTCCAGGTGCTTCTGGTTGAGGTCCAGGTGGGGATTGAACCTGGCGTCGCCGGCGTCGGTGTACTGCCCGACGACGACGTACCGTCCGGCGTCGCGGGTGAGTCGCATTCCTTCGGGCACCGCTGCCGGCGCTCCGGTCGCCTCGATCGTGACATCCGCTCCGCGTCCCCCGGTCAGCTCCCGGATCGTCGCGAGCCGCTCCTCCGGGGTGGTCGAGCCGATGTCGATCACGGCATCGGCTCCGAACCGGGTCGCCGCGTCCAACCTGATCTCGGGGCCTCCGACGACGATCACGGACCCGGCACCGCGAAGTTGGGCGAGGACGGCGGCGCACAGGCCGACCGGTCCGGCGCCCTGGACGACGACGGTGTCCCCGAACGCGATCTCGCCGAGCGTCACCGCGTGTAGCGCGGTCGGCATTCCGCAGCCGCCTGCCAGGAATGCGCGCCAGTGCAACTCGGCAGGCAGGGGAACCACGTGCACGCCAGGTCGCAGATAGATGTACTCCGACCAGCCACCGAGCAGGCCGTCGTCGGCGGAGAGGGTCACGCCGTAGACCTTCCGTGACGGGCACCGTGTGGTGGCGTGCCCGACCGTGCAGTACCAGCACCGGCCGCACGTGCCGTACACGTCGAGGAACGTCACGACCTGTCCCACCGCCAGCGGCGCCCCCGACACATCAGTCGGGAGCGGCGCCGACGCGTCCGCGGGACCGATCTCGGCGATCTGACCGACGCTGACGTGCCCCGGGATGATCGGGTACGGCACACCCGCGAGTTGGCCCTTCCACAGGTGCGCATCCGTGCCGCAGACCTCACTGCCGAGCGTTCTCACCAGGACCCCGCCCGGTTCGGGCTCGGGCCGGTCGAACTCACGCAACTCGAGCGGCGCTCCGGGTCCGGGCATCACAACTGCGGAGATCACGGGTTCCTCTTCACGTCAGATCCGTCGTGGACGTGGCCTCATGCTAGGTCGGGGGCCACGGCATACCCGGGATCGGCCGGTACCCGCACTCCGTGCCGCGTCACGCCGCCTTCGCGTCCTGGAGCACGAGCCGCAAGGCGCGGAGCGCGTGGTAGGTCCGTGATTTCACGGTGCCGGGGGGAACTCCGAGCCGTCGTGCGGCCTCGGCGATCGAACTGTCCTGGTAGTAGATCGCCACGAGTACGTCGCGGTGTTTGCTGGTGAGTTTGCCGAGGGCGTCGAGGAGGGACCACCGCTGCAGGATCTGTTCGATCTCGTCGTTTGCGGGGACCGCCTCCAACACATGTTCGTTGGTGACGAGGACCGGCCGTGAGGCGTGTGCGCGCCAGGTGTCCGTGACGATGTTGCGGGCGACGGTGAACAGCCAGGCACGCAGGTTGTCCGGGCCGAGATCGATACTGCCGGCTCGGCGCCAGGCGCGTACCAGTGATTCTTGAACCACTTCTTCGGCGAGCGCGTGGTCTCGGGTCAGGCGCAGCACGAACGTGAACAATGGGCCGGTCACGCAGTCGTAGAGTGCTCGGGCGAAGATATCCGCCTCGTACGGGCAGAGCACTGGTTGTGCCGGCTCCTGGTAGCCACTCATGATGCGGTGTTCTCCCTTGGTGGTGTTCGAGATGGAGTGGTTTTTACTGCTCCGGCCCCGCGAGAGCAGTCCTGCTCTTTCCGGCCAGGAGCGCCGATATTTCCATAGGAGCATCGTACGTTTCGGATTGTATGGTGCAAAGGTGGTGCTGCCGCTAGTAGTAGCACTGCCAGGGGCCCTATTGTGCATGCTCCCTACTCTCTTCGGTCCGGGGTGACCGTTGTAGTGTCGGCGGATGGCCATGCTTCAGTTCGATGAGAACGGTGCTCGCGATATCGAGCGCACCTATGCCAGTCCGGAAGTCGTGGCCCAGCGGGAACAGGTGCTGTCATTACTGGCATTGCAACCGGGAGAGCGTGTCCTCGACATCGGATCCGGCCCGGGCTATCTGACGGCGTCCATGGGTGCGGCAGTGGGGCCGACGGGGGCTGTGCACGGGATCGATCCGAGTCCGGCCATGAATTCGCTCGCCGTCGCCCGGAGTGCGGACATGCCGTGGGTCCGTATCGACGACGGTGACGCCGTCGCTCTGCCCTACCGCGACGGCACGTTCGACGCGGCCGTGTCGACCCAGGTCTACGAGTACGTGGTGGACATGCCGCAGGCGCTCGGCGAACTGCGGCGGGTGCTGCGCCCGGGCGCGCGCGCGTTGATCCTCGACACGGACTGGGACTCGCTCGTGTGGCACACGGCCGACCGGGCGCTGCACCAGCGGGTCGTTGCGGCGTGGGAGGAGCATCTCGTGCACCCCCGGCTGCCCCGGACGCTGCCGGGACTGTTGCGCCGCGCTGGCTTCACGGTCACCGAACGGAAGGTGTTGGTGCTGTTCAACCCCCGGTTGGAAGCCCACTCGTTCAGCGCGAGCACGATGCCGACGATCGCCGGGTTCGTCGTCGGCAGGCAGGGCCTCACCGCGGCGGACGTCGAGTCGTGGCTCGCCGACCTCCACGCGCGCAGCGACGAGGGCGACTATCTCTTCAGCGTCAACCGCTACGTGTTTCTCGCGTCGACGCCCTGATCCTCGGCGCTACCGTCCGGCCATGGCCTGGACCCACCAGACGGAGATCGGTGACGGAGAGGTCGCGGCCCGGCCGCGGTGACCGTCTGCCGCATCACGGATCCTGGTTCACCCGGCCTGGTAGCCTCCGAACAGGTTGAGGTGGACCTGTGCATCGGGCCACACGTGATCGTGAAGCGGAGTTCGGCATGACAGGCGGAGAAGGCGACGACATCTCCGGGTGAGCCCGGAGTGTGACGCCATCGGCACCCGCGCACTGCGGTGCTGCTGCCGGCGGCTGTGCCCTTTGTCGAGCCTTCCTGCCCTCCGCCAGGTGTGCCGTCTGCATGCCTGCGCCGAACACGAAAGTCCTTTCATGTCCGACGTCATCGTCTGCTCGAACGTCACCTTCTCCTGGCCTGACGACACCCCGGTCTTCGACAACCTGTCCTTCAGCGTGGGCAGTGGACGCACCGGTCTGGTCGCGCCCAACGGCGCGGGCAAGAGCACGCTGCTCAAGCTGATCGCCGGCGAACACCGGCCCCTCGCCGGATCCATCTCCGTCGAGGGCGTGCTCGGTTACCTTCCGCAGACGCTTCCGCTGGCCGGCGACCTCAGCGTCGCCGAGGTGCTGGGAATCGCCCCGGTGCTGGAAGCGCTGCGCGCGATCGAGTCCGGCGACACCGGCGAGGAGCACTTCACCACCGTCGGCACCGACTGGGACATCGAGGAACGTGCCCTCGCCGAACTCGACCGGCTCGGTCTCGGCGATGTCGCGCTCGACCGCCGCCTGCGGACGCTCAGCGGCGGCCAGGCCATGTCACTCGGCCTGGCGGCGCAACTGCTCCGGCAGCCCGACGTCCTGCTCCTCGACGAGCCGACGAACAACCTCGACCTCGACGCGCGCCGCAAGCTCTACAACGTCCTCGAGGAGTGGAAGGGCCTGCTGCTCCTGGTCAGCCACGACCGCGCGCTGCTGGACCGGATGGACCGCATCGCCGAGCTCGACCGGGGGGAGATCCGTTTCCACGGCGGGAACTACACCGACTACGAGGAGGCGGTGCGGTCGGCCCGCGAGGTCGCGGAGAAGAACATCCGCAGCGCCGAACAGGGTCTGAAGCGGGAGAAGCGGGAGATGCAGACCGCCCGCGAACGCGCTGCCCGCCGGGCAGGCAACGCATCCCGCACCATCAAGTCCGCCGGCCTCTCCCGGCTCCACGCCGGGAACCACCAGCGCCGGGCGCAGGAGTCGGCCGGAAAGGCCAACGACCTGCACTCGCAACGGGTCAGCGACGCCAGGGCGAAGCTCGACGAGGCGGGCCTCGCCCTGCGCGACGAGCAGAAGATCGCGCTGGCACTGCCCGGCACCCACGTTCCCGCCGGGCGCACGGTGTTCGACGGCAGGGCGATGCAGGTCCGTTACGGCGACCGGGCGATCTTCGCGGGTGCCGGGGCCGACCTGACGATCCGGGGCCCGGAGCGGATCGGGCTGCTCGGTCCGAACGGCTCCGGCAAGTCCACGCTGCTCCGTGTCGTCGGCGGTGACATGGAGCCGGAGAGCGGTGACGTGCGGCGTGCGGACGGGCGGGTCGCCTACCTGTCGCAACGGCTGGACCTGCTCGACCCCGACCGCACGGTGGTGGAGAACCTCCGGGCGTTCGCCCCGGAGATGCCGGATGCCGAGCTCATGCACCTGCTGGCCCGGTTCCTGTTCCGGGGTTCCCGGATCCGCCTCCCGGCCCGGGTCCTGTCCGGTGGCGAGCGGCTGCGGGCCACTCTCGCCTGCATCCTCTACTCCGAGCCGGCGCCACAGCTGCTGCTGCTGGACGAGCCGACCAACAACCTCGACCTGCTCAGCGTGGGACAGTTGGAGAGCGCGCTCCACGCCTACGAGGGCGCACTCGTGGTGGTCAGCCACGACGAGCGGTTCCTCTCGCAGATCAGGGTCGACCGCTGGCTCCGGCTGTCCGAGGGGCGGTTGGCCGAGACGGGCGCACCCGCAGGCGGGTGAGCCGGGCGGTCGTCGACCGGCCCTGCACAGATGCGAGGGGAGGAGCCCGGATGCGTGAGCTCGCCGGACGGATACGTTCCGTGGATCCCGACGCCGGGGCGGCGCTCCAGGTGATCGCTCACTTCGACGCGCTCGTCGAGGCACGCGCCGGCCTGGAGGCGACGGTCCGGGCGGCCGCGGTGCTCGCCGGCTGTCCGGCCGGCATGGCCGACCGCGCACGGCGCCTGCGGATCCGGGTCCTTCCCGACGGACAGCGAGCCGACGGCGAGCCCACCGGTGTCGAACTGCCCGTGTCGTCCGACCGCGACGACGCCGTCGTCTGGCTGGAACGGTCCGGCGACCGGCCCGCGGCCGACGGCGCCGGCAAGGCCCGGATGGAGCTCGACAGGATCCTCGTCGAGCGGCTCGCCACCACGGTCCGGATCGTGCTGGACCGCACCTGGTCGGACGCGCCGACGGTCGACCCGGCTTCCGTCGAGCTGCTGGTGGACGCCGCCGTCGACGAGAGCGCCCGCGCCACCGCGGCCCGCCGCCTCGGACTGCCGCCGGACGGCATGTTCGTGGTGACGGTCGGCATCGGCGGCACGCCGGGGCGCCGGCGGGCACTCACGGCGCGGCTCGGCGACCTCGACGTCACCATCGAACCCGACGGCCGGCGCAGCGCACCTCTCGCGCGATGCTCCGCCACCGGGCCGCCCGTCGAGCTGCGGGACCTGCCGTCGTCCTACCAGCAGGCACGGCTCGCACTGCGGTTCACCTGCGCCGGCGTGGACGAACCCGGCCCCGCACACGTCGATGCCGCTGCCCTGGGCGGGCTGCTGGCGCTTGCGGACGGCTGTGACTCACCGGCCGCGATCGCCGAGACGGCCCTGCTCGACCGCGTCACCTCGGCGCACCCGTGGGCGCTGGCCACCCTCACCGCCGTGGCGGCCGAGGCCAGCCTCCGAGGTGCGGCGGCCACCCTCCACGTGCATCACTCCACGGTCCAGGGCCGGGTCGAGCTGCTCGACCGGGCACTGGGGTACCCGGTCGCCACCGCGCTCGGCCGGACGCGGCTCACCGTGGCCCTGGCGCTCCGGCGGCTGCGGCGTAACCGCTGGTAGAACCGGTGGTCCGCCAGACGGCGGGCAACAGCCGCCGCGCGACGGCTACGGGCCACGGCGTCCGGAGGCCTAACGTCCGGTCGATGAGGAGCTGGACATGACGAAGGTGCACCCGCCGTTCGACCCGGAGGTGGCCGCGGCGCTGGTGGCGGTCAACGGGGCACTGCCCTCGTCCATCACCCCGGATCTGATCGGCCTGCTGCGCGGGATGACCGCGGCCGGCTACACGATGGGCCTGGACGAGATCCGGCGGCACGTGCATGCCGACGAGCTGACGGTGCCGGGGCGCACCGGTGACCCCGACGTCGCGCTGCTCGTCCTGCGTCCGAAGGACAGCGACCCCGCTGTCGCTCTCCCCGGGCTGTACTTCATGCACGGCGGGGGGATGGTCGCCGGCACCCGCCGCACCGGCATCGACTGGGCGCTCGGGTGGATGGCGGCGATCCCGATGGTGGTGGTCAGCGTCGAGTACCGCCTCGCCCCGGAACACCCGCACCCGGCGCCCGTCGAGGACTGTTACGCCGGTCTGGCCTGGGTCGGTGAGCACGCCGTCGAGCTGGGGATCGACCCCGGCCGGGTGGTGATCGCCGGGGGCAGCGCGGGTGCAGGCCTCGCCGCCGCCACCGCCATGATCGCCCGGGACCGGGGCGGCCCCCGGCTGAGGGGGCAGATGCTGATCTGCCCGATGATCGACGACCGCGCCATCACCCCGTCGAGCACCGAACTCGTCGGCGAAGGCGTCTGGGACAGCGTCTCCAACGCCACCGGGTGGTCGTCGCTGCTCGGCCCCGCCGCGGGAGGACCGGACGTCTCCCCGTACGCCGCACCGGCACGTGCCACCGATCTCTCCGGGCTGCCGACAGCGTTCGTCGAAGCCGGCTCCGTCGAGACCTTCCGCGACGAGTCCGTCGACTACGCGTCCCGCATCTGGCAGGCGGGCGGCCAAGCCGAGCTGCACGTCTGGCCGGGTGGCTGCCACGGCTTCGACGAGGTGGTTCCGGAGGCCCCGATGTCGCGCGAGGCGCGCGCCGCCCGGGTGAACTGGCTCCGTCGCGTACTTGCCGTATGAATGGCCCTCACGCGCCCGACGCGGGTGGCAGGGGGATGGCGGCGAAGATTCCGTCCGGGTCGAAGTGGGCCTTGGCCGCCCGCAGCCGCGCAGCGTTGGAGCCGTAGGCGTGCGCGATCTGCTCGTCGGCGTCGGAGCCGAGCAGGCCCGCGTAGCCGCCGGGGAGAGCGTGCGGCGCCAGCGCGGCGGAGACCGAGTCGGCCCATGCCACGTGGCGGTGGGCGTCGGCGTCGTCCGGCGCCCACGACGCGATGATCTCGGTCATGAGGTGGTTGCGGCGGATGCCGAACGCGGTGCTGTCGAGGGGCACGCGCGCCGCGGCTCCGTGGAAGTGGTGGAGCAGGATGGCGGACATCGGCGAGGTCCGGGCCGCACCGGTCTCGAGGAGGGCCGAGATGACGTCCGGGCTGTAGCCGGCGACGGTGCGCGTGCGGATCGCGTAGTGGCTGCCGGGGATGATGAAGGGCTCCTGCAGCCCCAGGACTTCGCCGTAGGTCAAGGATGCGACCTGCGACATCAGGGGAGTGCCCAGCCGTTCCAGCTCGGCGATGACGTTCGCGCCCTGCGCCAGGTCGCCGCTCCAGGTCGGGGACAAGAGAGCTGTGGGGTTGCCGTCCGGGCCCGACAGGATCCCGCCCTGCACCGTGAGCTCGTCCGTGTCCGTGGCGAGCACCTCGTTCAGGCCGCGCAGCACGCTGTCGGCCTGTTCCCAGGGAAACACGATGAACCCCGCCAGCACCCGGTCGAGGGGGTGCAGCCGCACGCGCAGCGACGTCACGACGCCGAAGTTGCCCCCACCGCCGCGGAGCGCCCAGAACAGCTCCGGCTCGTGCTCGGCGTCGGTGGTGACCAACCGCCCGTCGGCGAGGACCACGTCCGCACCGAGCAGGTTGTCCAGCGCCAGGCCGGCCCGGCCGCACAACGGACCGTAGCCACCCCCGAGCGTCAGGCCGGCCATGCCGACCGCGCCGATACACGCGCCGGTGACGGCCGCCAGGCCGAAGGGAGCGGCGGCACTGGTGACGTCGCGTGCGTTGGCGCCGCCCGCCACGGTGGCGACCCGCGCGTCGGCGTCGATCGTGACCTCCCGCATGAGCGACAGGTCGATGACGAGGCCGTCGGGCCGCAGCGCCCGGCCGGCCCAGTCGTAGCCACCGCTGCGCACCGACAGTGGCAGGCCGTGATCTTGTGCGGACCGGACCGCGGCCTGTACCTCGGCGGGAGTCTCGGGCCGCACGATCAACGCCGGTTCAGCCGTCACGGCGAAGTTCCAGATCTCCCGGGCCTTGTCGTACGCGGGACCCGAGACGAGGACCCGGTCCGAGCCGAGCTGCCCTGACAGGTCCTTCACGGCGGACGCCGCCGGCTCGTTCGTGCTCATCGTTCCCCCTCGTACCGCCGCAGCGGTGTGCCGACGTGACGGCTCCGCGACGCGGTGGAGCCGCAGTCTCGTTCTCATAGCTGACATCTGTTGATCAGAGTAAGCCTCTGATGAGAAGAGCGGTAAGGTACCTCCGTGACGCAGACCACCGGGAGCGGCCGCCGGGTCACTCGCCGTGCGGAGTACGCCGAGACGACCAGGCGCGCGATCGTCGCTGCGGCGCGGACGCTCTTCAGCGAGAAGGGCTACTTCGCGACGAGGGTGGACGAGATCGCGGCCACCGCCCGCGTCGCGCCGGCCACGGTCTACGCCGTCACCGGCGGCAAGCAGGGGTTGCTCCGGACGCTCGTCGACGAGTGGTCCGACGCCCCCGTGGTCGCCGAGGCTCGCGCGGAGATCGCGAAGCTCGACGACCCGGCGGAACTCCTGCGCTTCCTCGCCGCGCTCACCCGGAGCATGCGGCAGGACTACGGCGACATCATGCGGCTCGTCATCGCGTCGGCCCCGCATGACGCCACCGCGGCGGAAGGCCTGGCCACGGGGACTGCGCGCTACCGCGACGGCATCTTGTTCGCGGCACAGCGCCTCGCCGATCTCGGAGCCCTGCGGGACGGGCTGACCGCCGAGGAGGCGTTGGACGTCCTGTGGTTCTACTTCGGGTACGCCGGGTTCTTCACCCTGGTCGACGACAACGGGTGGTCCTATCCGACGGCCGAAGAATGGCTGCGCGACGCCGCCTCCCGAGCGGTCCTGAAAGAGGTCGCCTCGGAATGAGGCGCTCGACCCGGCGTGGCGGCGATATCACCGCCGCACGTCGTAGACGCGGTTTGTGAGGCTTTCCACGGCAAGTTTCCAGCTGTGCAGCCCGGCGGCGTCGGCGATCCGGCGCATCGCTTCCTCGCCCGCGTGGTTGCCCAACGCCTCGGGGCCCTGCTGAGCCATCGCCGAGGGCAGGCACACGGCGACAGAGGTGGACATGAAGGACCGCCCGATCGGGTTGATGTTGTCGAGAACGTTCGCCGACACGTTCGGTTCGACGATCATGCAGGTGCCGTCCTCGGTCAGTGCCTGCGCGGCGCGGTGGAGAGCGCCACCGGGGTCGCCGAGATCGTGCAGGCAGTCGAAGAAGGTGACCAGGTCGTAGTTCTCACCCGGAAAGTCCTGGGCGGTGGCCACCTCGAAGCTCACCTGGTGGCCCAGTCCCTGCTCGGCCGCCAGTTGCCGAGCCGCTTCGACCGACGGGCCGTGGAAGTCGTAACCGACGAAGCGGGATGCGGGGAAAGCCTGGGCCATGAGCAGCGTGGAGTGGCCGTAGCCGCAGCCCACGTCGGCAACCGACGCGCCTCGCTGGAGCTTCTCCACCACGCCGTCCAGGGCCGGGAGCCACTCGGACACCAGCGCCGCCGCGTAGCCGGGACGGAAGAACGTGGCGACACCCTCGAACAACGCGGGGCCGTGCTGCTGCCAGCCCACGCCGTCGCCGGTGCGGAAGGCTTCCACAAGTGCGTCCTCGGTGCCGTAGAGCGCCTGGAGGATGAGGAAGGAGCCGATCGCGAACGTGGGTGACGTCGGGTCGGCCAGCACCGCGGCATGCTCGTCGGGCAGCGTGTAGGCGTCGGTGGCGGGGTCGTAGAGCACGTACTCCCCGGCCACCTGGGCGGCCAGCCATTCCCGCACGTACCGCTCGACCGAGCCGGTGCGGTCGGCCAGTTCCTGCGACGTCAGGGGCCCGGCGCCGGCCATTGCCGTATACAGCCCGAGCCGGGCGCCGATCGCGGTGGAAACTCCCGCGAATGCTGCAGCGCCGTCGGCGACCACCCGTCCGAGGAACTCCATTACCCGATCCTCATCGAGCATTCCGGCGGAATCTGTCACGATGTACCCTTCCTTGCCGCTATTTCGCGCTCGCGAATACGGGAGCGTCGAGTGGTTCACAGGCTACCCACAGCCGGTATCCCGATGGCAAGGATTGCAGGATCAACGATTTGACAAATCTTCGCAACCTGCATGGATTGTCATCTGCGGGCGCATACGTCGCTCCTCAGCGGGCGAATGCGGCGAAGGTCAGCACGTCGTTCTCGATCAGCCGTGCGGCGATCGCGGCCGGGGCGAGCGCTCCGGGAGTCCACACGCCGCCCGGTCTGTCGTGGAGGTCGTGGAGCACACAGCGGGCGGCCTCGAGGGCCATCGCGGCGGTCGCGTCGTAGCCGGGGTTGCCCTCCCCGGAGACGGTGGCCGTCATCCGGTGTCCCGCGGCGTCCGTGCCGAGCACCAGGATCTTGTAGGAGGGCGCCCCGCCGACCGCCGGACCGGCCTGGTCCACCGCCGGCGCACCGGCCACCCGGGGTGCCACGATCGCCGCCATCACGGCGGTGATCCCGTCGGCGATCTCCCGCCCCGCCTCCCCCGGGCCGGCGAGCATCATCTCGTCGTAGGTGAAGTCCTCGCCCCAGGCGTGCCCCTGCAGCGCGTTCGAGCGGTGCAGGTTCGCCGCGTTGATCGGGGCCATCACCCAGGGCGCGGCCCACATCCCCAGCCGGTCGTCGAACTCGGGCCGGGTCGGCCACGGCTGCTGCGGTCCCTGGAAGCCGCCTGCCAGCAGGAACGGGTCGGCCGCCAGCGCGCCGGTCGCGTGGTCGGCCCGCGCCGCGTCGGCGGACGCGACGAGGGTGGAGATGGTGCCTGCGGTGAACCCGCCGACGTCGGTGAACGCGATCCTGCTGCTCACCCGGGGGAGTGGGGCGTCCCACCGCTTCCGCGCCTGCGTCTCGAGCACGTGCACGCCCAGCTCGAAGGGCAGGGAGTCGAACCCGCAGGAGAAGACGATCCGGGCCCCCGTACGGCGGGCGTCGGGCTCGAAGCGGTCGATCATGTCGCGGACCCAGAGGGGCTCGTTGGTGATGTCGACGTAGTCGGTGCCGCTCGCCGCGCACAGTTCGACCAGCAGCGAGCCGTGCCGGAGGAAGGGGCCGACGGTGCTGAGCACCGCCCGGGTGCGCGACACCAGGGCGTGCAGGGAGTCGGCGTCGTGAGCGTCGGCGACGAGGAGCGGAGTGTCCGCAGGGGCACCGATCTTCTCGCGCAGGCGGTGCAACGCCTCCCCGTCGCGCCCGGCGAGGCCCCACCGGAGACCCTGGCCGTGGCTCATCAGGCGTTCGGCGACGAGCCGGCCGGTGAACCCGGTGGCTCCCCAGACGACGAGGTCGAGGTCGGCCTGACTGGACGCGTCGGCAGCAATCACGCCGAGGAGACTAGTAGTCGCAGGACGTGCGAATCCGGCAGCGGCGACGCCTCGTGCGGGAGGCAGGGGACGGGCGACTCGCGGGTCGGAAGTGGGCGACTCGCGGGTCCGGAGTGGGCGACTCGCGGGTCCGGAGTGGGCGACTCGCGGGGTGGGTGGGGTATGCCGGGCCACCGCTCCGCTCTGGCGGCGTCTGCTGATCACTATCGTTCCTCCGGTGACAGCCGAACCCCGCCGGGCTCGTGTCGGGGTCTCGGTGGTGTTCGCCGCCTGTGGTGCCGCCTTCGCGACGTGGGCGGCCCGCGTGCCCGCCGTGCAGGCGGACCTCGGGCTGGGGGCGGGCGGCCTCGCGGTGGGCCTGTTCGGGCTGGCCGCCGGTTCCGTCGCCACCCTGCTCGGCGCCGGACCGCTCATCACCATGATCGGCAGCCGCGCGGGAGCCCTCGTCGGAGCGACGATCCTGTGCGTCGGCCTGCCGCTGGTCGCGTTCGCGCCGAACCTGGTGGGGTTCGTCGCGGCGCTGGTCGTGCTGGGGATCGGCAACAGCCTGCTCGACGTCTCGATGAACGCCCACGCGGCCCGGGTGGAGCAGGCCTACGGCCGCCCGATCTTCGCGAGCTTCCACGCGTTCTGGAACATCGGGGGACTCGCCGGCTCCGGGGTCGCGGCGGTGCTGGCCGCACAGCGGGTGCCGGTGGCTGTGCACTTCCCCGTCGCGAGCGCGGTCCTGCTGCTGGTCGCGCTGGCCGCCACCACCCGGGGGTTCCTGTCCGGGCCGGACCAGGGCCAGGGGGAGTCGCCCTTCGCGCTGCCGGGCAAGGGCCTGATCCCGGTGGGGGTCATCGTGTTCTGCGGGTTCCTCGCCGAGGGCACGGTCAACGACTGGAGTGCCGTCTTCCTCACCACCGTCACCGACGCGTCGCACGCCGTCGCGTCCCTCGGCTTCTTCGCCTTCTCGATCGCCATGATCGCGGTCCGGCTCGTGGCCGATCGGCTCAGCGGGCGGATCGGGATCGTCGTCGTCATGCGCGGGGCGACACTCGTGGCCGTGCTGGGCTTCGGACTGGTCACCGCGGTCCCGGTGTCCGGGGTCGGGGTCCTCGGGTTCGGCGTGATCGGGCTCGGGCTCGCCGCGATCGTTCCCCTGGCCTGGAGCAGCGCCGCGCGGAAGCAGCCGGACAACCCGGGACGCGCCATCTCGGCCATCGCCACCTGCGGCTATCTCGGTTTCCTCGTCGGGCCCGTCCTCGTCGGCCCGCTCGCCGCGGCCTTCGGATACCGGCTGGCCCTGGCCTGTGCCGGTGCCCTCGTCGTCATCGTCCTCTTCCTGGCCCCGGCGCTGGACGACGCGGCCCCGGATCGGCGGTGACGCCGATCCGGGGGATCAGGCGGCGAGGAACGTCGCCAGCAGTTCGGCCACGCGCTCGGCCGCCTCGACGATGACCATGTGCGAGCCGCCGTCGGCGCCCTCGATGACCTCCAGCCGGGCCCCCGGGATGTGGTCGGCGACCCAGCGGGAACCGGCCCACGGGAGAGGGCTCTCGCGGCCGGCGATCACGAGGGTGGGCAGGGTGATCCGCCGGATCTCGCGACGCCAGTCCTGTCGGCTGAAGTCCGCGACGAGCGCCGCGGAGAAGGCCGCGCGGGGACGGCCGGTCACCACCAGCAGGTCGCGCATGGCCGCGTCGGAGAAGTTCGGGGTGACCATGCCCGAGAAGAACTGCTCGACCGCGCTCTCGTGCGTCGCCGGGTCACCGATGGCATGCGCGAGACCCGCGAGCTCCTCCTCGCTGATCACCGAACCGGTGCGGGCGCGGGCCTCCGCGTCCTCCTCGGGATCGTGGCAGATGGTCGGAGCCTGATCGACGAGCACCAGCTTCCGCAACCTCGCGGGGCCGAACAGCTCGTGGTAGGCCAGGTCACGGCGCAGCCCATCGAGTGGCCCACCAGTGTGACGTCGTGCAGGTCCAGGTGATCGAGGAGCTCGTGCAGGTCGAAGGCCAGCCGGTGCAGATGCCACCCGGCGGGCGCGTCAGCGGACGCACCGTGTCCCCGGTGGTCGTAGGCCACCCGCAGATGCCCGGGCAGGTGGGCGGCGATCGGCTCCCACAGCCGGGAGTCGAGCATCCAGCCGTGCACGAAGACGACGGGGTCCCCGGCTCCGTAGGTCGTGTAGCTCAGGGCTACGCCGTCGTTCGTCGTGAAGGATCCGTTCACGGGTGGCGGCTCCTCGGCAGTGCGATCAGTTGGAGCGCTCATCGTCTGCCGCCGCAGCGGAGCGCACAGCGGTGAAAGCACGACACTTCCTCCGCCGGAGCACCGGCACCGGCCGCAGGAGGCGGGTAGATCTACCGACCGGAGGCGTCGCGGACCCGTTCGGTGGCCGAGGTGAGCGCGAGCGCGGCGAGCTCGGTGCGGTTGGCGGTGCCGGTCTTCGCGCGCAGCCGCTCCACGTGCTTCTCGACGGTGCGCGGGGACAGGAACAGCTGGTCGGCGATCTGCTGGTTGGTCATCCCCCTGCTCACCAGGGACAGCACGTCCGACTCCCGGCTGGTCAGCTCCGGAAGGTCGGGGAAGGGCGCAGCCGGGCCCGCGAGTGCGGCCGCGCTGCCGGCCAGCCGGTGGTCGCCGGAGGCGATGAAGACCTTCGCCGCCTCGGCCAGCATCCCCTGCGGGTCCCCCCCACCGGTCCGACAGCGCCGCCTCGGCGGCATGGCGTCGGAAGACGGCGCGGATCCAGGGTGCGCCGGCGAGCTCCGCGTCACCGCGGGTGAAGAGCTGCTCGGCCCCGGCCGCGTCCCCGCGCCGGCCGGCCACGATCGCCCGGGCCACGGCGAAGCTGCCGGCCATGAAGCAGTCGTCGATGTCGACCCAGTCCCGCCCCACCACCAGTTCCTCGGCGCCGGATGCGGCCACGACAAGGGCGGCGACGGCGTGGAACATGCCCAGGTAGAACGGTTGGACGATCATGTCGTGCAGGGGCAGCAGCTCACGGGTCCGCTGCACCACCCCGAGTGCCGCGGCGAGGTCGTCGACGACGAGCGCGGACCACATCGTCGGTGCGCCCACGATCGCGGCCTCGACGTGCGGGCTGTGCTGCCGCTCGGCCAGCTCGGCCTCGACGCGCCGGGCGGCGTCCGCAGTGCGGCCCTGCATCGCCTCGACCGTGGCGAGCACGCCGGTGAGCACCGCCGACTGCCCGCCGAGCTGGTAGCGACGGGAGGCGGCGAGAGCGCGGTGGGCGCACTCCTCGGCGCCGTCGAGGCGGTGTGCGATGAGCGCGGAGATGGCACGCGCCTGCTCGAGGTCGACGGAGATGGTGAGGCCGTCGATCCGTTCGGCCAGCGCGGAGGCCTCATCGAGGCTCGCGCTGCCGCGCATCAGCGCGACGTCCAGGTGGGCCAGCTGGTTCAGCGCGCGGAGCTCGACGAGGTCCAGTCCCGCGCGGCGGGCGCGGCGCAGCTCATCCCCGAAGTACCGGCGTGCGCGGGTCAGCTCGTGGGCGACCAGCATGTGGTACCTGCCGAGCAGCTCCAGCGCGGAACAGGTGATCTCCGCGGACTCCAGGTGCTCGGCCTCTGCCAGCACGGCGTGTGCGTGCTGCACCGCCGTGTCGTGCTCCTGCGCGTCGAAGGCGATCTCGGCGAGCGTCAGGCGCAGGCGCAGCTCGAGCTCCCGGTCGAGATCCGCGGTGCGGAGTGCGGACTCGCAGAACCGCCGGGCGCCGTCGAGGTCCCAGCGCCCGGGCAGCGGCCCGGGCGAGCACCAGCTGCAGCTGCACGGCCCGGTAGGCGCCGTCGGGATACGCGGAGACGACCTCCAGGAGCTGCGTGCCCAGCCGTTCGACGGACGCGGTGTGGCCCGCCGCGTCGAGCGCCCGCACGAGCGTCCAGGTGGCCGAGACCCCCGCGGGGGTGCCGGGGTCGACGAGGTCCCGGGCGCGGCGGGCCGCGGTGAGCGCGGTGGACACGGCGCCGCTGGCAAGCGCCGACTCGGCCTGGGCGACGAGATGGCGGCCGGCCTCCTCCGGGCGGCCGGCGACGAGGGCGAGCTCGGCGCACTGGGCCACGCGGTCGGCAGTGACGGGATGGTGCAGGAGACGGTCGAGGAGGTGGGCCGCCAGCTCCACGAGCCGCGGGCGCGGCATCGTCGCCCGGATCGCCTCCCTCGTGAGGGCGTGCCGGAAACGGAGCCGGCCGGCGGTCGTCTCCTCGACGATCTGACACCTGATCGCCTGGCCCAGCGCATCGAGCACGACGCCGTCGGACAGGCCCGCGGCGTCCCGCACGAGTGACCAGTCGACGTCGCGGCCGAGCACCGACGCGGCCTGCAGGACGTCGACGGCCGGGCGGCTCAGCTCGGCGAGGCGGGTGGCCACACTGTGCGCGAAGGACAGCGGGACCGCCCCCGAGCCGGTGACCAGCAACTCCTCGACGAGGAACGGGATGCCGTCGCTGCGGGAGACGACCATCTCGACCACGTCGTCGGGCAGCTCCGGGTCGGGGGAGCAGGCCTTGACCAGCTGCCGAACGTCGGCGGGGCTCAGGCACCCCGGGGCCCGAGTCGAGCGCGCGGCTCAGACGCAGCAAGTTCTCGCCCACCAGCAGGGGCGACAGCGCTGCCCTCGGTCCCGCCACCAGGCCCGGCAGGAGCGCCGCCAACCCGGCCTGCATCGCGGCCCCACCGCTCCCGTCGAGCGGCTTGGTGCGCAGTGCCTGCGAGGCGCCCCGGCGAGGGGACGGTAGGCCTGCGCCCCGCTGCCGTGGACGGCGCGCCCGCGCAGAACCGCCACGCCGCGCTCCGCGGCCCGCTCCGCCAGGTCGGCGGCCAGCCGGGACTTGCCGATCCCGGCCTCCCCGGCCAGCACCAGCAGGCCGCCGCGCCCCTTCTCCAGCTGATCGAGCGCAGCCAGCCCCGACTGCCACTCCGCGTCCCGCCCGACCAGCTCACCGGATCGCAGGACGCTCACGCCGCGGCCGTGGCGGTCAGTTCGAGGTGGCGACCACGGAGTCGAGCGCGGAGTCCGGCCATCCCCGGGCAGAGTAGTCCGCAACGGGGACGGGGCCCCGCTCAGCTGGAGGTGGGGAAGCTGTAGCTGGCGCCCCTGCTCGTGTCGGCCTGCGGCCAGCGGGAGGTGACGACCTTGGCCCGGGTGTAGAACCGGACGCCTTCCGCGCCGTGCACGTGCATGTCGCCGAACAGCGAGTCCTTCCAGCCGCCGAACGAGTAGTACGCCATGGGCACCGGGATCGGCACGTTGACTCCGATCATGCCCACGGTCACCTCGCGCTGGAACCGGCGGGCGGCCTGCCCGCTGCCGGTGAAGACGGAGGTGCCGTTCCCGAACGGGTTGGCGTTGATCAGCGCGATCGCCTCGTCGAGGGTCTCGGCGCGCAGGACCACCAGCACCGGGCCGAAGACCTCGTTGCGGTAGACGTCCATCTCGGGCGTCACGTGGTCGACCACGGTGGGCCCGACGAAGTAGCCGTCCTGCAGGGCGGCGCCCTCGATCGACCGTCCGTCGACCACGAGGGTGGCGCCCTGGCGCTCCGCCGACGTGACGTACCCGATGATCCGGTCCTTGGCCTCCTGGGTGATCACCGGACCCATCTCGCTGGTCGGTTCGACGCCCGGGCCCACCTGCACCGCGGTGGCCTTCGCCCGCAGCGCCTCGATGAGGGCGTCGGCCGCGCTGCCGACGGCCACCGCCGCCGAGATCGCCATGCAGCGCTGGCCCGCGGAGCCGAAGCCCGCCGCGGACAGGTGCTCGGCGGCGAAGTCGATGTCGGCGTCCGGGAGCACCACGGCGTGGTTCTTCGCCCCGCCCAGTGCCTGCACGCGCTTGCCGGCGCGCGTCGCGCGCTCGTGCACGTAGCGGGCGATGGGGGTGGAGCCGACGAAGGACACCGCAGCGACGTCCGGGTGGTCGAGCAGTGCGTCGACCGCCGCCTTGTCGCCGTGCACCACGTTGAAGACGCCGTCGGGCAACCCGGCTTCCGACCACAGCTCGGCGAGGAGCACGGACGCCGACGGCACCCGCTCGCTCGGCTTGAGCACGAATGTGTTGCCGCAGGCGATGGCGATGGGGTTCATCCACATCGGGACCATCACCGGGAAGTTGAACGGCGTGATCCCCGCGACCACGCCGAGCGGCTGGCGGAACGAGAAGCTGTCGATGCCGGTGGAGACCTGGTCGGAGAACTCACCCTTGAGCAGCTGGGGGATCCCGCACGCGAACTCGACGACCTCGAGGCCGCGCTGTACCTCGCCGCGGGCGTCGGAGAGCACCTTGCCGTGCTCTGCGGTGATCAGCTCGGCGAGCTCGTCGGTGTGGGCGCGGACCAGCTCGCGGAAGGCGAACAGGATGGCGGTCCGCTTGCTCAGCGAGGTCTGCGACCACGAGGCGAACGCCTCGGACGCGGCCTGCACGGCGAGGTCGACGTCGCTGCCGTCGGCGAGCGCCACCTCGGCCTGCTGACGTCCCGTGGCCGGGTTGAACACCGCACCGACGCGCTGCGCGGTGCCTGCGGTCGGCTTGCCGCCGATCCAGTGATCGATGGTCTTCATGGTCGTAATCCTTCGCTGACGATGTTCGCGGCGACCCGCCCGTCGACCGAGGTCGTGGGGTCGTCGTTGTAGAGGAACCGGCCGTGGGTCTCGGGGGTGAACGCCAGGCCGATGAACGAGATGACGATCAGTCCGGAGACCGCGGTGGTGGCCAGGGCCAGGCTGCCGTGGAACCACTGCGTCGCGATGACGCCGGCGAGCAACGGGCCCGCCGCGGTGAACAGCCGGCCGATGCTGTTGGTGACGGCGAGCGCCGAGGCACGCACCGAGGCCCCGAACAGCTCGGGGAAGAACACGGCGCTGCCCGAGAGGACACCGAAGACGCCGAACCCGACGAAGGGCAGCAGCCACATGTACGTCGTGAACGTCGTGCCGAACGGGTAGAGCACGCCGACGGCGACGATGCCGATCACGAGGCTCATCGCGAACGTGGGCTTGCGCCCGATCTTGTCGGCGATGAAGCCCCAGCTGGCGTACCCGAGCAGGCCGCCGAGGTTGAGCATGGCCACGGCCCACGACACGTAGCTCACCGCGGCGTTGCCGGTGACGCCGTGCTCGCCGACCACGATCCGGACGATCTGCGGGGTCCACGTGGTGACGCCCCAGAAGGCGAACAACGCGCCGATGCAGATGATCGTGCAGGGCAACGTCCGCCGCAGCATCGGTGGTGTGAACAGCTGGGTGAGGACGAACCGGTCGGCCGCGATCTTGTGGGCGCCCGCCGCCCGCTCCTGCTTGCGCACCGCGCGTGCGGCCTTCACCTGCGCTGTCGAGTCGGGCTCGTGCACGTGGCTGCGGATGAACAGCACGAGCAGCGCCGGGACGATGCCGAAGGCCAGCGTGATCCGCCAGCCGAAGCCGCCGACGAAGTTGTAGACGATCGCGGCGAGGAACGAACCGATCGCGAGGCCGGACATCATGATCCCGCTGGCCTTCGCGCGGTGGCGGTTGTTCCACGCCTCGGCGACGAGCGCGGCGCCGATCGGCAGCTCCACCCCGGAACCGATCCCGGCGATGAAGCGCAGCACCGCGAACTGCCAGAACTCACCGGACAGCGTGGCCAGCGCGGTGAACACGGAGTACGTCAGCACTCCGATCATCAGCACCCGGACGCGTCCGACGTAGTCGGCCAGCGCGCCGAACGCCACCGCGCCCACCGCCCAGCCGAACAGGAACACGGTGACGGCGACGCCGCTGTAGAACGAGGACGCGTGGCCGAGCAGGTCGGTGGTCGCCGGGCCGGCGACCTGGGTGAAGAGGCTGGAATCGAAGCCGTCCAGCGCCCACCCCATGGTGGTGGCGACCAGAACGGCCCACTGGTATCGGCTGATCTCGTGACGCCAGGTGCGCGCGCCATGGGCAACTACTCGCAACATCGGCTCCTTTGCCAAGCCCTACGGGTTCAGGTGGTGCCGGGGAGCTGGCCGAGACGGCGCAGCGAGCCGACGACCAGACGGTCGACGCTCAGTTCGAGGGCCTGGTCCTCGTCGAGGCCCCGGCCGGCCTGCAACATCTCCCGGATCTCGGTGTGCAGGCGGGGATCGCGTTCGCGCAGCGCGGCCACGCGCTCGTCGACGTCCTTCGACAGGTCCTCCGGACTGCCGGCCACGGCGTTGAGCAGGCCGAGCTCGACAGCGCGCGCGGCGGTGATCTTCTCGCCGGTGGCGGTGAGCCAGAACGCCTGCCGCTCACCGACCACCTTGGGCAGCCAGGCCAGCACCAGGGCGGGCGCCAGACCGATGCCGATCTCGGGGAACGAGAACCGCGCCTCCGCCGCCGCGACCGCGACGTCGCACGCCGCGAGGAGACCGACGCCGAACCCGGCGGCGTCGCCCTGCACCTCGGCGACGGTCACCAGTGGGGTCCTGCGCAGCGCGCGCTGCAGACCCACCAGCACCTGCGTCTCGGCGTGCAGGTCGGCCGGGGTGGCACCGGCCCGCTCGCGCCCGAGGCAGAAGGCCGGGCCGTTGGCCCACAGCCGGAGCACGTGCGCTCCGGCCGGGGGGTGCAGCAGAAGCTCGGTGAGCTCCTCGCACATCGCGATGGTCAGGAGGTTGTCGGTGCCGTTGTCCAGCTCCACCTCCACGACGCCTTCGGCCGGGGAGGAGACGGTGAGGGCGCCGGACATCAGTTGAGCCTTTCCGTGGCGACGCCGCCGTACCAGTCGACGTCGTCAGGGGCCGTCCGCACGGTGATCGCGCGGACGTTGGTGAAGTCGTTGAAGGACTCCCAGCCACCCTCGCGGCCGACCCCGCTCTCGCGCAGGCCACCCCACGGGGACGACGGGTCGAGCCGGTGGTGGTCGTTGATCCAGACCATGCCCATCTCGAGCCGGCCGGCCACCCGGTGGGCCCGCGCGACGTCCCGCGTCCACACCGAGGAACCGAGCCCGAACGGCGAGTCGTTGGCCAGGGTGACGGCGTGGTCCTCGTCGTCGAAGGGGATGGCCACGACGACCGGCCCGAAGATCTCCTCGCGGGCGACCCGCATGTCGTTGGTGACGTCGGCGAGCACGGTGGGCTCGATGAAGAACCCGCCGGGGAGGCCGGGCACCTCGGCGGCGCGACCGCCTGCCGCGACCCGGGCTCCCTCGGCGCGGCCGATCTCGACGTAGTTGAGGATCCGGTCCTGCGCCCGCTTCGAGATGACCGGCCCGAGCTGGGTGCTCTCCAGTGCGGGGTCGCCGATGCGGATCGACCGGGCGACCTGCGACAGCGCCTCCACGACCTGGTCGTAGATGCTCCGCTGGATCAGCAGCCTGCTGCCGGCGATGCAGGTCTGGCCCGCTCCGATGAAGCCACCGAACGCTGCTCCGCGGGCAGCGACGTCGACGGGCGTGTCGTCGAAGATCAGGACGGGGGACTTGCCACCGAGCTCCAACGTCGCCTTGGCGAACCGCTTGGCCGTGGCGAGCGCGATCGCCCGGCCGGGCTCGGTGCCGCCGGTGAAGACGGCCTTCTTGACCAGCGGGTGCTCGGTCAGTGCCGCGCCCGCGGTCGGGCCGAGTCCGGGCACCACGTTGAGGACGCCGTCGGGGATCCCGGCCTCCTGGGCGATCTGGCCCAGCAGCAGCGCGGTGAGCGGGGTCTGCTCGGACGGCTTGAGGACCACGGTGTTGCCGGTGGCCAGCGCGGGAGCGAGGCTCTTCGACGCGATCATCATCGGGTGGTTGAAGGAGGACAGGATCCCGACCACGCCGAGCGGGAACCGGCTGGTGTACGCGTGGTAGTCACCGCGCAGCGGGACCACCGAGCCGCGGTCGGCCAGCAGCAGGGCCGCGTTGTACCGGTACCACTCCGCGAGCCGCGTGATCTGGGCCTTGGTCTCGGTGATCGGCCGGCCGTTGTTCATCGTCTCGAGCCGGTAGAGCTCGGTCATCCGGGCCTCGATGCCGTCGGCGAACCGGTTGACCAGGCGGGCGCGCTCGTGGATCGGGAGATCGCGCCACACCCCGGAGCGGAAGGTCCGGTCCGCGACACGGACGGCGTCGTCGATGTCCTCTTCGCTGGCGCCTGCAACGTGGGCGAAGACCTCGCCGGTGGCCGGGTTCGTGACGGGGATCGGTGCGGCGCGCCCGTCCACGACGCGGCCTCCGATGCGCAACCCGGTCGGCAGTCCCCCGATCGGATCCGTGTCCGCGGTGGACGGAGCGGTGATGGTCATCGTCGAACTCCTCAACTCGTATACGCCGTGCCGTTATCGGTATACGGGTTGACGCTAGCTCCGTGCTCTCGGGGTGACAAGCGGCACACAGAGGCGCGGATCTTGAGGATTTGGGCCCGGAGTGCATACTGGCCGCGGGGATGGCGGGAGGGTCATATGGCGGCCGAGTCGGCTGCAGGGCGGATTACGCGGGATCTGCGCCGCCGGGTTCTGAGCGGTGACCTGAAGCCCGGCACGGTGCTGTCGCAGGCCCGGCTCGCGGCGGAGTACGACGTCAGCCGGATGCCGGCCCGCGACGCGCTGCAGGTGCTGGCGAGCGAAGGACTGGTCGATCTCGGCCCGACCACGTCCGTCGTGCGGGAGCTGTCGATCGCCGAGCTGCAGGAGCTCTACGAGCTGCGCGAGGCCGTCGAGCCGGTGCTCACGCGGCTCGCCGTGCCCAACGTCGGCCGAGCCCAGATCGCGCAGATGGCGGCGCTGGTCGAGGTGATGGAGGCCGACCCGTCACCGGCCGAGTGGCTCGACGCCAACGCCCGGTTCCACGAGCACGTCTACACCTGCGCCGACCGGCCGCGGATGATCGAGCTGACCGAGCACCTCAGGCGGCTCACCGACCGCTACCTGTACCTCCACGTCGGCGTGATCGGCAAGGTCGACCATCTGTACGACGAGCACCGGCAGATCCTCGACGCGGTCCGGGCGGGCGACGCCCCCGCGGCCGCCGAGCTCACCCGCATGCACCTCGCGACGTCACACGAGTTCATCCTGCGCTACCTGCTCGAACACGAGCTGCTCGTGCCGTTCGCCCAGGGCAGCTGAACCGCTGCCCCGGGCGATGGCGGACGGCGCCGGTCGTTACCGCTACGCCGGGGCGCTCTGCACCCGACGCCCGCCGACGGCGGCCAGGAGCTGGGCTCGGGTCGGGCCGCCCGGCGGGTAGACAGGCCGGTCGACGTCGAGCGCCTCGATCTTGACACGCAGCGCGTCCGGCAGCGTGTCGGCGTCGAAAGGTTCGATGCGGTGGGCCGCCCGGAAGATGGCGCGCAACGCGGCAGGATCCTGCGAGAACATCATCTGGAGCGCCCGCTGGAGTCGCCAGCCCGCGCCGGCCGGCGGGTACGGCTCGCCGGCGATCTCCGCCTGGACCTCGGCCATCCGGTGCTGGTCCTGGTCGAGCGTGAACCGGTACATCGGGCCGACGGTCGCATCAACCGCCTCCCCGAAGCGGAGCGCCAGATCGTCGGGCCGATCGGGTGCCACCTCCCGGAGCACGTCTCGCAGCGTGCGCGCCTGCACGAGGCCCGTCGACGCGCCGCGCCCGAGCAGGGGGTTGGTCCTGACGGCGGAGTCGCCGACGGCGACCAGCCCGGTCACCACCGGCGCGCCGTCGACGAGGAGGGATCGGCGCCGGTCGCCGCCACCGTTCATCACCTGGATGTCGGTGATCGGTGTGGATACCGCACGCACCGGCGCGAAGTTCGGGAAGAGGGCCAGCGCGCGTTCCCAGGCGTCGACCTCCCGCAGGTCACGCATCTCGTGGTCGTTGCTCGCCACCGAGAAGACCAGGCAGTAGGTGTCGGCGTCGGCGGGGATGACGAGCAGTGTCATGCCCTCGTACGGGATGACCGCGCCCACCACGGGCATCGTCGCAGGCTCGTCGTTGCGGAAGTGCCGGCAGTAGTAGACGAAACCGAGGTCTTCCGCCTGCACCTCGGGTCCGCCCGCTCCGATCGCGTCGAGCATCCGGTCGAGCGTGGTGTTACGACCCATCGCGTCGACCACGAGGTCGGCGGTCAGCACCTCGCCGTCCTGGGTCACCACGCCCCCGACCTGCGGAACTCCGTCGGCTCCCGCGGTGGCCACGAGCGACTCGGCCTTCGTCCCGCGCCTGATCGACACGCCCGGCGTGCGCGCCGCGACCGTCGCCAGCGCCGCCTCCACGACCGGGCGGCGACCTATCAGGTTGCGCAGCTCCTCGTCACCCGGGCGGGGGCCGCCGGTGAGGGTGTCCGGCTGTATCGCGATCATGTTGACGTGGCTGCAGCCCAGCCGCACCACCTCGTCGAGGACCTCGGGCAGCTCCTGTTCCATCACCTTGTTCCAGGCGCCCAGCATGATGTGGGGAAGCCGGAACTGGCTGACGCCCGGCCGCTCCCACGTGCGCCACAGCTCGTCCGCGTCACCCTTCGGCTCCGCCACGTCGCGCTCCAGCACCGTGACGTCGTGACCGTCCCGGCCGAGCAGCGCTGCGGTGGCGAGGCCGGTCAACGCCCCGCCCAGTACGACTATCCGAGCCATATCCACCTCTCCCGTCAGCGGACGTCACAATCCGCCCACAGAGAGGAGACTCCGCGATCTTCCGGTCGGTTCACGGCCGCCGCGTGAGCCGCGTCACCACCGCGCACACCCCGTGGTCACCGCACACACGTCAGGACATGTGCGCGGTGGCCGGCCGGTGTGCGCGGTCACCCCGAAGTTGATGAACGACGTGGAGGTGGCGACGTCGATCGCGAGGGCGATCAGCCCGACCAGCGCGGTGATGGCGATGCACAGCGCGGGGGTGCGGAACCGGGGCTGCAGGTAGCCGAAGACGCGGTGGGGCAGCACCGAGTCCCGGCCCATCGCGTACATCAGGCGGGACGCCCCGGCCTGCGCGGCGAGGCCGGAGGCGAACTGGGCGAGCACCAGACCGGCGAGGAAGATCGAGGAGAACAGCCGCCGATGTCACGGGCGAGGGTGAACGCCGCGGAGGACTCGGCGTCGGGAGTGTCGAACACCCCTCCCGGCCGCACCAGCTGCGCCGCGTAGCCGACGACGATGAAGACCACGCCGCCGATGAGCGCGACGAGCAGGATGGTCTGCGGGATGGTTCCGGGTAGACCACCAGCCGGGTCGCCGGAAGGTCGGCTACCAGTTCCGACACCTCGGTGCCGAACGCGCCCCACGGCTCGTCGATCCGGTGGGGAGAGGCCTGGACCAGCGCGACGGAAGCGGTCGAGACATCGTCCCTCCTGACCCGGGGCCCGCTGCCCGGTGCGCGCAGGGTCGCCGATTCCGGGGCGCTGTGCTCAGCGAGAGGGGCGTTGGAGCCGGATAACCGGTTTGCCTGGCCCGCGCTCGGGCGAGTCGATGTAGCGGTGCGCGGCGGCGACGTCGTCGAAGTCGAAGATGCGGTCGACGACGGGCGCGAACGCACCCGTGGCGAGACCGGAGCGGACGAAGTGTTCGGCACGGCGCAGCGCTGCCGGGTCGGCGGTGATCTCGAATACGCGGTACCGGCGCAGCCACACCGGCGCGTACCCGCCGCCGGGCAGCGGCGTGGGCTGCCCGGACAGGCCGCCGTGCACGATCACCGTGGCGCCGGGGGCGCAGGCGGCCACGAGGTGCGCCACCTGCGGTCCGCCGACCGCGTCGAGCACCAGGTCGGCGCCGTGCCCGCCGGTAGCGGCGCGGACGGCCGCCGGCAGTTCGGCGGCGCCGTCGGGGTCGTCGTGGGCGCCGGTGACGACGACCACGGCGGCGCCCGCGTCGAGCAGGGCGGACCGCTGGTCTGCGCGCGGTGTGGTGGCCATCGGAATCGCGCCGAGGTGGCGCACGACCTGCAGTGCGGCCATGCCGATGCTGTTGGCCGCGGCCGTGACGAGCACGTGGTCTCCCGGCCGGACCCGGACGATCTCCTGCACCATCCCGTAGACGGTGACGTAGGGCATCCAGATCGCGGCGCCGGTGACCGCGTCCATGCCATCGGGGCGGGCGACGAGTGCCGCCGCCGGCACGACAGCCTCCTCGGCGTACACCGGGTAGTCGTTCTGGGAGAACGCCGGCACCACGCTCACGGCGTCGCCGGCCGTCCAGCGCTCGACGCCGGGCCCGACCTCCAGCACCTCGCCGGAGGCCTCGGTGCCCAGGCCGGCCGGGAGCGCGGGCTGTTCGAGGTAGGTACCGCGCCGGAAGTTGACCTCCGCGCGGTTGAGACCGATCGCGTCGACCCGGATGCGCACCTCACCCGGCCCTGGGGCACGGACCGGGAGGTCCTCGTAGCGCAGCACCTCGGGGCCGCCGGTCTCGTGGAACCGGATCGTCCGCACCATGCCGTGGAATCTACGGCTCCCGGCGGCGCTCAGGTCTTGTTGTGCACCACACCGGCGTTGGGGACCAGGTCCCGTTCCAGGAGCGCGTACGCCTCGGCGAGGTCGCGGATGCCCGCCGGGCTGTTGCCCACTGACGGAGCGGACTTGATGATCGCCCTGAGCACGGCCTCACGGGCCTGCTCACTCGGACTCTGATCGGCCATACCGGACGACGCTACGCGCGAAAGAGCCGCTCCGGGCGGTCGAGAGCATCGGCAGGTGCGCTGCACGGGACCGCCACCACGCACCCGGTCGGGGGCGCGCAGTGGCGGAGTCTCAGTGAGCCGGGTGTTCCGGTCGGGTCACTGCCCGGCCTTGACGCCCGGCTCGCCTGCCTCGTACTGGATCAGGTTGCGCGGGAGGGCGTCGGAGTCCGTCGCGGCCGCGTTGCGCTTGCCGACCGGCAGGACGGCGCGCTTGAAGGTGGCCTCGAGCATCAGCGCGCTGCCGACGTACCAGGCCAGGACGGCGGAGACGAGCAGCACGTAGGCGGCGATGATCTGCACCACCGGCAGGGCGCCCAGCAGGGCGACGGCGAGCAGGGCGGAGCCGATGGCCAAGGTACCCAGCACCGCGGTCAGCGCGGCGTTCTCCTGGCTCGCGGCGATCGCGCCCACCACGGTGATCGCGGCCAGCACCACGAACCAGAAGCCGAAGGCGCTTGCGGCCGTGGCGTTGGTGGCTGCGGCGGGCAGCACGCCCAGGGCGATGAGCAGGTTGTAGAGACCGTAGCCGATCCAGAACGAACCCCAGATGCCGTGCATCGCGGTGGCGACCGCGTCACGCGCCCGGTAGGACCACATGCCGGCGAGCAGTTGCGCGACACCGCCCGCGGCCAGCGCGAACGGGAAGAGGATCAGCGGGGTCGACGTGTTGCCGTACCAGCCCGCCAGGTTGGCGGCGACCATGAAGGTGGCCGCAGCGAAGCCGAACAGCCCCAGGATGGACGGTGCGGCGACCGGCGACAGCGCGATCGTGGTGTGCTCGCGCCAGAAGTTGTAGTCCTGTGCTTCAACGGCGGTGGTCGAACGGCTGTTGGTGTCGATGCTCATTCTTGCCTCCCAGGTCTCGCCGGGCCGCTCCGCCCGGCGGCCGTCCGGGTGCGAATCCCGAGGCGACTCCGTGAACTTCTGGCTCGTGAAGGAACCATCTCCCAGTGAACGCCGAAACCGCTGGTCGGAGGACCGGTACGGCTGTCTATCCCCTCACACGACAGTGACGTATCGGCAGAGATGACCGACTGCCACGGTGCGAATGGGACGTATTTCGGTTCCGAGCGCGGGAGGTGATGTCCCGGTCGCGGTGGGTGGTGGCGACGGTCCGTCGGGCGGCCCGGTCGGTGATCGCCGCGAGATCCTCGGATTCGCCCTGGCGGGGGCGAACAGCCGGATCTCGGAACGATCAGCGCGCGCGGGGGCCGGGGCAGGGGCCGGTGATCGTTCTGAGGTTCGTGGATCGGTCTCGGCGGGGGCGAACGGGCGCATCTCGGAACGATCAGCGCGGGCGTGGGCCCGTAGCTCGACGGCCGTCGCGTGGCCGGGGTGGCTCCGCGCAGCCTGTCGGCCGGCTCGGTGGCACGGGGGGCATGCGGAAATGGGGCACTCGCGTGCCCGGGTGGTGTGGGGGTCAGCGGGTGATGCGCCGTTTGAGCCGGGAGGCGAACCTGTTGTCGTGGCTCTTCGTGCGTAGTCGGCGGGCGAGCTTGCGGATCCGCTTGGGCTTGAGGTCCTGGAGCGCGCGCTCCAGGTCATCCTGACGCTTCTTCAGGTTCTTGAGCTGCTTCTTGACCGACGTCATCCGACGTCCTCCCCGCTCTCGTCCGGTTCGTGCCCTCGGCCCTAGGTCCCCGGGCCACCCGCCGCCGAAACGTCCTGGCCACCGACCATCAGGCCCGGCGGGCGGCCCCGGCGCAGGTCAGTCCTGTCGCGGCTGCAGCACCAGGGCGCCGTCCACCACGTCGACGACGATCCGCTGCCCCGGCCCGAGGTCGCCCGCGATGATCATGCGGGAGAGCTTGCGGTCGAGCTCGCGCGCGATGGTGCGCCGGAGCGGCCGGGCACCGAGCTCGGGCTGGTAACCGCGCTCGGCGAGCCAGTCGACCGCGCTCTCCGTGAGGTCCAGCGTGATGCCCTGCGCGTGCAGCCGCTCCCCGGTCTCGGCGAGCAGCAGGTGGGTGATGCGGCGCAGCTCGGCGCGGTCGAGGGCGTGGAACAGCACGATGTCGTCGATCCGGTTGAGGAACTCCGGACGGAAGTGGGCGCGCATCGCGGCGAGCACCGGGTCGCGCACCTCTTCGGCGGGCCGCCCCGCCTGCGCCGCGGCGAGGAGCCGGTCGGCGCCGAGGTTGCTGGTCATGATCACGACCGTGCTCGTGAAGTCGACGGCACGCCCGTGCGCGTCGGTGAGCCGACCCGCGTCGAGCACCTGGAGCAGGGTGGCGGTGACGTCCGGGTGGGCCTTCTCGATCTCGTCGAGGAGCAGCACCGCGTAGCGCGTGCGCCGGACGGCCTCGGTGAGCTGGCCCGCGTCGTCGTACCCGACGTGGCCCGGCGGGGCGCCCACCAGCCGCATCGCGCTGCCGCGGTCGGCGTACTCGCTCATGTCGAAACGCAGCAGCGCGTCGGCCGAGCCGAACAGGGCCTCCGCCAGCGCCCTCGCCAGCTCCGTCTTGCCCACACCGGTGGGGCCGAGGAACAGGAACGACCCGATCGGCCGGTCGGGATGCGCCAGCCCGGCCCGGCCCGCGCGCACCGCGTCGGCCACGGCCTCGACGGCGTCGTCCTGCCCGACCACGCGGCGGTGCAGGAGTGTCTCGAGGTCGAGCAGGCGGTCGCGTTCGGTGGTGGTGAGCCGGGCGACCGGGATGCCGGTGCTCTGCGCGAGCACCGCCGCGACGTCGTCGGCGGTGATCTCGACGGTGCCCGCCGTGGCACCGGACGCGGTCTCCGCGGCGTCGATCTCACGGGTGAGCGCGTGGGCACGCTCGAACTCCTCGGCGTCGACGGCGATGTCGCGGGCCCGGCGCAGCTGCTCGACCCGCTCGTCCACCGGCGGGTCGGCGTTCGGACGCCCGGCCTGGATCCGGGCGCGCGCGCTCGCCCGGTCGACGAGGTCGATGGCCTTGTCGGGCAGGAACCGGTCGGTGACGTAGCGGTGCGACAGCTCGGCGGCGGCCACCAGCGCGGCATCGCCGATCCGGACGTCGTGGTGCTCCTCGTAGCGCTGCCGCAGCCCGCGCAGGATCGCGATCGTCGTGGCGACGGTGGGCTCGGCGATCCGGACCGGCTCGAAGCGCCGCTCCAGCGCGGCGTCCTTCTCGATGTGCTTGCGGTACTCCTGCAGCGTCGTGGCGCCGATGAGCTGCAGCTCGCCGCGGGCGAGCGCCGGTTTGAGCAGGGTGCCGGCGTCCATCGCGCCGCCCTCGGCCGCTCCAGCACCCACCACGGCGTGCAACTCGTCGACGAACAGCACGATCGACCGCTCGGCCGCCACGACCTCGTCGATGACGCCGGTGAGCCGCTGCTCGAAGTCGCCGCGGTACCGCGTGCCGGCCACCATGCCCGCCAGGTCGAGAGAGACCACGCGCACGTCCTTCAGCGCCTCGGGCACTTCGCCGTCGGCCACCCGCTGCGCGATGCCCTCCACGATCGCCGTCTTGCCGACGCCGGGGTCGCCGACCAGTACCGGGTTGTTCTTGGTGCGGCGGGCCAGCACCTCGAGGACCTGCTCGACCTCCGCGTCCCGGCCGATGACCGGGTCGAGCCGCCCCTGCCCGGCCGCTGCGGTGAGATCCCGCCCGAACCGGTCGAGCCGCGGAGTGCGGGCATGGGTACCCGGCGGCCTCGGCCCGGCGTCGGGACGGGGCATGGCACTTCCGAGGGTGGTCTCCAGGTTGCCGATCAGGCGTTCGAACAGGTCGTCGAAGGGTCCGGATCCGGGGCGGTCCTGCGGCACGTCCACCTCCACGGGGGTCGTCGTCACCCATCGTCCTCCGTCCCGGCCCCGTTCGCCGGAAATGACCGCCCCGAGGTTGCGGCGGGAGGACCGGGGTAGTCCGTCGCCGCGACGGACGGGAGAACTGCGACATGCCGAGACCAGTGCCGGACCAGGTGGTCGTCATCGTGGGCGCTTCGAGCGGGATCGGGCGGGCGAGTGCGCTCGCGTTCGCCGCGCGCGGCGCGAAGGTCGTCTGCGCGGCCCGCGGGGTGCCGGCTCTGGACAGCCTCGTCGAGCAGATCACGAGCGCGGGGGGCACGGCCGTCGCGGTGCCGACCGACATCGCCGAGCCGGAGGCCGTGCGGGCCCTCGCCGTGGCCGCCGAAGATCGCTTCGGTCGCATCGACACCTGGGTCACCACGGCGGCCGTGGGGGTGTTCGGCCGCGTCGAGGACATCAGCTCCGGGGAGTTCGACCGGGTGATGCGGGTCAACTTCCTCGGCCACGTGCACGGCGTGCACGCGGCGCTGCCGGCCCTGCGTCGTGCCGGCGGCGGCGGGATCATCGGGGTCTCGTCGCTGGAGGGCGTGCGGTCGGTGCCGATGCAGAGCCCGTACACGGCGAGCAAGTGGGCGTTACGCGCGCTCTACGACACGCTGCGGATGGAGCTGGCGGCGGAGGGCGCCCCGATCGCCGTCAGCACCATCCTGCCCGCGGCGATCGACACGCCGTTCTTCGAGCACTCCCGCAGCAAGCTGGGGGCGATGCCGAAGCCCCCACCGCCGGTGTACGCGCCGGAGATCGTCGCCCAAACGATCGTCCACGCGGCCGAGCATCCCCGGCGTGAGGTGGCGGTCGGAGGCGTGGCCGTCGGCTTCGTCGCCGGGCAGCGGCTCTCTCCGGCGCTGGTGGACGCCGTGATGTCGATCCCGCGCTTCGCGGTGGACGAGATGAAGGCCGACCGCCCGGACAACGGGACGGACAACCTCGACGCGCCGCTCGACGAGCCGGGCCAGGTGCACGGCAGCTACTCCGGGAAGGTGCTCCGCCACAGCGTGGTCACCGACCTGCTCAAGCACGTGCCCCGGCCCGGTGACCTCCTCACCGGTGCCCTGTCCACGATCCGGCGCGCCCGGTCGAGAGCGGGATGAGCCGTACCGCTCACGCGGTGCGCATCAGCAACTGCTGCGAATGGGCCGTGACGTGGAGCGTGGCCCTGGCGCGCGCGGCATGCGGCACGACCGGGCCCGGGGCTCCGCGCTGCGGGTCGGCCGTGTCGAGGACCGCGGTCCACCCGGCTCCGTAGGCGGGCCCGGGCAGCGTGAACGCCACGACGTCCGATGTCGCGTTCACCAGCAGCAGGAACGAGTCGTCGCGCAGCTTGCGGCCGTGGCGGTCGGGCTCGGGGATCCCGTCGCCGTTGTAGAAGATGGCCAGCGCGTGCGTGCCGCCGTTTGTCCAGTGCCCCTCGTTCATCGGCAGGCCGGCCGGGGTGAGCCAGGCGAGGTCCTCGAGGCTCGTGCCCCGTACCGGCCTGCCCTGGAAGAACCGGCGGCGCCGGAAGACCGGGTGTTCACGGCGTAGCCGCACGAGCCGCGCGGTGAAGTCGGTGAGCGACCCGAACGTGGCCGCCCGTTTCCAGTCGACCCAGGAGATCCCGTTGTCCTGGCAGTACGCGTTGTTGTTGCCGCCCTGCGTGCGCCCCAGCTCGTCGCCGTGCAGCAGCATCGGGACACCCTGGGACAGGAACAGGGTGGTGAGCAGGTTGCGCTTCTGGCGTTCGCGCAGCTCCTGGATCCCCGGGTCGTCGGTGGGGCCCTCGGCGCCGCAGTTCCACGACCGGTTGTCGTCGGTGCCGTCGCGGTTGTCCTCGCCGTTGGCGGCGTTCTGCTTACCGTTGTAGGAGACCAGGTCGTGCAGCGTGAAGCCGTCGTGCGCGGTGACGAAGTTGATCGAGGCGTACGGCCGCCGACCGCTGGACTCGTACATGTCCGACGACCCGGTGAGCCGGGAGGCGAACTCCCCGACGGTGCCGGGGTTGCCGCGCCAGAAGTCGCGCACCGCGTCGCGGTAGCGCCCGTTCCACTCCGTCCACAGTGGAGGGAAGTTGCCGACCTGGTAGCCCCCCTCGCCGAGGTCCCACGGCTCGGCGATCAGCTTGACCTGCGACACGACCGGGTCCTGCTGGACCAGGTCGAAGAAGGCGGCGAGCCGGTCGACCTCGTAGAGCCCGCGGGCCAGCGCGGCGGCCAGGTCGAAGCGGAACCCGTCGACGTGCATGTCCAGCACCCAGTACCGCAGCGAGTCCATGATCATCTGCAGGGTGTGGGGATGGCGGACGTTGAGGGTGTTCCCGGTGCCGGTGTAGTCGGTGTAGTAGCGCCGGTCGTCGGCCAGCCGGTAGTAGGAGTGGTTGTCGATCCCGCGGAACGCGAGCGTCGGACCGAGGTGGTTGCCCTCCGCCGTGTGGTTGTAGACGACGTCGAGGATCACCTCGATGCCGGCCTCGTGCAGCGTCCGGACCATCGCCTTGAACTCGGTGACCTGGTTGCCGCGCCCGCCCCTGGCCGCGTAGCGGTGGTGCGGGGCGAAGTAGCCGACCGTGTTGTAGCCCCAGTAGTTCGCCAGCCCGGCCTGGACGAGGTGGTGGTCGTCGAGGAACTGGTGCACCGGCATCAGTTCGACGGCGGTCACGCCGAGGCGCTGCAGGTGCTCGACGACCGCCGGGTGGGCCAGGCCCGCGTACGTGCCCCGCAGCGCGGGCGGTACCTCGGGGTGCAGCACCGTCAGGCCGCGCACGTGCGCCTCGTAGATCACCGACTCGCTGTAGCGCGTGCGCGGCGGCCGATCGTTGCCCCAGTCGAAGAAGGGGCTGATCACCACCGCCCTGGTCTGGTGGGGCGCGGAGTCGTCGTCGTTGCGCTGCCACGGCTCGTTCCACCGGTAGTCGAAGAGCGACTCGTCCCAGTCGACCGGACCGTCGAACGCCTTGCCGTAGGGGTCGAGCAGGAGCTTCGCCGGGTCGCACCGCAGGCCGGCACCGGGATCGTGCGGGCCGTGCACCCGGAAGCCGTACCGCTGCCCCGACCCGGCGCCCGGCAGGTAGCAGTGCCAGATGGAACCGTCGACCTCCGTCAGCTCCACCCGGTGTTCGACGTCCTCGTCGTCGAACAGGCACAGCTCAACCCGGTGGGCGAGTTCGGAGAAGAGGGCGAAGTTGGTGCCCGCGCCGTTGAAGGTGGCTCCCAGGGGATATGCGTCCCCCGGCCAGACCTCCACCCCGACATCCTGCCCCGGACCGGACGGCAGCGCTGCCGTCCAGTCCGGTGATCGTCAGTGGAGTCAGCTCGCGGGGGCCTGCGCCTGTTGAGCACGGACGGCGATGGGCGCGCCCGCGAGGTCCTCCTCGTTGCAGAGGAGCTTCACGTCGTAGTACGGCCCGGCGTCACTGTCGTCGTAGTCCAGGTGCACGGCGATGACATCGAGGGGCTCGCCCAGCCAGTCCTGGGCACGGCGCAGCCAGGCTGCTGACCGTTCCAGCGCGGTGGGAAGGTCGTCATCGCGGAACTGCACGGGCCGGTAGGGAACCTGTTGGACGCCGTCCCGTGAATGCACGGGTTGCGGAAGGTCGGTTGCCACGCCGGTCTCGTCGAGATCGAGTTCGATCGCCTGCTCGGTCACGCCCCCAGGGTGGCCCGCGCAGCCGGTACGGGCAAGCCGGCGCCGTGCGACACGCCCATCGCAACCCGCTCCACCCGACCCTCACCGTGTCCAGAGGCGTCACCGGGCCGGGCGGTGCCTCGGTCTCCGCCGGGTGAAGCTGCGGCCGACGTGCTGTCCACCCTGCACGCCGCGTGATCAGATCTCCTCCGCGATCGTGATCACGCCACGGGAGGGCCGATGCGGGCACCACGGATCGGACGCACGCGCGAGGTGCTCGCTCTCCTCGCAACGGCCGTGCTGACGTTCGCACCCGCAACAGAGGTGCCGACGCCGCCCAGCCCGACGCCCGAGGGCGGTCCCGACCGGGTCCTCGGCGAAATCGGGCCGATGTCGCCCGTCGCTCTCGGGGTGACGCACCGGGACTTCGTCACCACCGCGGCGGGCGGCCGGGTCATGGGTGACGTCGTCGATGTCGACCTGACCCAGCCCGAGGTCCGGACCGACCTGCTCACGCCCGGCGCGGTGGCCGCGCGTGCCCCGGTCGCCGCGATGGCGAACCGCAGCGGTGCCGTCGCGGGCATCAACGGCGACTTCTTCGACATCGGCCGCACCAACGCGCCCGCGGGACCGGCCGTGACCAGGGGTCAGCCGCTCAAGGCCGCGGTGCCCCACGGCAGGCGGATGGGGCCGGCCGTGCCCGGCGCGGAGATCGACTACGTCTTCGCCGTCGGCGTCGACCGGGTCGGCCGGATCGACCGGCTGCGCCTGGAGGGCCAGGTGACCGGGCCGCGCGGGACGTTCCCGGTGCGGGCGCTCAACCAGTACGCGGTCCCCGTTGGCGGGGTGGGGGTCTTCACCCCGGACTGGGGTCTGGTCGACCGCGCGAGGACGCTCTGCGGGTCGGACGTCGATCGCGACGCGCCATGCGCGGCGGACCAGGCGGAGGTGCTGGTCCACGACGGTGCGGTGGCGCTCGCCGGCCCGCCGGTCGGCGGCCGGATACCGGACGGCGACGTCGTGCTGACCGGTCGCGACGAGGGCGCCGCCGCCGTGCGCTCACTCCGGGTCGGCGATCCCGTGAAGGTCGCGTACTCACTGGTGCCCGCCAGCGGGGTGCAGCCTCAGTTCGCCATCGGGGGCACACCCATCCTCGTCGACTCGGCGCTCGTGGCCGGGCTCGACGATCGCGCCCGCGCCCCGCGCAGCGCCGTGGGGATGAGCCGGGACGGCCGTGACATCGTCCTGGTCACGCTCGACGGGCGGCAGTCCGACAGCGTCGGGGCGACGCTCGCCGAGCTGGCCTCGCTCCTTCGGGAGATGGGCCTCGACGACGCCGTCAACCTCGACGGTGGGGGGTCGTCCACTCTGGTGCACCGCGCTCCGGGCGCATCGGAGGTCGCCGTCGTCAACGACCCGTCCGACCCGTCCGCGCGCCTCGTGCCCAACGGGATCGGCGTCTTCGCCGGCTGACCCTCCTCCCTCCGCCGTGCACGCGACCGGCCGGGCGGGCAGCGTGGGAGCCCCACGACCACGTCCCGAGGAGAGACCTGTGACGAGTGCCCAGCTGTTGACCGATGCCTTCAGCAGGATCCGTGAGGAGGTCCACGGCGCGGCCACAGGGCTGACCACCGAACAGTTGGCGTACCGCATCGACGGCAGCGCCAACTCGATCGGCTGGCTCGTGTGGCATCTGACTCGCGTGCAGGACGACCACATCGCCGACGTGGCGGGCGCCGAGCAGGTCTACACGGCGCAGGGCTGGGCGGAGCGGTTCGGGTTCCCCTTCTCCGCGACGGAGATCGGGTACGGCCACCGCTCGGCGGACGTCGACAGCGTGCGGGTCGACTCCGCGGATCTGCTTCTCGGCTACCACGACGCCGTCCACGCGCAGACCCTCCGCTTCCTGGAGAGGCTCGAGGAGGCAGAGCTCGCGCGGGTGGTCGACGAGAACTGGGATCCGCCGGTGACGCTCGCGGTGCGGCTGGTCAGCGTCGTGAGCGACGACCTGCAGCATGCCGGGCAGGCCGCGTTCGTCCGCGGTGTGGTGGAGCGCCGCGCACCGGGCGGGCTCTGACCCCTACGTCACGCGGCCCGGTGGTCCGGGTGTCCGGCAGCGGCGAACGGGCTCGCCCCGCTGATGTGGACCGGCTCCGGGGTGAACTCCTGGGCAGCCGCGTCGGGTTCGGTCGGTTCCGGTGCCGCCTGGAGCCCGCCGGACAGGGCGGGGTCAGGCGTACCGGACGGGCGGACGCCGCTGATCACGCGATCCTCCAGGTGTGCGAGCCAGAGCGGCGCGGCCAGCAACACGAGTGGGACGACGATGGCGGCTATCCACATCTTCCCGGGTACCCCGTCGGCCGGCTCGCCCAACGGCAACCACTCTGTCGGGCCCATTCCTCGGCGATCGGATGGCGGCAAGCGGGAGCGGCCTGCGGAGCGTCACGAGATGTGGTCCGCGAGGTCGTCCGAGCGGTGAGGACGGACGCAAGTTGTTGACACGACATCATCACGAGCCATAGTTTGTTGATGCGTCAGCAGAGTCCCGATCGGGGCTGAGTCCAGCACAGGAGCAGTAACCGTCATGACCAAGATCGCGATCATCCTCGGCAGCACGCGCCCCGGCCGTAACGGCGAGGCCGTCGCCCGTTGGGTCCTGGACATCGCCAAGCAGCGCAGCGATGCCGAGTACGAGCTCGTCGACCTCCTCGACTACAAGCTCCCCCACCTCGACGAGGCGATCCCGCCGTCGATGGGCCAGTACAGCCAGCCGCACACGAAGGTCTGGGCGGACAAGATCCGCTCCTTCGACGGCTTCGTGTTCGTCACGCCCGAGTACAACCACTCCACGTCCGGCGCGCTCAAGAACGCGATCGACTTTCTCTCCGCCGAGTGGAACAACAAGGCGGCAGGCTTCGTGAGCTACGGCGCGGTCGGTGGTGCCCGCGCCGTGGAGCACCTGCGCCTGGTGATGGGGGAGTTGCAGGTGGCCGACGTGCGCGCCCAGGTTGCCCTGTCGCTGTTCACCGACTTCACGAACTTCAGCGAGTTCACCCCCGGCGCCCACCAGGCCGAGCAGGTCACCGCCATGCTCGACCAGGTGGTCGCCTGGAGTGTCGCGCTCGCCCCACTTCGGGCAGCCTGACCGACGGCGAACAGCTCCCTTCGGTTGCGGGTCGAAGGGCGAACGTCCCGCACCCGTTCGGGTGCGGGACGTTCGCGTTCACGAGTACTTGCGTGGTGCGAGCTGGTGGACAGGGATCATGCCCAGCCTGCCGGCCCGGAAGTCCTCGAGCGCCTGGACGATCTCCCGCCGTGTGTTCATCACGAACGGGCCGTGGTGCGCCACCGGCTCGCAGATCGGCAGGCCACCCAGTAGGAGCACGTCGAACGGCTCGCTGCGCCCGTCGCCGGCCCCCAGCACGAGGTGGCCTCCCGGTCCGAAGACGGCGAGCTGGCCGGCTTCCACCGGCCGGCCCTCCGCGCCGGCGGTTCCTCGGCCGGTCAGCACGTAGGCGAACGCGCTGAACTCGGGCTGCCACGGAACGGCGATCTTCGCGCCGGGGGCCAGCGTCGCGTGGGCGTAGGTGATGGGGGTGTGCGTGGAGCCGGGCCCGGTGAAGCCGGCGATGTCACCCGCGATCAGCCGGATCAGCGCGCCCCCGTCGTCGGATGTGAGCAGACGCAGGGTGTCGCGCGTGATCGACTGGTAGCGCGGGTTGGTCATCTTGAGCGATGCGGGCAGGTTGACCCACAGCTGCACTCCGTGCATCGGGCCGCCCGCGCGGTACATCCGCTCGGTGGGCAGCTCGTCGTGCAGGATGCCGCTGCCCGCCGTCATCCACTGCGCTTCGCCCTCGCCGATCACTCCGCCGCCACCGTTGGTGTCGTGGTGGGAGATCTCGCCGTCGAGGAGGTAGGTGACCGTCTCGAAGCCCCGGTGGGGGTGCCACGGTGCGCCGGTCGTCTCCTCGGGCGCGTTCACCGTCGGACCGACGTGGTCGAGCAGCAGGAACGGGTCCGCCTCGGCCATCGTGAGGCCGCCCGGGAAGGGGCGGCTGATCTCTATCCCGGCGCCTTCGAGCTGGCGGTGCGAGGTGACGACCCGCCCGACCGGGCGTGCGACGGACGTGCCCGGGTCGGCACGTGGGATGCGGGGGAGGACGAGCAGGTTGTCGACGGTGATGGCCGGCATGGGATCAACTCCTTTTTGTTGATACGTCCACGATACGAGGTTTTAATGATGCGTCAACATCCCGGTAGACTGTGCGCGTGACCGAAGCGCGATGGCTCGACGAGCGGGAGGCGCGTCTCTGGCTGAGCTATCGCGGCCTCCGGGTGCGGCTGGACGGGGCACTGTGGCGCAGGCTCGTCCGTGACAGCGGGCTGTCCGGCCCCGAGTTCGAACTGCTGGTGCCGCTGTCGGAGGCCCCGGGCGGCCTGTTGCGGGCGCGCGATCTCGGGAAGCTGGTGGGCTGGGAGCGCAGCCGGATCTCCCACCAGGTCGGACGCATGGAGAAGCGCGGCCTCGTCGTGCGCGAGGAGTGCTTCGAGGACGCCAGGGGATCGATGGTGCGACTCACCGCAGAGGGCCGGGCGGCGATCGTCGCGGCCGCTCCGTCGCACGTCGAGTCCGTGCGGAGCCTCTTCTTCGACGTCCTCACCGACGACGAGCTGACCGTGCTCACTGCCGCCTTCGAACGCGTGCTCGCCGGGCTCCCGGCCCCTGACGACTGATCGCCGGAATACTGGTCAGGGGTATGCAGTTCCTCTCCTCGGAGGTGGTTTCGATGCAGGAGAACGAGAGGTACCGGCTGGCCGGGGCGTACCTGGATGCCGGAAAGCCCCTGGAGGCGCTGGACCTGCTGGAGCCGCTGGCGGAGGAACTGCGCGGGCAGGCCGCAGGGCAGCTGCTGCTGGGACGCGCGTACTACCACTCGGCACAGCTCGGTAAGGCCCAGGAGGCGCTGGAGAGCGCCGTGGCGCTGGCGCCGACCGACGCGTACGCCCGGTTCGCGCTGGGACGCACGTTGGAGCGGCGCAGCCGGCACCAGGAGGCGGGCGTCCACTTCCGTATCGCAGCGGCCATGGACGACCGGCCGGAGTTCTGTGAGCACCGCGATGCTCACGAGCGGGCGCTCACCGCCTGAGCGTCACCTGTTGCGGTGGTCCTTGAGACGCTGGAGCTTGCCGACCGAGCGCTCCAGCGTCTCGGGATCGACCACGTCGCAGCCGACCGTGACGCCGACGGTCTCCTTGACTGAGGTCATGAGCTCGCGCGCCGCGTCGAGCCTCCGCTCCGCCGGGGTGTCGGGGCGGGCCTCGACGCGCACGGTGAGAGCGTCCATCCGGCCCTCGGTGCTCAGCACGAGCTGGAAGTGCGGTGACAGGCCCGCGGTGCGGAGCACGATCTCCTCGACCTGGGTCGGGAAGAGGTTCACCCCGCGCAGGATGATCATGTCGTCGCTGCGCCCGGTGATCTTCTGCATCCGGCGCATCCCCGGCCGTGCCGTACCGGGCAGGAGTCGGGTGAGGTCACGGGTGCGGTACCGGATGATCGGCAGCGCCTCCTTGGTGAGCGAGGTGAACAGCAACTCGCCCTCCTCGCCGTCGGGCAGCGGCACGCCCTCGCTCGGCTCGAACGGGTCGACCACCTCAGGGTAGAAGTGGTCCTCCCAGATGTGCAGCCCGTCCTTCGTCTCCACGCACTCCTGCGACACGCCGGGGCCCATCACCTCGGACAGGCCGTAGATGTCGACCGCGTGGATGTCCATGCGCTCCTCGATCTCGGCGCGCATCTGCTCGGTCCACGGCTCCGCCCCGAAGATCCCGACCTGCAGCGACGAGGACCGCGGATCGATCCCCTGCTTCTCGAACTCGTCGACGATCGTGAGCATGTAGCTGGGCGTGAGCATGATGATGTCGGGCCGGAAGTCCTGGATGAGCTGGACCTGACGAGGGGTCATGCCGCCCGACACCGGGATGGCCGTGGCCCCGAGCTTCTCGATGCCGTAGTGCGCGCCCAGACCGCCGGTGAACAGCCCGTACCCGTAGGCGTTGTGCACCTTGTGCCCCGGGCGGCCGCCCGCCGCGCGGATCGAGCGAGCCATCACGGTGGCCCACGTGTCGATGTCGCGCTCGGTGTAGCCGACGACCGTGGGCCTGCCCGTGGTGCCGGACGAGGCGTGGATCCGCCGGACCTGATCCTGGGGCACCGCGAACATCCCGAACGGATAGTTCTCGCGCAGATCGGCCTTCGACGTCGTCGGGAACTTCGCGAGGTCCGAGAGCTCGCGGCAGTCCTCGGGACGCACGCCCGCCGCGTCGAAGCTCGCCCGGTAGTGCGGGACGTTCTCGTAGGCGTGCCGCAATGTCCACTGCAGACGCTCGAGCTGCAGGGCACGCAGCTCGTCGACCGACATGCGCTCCGCGGGGTCGAGCAGCTCGGCAGGCGGCGCGGCGCCGAACCTGCGGGTGGCGGATGCGGTCATCACGCGGTCTTCTTGTTCTTCTTCGCCACGAGCGTGAGCACGTCGTAGCGGGCCACGGACTCGCCGTCCTGCCGCGTCACGTCCGCGTCCCAGCGCACCTCTCCGTAGTCCGCCGAGTCGCGTGGGGTCACCTGCTTGCAGGTCAGCGTCACCGTCAGGGCGTCGCTGAACCGCACCGGGGTGAGGAAGCGCAGGCGGTCGACCCCGAAGTTGGCGAGCACCGGGCCAGGGTCGGGATCGACGAAGAGGCCGGCGGCGAGCGAGACCACCAGGTAGCCGTGGGCCACCCGTTCGCCGAAGAGCGGGTTGGCTGCGGCGGCCTCCGCGTCCATGTGCGCGTAGAAGGTGTCGCCCGTGAACTCCGCGAAGTGCTCCACGTCGTCCTGCGTGACGGTGCGTGGGCCCGCGACGATCGCGTCGCCGATCCGCAGCTCCTCGAGGTGCTTGCGGAAGGGGTGCACGTCGGTCTCGGTGCGCCGCGAACCCGCCACCCACCGGCCGGTGATGGCGGTCAGCGTGTCGGGGTCGGCCTGCACGGCGGTGCGCTGCATGTGGTGCAGCACCCCGCGGATGCCGCCCATCTCCTCCCCGCCCCCGGCCCGGCCGGGGCCGCCGTGCACGAGCTGCGGCATCGGCGAGCCGTGGCCCGTCGACTCCTTCGCGTCGGCCTGGGTGAGCACGAGCAGCCGGCCGTGCCACGGTGCGACGCCGAGCACGACGTCCCGGGCGAAGCCGGTGTCGCCGGTGACGACCGAGCCCACGAGGCTGCCCTGCCCGCGAGCGGCGTAGTCGATCAGCTGCTCGGTGGAGGAGTAGGGGAGCACGGTCGAGACCGGGCCGAACGCCTCCACCTCGTGCGGTTCGGCGCGGTCCGGGTCGCCCGTGAGCAGGATCGGGGAGATGAACGCGCCGCGCTCGGCGTCGGCGTCGACGACGTCGACCTTCTCCGGGTCGCCGAACACGATGCGCCCGGAGTCGGCGAGGGCCTTGACGCTGCGGCGCACCTCCTCGCGCTGTTCGAGGCTCGCCAGGGCTCCCATGCGGACGGCCTCCGCTGCGGGGTTGCCGACCACGATGGACGCCAGCCGGGCCGACACCGCCTCGACCACGGCGTCCACGTGCTCCGCCGGCACGAACGCGCGGCGGATGGCCGTGCACTTCTGCCCGGCCTTGACCGTCATCTCCTGCACCAGTTGCTTCACGTACAGATCGAACTCGGGCGTGCCCGGGCCGGCGTCCGGGCCCAGCACGGAGAGGTTCAGCGAGTCGGCCTCGGCGGAGAACCGCACGCTGCGCCCGACGATGCCCGGGTGGGTGCGCAGCTTGGCCGCGGTGGACGCCGACCCGGTGAATGAGACGAGATCCTGCTCGGTGAGGTGGTCGAACATGTCGCCGACCGAGCCGGCGACGAACTGCAGCGTGCCCTCGGGCAGCAGCCCCGACCCGACCACCAGCTCCACGAGCTTCGCCGTGAGGAACGCCGTGGGGCTCGCCGGCTTCACCACCGACGGCACGCCCGCGAGGAACGCGGGGGCGAACTTCTCCAACGGCCCCCACACCGGGAAGTTGAACGCGTTGACCTGCACCGCGACGCCACGCAGCGAGGTGGCGATGTGCTGGCCGGCGAACGTGCCGCCGCGCGAGAGCGGCTCGACGTCGCCCTCGACGTAGATCGTGTCGTTCGGCAGTTCGCGACGGCCCTTGCTCGCGTAGGCCTGCAGCACGCCGATGCCGCCGTCGATGTCGAACTTCGCGTCGAACGGCGTGCCGCCGGTGCGGGCGGACACCGCGTAGAGCTCCTCGCGGTGCTCGCGCAGGTGCCCGGCGAGGGCCTTCAGCAACCCCGCGCGCTGGTGGAAGGTCGGCTCCCGAAGGGCGGGCCCGCCCACCCGCCTGCCGTGGTCGAGCACCGCGGCCATGTCGATTCCGGACGAGGAGACGCGGGCGACCTCCTCGCCGGTGACGGCGTCGAACAGCGGGCGTCCCTCATCGGACGGGACATGCCATCCGCCACGGACGTAGCTGCCCAGCACCGGCGCCATAGCAAGCCTCCCGAAACGCTCTACCGACCGTTCGTTCGGGACGCTAGCACGGGGCACGAACCATGGACCAGGTCCAACATCCGCACCCTCCCCCGCTTCGCACTACGGAGCCGTACTGCTGTTCGGACGGCCCCACAACAGCAGTACGGCTCCGGAACGCGCCGCGCCCGCGCCCGCTCCGTGTTACGGGGTGGGGGCTGGGTCGGCGGCCAGGGGGAGGGTGGGGATGGCGGGTGGGGTGAAGTTCCAGACCTGTCCGTACAGCGACAGTTCGGCCTCCAGGCAGGTGATCATGGTGTCCTGGCGCCGGAAGCCGTGGCCTTCGCCCTCGAAGGTGAGGTAGGCGTGGGGGACGGCCCGGCCGGCCATCCGGTCCAGGAACCGCTCGCACTGGGCGGGCGGGCAGATCACGTCGGCCGTGCCCTGCAGGATCAGGAAGGGCACGGTGATGCGGTCCGGGTGGGAGGCGGGGGAGCGGTCCCGGTAGCGGTCGGGCACCTCCGCCAGTGGGCCGATCAGGGCTTCCAGGTAGCGGGACTCGAAGTCGTGGGTCTCACCCTTTGCGAAGTCGTGCAGGTCCAGGAGCGGGCACTGGATCGTGGCGCAGGCGTAGACGCCGGTCGACATCAGCGAGGCCGCTGCGGTGAAGCCGCCGGCGCTGCCGCCACGGATCGCCAGCTGCCCGGGGGCGGCCGATCCCTCGTCGGCGAGCGCCCGTGCGACCGCCGCGCAGTCCTCGACGTCCACCACGCCCCACTGCTCACGCAACCGCTCCCGGTAGGCGCGCCCGTACCCGGTGGAGCCGCCGTGGTTGACCTCGACCACCCCGATGCCGCGCGAGGTGAAGTAGGCGATCTCCAGGTTGAGCGCGAGCGGGGCCCGGGCGGTGGGGCCGCCGTGCACCCACACCACGTAGGGCGGCAGCTCGCCCTCCGGCGCGCGGAAGGCGGGGTTGCGCGGCGGATACACCTGCGCGTAAATCTGCTGCCCGTCCGCGGTGAAGACGCGCTCCACCGGTTCGGGGAGGACCTCGGGGTCCACGCCGTCGCGCTGCTCGCTGAGGGCCCTGCTCCGTCCGGTGGTCGCGTCGAACTCGACGACGGCATAGGCCTGCGACGGGCTCGCGGCGACGCCGACCACCCGGGTGCCCGATGCGGCCAGGAACGGCAGCCACTCGGACCGCTCCCCGGGGACCTCGGTGAGCTCACCGGTGGCCGGGTCGAGCACGGCAGGTCGCTGCGGGCCGACCCCGTGCAACACGGCGACCCGCCCATCCGGAAGTGGGACGAACCAGCGCACGCCGAGTCGTAGGGGCCCGGCGAACTCCTCCTCGGCCGGGTGCAGCGCCACCGCATCACCCGTGCCCGGGTCGACGCGGTAGAGGTTCCACCATCCGGTGCGCTCGCAGGCGACCAGCAGGTCACCGCCCGGCAGCCACTCGGCCTGGGCGACCGGATCACCCGGACCGCCGATCAGCGTGCGCTCCCGCTGCAGGCGGCCGTCCTCGGCGACGTCGGCGATCACGAGCTCGGCCGCGTCCCACGGCATGTACGGGTGGTCCCAGGCCAACCACACCGCGCGGGAGCCGTCCGGGGAGTACCGGGGGCCGGCGACGAACCGGCGGCTGTCGTCGCACAGCTCGCGGACGGCGGACCGGTCCTCGGCAGCCGCTCCGTCCAGCGGGACGGCGGCGAGCGCCCGGCGTACGTCCAGGGGGCCGTCGCCGGTGAACTCCTCCAGTACGCAGCGGACCTCGCCGAGAGCCAGGTCGATCTCGGGCTCGGCCCAGCGCAGCCCGCCCCCGACCGGGGAGAGCGGGGTCAGCGGCCGTGGCTCGGCGCCGCCGGCGTCGGGCTCGTAAGCGTACAGCCGCTGGTCGGTGAGGTTCACGAACACCGCGAGCACGCCCCGGTCACCGGCGGCGGCCGCCCACGGCAGCCCCCCGTACTCGATCACCCGGCTGCGCACGTCCCACGGCGCGGGCAGCAGCGACGGTGCGGGACCGTCCTGGCGGCTCCGCACGAGGACCATGCGTCCGTCCTCATCGGGGCGGGGCTCGACCCACCACACCTCCTCGCCGACCGTCCCGACGTAGGCGGGAGCACCGATCCGCCCGGCACTCATCCCCGCGGTGGCCACCGCGGCGGTGATCGGCGAGTCCCATTCGCCGAAGGGCGCGACAGTAGTTTCCGGAGAATTCAGGCGAATAGTCACAGCCACCGTTTCTGCCGACGCGGAGACGTCGAGTGGTCGCAGGAAAGTGTCGACGAAATCGTCGCATGTCGATCTCTGCCGCCGACCCGGCGCACGTCTCGAGGACGCGCCATGCGTCCCGCGGAGGAACGACACTGTCGACCGATCGTTCGGTCGGTCGTTAGCATGTCCCGATGCCCGACGACCCTGCTGTGCTCGTCACGCGCGACGACGCCGATCCGGCGGTCGCACTGCTCACGCTGAACCGTCCGGCGCGGTACAACGCGCTCACGGTCGAGCTGAAGTCGGCGCTGTTGGCTGCGGTGGAGGACCTTGCGAAGGCCGAGGACGTCCGTGCGCTCGTGCTGACGGGGGCGGGGAAGGCGTTCTGTGTCGGGCAGGACCTGGTGGAGCACGCCGAGGCGCTGCGCGCCGATCCGGCCACGGCCTTCGACACCGTCACCGAGCACTACAACCCGATCGTCGCGGGGCTGACCGCCTTGCCGTTCCCGGTGGTCGCCGCGATCAACGGGCCGTGCGTCGGCGCCGGTCTCGGGTTCGCGCTCGCCTGCGACCTCCGGATCGCCGCGGCAGGGCTCAAGTTCGCCACCGCTTTCACGGGGATCGGGCTCACCGCCGACTCCGGGCTCTCGGCGAGCCTCGCCCACGCCGTGGGTGTCTCCCGGGCCACCGAGTTGCTGCTGCTGGGGGAGCCGTTCACCGCGGAGGACGCGCAGGCGTGGGGGTTGGTGCGCGCGGTCGTGCCTGCCGATGAGGTGCTGGCCGCCGCCACGGATCTGGCCCGGCGCCTGGCTGCCGGGCCGACGAAGGCGTACGTCGAGGTCAAGCAGGCGGTGCGGCTGGGCGCCGTCGCCGCGCTGCCGGAGGTCCTCGCCGCGGAAGGCGCCGCCCAGGCGCGGCTGGCGGTCACGGCCGACCACGCAGGCGCCGTCGAGGCCTTCCTGGCCAAGCGCCGCCCCACGTTCGAGGGTCGATGACCACCGACACGGCAGGCCGTCGGGCTCGCCGGCCCAGCGGCGGGGCCGGCTCGCTGCTCGAGGTGGCCGTGGGGGAGTTCATCACCCGCGGCTACGACGCCACGAGCATGGAGGACCTCTCCCGGGCCGCGGGGATCACCAAGTCCTCCTTCTACCACCACTTCGCGGGCAAGGAGGCCCTGCTGCGGGCCGCGCTGGAGCGCGCGTTGAGCGGCCTGTTCGGGTTGCTCGACGAGCCCGGCGCCACCACCGGCACGCCGCTGGCCCGGCTGCGGCACATCGTCAGCGGGCAGGTGGCGCTGCTCCAGCGTGACCTCCCCTACGTCACGCTCCTGCTGCGCGTGCGCGGCAACACCGAGAGCGAGCGGTGGGCGCTGGAGCGCCGCCGCGCGTTCGACGCGCAGATCGCGGCGCTGGTGCGGGAGGCGGTCGAGGCGGGTGAGATCCGGCAGGGGGTCGAGCCGGCACTGGCTGCGCGGCTGCTGTCGGGCCTCGTGAACTCGGTGGTCGAGTGGTACCGCCCCGGGCGTCCCGGCGCGGCCACCCTCCCCGACGACGTGGCCCGCGCGGTGTTCGAGGGGATCCTGCCGGCGGCCGGGTGAGCGTCACCTCCTGGATCAGCCGGTGACCAGCGAGCCGCGCCTGGCTCGACGGGTGGAGAACAGCGCGCCGAGCACGCCACCCGCCGCGCACAGCCCGACCAGCGCGAGGTGGAGCGGAAGCGAGAAGCCGAACCACGGGGCGCCCGTGCCCGCCAGACTGACGGCGCCGAGCGAGACGACCGCGATCAGCGTGCCGACCAGTGCACCGGAACAGGTGGCGATCAGGGACTCCCAGCACAGAGCCCTGGCCAGTTGGCGGGGCGTGGCCCCGGTCGAACGCAGCAGCCGGAGTTCCGGCGCCCTGGTGCTCATCGACATGGCCGTGGAGTTCAGCACCGAGATCATCGTGTAGACCACCGCCGTACCGATGAGCAGGACGACGGCCCAGAACTGGACGCCGGCACGCTCTCTGCCGTCCGAGGTGTCGGCGATCGCGATCGAGAACACGAACGTGCAGGCCAGCGCGACCGTCAGCATGACGGGGGACGCCACCGCGGCCGCCCGCCGGGGCTGGGCGGTGACCGCGGCACGGGCCAGCGCGCCCGGGCCGGGGTCGAGCGCGCCGACCGGTGCCGCGAGCAGCCCACCCACCACGCGCAGCAGCACCGGTCCGAATGCCGAGCCCGCGACGCACAGAGCCATCGTGGCGACCACGCCCAGCGGCACGGCGTCCGTCACGGATGCGGTGGACGTGACGCGCAGAAGTACGCCTCCACCGGCCAGCGCCGCGGTGCCGACCGCGGCTCGCTGCCAGGGCAACGCCCGCGCCTGGGCGGCGGTGTCACGCAGCACCTCGAGCGGCCCCACCCGGGCTGCAGTTCTCGAGGCGGTCAGTGCCGCCAGCAGCGTGACGACGATCCCGACGGCTGTGCCCACGATGAACGGTGGCGCGGCGAGCACGATCTCGAACCCCTCGGGTGCGAGTCCCACCCGCGTGAGGAACGCTGCCGTGACGCTCGCCTGCGGCACGGCGAGCGCGCTCCCGGCGACGCAGGCCACGGCCGCAACGGTCAGGGCCTCGGCCACGACCAGCCGTCGCACCTGGCCCGGGGTCATCCCGACGGTGCGCAGCAGGCCCCAGGTGCGGCGCTGCTGCAGGACGTGCAGGCTCAGCGTCCCCGCCACGACGAAGATCGACACGAACCCCGACAGGCCGGCGGTCACCGCGAACAGCGACATCAGGTTGCGTAGCCGACCGTCGCCGCTGGCGCTGGTCAGGAGCAGCCCCGCCCCGGCGACGAGCATGACGGCCAGCGTGATGGCGGTGAAGGCGGCGACGAGGGAGGTCCGGTTGGAACGGACGTTGCTCCACGCGAGTGCCGTCGGCATCACGGCTGCCCGTCCGTCCGGCTCAGTCTCTCGGTCACCTGTCGTGCCGTCGGCCGGTCCAGCTCGTCGACCACCCGTCCGTCGGTCAGGATCAGCACCCGGTCCGCCCAGGTGGCTGCCTCCGGGTCATGGGTCACCATCACCACGGTCTGTCCGTGCTCGTCGACGGCCTGGCGCAGAAGTGCCAGCACCTCCTTTCCCGTGTTCCGGTCCAGCGCTCCGGTCGGCTCGTCCGCGAAGATCACCTCCGGCCGGCTGAGCAGGGCTCGGGCGATCGCCACCCGCTGCTGCTGGCCACCCGACAGCTCGGCCGGGCGACGTCGCTCCCGGCCGGTCAGTCCGACCTGGTCGAAGATCTCGCGCAGCCGGGTCCGCTCGGGACGGCGACGTCCCAGCCGCGCAGGGAGGAGCACGTTCTGCTCGGCGGTGAGCGAGGGCACCAGGTTGAAGGACTGGAACACCACCCCGACCCGGTCCCGGCGCAGCACGGCCAGCTGTGCCTGCGACAGGCCCGCGAGGTCGGCACCCCCGATCCACACCGAACCCGCGGTGGGCCGGTCGAGCCCGGCGCCGCAGTGCAGCAGCGTGCTCTTGCCCGATCCGGAGGGGCCCATCACGGCGGTGAAGCTTCCGCGCCGGAACTGCGGGCTCACCTCGCGCAGGGCCGCCACCCCCGTGGGACCGCTGCCGTACGTTCTGCTCACCCGGTCGAACCGCACCGCTGACCCACCATCGGCGTTCACCTCCCCACCTTCGCGGGCCGGGGCTGCAGCCTCATCAGGGATGACCCTGTGCTGCCCCTGGACCAGGACCAGCGGCGCGGCGGGCTCTTGCGTCGGACTGCGCGGTACGGCACGATGGAACCGAACGAACATTCGGTTGGGAGGAACGTCAGATGGACGCGCTCGAGGCCCGGTTCGAGGAGACGATCGCCGCCGACCAGCGGATCGAGCCGCGGGACTGGATGCCCGACGCCTACCGCCGGACCCTGATCCGCCAGATCGCCCAGCACGCGCACTCCGAGATCATCGGCATGCAGCCGGAGGGCAACTGGATCCTGCGCGCCCCGAGCCTCCGCCGGAAGGCGATCCTGCTGGCCAAGGTGCAGGACGAGGCCGGGCACGGCCTGTACCTGTACTCCGCGGCGGAGACGCTCGGCGTCGACCGCGAGGAGCTCACCGAGAAGCTGATCGAGTCGAAGCAGAAGTACTCCTCGATCTTCAACTACCCGACCCTGAGCTACGCCGACATCGGCGTGATCGGCTGGCTCGTCGACGGCGCCGCGATCTGCAACCAGGTGCCGCTGTGCCGCTGCTCCTACGGCCCCTACGCGCGGGCGATGGTGCGGATCTGCAAGGAGGAGTCGTTCCACCAGCGGCAGGGCTACGAGCTGTTGCTGGCGATGGTGCACGGCACCGAGGCCCAGCGGGAGATGGTGCAGGAGTCGGTCAACCGCTGGTGGTGGCCGTCGCTGATGATGTTCGGGCCGCCCGACGCCGACTCGCCGAACTCCGCGCAGTCGATGGCCTGGGGCATCAAGCGCCACACCAACGACGAGCTGCGCCAGCGCTTCGTCGACATGACCGTGCCGCAGGCCGCCGCGCTCGGCGTCACGCTGCCCGACCCCGACCTGCGGTGGAACGCCGACCGCGAGGCGCACGACTACACCCAGCCGGACTGGGACGAGTTCAAGGCCGTGCTGGCCGGTTCCGGCCCGTGCAACGCGCAGCGGCTGGCGCACCGGCGCCGGGCTCACGAGGACGGCGCCTGGGTGCGTGAGGCCGCCCAGGCCTACGCCGAGAAGCAGGCGGCCCGGACGCAGGAGGAGGCGGCGGCATGAGCGAGCTCGCGAGCGAATCCGCGTCGCAGTCCGAGTACACCGCGGAGGGCGGCCACGGCGCCGTCCCCACGACGGGCGTCGAGACCGGGTCGGGAGAGCCCAAGCGGCGCAGCTGGCCGCTCTACGAGGTGTTCGTCCGCGGCAAGCGCGGGCTCAACCACGTGCATGTCGGTTCGCTCCACGCGCCCGACGCCGAAATGGCCCTGCACAACGCCCGCGACCTCTACACCCGCCGCAACGAGGGCGTGAGCATCTGGGTGGTCCGCGCCGACGACATCACCGCGTCGAGCCCGTCGGAGAAGGACCCGTTCTTCGCGCCGGCAGGCGACAAGGTCTACCGGCACCCCACCTTCTACGCGATCCCCGAGGACGTGCCGCACCTGTGAACACGCACTCGCACACCGAGGAGCAGGACGCGACGAACGCCTACCAGTCGCTGGCCGAGACGGTCGGGCACGACGACCCGCGCTGGGCGTTCGGCTCGGGCGTGGAGGACGTGCAGGCCGAGATCACCTCGCCGGTGCCCGACGGTGTGGACGCCGGCGAGCTCGCGCAGTACTGCCTCATGCTCGGTGACGACGCCCTGATCTGCAGCCACCGCCTCTCGGAGTGGGTCAGCAACGCCCCCGAGTTGGAGGAGGACGTGGCGCTCGCCAACATCGCGCTCGACCTGCTCGGGCAGGCCCGCGTCCTGCTCGCCAGGGCGGGGCACGTCGAGGAGGGGCAGCGCGACGAGGACGCGCTGGCCTACCTGCGCACCGAGGCCGAGTTCCGCAACGTCGCGCTGGCGGAGCTGGGCGACGGGCTCGACTTCGCCCGGGCGATCGCCCGGCTGCTCCTGTTCTCCACCTGGCGCCTCGCGCTGCTGCACCGGCTGCTCGGCTCGCGTGACCAGGTGCTTGCGGCCGTGGCGGGCAAGGGCGTCAAGGAGGTGGTCTACCACCGTGACCACGCCGCCCGCTGGACGGTGCGCCTCGGCGACGGCACCCCCGAGTCGCACCGGCGCATGCAGGCGGCACTGGACGCCGTGTGGCCCTACGTCGAGGAGCTCTTCCGCACCTCCGACGTGGAACGCAGCCTGGCTGCCGCGGATGTCGCGGTCGACCCGGCCGACGTCCGCGAGGAGGTCGACGCCGTGCTCGACGAGGTGCTCGCGGCGGCCACGCTCACGCGTCCGCAGCGCCCGGCCATCGGCGGTCGCGGTGGTCGCCAGGGCCTGCACACCGAACAGCTGGGACACGTGCTCGCGGAGATGCAGAGCCTGGCCCGCCAGCACCCGGGGGCGACGTGGTGACCGGGGCCGAGGTCCGTGCGCGGGCGGCGGCCGCCGCGGTGGTGGACCCGGAGATGCCCATGCTCACGCTGGCGGACCTGGGCGTCATCCGCGACGTCGACGTGGTGGCCGACGCCGTCACCGTGACGATCACGCCCACCTACTCGGGCTGTCCCGCCATCGATGCCATGCGCGACGACCTGCGCGTCACGCTCGCCGAGGCCGGGTTCGCCCAGGTGCAGGTGCGCACCGTGCTCTCCCCGCCGTGGAGCACCGACTGGATCTCCGACGAGGGCAGGCGCAAGCTCATGGAGCACGGCATCGCGGCGCCCGGGCGCGCCGGGCTGCGGGCCGCCGGGCCGGTGCCGCTCACTCTGACCGCGCCGTCGGCCGCGGTGCGCTGCCCCCGGTGCGGGGCGCCGACCACCGAGGAGATCTCCCGGTTCGGGCCCACGGCGTGCACGGCGCTGCGCCGCTGCCCGGCGTGCCGGGAGCCGTTCGAGCACATGAAGGAGATCTGAGTGGTGCCGGCCGCCGAGATCGCCGCCCCCGACCGTGCCCCCGACCGTGCTGACGACGTCGTGTCGCCCGCGGCCGGCGGGTTCCGGCTCCTGCGTGTGGCCGCCGTCGAACGGCTCTGCTCCGACGCCGTGGCCGTCACGTTCGAGGTGCCCGAGCATCTCCGGGAGACCTTCGCGTTCCGCCCCGGCCAGTACCTGACGCTGCGCACGTTCGTGGACGGCGGCGAGGAGCGGCGCTCCTACTCGATCTGCGCGCCTGCCGGGGCGTCCCCGAAGGTCGGGGTGCGGCGGGTCGACACCGGGCTCTTCTCCGAGTGGCTGGTCGACCGTGTGCAGCCGGGTGACGAGATCGAGGTCGCGCCACCCGCGGGCTCGTTCACACCCGACCTGGAGCCCGGCTCCCACCACGGCCTGATCGCCGCCGGTTCGGGGATCACCCCCGTGCTGTCGATCGCGGCGTCCGTGCTGGCCGCCCACGACGACACCCGCGTCACGCTGTTCTACGGCAACCGCCGCACCGACACGGTGATGTTCACCGAGGAGCTTGCCGACCTCAAGAACGCCCACGGTCCCCGGCTGCAGCTCGTGCACGTGCTCTCCCGGGAGCCGATGGCCGCCGAGGTGTTCTCCGGACGCCTCGACGCCGCGCGGCTGCGGCTGCTGCTGGGCGCGCTCGTCGACGTGGCGGACGTCGACCACTGGTGGCTCTGCGGTCCGCTCGGGCTGACCACCGACGCCCAGTCGGTGCTCGTCGAGCTCGGCGTGCCCCGACAACGCGTGCACCGGGAGCTGTTCTACGTCGACGAGCCCCCGCCGGAACTGTCTCGCGCGGAGCCCGGTGCCGACGGCGAGACCAGCGACGTCACCGTCGTGCTCGACGGGCGGGCCACCACCCTGGCGCTGCCGCGGGCCGAGAGCATCCTCGACGCCGCGCAGAAGGTGCGCGGTGACCTGCCGTTCGCGTGCAAGGGCGGGGTCTGCGGCACGTGCCGGGCCCGCGTCACGGTGGGCGAGGTGACGATGCGGCGCAACTTCGCCCTCGAGGACGACGAGGTGGCGGCCGGGTTCGTCCTGACCTGCCAGTCGCGGCCCGTCACCGGCGACGTGACGGTCGACTTCGACAGCTGAGCCGACGCCGCCCGGTGCCGGTGATCACGCGACGGCGACGCTTCCCCCGCCGTCGACACGCAGGGTCTGACCGGTGATGAACCCGGCCTCCTCGGAGAGGAGGAAGAAGATCGCGGCCGCCATCTCGGACGGCCGGCCGAACCGGCCCATCGGGACACCGGAGAGGTAGCGGGCCTCACTCGCCGAGCCGGGCGGGTTGATGCCGCGGAACAGCTCGGTCTCGGTCGGGCCCGGTGCCACCGAGTTGACGGTGACCCCCGTGGTGGCGAGCTCACCGGCCCAGGCGCGGGAGCAGAACTCGAGCGCGGCCTTGGCGGCGCCGTAGGAGGTCCGGTCCGACTTCCCGACCGTGACCATGCTGGTGACGTTGATGATCCGGCCCCAGCCCTGGGCCGTCATGGCGGGCAGGGCGGCCTGGGTGACCTGCACGGCGACCCGGACGTTGACGTCGTAGACGTCGACCAGGTGGTCGAGGTCGACGGATCCGAGCATCGCCGGGCGGACGAGTGCGACGTTGTTGACCACGGCGTCGACGGCGCCGCCGCTCAGCACGTCGTCCAGGGCCGTTGCGGTGGCGGCGCGGTCGGCGAGGTCGAGGGTGTGGAACTCCCCGGGGAAGTCGGCGGGTGCGGTGCGCGCCATTCCGACCGGACGGTGGCCCGCCTCGGCGAGCCGCACGGCAAGGGCATGCCCGATCCCCTTCGACGCTCCGGTGATCAGCACTCTTCTGGAGGTCATGAGTCGCTCTCTGTTCGAGGTCCCTGCTTGCCTTAGTCATAACCGTACTGATCTAATAGACAGTCGTAAAATACCGTTCATGGTATGGTTGCTTATCAGCTTTGCTATGAAGTGTCAGGAGGCCCGACCATGACATTGCTGCAGCTCCGGGTGCTGCTCGCGGTCGCGGACCGGGGCGGGTTCACCCTTGCCGCTGAGCAGATCGGGATGTCCCAGCCCGCAGTCAGTCGGGCCGTCGCCACCCTCGAGGACGAGCTGGGCACATCGCTGTTCACCCGCCGCCGCGATGGGATCACCCTCACCGAAGCGGGGCACCGCGCGGTCATCCACGCCCGCGGCGCTCTGACGCACTTCGACCTGCTGCGCACCGAGGTGGCCGCGATCGGTGGACAGGTCACCGGCACCCTGCGCCTGGCCAGCCTGCCCAGCGCCACCGGCACGCTCGTCGCCGCCCAGCTGGGCACCTTCGCCGAGCGCTACCCCGAAGTTCAGGTGCGCCTGTTCGAAGGCGACGAACCCGAGGTCCGCACCTGGCTCGACCAGGGCGCCGCCGACGTCGGGGTGCTCTCCCTGCCTGCCCCCGGCTGGGAGGTCGCCGTGCTCGACACCCATGAGATGGTCGCCGCCCTGCCCGCCGATCATCCCCTCGCCGGGCTACCCCGCGTCAGCATCTCCGACCTCGCCGGGCAGCCGTTCATCCTGTCCACCGGCGGCTGCGGACCCCTGATCACGGCCGCCGCCCGCAACGCCGGGACGCGCCTGGACGTCGCTCACGAGGCCAGGGAGCTCCCCGCGATCATGCAGATGATCGGCACCGGCCTCGGCGTCAGCATCGTGCCGACCCTCGGCCTTCCCGCCGACTTCGACGGCGTCGTCATCCGCCCGCTGGAGCAGCGCCCCACGCGCACCCTGGCCATCGCGCTGGGGAGCGCCGAGTCCACGCCCGCGGCCCGCGCCTTCTTCGACCACGTCGCAGGGGCCGGGCAGCCGAGCGCCGCCTGAGCGGCGGCCCGCTGGGGGACACCCCCTAGCAGTCCTCGCGGAGGAACTCGCACGCCACCACGGACGGGCGCTCCACCGGGCGCCCCGCGTCGATGGACCAGGCCAGCCGCACGAGCTGGGCGTGCGACCACGTCAGCGGCGTGGCCGCGTACGTGCCCTCGCCCGTCGGGAAGTCCGGCGCTCCGGACGGTGCGTGCTGGTCCCAGACCTGCTCGGCGATCATCAGCCCGTCGTTCGCCGAGTCCGCCATCGCCTGCAGCCGGGCCGCGGGGTCGCCGTCACCGGCCAGCAGTTCGTACTCCCCACGCTCGCCCGCGAAGATCGGCCAGGCCCGGCCGGTGGTCTGCTGGCTGCCGGGGTCGGTCAGCCGCCAGGGTCCCCCGGCGGCGTCCTCGCCGTAGCCGTCGTCGGTGAAGCGGTGCCAGAACTGCCCGTTCGGCGTCTCCACCCCCAGCTCCCGGTCCACCACCGCCAGCGTGTTGCGGACGACCGGGTCGTCGGCCTTGCGGACACCCAGCCGGACGAGCTCGAGGAAGCTCGGGTCGACCACCGCACGCTGGTCGAGGTCGGCGCCGCCGTCACCGATGTTGTAGACGGTGGCGGCGTTCGGGTCGCCGTCCTTGGTCAGGCGCAGGTAGTAGGGCTCGGAGGACAGGGGACCGGTCGTGGTGACCGTCCAGCCCTCGATCCGTCCCGCCCAGTCCCGGGCCGTGGCCAGCCACCGGTCGGCGGACGCGGTGTCACCGGCCCGGCGGGCGAGGTCGGCCGCGCAGACCAGGCCCGCGACCTCCGCCGCGATGGTGCCCGGCGAGTAGCCGCTCTGGTTCTCCCAGCGCTCCTGCGGCGACCACGGTGCCGGGCGCTCACCGGCGTAGCCCAGCAGGAACTCGGCCGAGCGCCGAACCCGTTCATAGGTCAGCTGGTCGGTGCGGTCGAGCTGCCACGCCAGCACCAGCGGCAGGGCCACCTCGTCGAGCTGCAGGTTCTCCCAGACCGTGGCGCCCCTGACGTCGGAGTTCTGCGGGAAGGACCCGTCCGGGCGTTGCTGGCGCAGCAGGAGGAAGTCCAGCGCCCGCTCGGCGGCCGCCCGGTCACCGGCCGCCAGCAATGCGGTGGCGTGCTGGTAGAGGTCGCGCGACCAGACCAGGTGGTACGCCCCCGACGGCGACGACAGGTCGTCCACCTCGTGGCCCCACACCCACGGCATGCTCGGCGACGCCACGAACGCACCCGGGTTGCGCTTGTCCTCGGATGCGGCGTTCACCACCACGGAGGCCCAGTAGGCGTCGGCGATGCCCGTGGCGCTGCCGGGGGCGTCGTGCAGCCCGTCGACGTAGCGGTGCCAGCCGTCGGCGTAGGAAGCGGCGACGGGATCGAAGCCGTCGCGGAGACTGGCGGTGGCCGCGGTGCTCGCCGCGGCCGCGTCGGCGCCGAAACCCAGCGCGACCACGGCCTCCTGCGCGTCACCCACGCCGGTGACGCCGGCGAGCCGGCCCGCGAGCACGACGTTGCCCGGGCCTGCGGCGGCGTGGTGCGCGTCCAGGTCGCCGTCCGCGAGCAGGTCGGTGCGGGCGTCGCTGGTGCCGAGGTGACCGACCGTCCGGTCGTCGAGCCCGGTGTCGGCGGCCAGCGAGAGCGCCGCCGCGCCGTCCGAGGCGACCAGATCGGACTCCCCGACGGTGGCCCGGTCGTCGTCGCCCTCGTTGGACAGCGCCGGGTCGGCCACGGCGTGGACGGAGTACGGGCGCCCGTCGAGCGAGGTGAACCGGACGTCCACGAGCACCACGTCACGTCCGGGGTCGGTGACGTAGCTCCGGACCATCCGCCACCGGCCCGTCGGGGACTCGTCGACCTGCTCGTACGCCGGCACCCGCGCGTCCGCCGCCGTGGTGGAGCCCGCCGACTCCGAGGTGCGCTCCACGACGCCGGCCCCGTCGGTGACGACGAACTCGAGGCCGCGCAGGGCAGGGGTGCCGAGGTCGGGGTAGTACACCTCGCTCAGCTCGCCCGGCCGCAGCGTGAACCACACCTCGCTGTCGGGGGTGCGGGAGGTGCCGAACCCGTGCTTGTCGGCAGGGGCCCAGGTCGCCTTCTCACCGGGGGCGCCGGGCGCCACCGGTTCGGCGGCGCTCGCCTGTGGCGCGACCAGCAGGGCGGCCATCGCGGCGGCGCCGAGGAGGAGCGTTGCGGTCCGGGCAGCGGTCATCGTCGTCCTTTGCTCGGGTGATGGGATCTTGTTCCCGGCGAGGACGTCGATCGAAACTACTCTGAGTGGCTGACCTCAGCGTGAAGGGTGACCACGCAGGCGCACCCGTTCGGCTGTACCTCGCAGACGACCACGAGCTCGTGGCGCTCGCCCCCGAGCTCGAGACAGGTCAGGTCGGTGCACTCCACGGTGCCGTCCGCGTGCCGGACCAGCGTGCCGTGGCAGTGGTCGGCCTGTGCGGCGCAGTACGGGCACGCGGCGCTCATGACGCCTTCCGCCGCTTGGGCTGCGCCGCACCGGACGCCTTCGCCACCGCCTTCTCCAGCTCGGCGCGGTTCATCGACGAGCGGCCGGCGACGTCGAGGTCGCGCGCCATCGCGGTGAGGTCGGACTTGCTGAGCTCCGACAGGTCCGGCGCCTCGGGTTCGGCCTTCCGCGTCTTCCTGCCCGCCTTTCCACCCGACGTCCCGGCCTTCGTCCCCGCCGGTTTCCGGCCGCCGCGCGCCTCGGCCACGCTCGCCTCAAGCGCGGCGATCAGATCCGACATCGCCGTCGGCTCGGGTGGCTCCGCCTCGCTGACGATCTCGCGTCCGCGGCGCTTGTCCTCGATGAGCTTCTCCACGCGCTCGGTGAACGTGTCGCGGAAGTCCTCGGGGCGCCACGGGCCGCTCATCGACTCGATCAGCCCCGTCGCCATCTCCATCTCCTTGCCCTTGGCCTTCGACGTCCCCGGCAGCTCGTCCAGGCTCGACCGGTCGCGGATCTCGTCGGCGAAGAACAGGGTCTCCAGCGCCAGCACGTCATCGTCGGCGCGGACGGCGGTGAGGTACTCCTTGCCGCGCATGACGAACGTGGCGACGCCCGCGCGGTTGGTGCGGGCCATCGCGTCGCGCAGCAGCGCGTAGGGCCGGGCGTACTGCTCGGCGGTGGGAGCGAGCCAGTAGGTCTTCTGGAAGAAGATGGGGTCGATCTCGTCGAGGTCGACGAACGTGACGATGTCGATCGTGCGGGAGCGACCCGGGGCGATGTCGGCCAGCTCGTCGGGTTCGACGAGCACGTAGTCGCCGCCGCCGACGTCCTTCCCCTTCACGATGTCGGAGTACTCCACCTCCTTGCCGGTCCGCTCGTTGACCCGCTGGTAGCGGATGCGGTCGGCGGTGCCGCGCTCGAACTGGTTGAAGTGGATCGTGTGGTCCTCCGTCGCGCTGAACAGACCGACCGGTATCGACACCAGCCCGAAGCTGATGGACCCCGTCCAGATCGCCCGTGCCATGGCGCGCCTCCTGTCGTCCCCGGCCAGGTACCCCGTGGCGGGCCGCGTTAGTGCTGGAGCCTGCGCTCCAGGTCCCGCAGCCGCTGCTGCGCGTCGCGGGCGACGCGATCGGCGGTGTCGAGGTCGCGCTGCGCCGACCGGGCCCGCCTGCGGGTGTCGTGCTCGGCCTGCTCCGCGGCCTCGATGCGGCTCCGCAGCTCGCGCAGCGTCCCGGCCGCGTCGTCCGCGGCGCGTTCGGCGCCGGTCAGCTCGCCCTGCGCCTTCTCGCGTTCGGCGTCGGCGTCGGCGGCCGTGGAACGGGCCCGTTCGAGATCGCGGCGCAGCCGCTCGTCCCGGTCCGGCCCGGTGTCATCGCGCGCCGGCGGGGTCGCGGTCGCCGGCTCCGGCAGGCCACCTGCTTCGGCGGGGTCGAGCGCCGTGGTGAGCCTGCCACCGGCGACGGCCTGGGCGGCGGCGCTGCTGTTCACCGCTGCGGTGAACGTGTTCTCCAGGTCGCGCGTGACAGCGTCGCTCGCCGGATGCCCCGCTGACCGGGCCAGCGCCCTCGCCTGCCGGACGAGCCCGTGCACCACTTCGTGACGCTGCTGCGACAGCCGGCGCAGCGCCTCACCCTCCAGCTGGTCCTGCGCCGCGCGCAGCCCGTCCCCGCGCTCGACGAGCGCCGCGACCTCGTCGGGATGCTCGCGGGACAGCAGGTTCACCAGCCATGCCGCCGTCGACGGCCTGCGCAGCGCGCCGATCTGCTCGGCCAGCTCCTTGTCGTCCTGCTGCCGGGCGCGCTTCACGGCGGCATTGCGCGCCGCCGTGAACTCGTCGCGGGGCAGCGCGTAGAGCTCGTCGGCCACCTGGTCGAGATCCGCGGGCATGCCCGGGAGTGCCCCGCCGCACCGTCGGTGAACCGGCGGACATCAGGCCGGCGCGCGGACCAGCCCGGCGGCGCCGTCCACCGTCACCTGCTGCCCGGTCGTGATCCGGGTGGTGGCGTCGGCGACCCCGACGACCGCGGGGATGCCGTACTCGCGCGCGACGACGGCACCGTGCGAGTTCGGCCCGCCCATCTCCATCACCAGCCCACCCGCGGTGAGGAACAGCGGCGTCCACCCGGGGTCGGTCGACGGCGCGACCAGGATCTCGCCCGGCTCCAGGTGGGCGCCGACCGGATCGAGCACCACCCGCGCCGTCGCGGTGACGGTGCCCGCGGAGGCCGGGGTGCCGGTCAGCGCGCCCTCGACGTCGGCGGGCCGGGCGAGCGTCTCCGGCTCCGTGCCGTCGGAGAGCAGCACCCTGGGCACGTGCCGCCGCCGCACCTCCCGGTCGTACTCCTCCCGGCGCCTGACCACCGTGGTGCGGTGGTCGGCGCCCGCGAGCGCGGAGCGCGCCTCGGCGAGGTCGAGGAAGAACACGTCGGCCGGGTCGGTGAGCAGCCCGCGTGCCGCGAGCACCTCGCCCACCTCCTGGAGCTCCGCCCGCGCGTGCGCCAGCAGCCGGACCAGGAAGTCCTTGTGCGTCTCGCGCATCCCGGACAGCTCGCGTACCCGCCGCAGCGCGACCCGCACCGCGATTGCCCGGACGCGGGAGCGGCGCCGGACGCGCGCGACCACCGCTGCGACGGCGGCCTCGGCGCCCACCGCGCCGCGGGCGAACAGGGTGTCCGGGGCGAGCTCAGGGTCGTCGAGACGCAGGTAGTTGGCCAGCACACCCAGCACGTGCTTCGGGTCGTCGGACCAGCGGGGCATGCCGAGGTCGATCTCGGCGACCGCGCGGTGCCCGTGCCGGCGCAGGAACGCGCCGAGCCCGTCCTGCAGCACGGGCGGCAGTGCGCCCTCGCCGTACCGGGCCGCCAGCGCCGCCGCCGTCGCCGTCCGCAACGCCTCGGCGGAGTCGGTGTCGGCGCGCAGCCGCGTGGCGAGGCCCCACAGCTCGAGGTCCATCTCCGTGGTGGTGTTGTACGGCAGGGACCGCAGCACCTCGTGCGAGGTCGCCTCGTCGAGATCGGGGCCCGCGAGCTTCCGTGCCGCCGCGAGCATCGTCAGCCCGGCGAAGAACACCGGCGCGACTCCGGGGACCATCGTGAAGACGTGGGTCAGCACCCCCTGCACCTGGTGCAGCCGCTGTTCCGCGGTGGCGTCCACCGGCACCGCGGTGACCGTGGGCAGTCCGTGACCGATCCGGTCGACCCGCCGCCGCGCCGCGGCCGGACGCAGCAGGGACAGGACGAGGAGCGGCGGCACCCGATGGTGCACCAGCGCGCCCGCCGCCCGCCGGACGAACGGCCACCGCGACGTCGTGCGGACGGCGAGCGCGGGCTCGTCGAACAGCGCCCGGAGCACCACGGCAGAGCGGGCCTCCATGACGTCGAGGATCCGGGGGAGAACGGTGCGGCCGACCGCACTGCGCATGCCCGGCGTGATGTCGACGAACGCCCGTCCACCTGCAACGACGAACGCGGGCGGGCCGGCGACCGGGTCGGCGATCGGGATGCCGAACGCGCCGGCGGGGACGGAGGTGATCACCCGGAACGCCGAGAGGCCCATCGGCGTGATCGGCCGCGTGAGCCCTTGGGCCAGGCTGGCGCAGAGGTACACGCGCAGTCCCTCGCCTGCCGGATGCGGGAGCGGGTGCAGCGTGGTGATCGGCCGGGACTGGGTGAGCCACAGCGTGCCGTCGCCGTCGATGGCCCACTCGATGTCCTGCGGGGCGCGGTAGTGGGCCTCGACGCGCCGTCCGAGTGCGACGAGAGCGGCGATCTGCGCGTCCGTCAGGCTCGTTCGCGCCGTCCCGTCGGTGGTGACGACCTGTTCGGTGCCACCGCCCGCCAGCGGCCGCACCTCGACGGCCTTGTCGCCCCGGCGGTGCTCGACGATCCGGCTGTCGCCCTCGACGACGATGTGGTCGGGGTTCACCGCACCCGACACGACCGCCTCCCCGAGACCGGCGCTCGCGTCGATCACGCTGCGGGTCCGCCTGCCGGTCACCGGGTCGGCCGTGAAGAGCACACCGGCGACCTGGGCGTCCACCATCCGCTGGACGACGACGGCGAGTTGCACCGCGCGATGGTCGACGCCCGCATCGGTCCGGTAGCTCACGGCCCGGTCGGTCCACAATGAGGCCCAGCAGCGATGCACCGCGTCGAGCACGGCGTCGACCCCGACGACGTTGAGGTAGGTGTCCTGCTGTCCGGCGAAGCTCGCTGACGGCAGATCCTCCGCGGTGGCCGACGACCGGACGGCAACCGGAACGTCTGTCCCCAGAGCCAGGTACGCGCGGCACACGGCGTCGGCGACGCGGGCCGGCACGGGCGTGGCCAGCAGGGTGGCGCGGGCCCGCTCGCCCAGCTGTGCCGGATCCCCGTCGAGCTTCTGATCGAGGCCGGCGGCCTGTGCCACCTGGGCGTACGCCGCGGTGGTGACGGCGAAACCCGGCGGCACCGGGAACCCCACGCCGATGAGCTCACCGAGGTTCGCTGCCTTTCCTCCCACCTCGGCGAGCGCGCCCGAGTGGAGCCGGCGTAGATCGATGACAAAACCCGCGGCGGCCATGACAGACGGTAGCGCCGAACTCCAGAGAACTCAACATCCGTTGAATAGAACGGAACGGTCACTGGCCCTGCGCGGATACACCCGAGCGGGTCAGCGCCGTACCCGTACCGCGCTGAGCAGGCAGAATCGATGCGGTGGTGGACCAGGTAGGCGGCTTGGACGGGCACGGCGCCGCGGCGCGGCCCAGGGGGAGACTCCGTACGCCAGGGGAGCACCGGTGGCCCGTCGTGGTGGGGGTAATCCTCGCGATCGGCCTGCAACTGATGCTGCCCGATCAGGTGGCGCCCCGGGCCCGGTACGTCCTCCCGGCGCTCGAGTTCGTGGTGCTCGTCGGGCTGGTCGCGGTCAACCCGTTCCGCATCGACCGTGAGTCGTCCGCGCTGCGCATGGCAAGCCTCGGCCTGACCGGGCTCGTGGTGCTGGCGAACGCGTGGTCGGTGGTGCTGCTGGTCGGGGAACTGGTGAGCGGGCGATCGGCCCCTCCCGCCGAGTTGCTCCTCGGCGGCGGCGAGATCTGGGTGATCAACATGCTGGCGTTCGCGCTGGTCTACTGGGAGCTGGACCGGGGTGGCCCGGCGGCGCGGGCGCACGCCTCGGCCGACCTGCCCGACTTCCTGTTCCAGCAGATGCAGAGCCCCGCCTTCGCCCCCCGCGACTGGAAGCCCGCGTTCGTCGACTACGTCTACCTGTCCTTCACCAACGCCACGGCGTTCAGCCCCACCGACGTGATGCCGCTCTCGCGGTGGGCGAAGATGACGATGCTGCTGCAGGCCGCCGTCGCGCTGGTCATCGTGGTGCTCGTGGTCGCCCGCGCGATCAATGCTCTGTCCTGAGCGCCCGGAGCATCCGGTACTCGCGAATCACCAGGACGATGATCAGGATGTCGAGCACGGCCAGCAGCGGCAGCACCACCGAGCCGGTGTGCACGGCCCGGTACAGCTCGTAGACCACGAACACGCCGAGCACCACGGCCGCCACCGGGTACGCGGGTACCCACCGCCGCAGCAGCGCCGCCACCAGCGCGAGTTTCACGATGCCGTGCAGCGCGAGGTAGAGGACCACGAAGGTGCGGTTGCCGGAGGCGAACTCCGCCGTGCCGGCGACGAGGTGCCGAGCCAGGAAGCCGTCGGGTGCGCCGAGCAGGTCCCGGCTGATCACCTCGGCCACCAGATGCTGCACCGCAGCGCCGGGCACGAGGAGCAGCACGACGGCGCCGATCAGCTCGGCCGCGCCGTCCAGACCCTTGATGAGCATGGCCAGCTTGAACAGCCGTTCGGTGCTGCGCGCCGCCGGGACGTCAGCCACGGCGGCGCACCGGCGACCCCGCGATCAGCGACCACTTTGCCAGGTCGGGTCCCCCGAAGATCTCCATGTATCGCCTCGCTCCGATCGTGGCGCCCCACGAGGATGCTGCCGCGGGCCGCCGTCCAGCGTAGGTGTCCGACGAGCGGTGGCCCCGCCGCCGAGGTATCCGGGCAGCTCACAGCCCGTGCGCGCGCTGATGCACACGCCTGGTCGCCACGCTGACCTCGTGCCCGGCTGCCGGCCGGTCGGACAACGAGGAGGTCGACATGCCACTGGTCAGCGTGAAGGCGATCGAGGGAGTTTTCAGCCCGGAGCAGAAACAGCGGATCGTGCGCGATCTCACCGAGGCGATGGTCAAGATCGAAGGCGAGAACCTGCGGCCCATCACCTGGGTTATCGTCGAGGAGGTGGGTAGCGGCGACTGGGGGATCGGCGGCAGCCCACTCACCACCGAGGACGCGCTGGCGGTCGCCGCCGGTGAGTCCGTCGAGACCGTCGAGTAGCAACGGCGCACCAGCTTCCCCGGCCGATCGCCATGATCGGATAGGTCGGTTGCTGGGAAGCGCATCCACGGACTGGACCATGACGCTGCACATCCACCTGCTCGGCAAGCCGTACGCCGAGCTGGACGGCGCGGTCCTGGCCGTCCCGGTCCGGCGCAAGGGCTGGGCTCTGCTCGCGGTGTTGCTGCTGTCGGAGCGACCGCCCAGCCGCCGCGGTCTGGCCGAGCTGCTGTTCCCCGACGCCGACGAGCCGCTGCGTGCGCTGCGGTGGAGCCTGAGCCGGCTCCGGGGTGCGCTCGGCGATCAGGTGTCGATCGACGGCGATCCGGTCGTGACGGAGCTGGGGCCGGGCTGTCGGGTCGATGTTCTCGACGTGTTTCGTGACCACCGAGGGGTTGGCCGCGACGACGACCCCAGCGGCCTGCCCGAGACCTTCCTGGACGGTGCCGACGGCGTCGGCGGGCCGGATTTCGACCTGTGGTTGACGGCGGTGCGCCACCGGATCGACACGGCACGGGGAGCGTCGCTGCGCAGCGCGGCGGAACACGCCATGGCCGCGAGGCCGTCGGCCGTCGGCCGCCGTGTCCGCCGCCGCACGGGCCGTGGCCCTCGATCCGTCCGAGCTCACCGCCCGCGGAACGCTGGTCAGCTCGCTGGTCGCGGCGGGTGACCACTCGGCCGCCCTCGTCCAGCTCGCGGAGTGGAGTTCCTGGGTCCGCCAGGAGCTGCGCCTCGACCGGCTGACGTCCGCCGCCGGTGACCACGGGTGGCAAGCGAGCGACACCGACACGTTGTCCCGGATCGAGGCCGGGCAGGCGGCGATGGCGGCGGGGAGCGTCTCCGCAGGCCTCGACCACCTTCGGGACGCGGTGCGCCTCGCCGAGCGGCGTGACGACGACCCGCTGCGCGCCACGTCGATGTTCGCACTGGGCAGCAACGTCGTCCACGCCGTGGCGGCGCACGCAGCCGAGGGCAGGCGGGCGTTGCGCGGCGCGCTCACCTTCGCCCAGCGAACGGGGAACTCCGCCCTCGTCGCCGAGGCGCTCCGCGAGCTTGCGTACGTCGAGAACGCCGACGGCCGGGTGGAGACCACCGGCCGGCTGCTCCGAACAGCGGCGACCACCGCCGCAGGCGACGCGCACGCGACGAGCTCTGTTCGCGCGATCGAAGGGATGTTCCTCGCCGACCGGGGGCAGCACGGCCGCGCGCTGCACGCCCTGGACGACTCCGCGCGCCTGGCCGAGTCGACCGGACGGATGCGCCAGACCGCGTGGTCCCTCTCGATCGCCAGCCGGTCCCTGCTGCAGCGCGCCGAACTGGACACCGCACGTGACTACGCGGAACGGAGCGTCCGGCTCGCCACCGAGGCGCGCTGGACCGCGATGCTCCCGTGGATGGAGACGCTGCTCGCCGAGCTCGACCTGGCCGACGGCCGGGTGGACGACGCCGAGCGGACGCTGCGGCACGCCTGGTCGTTGAGCCAGGTCCTCGGCGACCAGTGCTGGCAGGGCATGGCGGCCCGTGGCCTCGGACTGGTGGGTTTCGCGCGCGGGAACCTCGCGGAGGCCCTGCACTGGCTGGACATGGCGGAGCGCTGCGCGCGCGAGGCGAACGACCGCTACGCGTGGATTCACGCCTGGGTCCAGGAGGCCGTGTGCCGCGTGACGGTCGCCGCTCACCTCCCTCGCGCCGCCGCCGACGTCACGCGGCTGGCCTCGATCGCGGCCCGGTCGCACCAGCCGGAGTTCCTGGTGCGTGCCGAGCTCCACCGCGCGGCCCTGGGAGAGGGATCGGCTCTCGACCGCGCCCGCGGGCTGGCTGCCGCCCGGATCGACAACCCGGCCCTGCTCGCCACCTGCTCCTGACCACCTCGACCCGCGCGGGCCCAGAACGGGCGACTCGCGAGCGCAGACCGGGCGACTCGCGGGCGCAGACCGGGCGACTCGCGGGCGGGGATCGGGCGACTCGCGGGGAGCCCCGCGAGTCGCCCGGTTCTGGTGCGCGAGTCGCCCGGTTCTGGTGCGCGAGTCGCCCGTTTCCGACGGCGCTCACGCCACATCGACCACCACCTTGACGGTGGCGGTGCCACTGCCCATCGCGGCGTGGGCGTCAGCCACGGTCTCGAGGGTGAACCGCCGGGGGTCGAGCACGGGCCGGAGCGATCCGGCGTCGACCAGCGCGGCGACGTCGCGCAGGATCTCGCCGTGGTGCTCGCGACCGCGTCCGGTCAGCATCGGCGCCAGCGTGAACACGCCGGAGTAGGTGGCGCCCCGCAGCGACAGCGGCGAGAGGTCGTGGGCGCCCCATCCCAGCACGCTCACCACGTGCCCGGTGTAGGTGCGGACCGCGGGGAACGACGCATCGATCGTCGTTCCGCCGAGGGTGTCGAGGATGACGTCGAACCCCTCACCGCCGGTGTACTGCGCGACGTACTCCTCCACCGAGGTGGTGGTGTAGTCGATCGGGGTGGCGCCGAGGCGCTCGATGATCTCCAGTTTCCCTGGCGAGCCGGTGGCGAAGACCTCGGCGCCGCGGGCCCGGGCAATCTGGACGGCCACGTGCCCGACGCCGCCTGCGCCGGCATGCACCAGCACCTTCTGGCCGGCGTGCACCTGCGCCCTGTCCACGAGGGCTTCCCACGAGGTGATTGCGACCAGGGGGAGCGCCGCCGACTCCCGCAGGCTCAACGACGCCGGTTTACGTGCCAGGAACGCGGCGTCCACGGCGGCGTACTCGGCGAGTGATCCCTGGAGGTCCCCGATGCCGCCGGTCAGCCCGAACACCTCGTCGCCGCGGGCGAAGCCGGTGACACCGGCGCCGATCTCCTCGACCACTCCCGCGAGGTCCATGCCGAGCACGGCGGGCAACCTGGTCGGGCGGCCCTGCGTCGCGCCGCCCCGGGCGGCCGTTGCGGCCGTGAGCTTCAGGTCCAGCGGGTTGACGCCGCTCGCCGCCACCCTCACCAGAACCTCGCCCGGACCGGCGGCCGGTTTCTCGATCTCGCCGAGGGTGAGCGGACTACCGAACTCTTCCAACAGTGCTGCGCGCATGGGCGCTACCTCATCTCGTGTCGTCGTGTCTGCTCGGTTCTGTCATGCGGTGTGGCCGGCGACGACCAGTCGCGCCGCGGCCTTCGCCTCGTCCACGACCGCGCGGTCCTGCAGCAGTCGGCCGGAGGCGAGGGCACCGTCGATCAGGAGCCCGATGTGCCGGGCGAGTGAGCCCGCGTCCTCGGCGCCTGCCGCTGCGCTGAGCTCGGTGAGCCAGGCCTGGCGGCGTTGCGTGTGCTGCACGGTGATCTCCCGCGCCTCCGATCCGAGCCCGGTCTCGACCGCGGCGCTGACGAACGGGCATCCGAAGAAGCCGTGCCGGTCGAAGGCGTCGAGGAGGGCGTCGAAGAGCCCGACGAGCTGATCTGCGGCATCGTCCCCGGCGCGCTGAGCAGCGGCTCGGAGCTGCGCCATCCAGGAGTCGTCCGTCCGACGCAGGTACCTCGCGACGAGCTCGTCCTTCGTGCGGAAGTGGACGTACAAGGTCGACTTGGCGACGCCGGACTCCGCGATCACCTGGTCGATGCCCACCCCGCGCAGTCCGTTGGCGTAGAAGAGCTCGGCCGCCGTCGCGAGGATCTTCTCCTCGGTGTTGGTCTTCCTGGTCCGCGTCACCATGGCGCACCTCCTTAATCGAACAGACTAGTACGTTCGATTAAGGGATGTGGGGTGACGGCCGTCGCCCGTCAGGGGTGGCAGGGCGACGGGTTGACCGTCAATCGAACATACGTTCTAATCGATCTCCATGACGACGAGCCGCATGCCGTGACGGAGGAGAAGGCGGCCACGACGGAAGTGGGCGACCGGCTCCCGACGCCGTACTGGCGCCTGTGGTGGGCCGGCGCGATCGACAACGTGGGTGACGGTGCTTTCGTCACGGCAGTGCCCCTGCTGGCGGTGCAGTTGGCCCATACCCCGGTGCTGGTGTCGGCGGTGTCGGCAGCCGCCTTCCTGCCGTGGCTGATCTTCTCCCTCCCCGTCGGAGCGCTGGTCGATCGACACGACCGGAAGCGACTGATGGTGTATTCGCAACTCGCGCAGGCAGCGGTCGTGACCGTCGCGGCGGTCCTCGTCGCCGTCGGCGAGATGCACATCGCCCTGCTCGCGGCAATGGCGTTCGTGCTCGGGGCGTGTGACGTCGTTTTCGGCAACGCCGCGCAGGCGATGCTGCCCGAGATCGTTCCGGGACCATTGCTGAACCGGGCCAATGGTTACCAGAACACGGTGACCAACACGGGGCAACAGTTCCTCGGCCCACCGGCGGGCAGCTTTCTGTTCGCTGTCACGGCCGCCGCGCCGTTCGCGCTGAACGCCGTGTCCTTCCTGGGCTCCGCCGCCCTGATCGCCACCCTGCCCCCGGGCAGGCGAGCAGCGGCCGGGCATCCGCCGATGCACGCCGCGATCAGGGACGGGCTGCGCTGGCTGCTGCGCCACCGTCAACTGCGCACCCTCGCGTTGCTCCTGGCCGTCAACACCTTCTGCTTCGCGATGGGCAACTCGACCCTGGTGCTGCTCGCCACGCAGACCCTGCACGTCACCGCGGGTGGCTATGGCGTGCTCCTGACCGCTGCGGCCGTCGGGGGCGCGATCGGGGGTGTGGTCAGTGAGCGCCTCGTGGCCTGGTTGGGCACATTGCCCACGTTGTTGACATCCCTGGCGGCGAACGTGGTGATCTTCGGAGCCACCGGCATCGCACCCGATCTCGTGGTCCTCGCCGTCCTGCTGGCGCTCGGCGGCTTCGCCACCACGATCTGGAGCGTGCTCACCCTGACCCTGCGCCAGCAGCAGGTACCCGGTGAGCTGCGCGGACGGGTCAACAGCGTCTACCGGATGATCGGCTGGGGCCTCATCCCGCTCGGAGCGCTGGCCGGTGGCCTGGTGGCCGAGAAGGTGGGACTGCGAGCCCCGTACCCCATTGCGGGCGCGATCCGCGGGCTCGCCCTTCTCGGCGCCCTCCCCGTTCTCGTCGCGACCATGAGAAGTCCGGCCCGTCGGAAACGAGACGAGCGCGGGTGAGGACCGACTGCTACCCCCGCGTCCGGAGCCGATAGACCGACACGTGGGAGCGGGACTCGGCCGTGAAATCCGATCCGTCCCAGTCCGCGTGGCGTGACTCCCGTTCGAACCCGGCGAGCTGGGCCATGAGGTCCAGTTCGCCGGGCCAGATGTAGCGGTGCGGGCTGCGGAACAGTTCCGCCTGCCGGCCGTCCGAGAACCGGAAGTGGTGCGACACGACGTGCTGGTTCAGGACGTCGTACGTGTCGAGACCGATGTAGCCGGGCTCGTTGTGCCAGACCGTCGCCTGCCGGCCTGAGGGGAGCGCCCGCAGGTCCGGCACCCAGAGTTCGATCACGAACCGGCCACCGGGCGTGAGGTGGCGGGCCGCGTTGCGGAAGCAGGCCACCTGCTCGGCCTGTGTGAGCAGGTTGGAGATCGTGTTGAACACGAGGTAGACCAGCGCGTAGGCGCCGGGGGCGCGTGCGGTGGCCATGTCGCCGATGACCACCGGGACCGTCGCCTCGTCCACCTTCGTCCGCAGGCGGTCGACCATGGGGCGGGACAGCTCGATCCCGGTGACGGGCACCCCCCGCTCGGCGAGCGGCACAGCCACGCGGCCGGTCCCGATCGCGAACTCCAGCGCCCGCCCACCACCTGCGAGCCCGGCGAGCCGGTCCACGGTCGGCCCCAGGACCTCCGGGGCGAACATGCCGGTTCCGGGGGTGTCGTAACGACGGGCGACCTCGTCGTCCCAGATGTCCTCGTGCACGGCGCCCACCATGACCACGGGGCTGCGGACCGTCCAGGGGATTTTCCGGCCGGGTCAGCGCTCGCCGATCACCGGGCAAGCGGCCGTGTCGTCGCTGCCGCGGCGAACGAGTTCCGAGGCGAGCTCGCTCTTGACCGCGATCGTCTCGAGGGTGCGGCCGAACACGTCGTGGAGGTCGCGCGAGATGCGCAGGCGTTCGTTCGCGAGCGCGAGGGCGGCGCGATCCTCCTGCGCTCGCTGCAACTCCCGCACGACCCGCAGCAACCACGCGCTCGACCAGGACGCCCACAGGATGACGCTGATCACCGCCGCCGCGACGACGAGGAGCGGGATGTTCGCGACGACGAGCGGGACGGCCAGGGCGATGATCGCCGCGTTGAGGAGAAGGGTGCGTCGCGCGTCGAGCACGGGCACGAGGCTCGCGGCGACCGACCCGATCGCCGCCGCGGCCGTCACACCCATCGCGGGGATCGGGATCAGGAGCGTCGTGGCGACGAGCGCCACGAGGGCGAGCCCCCAGGCGATGGCACCGGCAGCCCCGGACCGCCGGGCGCGGCCGCCGAGGACGTCGAAGCTCCACCGGCTGACGAGGACGTTCCCGGTGACGAGGGCGAGCGCGAGCCCGACGGCCACCACGAACACGACGAGGTGCGCCCCGACGGGTCCGTCGGCGCTGATCGCCCCACCGAGGAGGGTGATGATCGGGGTCGACACGGCGCCGTACGTCGACCAGTGCACATAGGTTTCGAACCGTCGCGCGCTGACCGCCGACCCATCACCCACGTACCCGATCTAACTTCTGGCCAGGGAGCGGGCGATCACCAGCCGCTGGATCTGGTTGGTGCCCTCGAAGATCTGCATGATCTTGGCTTCGCGCATGTAGCGCTCCACCGGGAAGTCGCGGGTGTAGCCGTAGCCGCCGAGCACCTGCACGGCGTCGGTGGTGACCTTCATGGCGGCGTCGGTGGCCACGAGCTTTGCGACGCTCGCCTGCCTGCTGTAGTCCCGCCCGGCGTCGCGGCGGCGGGCGGCGTCGAGGTAGGTGGCGCGGGCCGAATCGACGGCGGCAGCCATGTCGGCGAGCAGGAACCCGAGGCCCTGGTGGTCGATGATCTTCTTGCCGAACGTGGTGCGCTCGTTCGCGTAGGCCACGGCGGTGTCGAGGGCCGCTCTGGCGAGGCCGGTGGCGACTGCGGCGATCCCGAGCCGGCCCGAGTCGAGGGCCGCGAACGCGATCTGCAGACCGTTGCCCTCGGCTCCCACCAGCCGCTCGGCGTCGAGCACGGCGCCGTCCCAGTGGGCGGTGGTGGTGGGTATGGCGTGCAGGCCCATCTTCTCCTCCGGTCTGCCGAAGGAGAGGCCGTCCGCGGCTCCCGGCGCGAGGAAGCACGAGATCCCGCGAGGGCCGTCGGCGGTGCGGGCGAAGAGCGCGTAGAAGTCGGCCTTCCCGCCGTGGGTGATCCAGGCCTTCGTGCCGGTGATGCGGTAGCCGTTGTCGACCTTCTCCGCCCGGCAGGCGAGCGCGGCGGCGTCCGAGCCCGCCTGCGGCTCCGACAGGCTGTAGCCACCGATCATCTCTCCGGCGAGCATGTGCGGCAGCCAGCGCTCCTGCTGTGCGGGCGATCCGAAGGTGGCGAGCGGGAAGCAGGAGAGCCCGTGGACGCTCACCGCCACGGCGACGGCGGCCCACCGGGCCGCGAGCTCCTCCAGGACCTGCAGGTAGACCTCGTAGGGCTGGCCGCCCCCGCCGAGCTCCTCCGCGTAGGGCAACCCCAGCAGCCCGGCCTCGCCGAGGGTCGTGAACAGGCCGTCCGGGTAGGTCTCGGCGCGCTCGTGCTGCTCGACGCGGGTGGCGAGCTCCTTGTCGGCGATCTCGCGCGTGAGCGCGAGCAGGTCCTCGGCCTCCTGGGTGGGAAGCAGTCGGTCGACGGCCATCCGGGCTCCTAACGGTACTGAGTGGAAGACTTCAGTACCGTCTAGAGTAGCTGCCATGTCGACCCCCGTCCCCGTCCGACGCGGTGCCGCCCGCAGGGAGCAGCTGTTCGACGAGCTCGTGGGGCTGCTGCTGGCCGAGGGTTTCGCGCACCTGACACTCGACGACGTCGCCGCGCGCCTGCACTGCTCCAAGCGCACCCTCTACGCACTGGCCGGGAGCAAGGAGCAGTTGGTGCGGGCCGCGGTGGTGCACTTCTTCCGCGGCGCGACCGCCCGCGTCGAGGCCGCCGTCGCCGCGGAGGGCGACCCGAGCCGGCGTGTGGGCAGGTACCTCGGCGCGGTCGCCGTCGAGCTCGCCCCGGCGTCCGCGCGGTTCGTCGAGGACGTCGCCGGCTTCCCACCTGCCGCCGAGGTGTACGCGCGCAACACCCGCGCCGCCGCCCGCCGGGTGCAGCAGCTCGTCGACGAGGGTGTGGCGGCCGGGGCGTTCCGCAACGTGCACACCGGGTTCGTGGCGGACGTCGTCACGTCGGTGATGGTGCGCATCCAGCAGCGGCAGGTGGCCGCGGCCACCGGCCTGGACGACGCCGACGCCTACGCCCGCCTGTCCGAACTCCTGCTGCACGGCCTCGGCGTCCCCTGACGACGGCCGTTGCGCCCCGCCCTGGGCCGTCCTCGATGACCGCACACATCTGGTGGCCACCGTGCACATGGCGGGACGTGTGCTCGGTGGCCACCACGTGTGTGCCGTCGGAGCGACTCGCGGGCGGGAACCGGGCGACTCGCGGGCGGGAACCGGGCGACTCGCGGGCGGAAACCGGGCGACTCGCGGGCGGAAACCGGGCGACTCGCGCGCCGAAACCGGGCGACTCGCGGGCGCGGAAGCGGCGACTCGCGGGGCGGGGGCGGGGGGTCAGGAGCGGACGAGCCGGGCGATCGCGTCGGACGCCTCGCGCACCTTCTGGTCGGCCTCCTCGCCGCCGGCGGCGGCGGCCTGCACGACGCAGGTGGCGAGGTGTTCGTCGAGCAGTTCGAGCGAGAATGCCTGCAGGGCCTTGGTGGCCGCGGCGACCTGGGTGAGGACGTCGATGCAGTACTTGTCCTCCTCGACCATCCGCTGCAGCCCCCGGATCTGCCCCTCGATGCGGCGTAGCCGCTTGAGGTAGGCGTCCTTGTCGCTGCTGTAGCTGGCCATGTGCCGAGGTTAACACCCCCAGGGGGTACTGAACCAGGAGCGTGTCCGCGGCCGCGGAGCCCCCCTCGGTTCCGCGGCCGCCGACCCGCACTCTGTTCGTACCGCACCCGGTATGCCCACGTCACGGGTCTGGGCGTTGCAATATGAGACGGACCGTTTCGATTTTGGTTCCGTGGAGTGACGGCCCGCCCCGGGCGTCAGACCAGGAAGCGGTACGCGGTGCTGCCCGGCGCCACCAGCTGGATCTTCAGCGGGCTCGCCTCCATCCGCTTCCACAGGGACTCGTACCCGTCGCGTTCGGACAGCTCGATGCCGCAGAGCGCAGCGCCGGTCTCCCGGTTGTCGCGCTTGATGTACTCGAACAGGACGATGTCGTCGTCGGGGCCGAGCACCTCGTCGAGGAAGCGCCGCAGCGCGCCCGGCTCCTGCGGGAACTCGACGAGGAAGTAGTGCTTGAGCCCGCGGTGCACCAGCGAGCGCTCGACGACCTCGGAGTAGCGGCTCACGTCGTTGTTGCCGCCCGAGAGCAGGCAGACGACGGTGTCGTCGGGACGCAGGTCGAGCCCGTCGAGAGCGGCCGTGGCCAGCGCGCCCGCGGGCTCGGCGATGATGCCGTCGACCTGGTAGAGGTCGAGCATCTCCGTGCAGACCCGACCCTCGGCGATGCTCACGAACTCCGCCCCGGAGGCGCGCGCCAGCGGGAAGCTGACGTCCCCGACCCGGCGGACCGCGGCACCGTCGACGAACGTGTCCAGCTCGGGCAGTGTCGTGGGGCCTCCGGCGGCCAGCGCCGCCGCCATGCTCGCCGCGCCGGCGGGCTCGACGCCGACGATCCGGACCTCGGGGTGGTGGGCCGCGAACCAGCCACCGACCCCGGCGAGCAGCCCGCCGCCCCCCACGGGCACCACGAGGACCTCGGGTGCGCGGCCCAGCTGCGCCACGATCTCGATGCCGACGGTGCCCTGCCCGGCGATCGTGCGGACGTCGTCGAACGCCGGGACGACGGTGGCACCGGTACGGGCGGCGTGGTCGGCGGCGGCCGCCGCCGCCTCGTCGTAGGTCTCCCCACCCACCACCAGCTCCACGCTGTCGCCGCCGAGCGCGGCGATGCGCTCACGCTTCTGGCGCGGAGTGGTGCTCGGGACGTGCACCCGGCCGCGGATGCCCAGCTGCCGGCAGGCGTACGCCACCCCCTGCCCGTGGTTGCCCGCGCTGGCGCACACCGCGCCTGCGGCGCGCTCGGCGTCGTCGAGCTGGGCCAGGAGGTTGTACGCGCCGCGGAGCTTGTACGAGCGTCCTACCTGCAGGTCCTCGCGCTTGAGCCACACCTGGCAGCCGGTTGCGGCGGTCAGGCGTTCGTTGTGGTGCAGCGGGGTCTGGAGGGCGACGCCGGTGAGCCTGACGGCTGCGGCGTCGACGTCGGAAGCGGAGAACACCTGCTCGATACTCCACCTTCCGCGGGTGGCCGTGTTTTGCGGGGTCCGGCCTGCGACTGCCTCTGATCTTTTCGACCGGATTTGCAGGCTCGGCCGGATGGGCCCCATCGACGGCATCACGTGCGCACCGGATCTCGTTGTCGACCTACACTTCCTGGCGTTCGTTATCAATGCAAACGAGGAAAGCGGGGAACCGCGTGCGGCGTTTTCGACGGTCCTGGTGGTATGTCGGAATCATGGCCCTGGTCGTGTGCGGATCCACGGCGTGCGCGGCCACCAGCGGATCAGCGAATGCCGCCGCCGACTCGGACTCGGCCCACTCGGTGGCTTCGGCGACGCCGGTGACGCCGGTGACCTCGCTGACCCCACGGCAGGCCGCGGGCCAGCGCATCATCTATTCCTATCCCGGGCTCGTGCCGCCGCAGTCCCTGTTCGACAGGATCCGGGCGGGCGAGGCCGGTGGCGTGATCTTCTTCAGCGACAACGTCTCCACCCCGCAGCAGATCACCGGTGTCGTGCGCCGGATGCGGGACGCGGCCGCGCAGAGCCCATTGAAGGGACCGCTGCTGCTGATGACCGACCAGGAGGGCGGGAAGGTCCGGCGCCTCCCCGGCGGCCCCGCGGCGTCACTCAAGACCGTCGGGCAGTCCGCCGACCCGGACTCGGGAGCGACGGCGGACGGGCGCGATGCCGGCCAGGACCTCTCCGGCATGGGGCTGAACGTCAACCTGGCGCCGGTGCTGGACGTCTATCACGCACCGGGCGACCTGATGGACCAGGTGCAGCGGTCGTTCAGCCAGAACCCCGCCCTCGTCGGGCGGCTCGGCGCCGACTACGTGAAGGCGCAGCAGGCCGAGGGCGTCGCCGCCACCGTCAAGCACTTCCCGGGCCTCGGTCCCGCATCCGCGGCCGAGAACACCGACCTGCGGCCGGTCACCCTCCCCGTCTCGCTCGACACCCTGCGCAACGTGGACGAGGCGCCCTACCGGCAGTCGATCTCGGCAGGGGCGAAGCTCGTCATGCTGTCCTGGGCGGTCTACCCGGCGCTGGACCCCACGCGACCGGCCGGCCTGTCGCCCGTGGTGCAGCACGAGCTGCGCTCCCGCACCGGCTTCACGGGGGCGACGATCAGCGACGCGCTGGAGGCCGGTGCCCTGAAGAGCTACGGCGCCACCGGCAACCGTGCGGTGCTCGCCGCGCAGGCGGGCGCCGACCTGATCCTGACCGGGTCGCGCAACGTCGCGCAGGGCGACGACGCGGCGGCCGCCCTGGCCACCGCGCTGTCCGACGGGAAGCTCCAGCAGGGCGCCTTCCAGGACGCGCTGACCAGGATCGACGCGCTACGCGCCGGTCTCCGGTAGCTCCCTCGTCACAGCCGGGTGCGCGGGCGCAGCTCGAAGCCCGCCGCCTCGTAGCAGGCGTCGATCAGCTCGGCCGTCCTCACGGCGTCATCGGCGTCGGTGGGCAGCGGGGCCCCGTCGCGCACGGCCGCGGTGAACGCCTCGAGCTGATAGGCGTAGGACGGACGCCTGCCCAGCTCCTCCAGGCGCTCGGCGCCGTCGGCCGTGACCAGCACACGGTCGTCGCGGTGCGGGAGCACGAAGTTGAACGCGCTCACCTCGCCGCGGCTCCCGATGAGCCGGGCGGTCATTCGGTCGGCGTCGGCGGCCATCGAGCAGCGCATCGTGCCCGTGGCGCCCCCGGGGAACTCCAGTTCGGCGTCGACCCACTCGTCCACGCCGGGGTGCCCGGCGCGCTCCGCGCCGTCGGCGCCGGTGAGGTACGGCTCCCCGCCCGCCCACGGGGCGAGTGCGCGGTGCAGGTGCAGGCCGTAACAGCCGACGTCCATGAGCGCCCCACCCGCGAGTGGGAAGGACCAGCGCGGGTCGGTGTCGGCCGGCGCGGGGATCATCATGTCGACCTCCACCCGCTGCAGCTCGCCGATCTCACCGGACGCGAGCACCTCCAGCAGCCGGCGGGCGACCGGGTGGTAGAGGTAGTGGAACGCCTCCATCACGATCACTCCGGCACGTGCGGCGGCGTCCCGCACCTCCCGGGCCTCGTCGGCGTCGCTGGCCGAGGGCTTCTCGGTGAGGACGTGCTTGCCCGACGCCACCGCGGCGAGGTTCCACGGCCCGTGCAGACCGTTGGCGAGGGGGTTGTAGACGGCCTCGACCTCCGGGTCGGCGAGCACGTCGGCGTAGGAGTCGAGCACGCGCTCCACGTCGTGGGCGGCGGCGAACTCCTCGGCCCGGGAGCGGTCGCGCGCGGCAACGGCCACGAGGCGGGTGCCGGTGAGGCGGGAGGGGGCGACGATGGAGGCCTCGGCGATGCGCGCGGCACCGAGAACGCCGATCCGGAGAGGTTTCACGGCTAGATCCTGCCCCGGCAGTGGACCCGGCCGCCGACCCGGTTCCCCGCGCCCGGTTCAGGAAAGCCACGTTCAGGTCCGGAGCGGGCAGCAAAGTGGCTTTCCTGAACCTCCGGGAGCGGACCCGCCAGCTGCCGGCACCGGGTCCTCGGACCGACCCCGGTGGTGGCGTGACGCGGGCGGCTAGTGGATGTGCTGCCGCCAGTCCGCCGGGACGCGGTCGCGGGGGCCGGGGACCGTCTGGTCCACCGGACGGTGCTGGGGTTCGGGCAGGTCGGGGCCGTCGAGCATCTCGTCGCTGCGGTAGTCCCAGTACCAGGACTCGCCGGGCTCGAAGCTGCGGACGATCGGGTGCCCGGTGGCGCGGAAGTGCGCGGTGGCGTGCTGTTCGGGCGATGTGTCGCAGCACCCGACGTGGCCGCACTGGGCGCACCGGCGCAGGTGCACCCACCAGCCGCCGTCCTGGTCGCATTCCACACAGCTCGGTCCGCTGGGTGGAACGGCGGGGTCGATCCCGTTCGGTGCGGACATGCGCAACTCCTTCTCTATGGCCCGACGGGGCCCATCATGGACCGACACACGGTTCCCGTGCCGCCCGGAGCGGGGTAGCGTCCGAATGATCAAGGGTTTGATCGAAAGGGAGGCGTCAATGGCAACGAAGCCGTTCGCATCGTCCACGGACCTGTCCGCGAAGCAGCAGACCCTCGAGGTGCTCGCCGACGGCGTCTACGCGCTGACGGCGGAGGGCGACCCCAACATCGGTGCTGTCGAGGGCGAGGACTTCGTCGTCTGCTTCGAGGCACTCGCCACCCCCGTCGCCGCGCAGAAGTGGCTGGACCGCCTCCGCGAGCACACCGACAAGCCCGTGCGCTACCTCGTGCTCAGCCACTACCACGCCGTGCGGGTGCTCGGGGCGTCCGCGTTCGACGCCGAGGTGATCGTCGCGCACGAGAACACCCGGGCACTGGTGGCCGAGCGCGGCAAGGAGGACTGGGCGAGCGAGTTCGCCCGGATGCCGCGCCTGGCCGAGGGCGCCGACTCGGTGCCCGGCCTCACCTGGCCGACCCTGACCTTCTCCGACCGCATGACGATCGACCTGGGCGGTGACCGCGGCGACCTCGTGCTGCAGTACTGCGGCCGCGGGCACACCGAGGGCGACATCGTGGCGTGGCTGCCGCGGCACCGGATCCTGTTCGCAGGCGACCTGGTGGAGGCCGAGGCGGCGCTCTACACGGGCGACGCGTTCCACCGTGACTGGTCGACCACCACGCTCAACCGGGTCGCGGCCATCGGAGCCGACACCCTCATCGGCGGGCGGGGCGGGGTCAGCCGCGGCGCGTCCGCCGTCGGGTCGGCAATCGACCAGACGCGGTACTTCCTGCAGGTGATGATCCGCGAGGTCGGCGGCGTGCAGGAGCGCGGCGGCTCCCTCAAGGAGGCGTTCGAACGCACCCACACCGCGCTCGTCGACCAGTACGGGCACTGGCCGATCTTCGAGCACTGCCTCCCGTTCGACGTCTCACGCCTGTGGGACGAGCTCTCCGGTGTGGAGCGGCCGGTCATCTGGACGGCGGAGCGGGATCGCGAGGTCTGGGAGCAACTGCAGTCATGAAGCCGGTCGTCGTCATCGGGAACGGCCCGGTCGGCCAGACCGCCGCGCTGCTGCTCGCCCGCTGGGGCCTGCCGACGGTGGTGCTCGACGAGCGCCACTCCCGTGATCTCGTCGGGTCGAAGTCGATCTGCCAGCATCGCGACGTCCTCGACATCTGGGACTCCGTCGGGGCAGGCGCCCGGATCGCGGCCGAGGGCGTCACGTGGACCACCTCGCGGACGTTCCACCGCGGCACCGAGCTGTTCAACCACACCTTCGTCGACGCAGGCAGCTCGCCGTTCCCGCCGTTCGTGAACATCTCGCAGTCGCGCACCGAGGAGATCCTCGACGAGCACATCGGCGCGCAGGTGCTGATCGACGTGCGGTGGGGGAAGCGGGTCGTCGGGATCCGGCAGGACGCCGATGGTGTGACCCTCACGTGCGACGGCGGTGCGGACGTGGAGGCGTCGTTCGTCGTCATGTGCGCGGGTGCCCGGTCCGATGAGCTGCGCGCGCTGCTCGGCATCCGGTTCGAGGGCCATTCCTTCGACGACCGTTTCCTCATCTGCGACATCCGCGCGGAGCTGCCCGAGCAGGCCACCGAACGGCACTTCCACTTCGACCCCGAGTGGAACCCCGGCCGTCAGGTGCTGATGCACCCGTCGCCGGACTCGACGTTCCGGATCGACTGGCAGGTGCCGCCCGACTTCGACCTCGACGCCGAGACGCGCTCGGGGGCCCTGGACCGGCGCATCAGAGCCGTCATCGGCGACCGCCCGTACGAGATCCTGTGGCAGTCGGTGTACCGGTTCCACTCGCGCTGCGTCGACCGGATGCGCGCCGGGCGGGTGCTGCTGGCCGGGGACGCCGCGCACCTGGTGGCGCCGTTCGGGGCGCGCGGGCTCAACTCCGGGGTCCCCGACGCCGAGAACGCCGCATGGAAGGTCGCGTTCGTCGCCCGTGGCTGGGCACCACCGGCGCTGCTGGAGAGCTACCACGACGAGCGGCACGCCGCCGCACGCGAGAACCTCGCGGTCACCAGCGCGACGATGGACTTCCTCGTGCCCCAGACCCCCGAGCAGGCCAGGTATCGCCACGACGTGCTCTCGCGGGCCCGGGACGACCCCGCCGCCCGTGCCCTCGTCGACTCCGGGCGGCTGGTGGAGCCGTTCTGGTACACCGACTCGCCCCTGACCACGCCCAACCCCGGCCGCCCGGTCGGGGGCCGGCCGCCGACCGGTGCCCTGCAGGACCCCGGCCCCGGGATTCTGGCGCCCGACGCTCCGTGGGACGTCTCCCGCCGCTTCCGGGTGCTCGCCCGCGAAGGGTTCCTGCTGCTCCTGACCCCCGGCGCCGACGTATCGGCGGCGCGCTCGGCGGCGGAGCGCGTCTCCGCGCCGGTGCGTGTCGTGGAACTCGTGGACGGCGACCCCACCGGCGTGCTGGCCGGGGCGCTGGCCGTCCGTCCGGGTGAGGTCTGGGTCGTCCGACCGGATGCCTACGTCGCCGCCGTGCTGGAGCGGCCGACGTCGGCCACCATCGACGATGCGCTGCGTCGCGCGCTGGCCGGCGCCACCGCCCGGGAGGAGAACGAACATGGCGTACTACCGACGGTCGGGTGACGTGCCGCCCAAGCGGCACACCCAGCACCGGACGCCCGACGGCGGGCTCTACTACGAGGAGCTGATGGGGGAGGAGGGCTTCTCGTCGAACTCGTCCCTGCTCTACCACCGGGGCATCCCGTCGGCGATCGTCGATGCGACCCCGTGGGAGCTGCCGAACGTCGACACGACGGCGAACCACCCGCTCGTCCCGCGCCACCTGAAGCTGCACGGGCTGTTCCCCGGCGAGGACTGGAAGGCCGTCGACGCCGTCACCGGCCGGCGGCTCGTGCTCGGCAACGCCGACGTCCGGATCTCCTACGTCGTGGCGGGCGAGGCCTCACCGCTCTACCGCAACGCCATCGGGGACGAGTGCGTCTACGTCGAGTCGGGGGCGGCCACCGTCGAGACGGTGTTCGGCGCGCTCGACGCGCGACAGGGCGACTACGTGCTGCTGCCCCGCGGCGCGACCCACCGCTGGGTGCCGGTCGAATCGGGCGACGGCGCGCCGCTGCGGCTGTACGTGATCGAGGCGAACTCCCACATCAACCCGCCGAAGCGCTACCTGTCGCGCTTCGGTCAGCTGCTGGAGAACGCGCCCTACTGCGAGCGCGACCTGCACGGTCCGGCCGAACCGCTGCTCGTCGACGGCGCGGACGTCGAGGTGCTGGTCAAGCACCGCGGCAGCCGCGGGATCACCGGCACCCGCTACGTCGTCCCGACCCACCCCTTCGACGTGGTCGGCTGGGACGGCTGCATGTACCCCTACACGTTCAACGTCGCCGACTTCGAGCCGATCACCGGCCGGGTGCACCAGCCCCCGCCGGTGCACCAGGCCTTCGAGGGCGACGGCTTCGTGATCTGCAACTTCGTGCCGCGCAAGGTCGACTACCACCCGTTGTCGATCCCGGTGCCGTACTACCACTCCAATGTGGACTCCGACGAGGTGATGTTCTACTGCGGAGGGAGCTACGAGGCCCGCAAGGGGTCGGGCATCGGGCAGGGCTCGATCTCCCTGCACCCCGGCGGCCACAGCCACGGCCCGCAGCCCGGCGCCTACGAGCGCAGCATCGGGGTGCAGGAGGTCGACGAGCTCGCCGTCATGGTCGACACGTTCCGGCCGATGGAGCTGGGGGAGGGCGGCCGGGCCGCCGAGGACCCGGGCTACGCGTGGACCTGGTCGGGACGGGGGCCGGCCTCGTGATCGAGCTTCCGGTCAGCACGCTGTACGGCCCGGCGAACCTGCCCTACGGCGTGTTCTCCGTGCCGGGCGACCCCCGGCGCAGGATCGGTGTCGCGATCGGCGACCAGGTGCTCGACGTGGCGCCCCTCGCGGAGTCGGGCGGAGCCGCCGAGCTGGTGCCGCTGCTCGCCGCGCCCGTGCTCAACCCGCTGCTGGCCGCAGGCCGTCGCACGTGGACCGAGCTCCGCGAGCGTCTCGTCGAGTGGGTGCACGGACCGGCGGACGTGCTGCGGCCCCACCTCCTCGCGGCCGCCGACGTGCACCTGCACCTGCCCGTCGAGGTCGGGGACTACGTCGACTTCTACTCCAGCGAGCACCACACGAGGAACGTCGGACAGATCTTCCGGCCCGGTTCCGAGCCCCTCTCGCCGAACTGGAAGCACCTCCCCATCGGCTACCACGGGCGCACGGGCACGATCGTCGTGTCCGGCACCGACATCGTCCGGCCCAGCGGGCAGCGCCGCGGCGAGGACGGGCCGGAGTTCGGACCGTCCACCCGGCTCGACATCGAGGCCGAGGTCGGGTTCGTCGTCGGCACGGGCACGCGGATGGGCGAGGCCGTCGCGATCGGCGACGTCGCGGAGCACGTGTTCGGCCTGTTCCTGCTCAACGACTGGTCCGCCCGCGACATCCAGGCGTGGGAGTCCACGCCGCTCGGGCCGTTCCTCGGCAAGTCCTTCGCCACGTCCGTCTCGCCGTGGGTGGTGCCGTTGGACGCTCTCGAGGCGGCCCGCGTCGCCCCGCCGCCCCGCGACCCGCCGCTGCTGCCCTACCTGCGCGACGTCGACGACCGCGGCCTCGACCTGGAGCTGGAGGTGGCCCTGAACGGCCACGTCGTGTCGCGCCCGCCGTTCGCCACGATGTACTGGACGGCGGCGCAGCAGCTTGCGCACCTGACTGTCAACGGTGCGTCGCTGCGTCCGGGTGACGTCTTCGCGAGCGGCACCGTGTCGGGCCCGGGGAAGGAGCAACGCGGGTCGCTGCTGGAGCTGAGCTGGGGCGGCACGGAGCCGATCCCCCTCCTCGGCGACGCCAGCCGCACGTTCCTCGAGGACGGCGACGAGGTCGCGATCACGGCCACCGCGCCAGGGACGGGCGGGATCCGCATCGGCCTGGGCGAGGTCCGCGGCCGCATCCTCCCCGCCCGCCCCTGACCCGCCCCTGACCCGCCCCCCGCGAGTCGCCCATTCTGTCCCCGCGAGTCGCCCGTTCTGGCTGCGCGAGTCGCCCGTTCTGTCCCCGCGAGTCGCCCGTTCTGTCCCGCGAGTCGCCCGTTCTGGCTGCGCGAGTCGCCCGCTATGTCTCCGCGAGTCGCCCGTCCTGTCCGCGCGAGTCGCCCCGACCCCGCCCGTGATGTGCCCGGCCGCCCGGCGACTCGCGGGCGCGAATCGGGCGACTCGCGGGCGGGGAACGGGCGACTCGCGGGGGTCAGGTCAGCAGGGTGTGGGCCGTCCGCTTCCAGAGGGCCAGGTGGGGGTCGGTGCGGGGGTCGCGGTGATCCATCGCGTAGGCGAGCCCGACCCCACGCATGCTGGTGAACAGCAGGTCGCGGACCTCCGCATAGCGCGGGTGCGCGACGAGATCCGGCCCGTAGAACCGGTCGAGCCCCGCCTTGATGGCCGCGCCGATCTCCCGCTCGTGGACGAGCAACGCGGCACGCAGCTCCTTGTTCGTGCGCGCCGCCGTCCACAATTCGACGGCCGCCCAGAAATGCGGCTCGGAGTAGGCCTCCCACATCAGTTCGATGGCGCGGTCCAGCCGTTCGGCGCCCGTCAGTCCGCCGGCGAGGCTCTTGATGCGTTCACCGTTACGCCGGAGCCGTTCGGTGGCCAGGTGCCGGGACGCGGCGACGAGGAGCTGTTCGCGCGAGGGGAAGTGGTGCAACAGCCGGCCGCGCGAGACCCCGGCGCGGGCCTGGATCTGCAGGGTGGTGGCGCCGGCGTACCCGGACTCGACGAGACACGCGACCGCCGCGTCCAGGATGCGTGCGCGGCTCGTGGCCGTGCGCTCCTCACGACGCCCGCGCGGGGCGGCGGGGGAGGACGCATCGACGGGGGACGACATGCCAGCGAAGGATAGCGGGTGGCAGTCTGCGTGATCCTTTCCGCGGAGCCGACGTAACCCCGGGCACGTTCCCGCGCCGAGCGCCGCCGGTCCTCAGGACGGCGGCGGACCGCTCGTGGTGCCGATCCGCAGCGTGACGGGCAGCATCAGGTCCGGGGGGTGGCCGCCCGCGACGAGCTCCATCGCGGCCTGGGCGGCGGCGCGGCCCTTCTCGTCGCTCGGCTGCACCACCGTGGTGAGGCGCGTGGCGCCCAGCCAGGACAGGTCCGCCCCGTCGAACCCCGCGACGCTGACGTCCTCCGGCACCCGCAGCCCGAGGGCGGCCGCGGCCTGCAGGACACCGGCGGCGAGGACGTCGCTCTGGGCGATCACGGCGGTGGGGCGGCGGTGGGCCGGCACGTCGAGCAGGATCCGGCCGGCGGCGGCGCCCTCGGCGACGGCGTTGCTGGCGGTCTCGAACGCGGGCACCGGTCCGAAGACGTCCTCCACGCCCTCCAGCCGGTGGCGCACGTCGCGGTAGTGGGCGCGAGAGCGCCTGGCGGCGTCGACGAAGCCGCGGCGGCCGTCGAGGCGCAACGGCATCGTGAGTATCTCGACCCGGCGGTGGCCGAGGTCGTGCAGGTGCTGGGCGAGGTCACGGGTGCCGAGTCGGTCGTCGATGTCGACGAGCACGACGCCGTCCACCACCGGACCCTCGATGACGACGATGGGCACCCCGCGGGAGCGGAGCTGTTCGAGCGCGGGGTCGTCCTCGAGGCCGCAGGTGGCGAAGATCGCGGCGTCGAGGGGGATGCGGCCGATCTGTTCGGTGGAGGGGCGCCCGGTGTCGCCCGCGAGGAGCAGGAGCCCGACGCCGTGTGATCCGAGCACCTCGGTGATCCCGTCGAGGAGCTGGACGGCCACGGGGTCGCGGAAGGCGTAGAGCAGCCGCTCTCCGACGAACGCGCCGATCACCCCGCTACGGCCGCGACGCAGCGAGGCGGCGAGGGGGTCGGGTCCGGCGTAGCCCAGCTCGGCCGCGGCCGTCAGCACCCGTTCCCGCGTGCCGGCCGTGACCCGCGGGCTGCCGGAGAACGCCAGCGACGCCGTCGAGGGCGAGACCCCGGCGTGCGCCGCGACGGCTGCGAGCGTCGGGCGGGTGGACACGCTCGAACGGTAGCGGTGCCGCCGGATTACGGGTTGAGCCCCGCCGGGTCGACGCGTACCGTCAACGGCGATCGAATCGATTCGACGAGGAGCGCATGTTGACGACGACCGGGGTTCTGCCCGCCGCCGAGATCCTCCGTGCCCGCACGGCCGCCGTCATCGCGTTCGGCATGAACGGCCTCGCGTTCGCCTCGTTCATCTCCCGCACGCCGTCCATCCAGGGGGTGCTGGGCCTGTCCCTGGGGCAGCTCGGGCTGCTGCTGCTCTGCGTGTCCGGGGGTGCTGTCACCGGGCTCCCGCTCTCGGGGCCGATCGTGCACAAGCTCGGACCGGCTCGTGCCGTGCTCGCGGGTTCGCTGACGGTCAGCTCCGGGCTGGCCCTGCTGATCGTCGGCCTGTTCGCCGGGGCGGTCCCGCCGGCGGCGATCGGGCTGGTCCTCACGGGTCTGGGCGTCGGGGTCTGGGACGTCGCGATGAACGTCGAGGGCGCTGACGTCGAGCGCAGGCTCGGTCGTCCGCTCATGCCCCGGTTGCACGCGGCGTTCAGCCTCGGCACGGTGGCCGGCGCCGGGGTGGGTGCCGCGTCGGCCGCCACGGGCGTGCCGATCGAGGTCCAGCTGATCGTGGTCGCCGTGCTGATCCCCGTCGTGGTCACCGTCGCGACCCGCCGGTTCCTGCCCGTCCCGGTGTCCACCGAGGAGGAGAAGGCCGCGGGTTCCGGGGTGCTCGCGGCGTGGCGCGAGCCGCGAACGTTGCTGATCGGCCTGCTGGTGCTCGGCTTCGCGTTCACGGAGGGCTCGGCCAACGACTGGATCGCGCTGGCCCTGGTGAAGGGCTACGGCGCGAGCGAGGCGCTCGGGGCCGTTGCGTTCGGGTTCTTCGTCAGTGCGATGACGGTCGCGCGCTGGGTGGGGGTCCCGGTGCTGGAACGGTTCGGGCGGGTCGCCGTGCTGCGCGCCACCGCCGCATTCGCGCTCGTCGGCCTGTTGCTGGTGGTGTTCGGCGGGTCCACGCCGGTGGCGCTCTGCGGCGCCCTGCTCTGGGGGGTCGGGGCGTCGCTGGGCTTCCCCGTCGGGATGAGCGCCGCGGCGGACGACCCGGCCCGGGCCGCGGCCCGCGTCTCGGTGGTCAGCTCGATCGGCTACACGGCGTTCCTGGCAGGGCCCCCGCTGATCGGACTGCTCGGCGAGCACATCGGCATCCTGCGCGGGCTGTTGGTCGTGCTCGGGGCGTTGGTGCTGGGGCTGCTCGTCACGGGTGCCGCCAAGCCGCTGCCGGTCGCGGAGCCCGTCGACCGCTGAACGGCGCCCGGGCTGCCTCGAAGCCCAGGTTACGGTCGCTTTTCCGGGTCGATCCGGGTCTTGACGGCGGCCGATCTGGAGCGAACTCTGTTGCGAGTCGTGCACCACGTTCCGCACAGCGCTCCGGAGAACAGCATGATCCACGTCTGCGCGCTCGACGAGCTTCCCCGCGGCGGCGCCCGCCGCCTCCCACTCAGCCCGCCGGTCTCGGTGTTCCACACCGCGGACGGCGAGCTCTACGCCATCGACGATACGTGCACCCATCAGGACGCCTCGCTCGCCGACGGATGGCTCGAAGGTTGCGAGGTCGAATGCCCGCTGCACGCCGCGATCTTCGACCTGCGCACCGGTGAGCCCGACGGCCTGCTCGCCCGCGAGCCCGTCCGCACCCACCGGGTTGTCGTCGAGGCCGATGCCGTCTACGTCGTTCTATCCGGGGCCGGCGCCCTCGAAGCAGCGTCGTGAGCAGCCCCCGGGTCGTCGTCATCGGGGCCGGGGTGGTGGGAGCGGCCGTCGCCGACGAGCTCACCGCCCGCGGCTGGACCGACGTGACGGTCCTCGACCGGGGCGTCCTGCCGCTCCCGGGCGGGTCGTCGTCCCACGCTCCGGGTCTGGTGTTCCAGACCAACCCGTCGAAGACCATGGCCGGCTTCGCCCGCTACACGGTCGAGAAGCTGTCCGCGCTGGACGGGCCGTGGTGCTTCAACCCCGTCGGCGGCCTGGAGGTCGCGACGACGCCCGAGCGGCTCACCGACCTGCGTCGCCGTCACGGGTTGGCCACGAGCTGGGGCATCGACTCGCGGCTCGTCGATCCGGACGAGTGCGCGGCCCTGCACCCGCTGCTCGGCGCCGACCGGGTGCTGGGCGGGTTCCACACACCCACCGACGGGCTGGCCAAGGCGCCGCGGGCCGTCGCCGCGCAGCTCGCCAGGGCCACGGACCGCGGTGCCCGCGTGCTCGGCAACCACCGGGTGCTCGACGTGCTGTCGGAGAGGGGCCGGGTCACCGGCGTCCGCACCGACCACGGCGACGTGCCGGCCGATCTCGTCGTGTCGGCCACCGGGTTCTGGGGGCCGCAGACCGGCGCCATGGTCGACCTGACGATCCCGCTGCTGCCGATGGCCCACCAGTACGTGACGACCACGCCGGTGGCCGCGCTGGCCGGCCGCAACACCGACCTCGCCGAGGCGAGCGCGCCGATCCTGCGTCACCAGGACCGCGACCTGTACTTCCGCGAGCATGTCGACCGCGTCGGCATCGGCTCGTACGCGCACCGTCCGATGCCCGTCGACCTCGACGCGTTGCCGGTCGCAGGCATGCCCAGCGTGCTCGACTTCACCGCCGAGGACTTCGCGCCGTCCTGGGCCGATGCCCGCGAGCTGCTGCCGGCGCTGCGGGACGCCGGGATCGACACCGGTTTCAACGGCATCTTCTCCTTCACACCCGACGGGATGCCGCTCATCGGCGAGCATCCGGGGCTGGCCGGTTTCTGGGTGGCCGAGGCGGTCTGGGTGACCCACTCCTGCGGAGTCGGGCAGGCGCTCGCGCGCTGGCTGGTGGACGGCGAACCCGGCGTCGACGTGCACGAGTGCGACCTCAACCGGTTCGAGGAGGCGCAGCTCGCGCCGTCGTATGTGGAGACGCGCAGCGCGCAGAACTTCGTTGAGGTCTACGACATCCTGCATCCGCTGGAGCCGCCGGCGCAGCCGCGGCCGCTGCGGACGAGCCCGTTCCACGCCCGGCAGGTGGAGCTCGGGGCCGTCTTCCTGGAGGGCGCGGGCTGGGAGCGGCCGCACTGGTTCGAGGCCAACGCCGACCTGCCCGAGGTCGGACGGATCCCGGGGCGTGGGGAGTGGGCGTCGCGGTTCTGGTCGCCCATCGCGGGGGCGGAAGCTCTCGTCACGCGCGACCGGGTCGCCATGTACGACATGACCCCGCTCAAGCGCCTGGAGGTCACCGGGCCCGGCGCGCTGGATCTGCTGCAGCGGCTCACCACCAACAACCTGGACAAGAAGCCGGGCGCGGTCACCTACACCCTGCTGCTGGAACCGTCCGGTGGCATGCGCAGCGACCTCACCGTCGCGCGGCTGGGCGAGCAGCGGTTCCAGATCGGCGCCAACGGCAACCTGGACCTCGACCGGCTCACGCGCGAGGCGGCCGACGACGTCGTCATCCGCGACATCACCGGCGCCACCTGCTGCATCGGGCTCTGGGGACCGCGCGCCCGGGACGTGCTGGCCTCGGTCACCCGCGACGACGTGTCCCACGCCGGGTTCGGCTACTTCCGGGCCCGCCGGATCCATGCCGGCGGCGTGCCCGTCACGGCCATGCGGCTGTCGTACGTCGGTGAGCTGGGCTGGGAGCTGTACACGAGCGCCGAGCTGGGACTGCGGCTGTGGGACGTGCTGTGGGACGCCGGGCAGCGCCACGGTGTGATCGCCGCGGGCCGCAGCGCCTTCAACTCGCTGCGGCTGGAGAAGGGCTACCGCAGCGCAGGCACCGACATGACCACCGAACACGATCCGTACGAAGCCGGGCTGGGCTTCGCGGTGCGCCCCGGCTCCTACGTGGGGAGCGCGGCGATCGCCGGACGGGAGACGCCTGCCCGGCGGCTCGTCCCGCTGCTGCTCGACGACCCGGCCGACGTCGTCATGGGCAAGGAGCCGGTGTGGCACGCCGGTGAGCCCGCCGGGTACGTCACCAGCGCGGCCTACGGCTACACGATCGACGCGAGCATCGCCTACGCGTGGCTGCCTGCGGCCGTCGCCGAGCCCGGCACCCCGGTGCACGTGGAGTACTTCGGCGAGCGACTCGCGGCGGTGGTGGCCGCCGAGCCCCTCTTCGACCCCGAGATGAAGCGGATCAGGGCATGACCGCCCATGACGTGATCGTGGTCGGGCTGGGCGGGATGGGTTCGGCCGCGGCCCGGCACCTCGCGGCACGGGGGGTGCGGGTGCTCGGGCTCGAGCGGTTCACCCCGGCCCACGACCAGGGCTCCAGCCACGGGGGCTCGCGGATCATCCGGCAGTCGTACTTCGAGGACCCGGCCTACGTCCCGTTGCTGCTGCGGGCCTACGAGCTGTGGGCGGAGGCCGAGAAGGAGGCCGACGCCGACCTGCTCACCCTCACGGGCGGCCTCTACCTGGGACCGCCGGACAGCACGACCTTCTCCGGCAGCCTGCGAGCCGCCCAGGAGTGGGACCTGCCGCACGAGGTGCTTGAGCCCGACGCCGTGCGGGCCCGCTTCCCGACGTTCGACCCGGCCGCCGACGAGCTCGCCGTGTTCGAGGAGCGTGCGGGCTTCGTCCGTCCGGAGGCGGCCGTGGCCGCGCACCTGGAGCTCGCCGCCCGCGACGGGGCCGACCTGCGGTTCGGCCAGCAGGTGCTGTCCTGGGACTCGACGGGCGACGGCGTGTGCGTCCGCACCGCCCAGGGCGAGCACACGGCGGAACGGCTGGTGATCTCGCCGGGAGCGTGGGCGCCCAGCCTGCTCGCCGGGCTCGGGCTCCCGCTGCGCGTGGAACGTCAGGTGCAGTACTGGTTCGACCCGCCCGCCGGCGTCGAACCGTTCGCGGGCAACCCCGTGTACGTGGCGGAACAGGCCGGGGGAGCGCAGATCTACGGCTTCCCCGCCATGGACGGTCCAGGCGGCGGGGTGAAGGTCGCGTACTTCCGCCGTGGCCGCGACGCCGACCCGGACGCGCTCGACCGCGTGGTCACCGACGCCGAGGTCGAGGAGATGCGCACCCGCGTCGCCGACACCCTCCCCGGGCTGGCGGGGCCGGTCGTGAAGACGGTGCCGTGCATGTACACCACCACCCCCGACGAGCACTTCGTGATCGCCACCCACCCCGAGCACGCCAAGGTCACAGTGGCCTGCGGGTTCTCGGGGCACGGGTTCAAGTTCGTGCCGGTCGTCGGGGAGATCATCGCCGACCTGGCCACCACCGGGGCAACGGCGCACCCGATCTCCCTTTTCGACCCGAGGAGGTTCGCATGACCGCCGTGCAGACCAACCTGGACCGACCGTCCCTGCTCCGCACACTCCCGGGCTCGGCCTACACCGATCCGGCCGTGTTCGCCGCGGAGCAGGAGAAGATCTTCGAACGGCGCTGGACGTGTGTCGCGCTCGCCGCCGACCTCGCCGCGCCCGGCGCTTTCCGCACCGTGACCGTGGGCCGGGAGAGCGTGGTGCTCGTCCGCGGACGCGACGGCGCGGTGCGCGCGTTCCTCAACGTGTGCCGCCACCGCGGCGCCCGGCTGTGCACGGAGGAGACCGGGCAGCTGCGACGCAACCTGCAGTGCCCGTACCACGCGTGGACCTACGACCTCGCCGGGAAGCTCGTCGTCGCACCCAACCTGACCTCGATGCCCGACGTCGGCCGGGACGAGTACGGGCTGCTGGCCGTCCACCTGCGGGAGTGGCTGGGCTACGTGTGGATCTGCCTCGCCCCGGAGCCGCCCTCGTTCGAGACGGACGTGCTCGGCGAGGTCGTGACGCGCCTCGGGGACGTCACGGCGATCGACAGCTACGCCGTCGAGCGGCTCGCGCTGGGCCGCCGCATCACCTACGACGTGGCAGCGAACTGGAAGCTGATCGTCGAGAACTTCATGGAGTGCTACCACTGCGCGACGATCCACCCCGAGCTCACCGAGGTGCTGCCCGAGTTCGCCGACGGCTACGCGGCGCAGTACTACGTGGGGCACGGCGCGGAGTTCGGGGCGCAGATCAACGGCTTCACGGTCGACGGGAGCCCGGGCGCCGAGCGGCTCCCGGGCGTCACCGCCGACCAGGACCGGCGCTACTACGCGATCACGATCAAGCCGCAGGTCTTCGTCAACCTGGTGCCCGACCACGTGATCGTGCACCGCATGACCCCACTCGCCCCCGACCGCACGGTGGTGGAGTGCGACTGGCTCTTCGCCCCCGACGTGGTGGCGGCGGGCCGCGACCTCGGCCCGTCGGTCGAACTCTTCCACCGCGTCAACGCCCAGGACTTCGACGCGTGCGAGCGCACCCAGCCGGGAATGAGCAGCCGCGCCTACCGGGAGGGCGGCGTGCTCGTTCCCAGCGAGCACCACATCGGACGGTTCCACACCTGGGTGGTCGATCAGCTGGCGTGAGCCCGGCTGGTTGCAGGATCTGCGCTGCCCGCACCGCTGTCGTTCAGGGAGTCCACGCCGGGTTGCGTCCGGTCAGTGCGACGGTCCGGTCCAGGAGCGGGGCAGTTGCGGGCAGCGGCACCTCCGGACCGAACAGCCCCATCTCCCGCCCCTGCTCGGCCATGCCGACCGCCGCGTCGTGCGCCGCGCCCACTACCTCGGCGGGCCAGTCGGGCCGGGTGCCCGCGCTGCGGGCGAGGTCCCAGCCGTGCACCACGAGCTCGCCGAGCACCATGCCGCCGATCATCCCGGCCGGCATGGGGTCGGGTGCGCCCATCGAGGTCGTCCCTTCCCACGCCGCTGGATCGGACCAGGCCGCGGCCACGTCGACGCAGGCGGTCTCCAGCGCCGGGGACCAACCGGTGAGGTCGATGTCCTGCTCCCTGGCGGCGATCGGTACCGGCACTGCCCGGCGGCCCGCCGCCGCGAGGAACGGCGACCAGTGCAGCAGGTGTCGGACGAGGGCGCCGAGATCCCAGCCGGCGCAGGGGGTCGGCGTGTCCAGCGGGGTGGCCGCTGCCGTCCGGACGATCTCGGTGTACCCGGCGGCGGCCCGGACGAGTGCGTCCGCGGGGAGGAGTGCGATGCCCATGAGCGGGACGCTAGGGCCGGGCCGCTGCACAGTCTTGAAGGAACGCGACACTGGGGGCATGCCCGTCGCGGACTGTGACCCGCGCGAGCTCGACGGCGCGTGGAGCCGCCACCAGCGGCACACGTTCACCGAGCCCGCGCCCGGCCTCGCGCCGTTCGTCGAGCACTTCTGGGTCGTGGAGTGGAGCTACGCCACCCCGTATCGGCAGAAGGTGGTGCCGTACCCGCACGTACACGTCACGGTGCGGCCCGGTGGCAGGCCCGAGGTGGCGGGGGTGGCGAGCCGGCATGTCGTCAAGGAACTGGCCGGAACCGGCACCGTGGTGGGTGCGCAGTTCCGCCCCGGTGCCTTCCGGCCGCTGCTCGACGGCCCCGTGTCGGCGCTGACCGGCCGGATGGTGCCGGGCGCCGAGGTCCCTGGGCTCCGGCGGTGGGCGCCTCCCGAGCCGGTGGACGTCGCCGGGCTCGAGCGCTGGTTGCTGCAGGTGCTGCCGGAGCCGGACCCGGTCGGTCAGGAGGCGGCCGCCGTGGTGGCGCTCGTCGCCGCGGACCGGGACATCACCAGAGTCGACCAGCTCGCCGGTGTCACGGGCACGAGCGTGCGCGGGCTCCAGCGGCTGTTCGCGGAGTACGTGGGGGTCGGGCCCAAGTGGGTGATCCGCCGCTACCGACTCCACGAGGTGACCGGACGGATGGCGGCGGGCGCCCGGGTCGATTGGGCGGCCCTCGCCGCGGACCTGGGCTACGCCGACCAGGCCCACCTCAGCCGCGACTTCGCCGACGTCTTCGGGGAGCCGCTCACGCAGTACGCCCGCCGCTATCCCGCTAGTGCTTCGGGAGGGTCGCCGTCAGCGAGTACAGGCGGGTGATCTGGACGGGGTTCTCGTTGTCGTCACTGACCAGCAGCAGCTTCAGGCGGCCGCCCTCGTGCCGGGTGACGGCGATCCCCTCGATGTTGTCCAGCAGCGGGTTGGTCTGGGGCTGCTTGGCGGTCGCGCCGAGCGTCGGGCACTTCCCGATGTCGGCGAGCAGGGTCTTGCCGATGAGGTGGGCCTTCGTCTGCGGGGTGAGGTCCTGCACCGTGCTGACGTCCGTCGCGCCACGCGGGTCGGCGACGTAGAGGCGGACCGTGTTGCCGACGCCATCGGTGAAGCCCCGCTCCAGCACGAGCAGCCGGCCGTCCCCGGTCGCGGCGATGTCGGAGATGCCGAGACCGGGGTCGCCGCGATAGGCGTACTGGGCGCCGAGGGTGAAGTCCGCCTTCGGGTTCGGGCGGGTCCAGGTCTGGAAGCGGTGGAGGTCGGGATCGTCGCCGCTGAGCGGGCCCTCCATCGAGGCGATCAGGGTGCGATCGCCGGGCTGCAGGGTCAGCCCCTCGAAGGTCGAGTTCGTCGTGGCGCGCCCGGCCGGTGCCACCCGCAGGGCGTCGGGCACGGGGAGCCGGCCCAGGAGCTTGCCGTCCCGCGTGTAGTGGCGGATCGACGGCTCGACCTCGGACGTGATGAGCCGGGTGTCGTCGGGCTCGATCGCGATGCCCTCGGAGTCGAGCGGCTTCCCGTTCTCGTCCGCAAGGGGCACCACGTGCGTGGGCTTCTTCGTGCGCGGGTCGAGTGTGAAGAGCGCCGACCGGTCCGAGAGCGCGTCGATGCTGCCGTCCCGATCGACCGCGAGCGCCGAGAGGTTGCCGACGATCGTGTTGTCGAAGGTGGTCTTGTCGAGCTCGTCGGAGAACGAGTTGATGTCCACCGACGGCGAGCAGGCGTTACCGGTGTCCGGGGTGGCCGCGCTCGCCGGCGCGGCCGGTGCGGCGACGGTGCCGATGGCGACCGCCGCCAGTGCGGCGGTGAGGCTGAGTGCAGCGCGCGTGATCACGCGGCCACGCTAGAGGACCGTCACCCTGGGTGACGCGCCGTTGTGATCCACACCGCGGAACGGGAAGTTCGCGAGATGGACATCAGCGTTGTTCGACGCAGAAGAGACAACGCTGGTGTCCATCTCACGCTGGGAAATCCGCGAAACGCCTCGGGACTTCGAGGGCTCCGCGATGCTCCTGGCGTGGCGCTGCCCGATGTGTTCCGGGGGTCCGCCGCGGTGCGAGCCGGGATGGTGACCAAGGCTCAGCTGCGCGGCCCGAGATACGTCCGCCTCTTCCCCGACATCTACACCCCGGCCCGGGCGGAGCCTCCGGACCCGGTGCTGCGTTCCCGGGCCGCCTACCTGCTCGGCGGAGGTCGGGCAGTGGTGTCGGGGTACTCGGCGGCCGCGCTGCTCGGCGCCTCCTGCGGACCGCAGGGTGCACCCGCGGAACTGACGGTGCCCGGCGGCGGAACCCGGTCGCACCCCGGCCTGGTGCTGCACCGCGACCGGCTGGCCCGCGACGAGGTGCAGCGGTGCAACGGGGTACTGGTCACCACGCCCGTGCGGACGGCCTACGACCTGGCCAGGTGGCAGGAGCCGGTGGAGGCTGTCGTTGCCGTCGATGCCTTGGCCAACCGTGGCCGTTTCGCTCCCGAGCAGATCCTGCGGCTCGCCGCCCGGTATCCGCGGGCTCGTGGCCGCTCCGGCCTCCCGCGCGCCGTCTCGCTGTCGGACGCCCGCGCAGGCTCGCCGATGGAGACACGGTTGCGCCTGGTGCTCGTGCTGCGTGGGTTGCCCGTACCCGAGGTGCAGTACCCGGTGCTCGACGACCGCGCGCGCCGGGCGGTCTGGCTGGACATGGCTTACCCGGAGCAGCGGATCGGCATCGAGTACGAAGGCGCTGACCACGGGAGCCCCGAGCGCGTGCTGCGGGACGTGGGCCGGTACACGGCGCTGGTGGATCAGGGCTGGCGGATGTACCGCTTCGCGAAGTACGAGGTGTACGGCGAACCGGACGAGATCGCGGCGAAGATCGGCCGCGCGCTCGGGGCCTGAGATGGACACCAGCGCTGTCGGACCCCGGCCCGGCAGCGCTGGTGTCCATCTCACCGCCCGAACCAGCCCATCCTCCTGCTCATCTCGGCCGCAGCCAGGCAGAGCGGGGTCGTCATCTCCGACAGGCGGTCGTCGTCCATCCGGTAGGCCGGTCCGCTCACGCTCAGCGCCGCGATCAGCTCGCCGGAACGGTCGAAGACGGGGGCGGCCGCGGCGTTCAGCCCGACCTCGTACTCCTCGACGACCACCGCGACGCCGGCCTCGCGCACCCGGTCGAGTTCGGCATCGAGGGCTTCAGCGGAGGTGACCGTGCTCGGGGTGAGCGCCGGCATCCCGGACGCGGCGAGCAGCGCGGCCCGCCGGTCGGTGTCGAGATGGGCGAGCAGCACCTTCCCGCTCGAGGTGCAATGCAGCGGCGTGAGGCGCCCGATCCAGTTGTGGGTGGCGACGGTGGACGAGCCCATGGCCTGGTCGATGTTGACGGCCCAGTGCTCCTGCCGGACGGCCACGTTGATGGTCTCGCCCAGATCGGCGGCCAACTGCTCGTACACGGCGCGGCCCTGGCGCGTGACCTCCAGGCGGTCGGCGACCGCTCCGGCCAGCGGGATCAGGCCGAACCCGAGCCGGTACTTGCCGCGATCACCGGCCTGTTCGACGAGGCCGCGACCCTCCAGAGCGCCGAGGAGCCGGAAGGCGGTGGACTTGTGGACGTCGATCTCCGCGGCCAGTTCGCTGACCCCCGCCTCGCCCCGCCGGGCCAGGATCTCCAGCACGCTGATCGCCCGATCCACCGACTGAACTCCGCCGTCCCGACCCCCTGTGTTGCCCATAACGAAACTATATGCATCTATCTGACGTCCGCGCTTGACGTCCGGATCGTTCTGAGGACGATCTACGCGTGCCCAGCCAGCTAGTTGATGGATCATGGATCACGGGATCCGGCGGAACCGCCGAGGTGATCAACCCGTTCGACGCGAGCGTGCTCGAAACGGTCGATCAAGCCGGCCCTGACGACGTCGATCGGGCGGTGCTCGCGGCCCGGGCCGCGTTCGACACGGGGCCGTGGCGCCGTGTCCCGGCGGTCGAGCGCGGGGCGCTGCTGCGGCGCGTTGCCGACCTGCTCGCGCGGGACAAGGAGGAGATCGCCCGCACCGAGACGCTCGACACCGGCAAGACGCTCGTGGAGAGCCGCATCGACGTCGACGACGTCACGGCGGTCTTCCGCTACTACGCCGACCTCGCAGGCAAGGACGCGGGCCGCATCGTCGACACCGGGCAGGCGCACGTCCTGAGCCGGGTCGTGCCCGAGCCCATCGGCGTGTGCGTGCTCATCACCCCGTGGAACTACCCGCTGCTGCAGCTGTCGTGGAAGGTCGCGCCCGCGATCGCGGCAGGCAACACGATGGTGATCAAGCCGAGCGAGGTGACGCCACTGACGAGCGTGCTGCTGGTGCGGCTGCTCGAGGAGGCGGGCGTGCCGGCGGGCGTGGTCAACATCCTGCTCGGTGACGGCCGCAGCGTCGGCGCTCCCCTCACGGAGCATCCGGCCGTCGACATGGTCAGCTTCACCGGCGGCCTCACCACCGGTCAGGCGATCATCCGGGCGTCCGCGGCCACGGTGAAGCGGGTGGCCGTCGAGCTCGGCGGCAAGAACCCCAACATCGTCTTCGCCGACACCGACTTCGAGACCGCGGTCGACTACGCGCTCACTGCGGTGTTCCTCCACTCCGGACAGGTCTGCTCGGGGGGCGCCCGGCTGATCGTGCAGGACGAGATGCACGACGACCTGGTGGCCGAGGTCGGACGGCGCGCCGAGCTGATCCGGCTGGGCAACGGCCTGGACGAGGGCAGTGAGGTCGGTCCGCTGGTGTCGGCGGCCCACCGCGCCAAGATCGAGGACTACGTGGCGTCGGCACAGGCCGAGGGCGCCCGGCTGGTGACGGGCGGGCGCCGGCCGGAGGAGCCCGAACTGCAGAAGGGCTACTTCTACCGGCCCACCGTGTTCGCCGACGTGCACCGCCGGATGCGCGTGGTCCGCGAGGAGACCTTCGGCCCGATCCTCACCGTGGAGCGGTTCGCGGACGAGGAGGAGGCCATCGCGCTCGGCAACGACACCGAGTACGGCCTCGCGGGTGCGGTGTGGACGGCCGACATCGGCCGCGCCGAGCGGGTGGCGCGAGCCCTGCGGCACGGCACGGTGTGGATCAACGACTACCACCCGTACATCCCCGGTGCGGAGTGGGGCGGTTTCAAGCGTTCGGGGAACGGACGGGAACTCGGCCCGACGGGGCTGGCCGAGTACCAGGAACACAAGCACATCTGGCACAACACCGCGCCCAAGCCGGTGCGGTGGTTCACGCATTAATCCCCCATTCAGCAGGAGGTCCGCGGTGAGCGCTCCCCAGGACGACGGGCTCGCCGAATTCGGCTACAGCCAGTCGCTCGACCGCAGCATCGGAAAGTTCGCCAGCTTCGCTGCTGGTATCAGCTACATCTCGATCCTGACGGGCACGTTCCAGCTCTTCTACTTCGGTTACGCCTTCGGCGGCCCCGCCTACTGGTGGTCGTGGCCGCTGGTGTTCTTCGGCCAGGTCATGGTGGCGCTGTGCTTCGCGGAGCTGGCCGCGCGGTACCCCGTGGCCGGCTCGGTCTACAACTGGTCGAAGCGCCTCGCCGGCCCCACGACGTCCTGGCTCGCGGGCTGGATGATGTTCATGGCCTCGGTGGTCACGATCGCCGCGGTCGCACTCGGCTACCAGACCACGCTGCCGCAGATCTGGAGCGGCTTCCAGCTCATCGGGGACGGGTCGGGAGACACCGACTTCGCGGTCTCCGGCGTGCTCTGGGGCATCGTCCTCGTCGCCTTCACGACGATCGTCAACGCCATCGGCGTGAAGCTGATGTCCCGGATCAACAGCGTCGGGGTCTTCATCGAGCTCATCGCCGCCGTGATCCTGGTGGTGCTGCTCGCGATCAACATCATCAACCCGCCCACGGTGCTGCTCGACACCCAGGGCCTCGGCGCGGGAACGAACCTCGGCTACTTCGGGCCGTTCCTCATCGCCACGCTCGCCAGCGCCTACGTCATGTACGGCTTCGACACCGCCAGCTCGCTCGGTGAGGAGACCGTCGACCCGCGACGCACGGCGCCCTCGGCGATCCTGCGTGCCGTGATCGCGTCGTTCATCATCGGCGGGCTGATCCTGCTCTTCGCCATCCTCGCCGCTCCTGACCTCTCCGACCCGGCGATCGCGGAGAACGGCCTGCAGTACATCGTCCTGGCCGTGCTCGGTGGTCCCACCGGCACCGTCCTGCTCTTCGCGGTGATCATCGCGATCACGGTCTGCGCGCTCGCCGTGCACACCGCGGCGATCCGGCTCATGTTCGCGATGGCCCGTGACAACGCGCTCCCGGGCGCCGTGCGGCTCGCCCACCTCGACCCCAAACGCAAGACCCCCCTCGTCCCGGCGGTGCTGATCGGCGTGGCCGCGGTGCTGATCCTCGTGGTCAACATCGGCTCCCGGGAGATCTTCACGGCGGTCACCAGCGTCGCGATCATCATGATCTACATCGCGTACCTGCTGGTGACGGCGCCGATGCTGGTCAAGCGGTTCCGCGGCGAGTGGCCGGGGCCGTCGGCAGGGAGGGACGGCTACTTCTCGCTCGGACGCTGGGGCCTGCCGGTCAACATCATCGCCGTGCTGTGGGGCGGGCTGATGGCCCTCAACCTCGCCTGGCCCCGCCCGGAGGTCTACGGCGAGGGCGTGCTGGCCTGGACCGCGTTCATCTTCATCGGCGCGGTGGTCGTCATCGGGCTGGGCTGGTTCCTGCTGCGCGGCCGGCACCAGGCCGGCACCCTCCCCGAGCACCTCGCGAAGCAGCTAGACGTCGACCCGGCGCCCCGGCGCGCCGACCAGTTCCCGGAGGGGAGCCAGGCGTGAGCGACGTGTTCGACTACGTGATCGTCGGCGGCGGCTCGTCGGGCTGCGCTCTCGCCGCCCGGCTGTCCGAGGACCCGGACGTGACGGTGTGCCTGCTCGAAGCGGGTCCGTCCGATGTGGACGACCCGGTGATCCTCAAGCTCACCGACTGGATGGCGCTGCTCGACTCCGGCTACGACTGGGACTACCTCGTCGAGCCGCAGGAGCACGGCAACAGCTTCCTGCGCCACGCGCGGGGGAAGGTGCTCGGCGGGTGCTCGTCGCACAACTCGTGCATCGCGTTCTGGACGCCGCGCGAGGACCTCGACGAATGGGCGTCGATGGGCTGCGATGGCTGGAGCGCCGACGAGTGCTGGCCGCTGATCGAGCGCCTCGAGACCAACGACGGGCCCTGGTCGGGGCACGGCCGCTCGGGACCCGTCACGATCATGCAGGTCGAGCCGGACGACCCGTGCGGCGTGGCGGTGCTGGAGGCGGCCGCGGCCGTCGGGCTGCCGACCGTGCGGTTCAACGACGGCTCCACGGTCTGTGAGGGCGCCGGGTTCTTCCAGATCAACCGGGAGCCCGACGGCACGCGCGCGTCATCGTCGCGGGCGTACCTGCACCCGATCATGGGCTCGCGCCCGAACCTGGAGATCCGCACGGGCGCCTGGGCGTCACGGGTGCTGTTCGAGGGCAACCGCGCCACCGGCGTCGAGTACCAGCAGGACATCGGCCCCGGCCGGCGCGCGGTCACGGCGCGCCGGGAGGTGGTGCTGTCGGCCGGGTCGATCGACACGCCGAAGCTGCTGATGCTCTCCGGGATCGGACCGGCCGAGCACCTGCGCGAGTTCGGCATCGACGTGCTGGTGGACGCGCCGGGCGTCGGGTCCAATCTGGACGACCACGTCGAGGGCCTCGTGATGTGGGAGGCGGCCAAGCCGATGGTCACCCGGTCCACCCAGTGGTGGGAGATCGGGCTGTTCACACGTACCGAGCCCGGCCTCGACCGGCCGGACCTGATGATGCACTACGGCTCGGTGCCGTTCGACCTGAACACCGTGCGTTGGGGCTACCCGACCACCGACAACGGGTTCTGCCTCACCCCGAACGTCACGCGGGGCCGGTCGCGGGGCACCGTGCGGCTGCGCACGCGCGACTTCCGGGACCGGCCCAAGGTCGACCCGCGCTACTTCACCGACCCCGAGGGCCACGACATGGCCGTGATGCTCGCCGGGTTGAAGCTCGCTCGCCGTATCGGCGAACAGCAGCCGCTCGAGGGGTGGGTGGCGCGCGAGCTGGCGCCCGGACCGGACGTGGTCACCGACGACGAGCTGATGGACTACGTCACCAAGACGCACAACACCGTCTACCACCCGGCGTGCACCGCGAAGATGGGGCCGGCCGGCGACCCGATGGCCGTGGTGGACCCGCAGTTGCGGGTGCGCGGGGTGGACGGGCTGCGAGTGGCGGACGCGTCGATCCTGCCGTTCCTGCCGGCGATCAACCCCAACATCACATGCATGATGATCGGGGAGAAAGCGAGCGAACTGCTCCGGCGATGATGTGACGTCCGGTGGTGGCGATGATGCGGTGGAGCGCATGTCAGAACAGCCGAACTGGGCCGACGGCGACCGGTTCGTCGTCTTCGCGAGCGACCGGGGCGCACCGCGGCACCCTGACTGGTTCCATAACGTGGTCGCGAGCTCGTCCGTGCAGGTGGAGGTCGGTGACGAGACGCTTCCCGCCGTCGCGACGGTGGCGGAGGAGCCGGAGCGCAGCGAGCTGTTCGCCCGGCAGGCGGCCACCCTGCCCCGGTTCGGGGAGTGCCAGGAGAAGACGAGCCGGACCATTCCGGTGGTGATCCTCACCCCGGCCCCGCGCCGGTGAGCTACTGAAAGGAGACGAAGACCGGTGCTTCGGGCCCGACCGCCATTGTCTGGGCAGGAGTGAACATCGGGCGGTCCTCGTCGTAGAAGTTCTTCCAGCCCCAGTGAATTCCGGACGGCTCGGCCTCGTGCAGCGTGGCCCACGTCTGGAGCTTCAGGTCGGGAGTGCCGAATCCGTCGGCGTGCAGGATGACGCCCAGTTCGTCGCGCGAGGTGTCGAGCTTCTCCCGTCCGCTGATCATGCTGAGCCGGAACTGGTGCACCATGAGCAGCTTCTGCGGGAGCACGCGGTCGCGGGTGAGGTCGGCGAGCCAGGTGATCACGGAGTTGACCTCGTCGACGCCGACCGAACCGATCTGGGTGCGGTGGTGCTGCTGCGGGGCGAGCCGCCACTCGGGGTCCAGCGCCAGCCCCACGTGCGGCTGCGCGAGCAACTCCTCGTAGCGCCGGGCCTGGCTGAGGAAGTCGCTGCGACCCGGCTGCAGGTCGAGCACGACGTAGACACCGGCTCCGCGTGCAGCGTCCACCCACGGGCGGAGTTCCTCCACCGACGACTCTGCGGAGTAGTCGCCGTCCGGGCCCGGCCCGGAGTCGGCGACAGTGGTGATCATCTCGAACGCCGGCACGACCGGTTCGCCCACCAGCGGCTGGTACTCGGCCGCGAGGGCCTGCGCACGCGTCACCGACTCCTCGACGCCCTGCTCGCCGAGCACACCGAGCGCCGGCGCTCCGGGATGGCCGTAGAGGGCGACCATGCGCCGTCCGGGAAACAGCACCTGGCCGCCCCCGGGAAGCTGCACCCCGGTGGCGGCGACGGCGAGCCGCCGGTTGAGCACCTCGGCCGTACCGAACGCGGTACCGAGGGCGAGCACACGCTCGGGACGCCGCGGCGGTTCGGACGCGATGCGGGGGTCGGCGCCGGGCACGACGACCACCTCGGCACCGGAGGCGCGTGCAGTGGCGGTCGCGGCGGCCTGAGCAGGGGAGTCCTGGGCCAGCACCAGCACCGACGGCCGCCGCGGCGGTGCGGTGACCGCCGGCAGCGCCGCCTCGTCGGTGACGATCTCTGTGGAGCCGTCGGTGGCCGACGCCCAGTCGGCGGCCCCGTCGCCGACGGCCAGCAGGGTCCGCGCACCGAGCCGGGACAGCTCGGCGCGCACCCCGGCCGCGTCCCCGTCGGCGGGGGTCAACAACAGCGGCGCCCCGATCCGCTCCGCGACCGCGGGCGCCTGCCCGGCCTCGTCACCCGCCGCGGTGAGCACCACCACCGGTGCGGTCGCGTAGAGCGCGGCGCTGGTGGCCACAGCGAGCGCGGCGGGATCGTCGGTGGGGAGAACGGTGGTGGCCGCGACCGGCGCCGTGACCTGCGGGGCGAGCGGAACGGGCGGTGCGGGCGGCGCGGGCGCGGTGCAGGCGCCGATCAGCAGGAAGGCCACGAGGACGGCCACGACGGCCACCCAACGGTGCCGGGACGAGCCGCCGTCCGGCGCAGGACGGCGCGTCCGATCGCGGTACCGCCCGGAGCGTTCAGCGCATCCCCCCACCGTGTCGGACGGTAGCTGACTGTGCGCCCCCGATCATGCTGAAACGACGCGCGAACGGGCGAATCCCCGGGGCCGCCACCCCGCCGCCGCGAGCAACGCCGTGATCCGGCGAGATGATCATTCTGAGATCCGGGTGTCGGCCCTGGGGAGGGCGGATCGGTGAATCTCGCAGCGTTGCTGGGCGACTCGGGCGCCAGAAGTGGGCGACTCGCGGGCACGGATCGGGCGACTCGCGGAGTAGGGGCGCGCGGCGGATCTCATGGGTGATCGATCCGAGGTCTGGCTGTTGGCCCTCGGGAGGGCGGATCGGTGGGTCTCGCAGCGGTTACTGGGTGGCGCGGGCGCGGTTGTGGGGCGACTCGCGGGCGGGGATCGGGCGGCTCGCGGGTGGGGAGGGGGAGGTGGTGGGGTGGGGGGTGGTGTCCTGCACGAGCTCGTCCGGCTGTGCGGCGGCTCCCCGCTCGAACTCCCTGGCGAAGGCCTCGTGGCCCAACTGCCGGCTCGCCGTGGCCGTGATCCGGTTGACGTCGTCGCGTTCGGCCTCGGGGAGGGGCGCCCCGACCGCTTCCCGCGCCGCGGCGGCCGCACCGAGCAGCCGGGCCGCCCGCGCGTGTTCGCCGGCGAGGGCGAGAGCGCCGGCCAGACCTTCCATGGCCAGGGCGACCGCCCGGGGGTCGTCGAGGCGACGCGCGGCGGCGAAGCCCTCGAGCTGCAGCCGCGTGGCTGTGGCCACATCGCCGCGCAGTTCGGCCACGAAGCCGAGCTCGGCGAGGAGAAGGGCGTTGCCCGGGTCGGCGCCCTGGGCGGGGGCGACCCTGCTGTGCCACCCGAGGAGGGTGTGGAGGTGCTCCTCGGCGGCATCGAGGTCGCCTGCCCGGCGCGCGCCCAGAGCGAGACCCGTCTCGGCGTAGATCCGACCCGGGGTGAAGCCGTGCTCGACGGCCATCCGCACCGCCTGCTCGTGCAGCTGCCTGCCCTCCGCGAGCCGCCCGGTGAGGAGGGCGATCCGCCCGAGCCACGACAGCTGGTAGGAGACCTCGGCCCACAGGCCCAGCTTCTCGGCCATCCGCAGCCCGCCGCGGTGCTGGTGGGCGGCCCGTTCGTAGTCGCCCGCGATGGAGGCGAGGGTGCCGACGGCGAAGGACGCCTGCACCTGTCCCCAGCGGTCGCCGACCTCGCCGAACAGATCCGCGGCGCGGTCGGCGGCGTGCCCGGCGCCTACAAGGTCGCCCCTCGCCATGGCCTGGCTCATGCGGTCGACGAGCGCGGCGGCGACGCCCCAGCGGTGGTCGAGCGCGCGGAATGCCGTGAGCGCGGACTCCGTGAACTGCTCGCCCCGCACGTGGCCGACGGTGGTGAGCGCGTAGCCGACGAACCACTGCGCCCTCGCGCGGGGCGCCGGATCGGGCAGGTCGGGCAGGTCGAGCACCGGGTCGAGAGCGGAATCCACCGCCCGCTCCCCGTCGAGCACACCCATTCCGAGCTCCCACGCCATGACGACGGCCCGCAGGTCGGCAGATGCGGCTCCCGGCGCCGCGAGCGCCCGGCGCAGCGACCGGCGAGCCTCCCCGACCCTGCCCCGCAGCAGCCAGTACCACGAGAGCGCCGAGACCAGGCGCAACGCGGGCTCCGCGCCGTCGGGCTGCCGGCATGCGTGCTCGAACGCGGCGCGCAGGTTGGCCGACTCCGTGTCGAGCCGCTCGAGCCACGTCGCCTGCTCGGGGCCGCGCAGCAGCGGTTCGGCATGCTCGGCGAGCTCGAGGTAGTGGTGGGTGTGCCGCAGGCGCAGGGACTCCGCCTCATCCGCCTCGGCGACGCGTTCGAGGCAGTAGGCGGCGACGGTCTCCAGCAGCCGGAACCGGGGCTCGCCCGCAGGACCCGGCTGGGCGACGACGAGCGAGCGGTCGACGAGCCGGGTGAGCAGGGAGAGGACGTGGCCCGCCGGTACGGCGTCGTCGGCGCACACGTGCTCGGCAGCCGGTAGCCCGCAGCTCTCCGCGTGGACCGCCAGGCGGCGCAGCACGATCTGCTCCGGCGGGGTGAGCAGCTCCCAGCTCCAGTCGATCATCGACCGGAGCGTCTGCTGACGGGCAGGTGCGCCGCGGGCGCCGGTGGACAGCAGCCCGAACCGGTCGTCGAGGCGGCGGAGCAGCTCGTGCACCCCGAGGGCCCGCACCCGGGTGGCGGCGAGCTCCAGGGCGAGCGGGATCCCGTCGAGCTGCCGGCAGATGGCGGCGACGGCGGGTGCCGTGGTGTGGTCGAGGGTGAACCCGGGCGCGACCTCGGCGGCGCGAGCGACGAACAGCTGGACGGCCGGGGCCTCCCGCACCGAGGCGAGGTGGCCGTCCGTGCCGCGCTCGGGCAGCTCCAGCGGCAGGACGTTCCACAGCGCCTCGCCGGTGACGCCGAGCGGCTCACGGCTGGTGGTGAGGATGCGGAGACCGGGCGCGAGGTGGAGCAGGCGTTGAGCCAGTGCGGCGGCCTGCTCGACGACCTGTTCGCAGTTGTCCAGTACGAGCAGTGCCTCCTGAGCGCGCAACGCCTCGGCGAGCCGGTCGACCAGGGCTGCGGCACCCGTGGCCGCAGCGCCCGGGGCGTCGCGCACGCCGACCGCCGCCGCCACCACCTCCACCAGCCGCTCCTCCACGGGGCAGTGCGCCTCCGCGCCGACCTGACGGTCGATGCCGGCGAGCTCGACCAGCCATGCGCCGCCGGCCGCATCGGCCTGCCGGCGCGCCGTCTCCACCGCGAGGCTCGTCTTGCCGACGCCGCCCGGCCCCGTGAGCGTGACCAGCCGGGCGTGGGCGAGCAGCGCGTGCACCTCCGCCACCGCGGCGCCCCTGCCGACCAGTTCGGTGATCCGGGCGGGGAGGTTGGTGGGGGCACGTGCCGGCTCGGGAGGACCGGCCAGCGCCGGATCCTGCGCCAGGACCGCCTGCTGCAGGGCAGAGAGCTCGGGCCCGGGTTCGAGCCCGAGCTCGTCGACCAGCCGTCGTCGCAGCCCGGCGAAACTCGTGAGCGCCTCGGTGGGGCGCCCCGCGCGGTGGAGCGCGCGCATGTGCACGGCGCGCAGCCGCTCCCGCAACGGATGCCGGGCGACCAGCTCCTCCAGCTCGCCGAGCAGCGCGCCGTCGACGGGCCCGGCCATGGCGAGCAGCGCTTCGGCCCGCTCCTCCACCGCGACCAGCCGCTCCTCCTCCAGCGCGCGGATGGCCGGAACGGCGAACGGCTCGTGGGCGACGTCGGCCAGCACGGGCCCGCGGAAGAGGGCCAGCGCCTCGGACAGCTGGGCGGCACGCGCCCGCGGCTCGGCGCTCGCCCCGGCACGGGCGGTGAGCGCGCGGAACTGCTGGGCATCGACGGAGCAGGCCTCGCTCAGCAGCCGGTAGCCCGGCGGCTGATGGACGACGAGCTCGCGGCCGCCGGGCTCGGCGTCCTCCAACGCCTTGCGCAGCTGCGACACCTTCGTCTGCAGCGTGTTGCCCGGGTGGCCCGGCAGCTGCTCACCCCACAGGTCGTGGAGCAGGCGTTCGGTGGAGACCGGCCGCCCGTCGTGGACGAGCAGATCGGCCAGGAGCGCACGGACCTTCCGCTCGGGGATGCGCACGGGACGGCCTTCCGACGTCCACACGGCCAGCGGGCCGAGCACTCCGAAGCGCACGAACCGACCGTAACCGGCGGCACCGACGAAAAGGGGCCACGCGCCGTGCGGGAACCACCAGCGAACCGTGCGCGGCCCTCGCCAGGCTGACGCCATGAACGACGACGACAAGGGAGTGACGGTGCTCGGCCTCGGCGCCATGGGCAGTGCGCTGGCCCGGGCGTTCCTCGCCGGCGGGCGACCGGTCACGGTGTGGAACCGCACACCGGAGAAGGCGGCGGCGCTCGTCGCCGCGGGCGCCGCCACCACCAGGACGGCCGCGGCGGCCGTCGCGGCGAACCGGCTGGTGGTGGTGTGCCTGCAGGACCACCGTTCGGTGCACGAGGTCCTCGACCCGGTGGGCGACGCGCTCACCGGCCGGGTCCTGGTCAACCTCACCACGGGCACCCCGGCGCAGGCCCGGGAGCTGGACGCCTGGGCCCGGAAGTGGGGAGCCGAGCATCTGGACGGCGGGATCATGGCGGTCCCGCCGATGATCGGAAAGCCCGGGGCGTTCGTGCTCTACAGCGGACCGCGTGGTGTGTTCGACGCCCACCGCGCGACCCTGGACGCCCTCGGCGGGAGCCACTTCGTCGGCGATGACCCCGGCGCGGCGTCCCTGCAGGACCTTGCCCTGCTCAGCGGGATGTACGGGATGTTCGGGGGTGCCCTGCAGGCTTTCGCGCTGGTCCGCTCGGCCGGCGGCTCGGCGACGGAGTTCGCCCCCCTGCTCCGCGAGTGGCTGGGCAGCATGAGCGACTTCGTCACCGGCTCGGCGGAGCAGATCGACACGGGCGACTACGCGACCGGTGTGGACGCCACTCTCGCCATGCAGGCCGGCAGCTACGTCCACCTCGTCGAGATCGCCGAGGCCCAGGGGGTCGGCACGGAGCTGCTCCTGCCGCTGGCCGGGCTCATGGACCGCCGGGTCGCCGCGGGGCACGGCCACGAGGACATCACGAGCGTGATCGAGCTGCTGGTGGGGCAGCGATGACCGGAACGAATCGAACGACAGGGGGACTGATGGGTGAGATCGAGCCGGTGACGGTGATCGGCCTGGGCCCGATGGGCCAGGCGATGGTGCGCAGGTTCCTGGCAGCCGGGCACCGCACCACCGTGTGGAACCGCACGCCCGGCCGGGCGGACGCCCTCGTGGACGCCGGTGCGGTACGGGCGGCCACGGTGGCGCAGGCGGTGGCCGCGAACCGGCTGGTTCTCCTGAGCCTCACCGACTACGCGGCGATGTACGACGTGCTGGGGCAGGCGGAAGCCGAGCTGTCCGGCCGGGTGGTCGTCAACCTGAGCTCCGACACCCCGGATCGGACGCGGGACGCCGCGGCGTGGCTGGCCGAGCGCGGAGCGGAGCTGCTCACGGGCGGGATCATGGCGCCGGAGGAGCTGGTGGGCACCGAGGCGGCCTACGTCTTCTACAGCGGCCCGCGGGCGACGTTCGACGCCCACGAGCCGACGCTGCGGGTAATCGGACGGCCCGACCACCGTGGTGAGGACCCAGGCCTGGCGCAGCTGTACTACCAGGCCCAGCTGTCGCTGTTCCTCACGTCGCTGGCGGCATACCTGTACGCGACCGCGCTGGTGGGCTCGGCCGGTGTGTCCGCGACGGAGTTCCTGCCCTACGCGGTGGACAACGCGAACTCGCTGTCCATGTACCTGGCCGATGCCGCCCGGGAGATCGACGCCGGCCGGTACCCCGGCGACCAGGCGAACGTCACGATGATGGGCGCGTCGGCGGACCACATCGTGGGCACCGCGCGGAGTACCGGTATCGAGGCCGGCCTGCCGGTGGCGGTCAAGGAGCTGTACGACCACGCCATCGCGGCAGGCCACGGCAAGGACGGCTGGCCGAGCCTGTACGAGGTGATCAGGAAGGCGTAGCGGTCCGGTTCGGGGCGCCCGCGCCGGAGCCGACGATCTCGGCGACGACGCTGCGGGTGACCGGCGCACCGTCGGGGGCGGAGCGCAGCACCGGACCGGCGATGGCGTCGAGCTCCAGGACGGCTCCGGCCAGCGCGTCCTTGAGCATCGAGGACTGCATGGTCCCCGGCAGGGAGGCGAGCCGCTGCTCCACCGCGGCCGGGTCGATCCGGGCGCCGTCGGCCGCCGCGGCGGCCGCGGTCTCGGTGACCAGCCCGTGGAGCACGTCGGGCCGGCCCTCCCGGGCCGGTCCGAGCGGGCTGCGCGTGCTCGTGGTGATCAGTGCGTGGGGGCAGAGGAAGGAGAGCTTTCGCCACAGCAGGGTGGCCTCGTCGGGCGCCGAGTCATCCACGTCGAGACCTGCCTCCCGCAGCACGGATCCGGGGTCGATCCCGCCGTCGTGGCCACCGGCGGTGACCGCGTAGTCGGCGAACGGCGAGAGGTGCTCGATGACGCCCGGGCGGATGCGGGTGGCCTCCACTCCCACGGTCATGGGCACCACTGCGGCGCCGGGGAGGACGGCGCGCAGCAGCGGCACGTGGTCGGTGCCGTTGAGCAGCGGGACCACGGCGGCTCCGGACACCAGCGAGGGCGGCACTCTCGTCAGTGCATCGAGCAGGGCCGGGGCCTTGACCGTGAGGAAGACGAGGTCGACCGGCGCCGTGAGCCAAGGCCGCGCCGGGACCCGCACGTCGATGTCGCCGTACCGGCCGCTGCGCAGGCTCAGCCCGTTGGTGTTGATCGCGGTGCTGGTGCGGTCGGTGGCCAGCATGGTGACCTCGTGGCCGGTCTTGGCCAGGAGCGCGCCCAGCATGCCCCCGACGGCTCCGGCTCCGAGGATCGCGACGCGATGGGTGGTGCCGTGCACCAGGTCCTCCTCGCCGCCGTCGCCGGCGTCAGGGCGGACCGGACGCGGCACGTCAGTCCACCGGTTTGAGCGGGTCGTGCCCGAGCGACATCAGCTTATGTCGCCATGCGGCCTGGCCGGCGGTGGGTTCGAGGTCGTCGCGGCGCTGCTCGTGCACCCGGTCGACCACGCGGCGCATCACGTGCACGTCTTCTCGGGTGACGTCGTGGCGCCGTTTGCCGAGGATCGCCAGCACCTCGCGCCCGGTCGGGGAGCCCGCCCGGTCCGGGATCTGTTCGGCGTCCTCGCCCGCGTCGCGGGTGAGCAGCCAGTCCCTCAGCTCGTGCGAGGTCATGTTCACCACGCGGTGGAACTCGTCCCACAGCTCGTCGTCGACATCAACCATGACTGCGGCCTACCCCGATCGCACGCGCCCGATGCGTCAGCGCCTGCGGCGGGGCGTGCGAGCCGGTGGGTCGAGCTGGTCCTGCACCTCCTGCGCCACCGCGCAGGGGTCGTCGGTGGCGGCGGCGGTGCGGGTGGCGACCCGGCCCAGAAGGCCGCGCAGTACGTCCTGCTCCGCGGGGTCGAGCGGGTCGAGCAGTTCGTCCTCGGCGGCGCGCAGCCGGCGTTCGAGCTCGCAGAGCTTCTCGGTGCCTGCGTCGGTGAGCACGATGCGCCGGGCCCGGCGGTCGGCCGGGTCGGGCCTGCGCTCGACGAGCCCTGCGCTCTCCAGATCGTCGAGCAGGTAGGTCATCACGGTGCGGTCCACGCCGAGGTGCTGGGCCAGCGCGAGCTGGCTGCGCTGCTCGCCGACGTGGGCCATGGAGAGCACCTGGTAGCCGCGCGGGCCACCGGGCACGGCGCCGACGGCGTCGTGCGCCGCCCGCAGGTAGGACCGCATGACGGCGCCGAGCGCCCAGCCGAGGTCGGACTCGACAGCCGCCGGTGTGGTCACCCTCTCATCCTAGCGGTCCGGAATAGGGACTCACCGATGTTCGGTTGACACGATCGTCTCGGTGGCAGACGATCTGCCGGACAGCGAAGTAATTCTGAAGGAGTTCTGATGACCTTGTTCCGCATCGACGCCAGCATCCGTCGGGACGGATCGGTGAGCCGCGAGGTGGCCGACACGTGGCAGCGCGCATGGTCCGAGCATCACCCGCACGACACCGTGGTCTACCGCGACCTGACGGCGCCGGTCCTGTCTCCCGAGGTGTGGCTCCAGGCGGCCCCTGCGATGGTCATGCCCGAGGACGCTCGGACGCCGGAACAGAAGGCCGCACTGAACCTGGCGTCGCTCCTCGCCGACGAGCTGCTCTCCGCCGACGCCGCGGTGATCGCGGCCCCGCTCTACAACTACGGGGTGCCGCAGCACCTCAAGAACTGGATCGACCTCCTGATCACCGACCAGCGCTTCCAGACGAAGCCCCTCGCCGGCAAGCCGGTGACGCTGGTGATCGCCCGCGGTGGTGGCTACGGCCCGGGCGCTCCGCGGGAGGGCTGGGACCACGCCACGCCGTATCTGGCGCGCATCTTCGGCGAGTACTTCGGTGCCGACGTCACGATCGTCGCGGCCGAGCTGACCCTCGCCGACGTGAACCCGGCCATGGCCGAGCTGCGCGGCGCTGCGGCCGTGTCCAAGGCCGAGGCACTGCAGCTGGCCGAGACCACCGGACGGGCCCACGCGCAGCTCGTGGCCGCGAAGCGGGCCGAGGGCGCCCTCGAGGGCGTGGCCTGAGCGGGAGGCGGCGCGTCCGGGATCGAGGGGTCCGGCCGCGCCGCCCGCCCGATGGTGCCGCGGCGTAGGTCGCGACGTGCGGGGGTACCCGCCCGACGACCTGTCCACGGACGAGAGGGATGTCATGGTCGCCTTCGGCTACTCCTTGCTGTGCGAGCAGCGCGGGCCGCGAGAGCTCGTCGCCGACGCGGTCGCCGCCGAGGAGGCGGGGTTCGACTTCGAGGTGATCAGCGACCACTACTTCCCGTGGCTCGACTCGCAGGGCCACGCGCCCAACGCCTGGGCCGTGCTCGGGGCGGTCGCCGCCGCCACCGAACGGGTGTCACTGATGACCTACGTGACCTGCCCGATCATGCGCTACCACCCGGCCGTGGTGGCGCAGCAGGCGGCGACCGTGGCCCTCCTGGCAGGCGAGGGCCGTTTCACCCTCGGGCTCGGGGCGGGGGAGAACCTGAACGAGCACGTCATCGGCAGGGGCTGGCCACCGGCGAACGTGCGGCACGAGATGCTCGGCGAGGCCGTCGAGATCATCGGTGAGCTGTTCGCGGGCGGTTACGTCAACCGCAGCGGCACCCACTACCGCGTCGACTCGGCGAAGCTGTGGGACGTCCCGGAGGGCGGCGTCCCGATCGCGGTGGCGGTCTCGGGCAAGCAGTCGATCGAGGCGTTCGCCCCGGTGGCGGACGCGATGGTCGCCGTCGAGCCGCTTCCCGAGCTGGTTCGGGGCTTCGACGCGGCCACCGGCGTGTCCCTGCCCAAAGTCGGACAGCAGCCGATCAGCTGGGGTGCCGACCGCGACGAGGCGGTAGCCCGGGCCCACGACCAGTTCCGCTGGTTCGGCGGGGGCTGGAAGGTCAACGCCGAGCTGCCCGGCACGGCGGCGTTCGCCGCCGCCACCCAGTTCGTGCGCCCGCACGACGTGGCCGATGCGCTGCCCTGCGGCCCCGACGTGGCGGCGCACGTGGAGGCGGTGCGCCCCTTCGTCGACGCCGGGTTCACGCACGTCGCACTCGTGCAGGTGGGCGGGGAGTCGCAGACGGACTTCATCGCGTTCGCCGAGCACGAGCTGCTGCCCGCACTGCGCGAGGAGTACGGCAAGCCCGAGAACCCCCGGATCAGGGTGCGCTGAGCCCCCGCTCCGGCCAGGGGCGGCCGGAGCGGAGACGGGTCAGGTGCGGCGGGCGTAGCTCGACTTCGGCAGGTTGTAGGCCAGGTCGACCGCCGTCTCCAGGGCCTCGTCCAGGCCCAGGCGGTGCTCGGCCACCAACCTGGCGAGGTGCCCGGCGTCCACCCGGCGGGCGAGGTCGTGCCGCGCGGGGATCGAGACGAACGCGCGCGTGTCGTCCACGAACCCGGTGGTGTTGTAGAAGCCCGCGGTGTCGGTGATTGCCTCACGGAAGCGGCGCATCCCGTCCGGGGTGTCGAGGAACCACCACGGTGCGCCGAGCCGCATGGCCGGGTACACGCCGGCGAGCGGGGCGAGCTCGCGCGAGTAGGTGGTCTCGTCCACGGTGAACACGACGATCCGGAACCGCGGGTCGCGGCCGAACGACTCCAGCAGCGGCCGCAGGCCTCGGGTGAACTCGGTGGCCACCGGGATGTCGAAGCCCTGGTCCGGGCCGTGCAGGGCCCGTGCGGCGCGGTCGTGGTCGCGCAGCACGCCAGGGTGCAGCTGCATCACCAGCCCGTCCTCGCAGCTCATCCGGGCCATCTCGTGGAGCATGTGGCCTGCGAACGCGGCGGCGTCGGCGGGGTCTACCTGCCCTGCCCTCGCGGCGGCGTACACCCGCCCGGCCTCGGTGGGGGACAGCGGCGTGGTGTCGGTGCCGAGGTGGCCGTGGTCGGTGGCCATCGCACCGGCTTCCACGAACACCCGCCGCCGCGCGCGCAGCGCCTCGCCGAACCCGTCGTAGGTGCCGGTGTCGATGCCGGCCAGCTCGGCCAGCCGGTCGACGTCGGCGACCCAGGCCGGCCGGTCGACGTACAGCAGGGCGTCCGGGCGGAACGTCGGCACCACCTTCTCGCCCCACCCCTGATCCCGCAGGGTGGCGTGGTCGGGCAGCGTCGACAGCGGTGAGTCGGTGGTGGCCAGCACCTCGATGCCGAACCGCTCGAACAGCGCCCGCGGCCGGAAGTCGGGCTTGGCCAGCTGGTCGGCGAGGTGGTCGTAGAGGGCGTCGGCGGTGTCCTCACCGGGCTGGGTGGTCACCCCGAAGACCTCGTGCAGCTCGTGTTCGAGCCAGTACCGGGTGGGCGTGCCGCGGAACAGGTGCCATCCCGCGCAGAACCGCCGCCAGATCTCCCGGGGGTCGGTCTCCACGGTGCCGCCGTCGGTGGTGGCCACGCCCAGGTCGCGCAGGTCGGCCCCCTGCGACACGAGCATCCGCAGCAGGTAATGGTCCGGCACGACGAACAGGCTCGCCGGGTCGGAGAAGGGGCGGTCCTGAGCCAGGACGGCTGCGTCGACATGGCCGTGCATGCAGACCAGCGGGAGGTCACGGGTCGCGCCGTAGACCTCTCGTGCGACGGCTCGCGTCGCGGGGTCGGCCGGCAGGGCCCGGTCGTCATCGAGCAGCAGTGGACGCATGCGACCTCCAAATCGGTTTGCAAAGGATTGCAACATCTCGCATCGATTGGCAAGGATGCTCACAGATCCGGCCTTGACGGAGGCAACAAACGGTTTCAGACTCTCCCGCACGCGACACGATCCAATGCTGGGGGGACGCCGTGGCCGCCACGATCCGGGACGTTGCCACGGCGGCAGGCGTCTCGCAGTCCACCGTGTCCCGTGCCCTGTCGATGCCCGACCTGGTGAACCCGGCCACCCGGGCACGGGTACTGGCCGCGGCCCGGCGGCTCGGCTACCAGCCCAACCGTGCCGCCCGCGGGCTGATCACCGGGCGCACCGGCAACCTCGGACTGATCGTGCCGGATCTGTCCAACCCTTTCTTCTCCTCCGTGGTCAAGGGCGTGCAGGCGGCGGCACGGGCAGCGGACTACTCGCTGTTCATCGCCGACACCGACGAGGAGGCCACCGCCGAGGTCGACCTGCTGCTGGCGCTCACCCGCCAGGTCGACGGGATCGTCCTGTGCTCGCCCCGCACCCCCGACGCCGAGTTGGCGCGCGTCGGAGTCGAGAGCGCCGTCGTCCTCATGAACCGCCGCATCGAGGGCCGGCCGAGCGTCACCGTGGACAACGCCGACGGGATGCGGCAGGCGGTGGAGCACCTGGCGGCGCTGGGCCACGAGCGGATCGCGTACGTCGCCGGGCCGCGCACGTCGTGGTCCAACGGCCAGCGCGAGCAGGGCCTGCACCGGAGTGCGGAGGACACCGGCACCGACCTCGTGCACCTCGGTCACTTCCCGCCCCGGTTCGAGGGTGGGGTCGCCGCCGCTGACCTGGCACTGGCCTCGGGCGCCACGGCGGTGATCGCCTACAACGACGTGGTCGCGCTCGGCCTGCTGAGCCGCCTCGGCGCGCGCGGGGTGGCGGTGCCCGACCAGATCAGCGTCCTGGGGTGCGACGACATCAGCATGTCGGCGATGACGCACCCCGCGCTCACCACCGTCTCCATCCCCAAACGGGAGGCAGGCCGGGCCGGGGTGGCGCTGCTGCTGTCCCTGCTGGCCGACACCGCAGTGGCGGCCGAGGGGGCCCCGGCACCGAACCGGGAGCTCCACGCCCAGCTCATCGTGCGCGCCACCACCGGCGTCGCCCCCCACCCCGACCGCCGGACGGCGGGCGGTCACTCCATGAAGGGAACCACCCGATGACGATGCGATGGCGCACCGCTCTGACCGCAGGTGGGGTCTGCGCGCTGCTGCTCATGACGGCCTGTGGCGCGCCGAGTGGACGACCGGGGGCGGAGGTGCCTGCCGGTGAGGTGCCCGACCGCCCGAGCGAGCCGGTGACGCTCAACGTGCTCGACATCGCGGGCAACCTCCAGCTCACGCAGGGCATGATCGACGAGTTCGTGGCGCAGAACCCGGACGTCGTCTCCCGCGTCACCTACGAGAAGGCGGCCGCGCCCGAGATGGCCGGCAAGATCAAGGCGCAGCAGGACGCCGGCCGCATCAACATCGACCTCGTGCTCACCGGCACCGACGGGCTCTCCGCGGGTGCCGAGCAGGGCCTGTTCACCCCGCTGCTCCCGCAGTTCGAGAGCAGGCTGACGGGGATGCGGGACTACCTCGAACCGGCTGCCGCCATGCAGGAGCTGGCCGGTGACCAGGGCGTCGTCGTCACCTACTACCCGTCGGGCCCGCTCCTGGAGTACGCCCCCGACCGGGTGCCGGACCCGCCGAACACCGCCGACGAGCTGCTCGCCTACGCCGCCGCTCACCCCGGCAAGGTCGGCTACGCCCGCCCGTCCAACTCCGGGCCCGGCCGCACGTTCCTGATGGGGCTGCCCTACATCCTCGGCGACTCCGACCCGAAGGACCCGATCAACGGCTGGTCGAAGACCTGGGCCTACCTCGCGGAGCTGGACAAGCACATCGAGTCCTACCCGTCGGGCACGGCGGACACGATGAAGAACCTGGCCAACGGCACCTACGACATCGTCGTCAGCACCACCGGCTGGGACATCAACCCCCGCGCGCTGGGCACCGTGCCCGCCGACTACAAGGTGACCGCGCTCGACGGGTTCACCTGGGTGACCGACGCCCACTACGCCGCGATCCCCAAGGGCGTGTCGGCCGACAAGCAGTCCGCCGTGCTCGCGCTGCTGGCGTTCATGCTGACCCCGCAGCAGCAGGCCAAGGCCTACGACACCGGCTACTTCTACCCGGGCCCCGCGATCAAGGGCGTCACGCTCGACATGGCACCGCAGCAGAGCCGCGACGTGATCGCCCAGTTCGGCCGTCCCGAGTACGACGCCCTGATCCGCGACCACCCCACCGCCACCCCGCTCGCCACGAAGGACATGGTCGCCGCCTTCGACCGCTGGGACCGCGAGATCGGCGGTGGGGGGCAGTGACGGAGGGGGCGTTCACCGAGCTCCGGCTCGACGGTGTGGGGCGCCGCTTCGCCGGTAAGGACGCGCTGGTCGACCTCGACCTGACGATCCGGGCGGGCGAGTTCATCGCGCTGCTCGGGCCGTCCGGCTGCGGCAAGTCGACCGCGCTGAACTGCCTGGCGGGGCTCCTGCCCCTCACCGCGGGGAGCATCTGGCAGCAGGGCCCGGACGGCGAGAGCCGGATCGACACGCTGCCTCCGGAGAAGCGCGGGTTCGGCATGGTCTTCCAGAGCTACGCCCTCTTCCCGCACATGTCGGTGCGCCGCAACATCTCCTTCGGGCTGCAGATGCGCCGGCTGGCCCGCGCGGAGGTCGCGCGCCGCACCACGGAGGCGATCCGCCTCGTCCAGCTGGAGGAGCACGCCGACAAGCTGCCCGGCCAGCTCTCGGGTGGCCAGCAGCAGCGGGTGGCGATCGCGCGGGCGGTGGTGCTCGAACCGTCGCTGGTGCTGATGGACGAGCCGCTGTCCAACCTCGACGCGAAGCTGCGGCTGGAGATGCGCTCGGAGATCCGCAGGCTGCACCAGTCGCTCGGGCTCACCACGGTCTACGTGACGCACGACCAGGAGGAGGCGCTGTCGCTCGCCGACCGCCTCGTCGTGCTGCGCCAGGGCCGGGTGCAACAGATCGGCACCTCCGAGGAGCTGCACACCCGGCCGGCGAACTGGCACGTGGCCGACTTCATGGGCTTCCGCAACATCGTGGAGGTCGAGGCCACTCAGGTGGACGGCGCCGACGTCGTGGTGCAGGGCGAGGGGCTCCGGCTGCGCGGCACGGCGACGGCGCCCACGGCCGTCGGGGACCGGGTGGTGGCCGCCGTGCGTCCCGAGGACGTGCTGGTCGGCGCAGCGGCTGACGGGGCCGACGGGCCCAACGCGACGCCGGCCACCGTCGAGGTCGTGGGGTATCAGGGCCGCGAGCTCGCCGTCGAGGTCCGCACCGCGGCAGGCCGGGCGCTGCACCTGCGCACCGAGCAGCGGCTCGCGCCGGGCGACGCCGTCACGCTGACCGTCGACCCGGAGCGGTTGCTCGTCTACCCGCTGGCGGCGGGCGAGCACGTCCCCGCACCGCTGGTCGCCGCGGTGTCGTCGTGAGGGGGCCGTCGTGAGCCTCACCGTGGAGCGCGTGGCGGGCGAGGCCCGCCTGGCGCAGGATCCCGGGCTGCGTCACCGGCTGGCCGAGCGCGGCATCGACCGGCAGCTGTTGCTGCTGGTGCCGGCCATTCTGTTCGTGGTGCTGCTGTTCCTCTACCCGTTCTTCTACGGGCTGCAGCTGTCCTTCGCCCCCGACGAGGGCGGCTTCCTGGCCAGCTACCAGGCGTTCTTCTCCGACCCGTACCAGAGCGGCACGATCTGGATCACGCTCAAGCTGGCGCTGCCCGCCGCGCTGATCAACGTGCTGGCCTCGGTGCCCATCGCGTACCGGATGCGCGGCAGCTTTCGCGGCAAGCGACTGCTGACGATCGTCCTCGTCGTGCCGATCACGCTCGGCACCGTGCTCACCGCGCAGGGGCTGCTGAACTACCTCGGGCCGGCCGGCTGGTTCAACAAGATCCTGATGACGCTCGGGCTGATCGACGACCCCGTGCGCCTGGTGAACAACTACTGGGGCGTGTTCTTCTCCCTGGTCATCACCGGTTTCCCGTTCGCGTTCCTGCTGATCCTGTCGTACCTGTCGGGCATCGACCCCACCCTGGAGCGGGCGGCGGCCACACTGGGTGCCGACTGGCGTCAGCGGTTCCGGCACATCACGCTGCCGCTGCTCGCGCCCGGCCTCGCCACCACGTTCTGCCTGGCCTTCGTGCTGGCGTTCAGCGTGTTCCCGTCGGCCGTGCTGGTTGGCAACCCGGCGGGGGAGACGCGCGTGCTCGCCCTCGCCGCCTACCAGGCCGCGTACGAGCAGTACGACTACTCGCTGGCCTCGGCCATCGCGATGGTGATGGGGGCCGTCGAGCTGATCGTCATCGGCGTGGTGCTGCTGTGGCGCTCGCGCCTCTACACCGGCACGACGGGAGGCAAGGGCTGATGGCCACCACGGTGGCGCCCCGCGCGCGGCGCCGTATCGTCGGCAGCCCGAGCAGCTGGCTGATCTGGGGTGCGGTCGCGTTCTTCCTCGTGAACCTCGCCGGCGTGATCGGTGCGGTGCTCGTCAGCTCGTTCGGCACCCAGTGGTTCGGCACCTGGTTCCCCAACGGCTTCACCACCAGCTGGTACGCCACGGCCTGGCGGGAGTTCGGGCTCCTCGACGTCGTCGGCGTCACGCTGCAGGTGTCGCTGCTCGTGGTGGTGATCTCGGTGCTGATCGGGGTGCCTGCGGCCTACGTGCTGGCCCGGCGCACCTTCCCCGGCAAGAAGATCGTCTACTTCGCGTTCCTGCTGCCGATCCTGATGCCGCCGATCACCTACGGCATCCCGCTCGCGACCGTGCTCTACAAGTTCGGCTTCGCGGGCAACGCCTCGGGTGTGGTGCTGGCCAACCTGGTGCCGTCGGTGCCGTTCGTGATCCTCACGATGACGCCGTTCATCGAGCAGATCAACCCGAGCATCGAGTCGGCGGCGCGGATGTGCGGCGCCACCACACGGGCGCTGTTCCTCCGGGTGCTCGGCCCGCTGCTCGTGCCCGGGATGCTCGCGGCCGCGATCCTCGTGCTGGTGCGCACGGTGGGCATGTTCGAGCTCACCTTCCTCACGGCCGGGCCCGACTCGCAGACCCTCGTGGTCGCCCTGTACTACTCGATGTCGGCGGCCGGGATCAGGGCGCAGCAGTCCGTCGACGCGATGGCTGTGATCTACACGTCGACGATGCTGGTCCTTCTCGTCGTCGCGCTGCGGTTCGTCAACCCGACGCAGCTGGTGGCCAGGGTCAAGGAGACTCCCGAACCGTGAGCATGGACGTGCCCCGCCTCGCAACCTCGACGCTGCACCGGATCACCCCCGGCGTGCCCGTGGGCGTCCGCCGCCCGGACGCCGCGATCGGCATCGTCCACCTCGGCATCGGCGCGTTCCACCGGGCGCACCAGGCGGTGTTCACCGAGGAGGCGATGGCGGCCGAGGGCGTCGGACGCTGGGGCATCTGTGGGGTGACGCAGCGCTCGCGCGGCGTCGTCGACCAGTTGGCCCCGCAGGACGGCCTGTACGGCGTGCTCGAGCGCAGCGACCGTGAGGTCTCCGTGCGGGTGGTCGGGTCCGTGCTCGAGGTGGTGTCGGCCGCCGAACAGCCGGACCTTGTGCAGTCGCGGATCGCCGACCCCGCCGTCGGCGTGGTGACGCTGACCGTCACGGAGAAGGGATACCGGCGCGAACCCGGCGGCCGGCTCGACCTGCGCGACGCGGCCGTTCAGGCGGACCTGGCGGGCACCGCGGCGCCGGAGACGGCGATCGGCCGGTTGACCCGCGGCCTGCAGCGACGCCGGGAGGAGAACGGCGCCCCCCTCACCGTGCTCTCCTGCGACAACCTCGTGGGCAACGGCGAGGTCGTCCGCACACTGGTGGCGGACTTCTGCGCCGCACTGCCGGCAGCGGAGGGCGAGCCGCTGTGGGAGTGGGTGGCGTCGTCGGTGTCGTTCCCGAGCAGCATGGTCGACCGGATCGTGCCCGCCACCACCGACGACGATCGGGAGCAGGCCCAGCACCTGCTGGGCCTGCGGGACGCCGGGCTGGTGGTGGCCGAACCGTTCCGCCAGTGGGTGATCGAGGACCACTTCGCGGGCCCCGTCCCCGCCTGGCACCGGGTCGGCGCGACGCTCACCGCTGACGTGGCCCCGTACGAGGCGGTGAAGCTGCGGCTGCTCAACGCCACCCACTCGCTGCTGGCCTACACGGGAGCGCTCGCCGGCTACGAGACGATCGCCGAGGCCGTCCGGGACGATACCCTGGCCGCGGCGGCCGCGTCGCTGATGGCGGAGGACGCGCTGCCCACGCTGCGCCGTCCCGACGACCTGGACCTGGACGACTACCAGCGCTCGGTACTGGACCGCTTCGCCAACCCCGCCCTGCGTCACCGCACCACGCAGGTGGCGATGGACGGCTCGATGAAGCTGCCGGTGCGCCTGCTCGGCACGGTCCGCGACCGCCTGCGCGCCGGTGCCGAACCGCGCTGGGCGGCCATGGCCGTGGCGGCGTGGATGGTCTACGTGGCCAAGGGTCGCGACGCCGCCGGCCGGGCACTGCCGCTCGACGACCCGCTGGCCGACCGGCTGCGCGCGGCCGCGGCCGGCCCGGACGGCGGGCTGGTCGAGCGCATGCTCGCCGTCGACGAGGTCTTCGACCCGGAACTGCGCGACTCTCCGGTGCTGCGTTCCCTGCTCGCCGAGCGCGTCGAGGAACTGCTGGTCACGCGCTGAGCAGCGGCGGTAGTTCGCGGGCCGCCGCGGCCAGGCTGGGGCCGTACCAGGTGAGCAGCCTGCCGCTCACCAGCACCGCGGGCACGCCGGGGAACGCCTCCGGGCCGTCGTCGGCCGTGAAGAGGTACGGCTCGTCGGGCAGCACCACGAGGTCGTGCTCCGGCAGCGCCGCGGGGTCGAACCGCGGGTAGCGCTCGGCGTGGTCGGCCAGGACGTTGTCCACGCCGAGCCGGGCCAGCACGGCGCCGGTGAACGTGTCGCGCCCGACCGCCATCCACGGCTTGCGCCAGATCGGCACCACGGCGCGCCGGCGGTGGGTCGGCTCGGGCAGCGCCGCCCATGCGGCCTCGGCGTCGTCGAGCCAGCCGGGCCGGTCGAGCCCGCAGGCCCCCAGCATTCGGCCCAGCGACACGAAGGCGCCGTCGACCGTGCGGATGTCGGTGACGTGCACGGGCACGCCCGCGTCGCGCAGCGCGTCGAGGTCGGGGAGGCGGTTCTCCTCCTGGTTGGCCACCACGAGGTCGGGCGCAAGGTCGACGATCGCCGCGACGTCGGGGTTCTTGGTGCCCTTGACCCGTCGGACGTCGAGGTCGGCGGGATGGGTGCACCAGTCGGTGGCCCCGACCAGCAGACCGGGGGCCGTCGCGGCCACCGCCTCGGTGAGCGACGGGACGATCGACACCACCCGCCGGACGTGGGCGGACACCGGCACCGTCCGCCCCTCGTCGTCGACCACCACGCCCCGACCCTATCCGCCGCGCGGGACCTCGCGGGCCGACTCGTGCACGCCCGGCGGGCGACTCGCGCCCGCGCGCCGGGCGACTCGCGGACGCGCAGCGGGCGACTCGCGCACGCCCGGCGGCCGCCTGTCCGCGAGTCGCCCGAATCCGCCCCGCGAGTCGCCCCGTTCTGGTGCGCGAGTCGCCCGGTTAACCGCCGGTCAGCCGCCCCGGCGGCGGGACCGTTGATCGTTGCGAGATTCGCGTTTCCGCCCCCCGGAGGGCTGAAAGGAGTGTCTCGGAGTGATCAACCCCCGTTCTGGGGCAGGCAGGGGCGACTCGCGGGGCTGGAGTGGGCGACTCGCGCACGTTTTGTGGGCGACTCGCGGGTGTGCGGCGGCGCGTGTCCGCGAGTCGCCCGGTTTCGGTCCGCGAGTCGCCCGCCACCGGCGCCGACCAGCTGAGCCTCGTCCGAGGTCACGCCCGGAACGGGAACGGTTTGCTCCGCGAAGTGGTTCTTCCCCTCGTGGTGGAACACGTCCTGGACAACGCCGTGTGGGCTGCGCTCACCGGGGTGCACGCCGACCTTGCAGAACGACGGGGCCGTGCGGCCCGCTACCGGCCGGACGTGTCGCCGTTCGCCGCCTTGCCCGACGAGCCGGACGAGGGGGACTGGGCCGATCTCGCCGCCCTCGCCGGGCCCGGCGGGGAGGTCGTGATCACCGGCCGCCCGCGCACGCCGCCGTCCGACTGGGAGGTCCTCGGAGCGGGCGAGGGAGTGCAGATGGAGGGTTCCGCGCTGGAGGTCCGGCGCGATCCCGGCGCCGTCGTGCTCGGTGCCGCCGACGTGCCGGAGATGCTGGACCTGGTGGCCCGCACACGTCCCGGCCCGTTCGAACCGAACACCCGCCTGATGGGCACCTACCTGGGCATTCGCGACGGTGGCGCACTCGTCGCGATGGCCGGCGAGCGGGTGCGCCCGCCGGGCTGGTCGGAGATCAGCGCGGTGTGCACCGATCCGGCCTACCGCGGGCAGGGGCTGGCGTCCCGGCTCCTCCGAGCGGTCGGCGCGGTGATCCGGGAGCGGGGCGATGTGCCGTTCCTGCACGCCGCGGGGAGCAACACCACGGCGATCCGGCTCTACGAGCACCTGGGCTTCACGCTGCGCCGCCGGGTGCAGTTCGCGGCTCTGCGGGCGCCGGCCTCCGTTGCAGCAAAGCCACTTTCACGCAACGAGGTTGCATGAAAGTGGCTTTGCTGCAATCCGGGGGGCGCCTCACCGCGGGAGCGGGAGCGGGAGCGGAGGGCCGGGCGGGAGCAGGGGTCTGCTGCGCAGGAAGTCCTGCAGCACCCGCACCGGCGGGGTGAGCGGGCGGTCCCGGACCCGCACGAGGCCGATCGTCCGGGTCGTCCGGGGCTCGGTGACCGGTAGCTCCACCACCCCGGGGGTGGCGGGGTGAACCGCCACCGGTAGCAGCGCCACGCCCAGGCCGGCGCCGACGAGCCCGCGCAGGGTCTCGACGTCCCCGCCCTCGAACGCCACCCGCGGCACGAACCCGGCCTCCCGGCACCAGGCGTCCACGGTGCCGCGCATGCCGAAGCCGGGCAGGAAGCCGACGAACGGGTCCCGGGCGGCCTCGGCGAGGGCGACGCCGTCGGTGTGCGCCGCGAGGGGGTGGTCGGCGGGGACCGCGAGCCGCAGTTCCTCCTCGCCGAGCGGCTCCGTCTCCAGCCCGGGCTCGTCCGGCAGGGGTGAGGTGAGGGCCAGGTCGGCGTCTCCCGCCCGGAGCCGTTCGAGCAGCAGTGCGTGGGGACCCTGCACCAGGTCGAAGCGGATGCCGGGATGGGACGCCCGGAAGTCGCGCAGGAGCCGGGGGACGGCCGCGGCGCCCAGCGTGGACAGGAACGCGAGGCCGACCCGGCCGCGCAGCTCGTCGGCGTCGCCCCGGATCTCCCGGACGGCCACGGCGATCTCGCCCAGCGCGCGCTCCGCGTGCCGCAGCAGGGTGCGGCCTTCCCGGGTGAGGCGCACCGTGCGACCGGTCCGGACGAACAGCCCGACGCCGAGATCGGCCTCCAGCCGGGCGATGCTGCGGCTGAGCGTCGACTGCGGGACGCCGATCTCGTCCGCCGCGTGGGTCATGTGCTCGGCTCGCGCGACGGCGACGAACTGGCTCAGCCGGGGCGCGATGGCGAGGGCACCGATCTCATCCATATCCGCATCATGGCCTAACCGAAGATGCATTGGACGCATCGGTCTCGTCGTCCTAACGTCGATAGCGATGACAACGATCTCTGCTGATGCCGCTCCCGCCGCCACCGCCGGCCACGAGCGGGGCACGCCCGGCTACCGCCGGCTCGGCGCGGCGATGTGGTGCGCGGGGCTCGCCACGTTCGTGCTGGTCTACTGCGTGCAAGGGCTGCTGCCGACGCTGGCCGACCAGTTCCACCTCTCGTCGTCGACGTCCAGCCTGGCGCTGTCCGCGACGACGGGAGCACTCGCCATCGCCGTCGTGCCGCTCGCCACGCTGGCCGAGTCGTGGGGCCGGGTGCGGGTGATGACGATCGCACTGGCGACCACGGCCGTGCTGGGTGTGCTCGCCCCACTGGCGCCGAACTTCCCGGCGCTCGTGGGGATCCGGGCGCTGCAGGGGGTGGCGATCGCCGCGCTCCCGGCGCTCGCGATGTCCCACATGACGCGCGAGGTGGCACCGCGGTGGCTCGGCAGCGCCGTGGGGCTCCTGATCGCGGGGAACACCCTCGGTGGGCTCTCCGGCCGGCTGATCGCCGGGGCCGTGGCCGACGTCGCGGGCTGGCGGATCGGCCTCGGTGTGATCGGCGTGCTCTCGATCATCTGCACCGTGGTGTTCCGGTTGCTGCTGCCCCCGGCGCAAGCCCCGGCGCCCATGCAGGTGCGGCTCGGCGAGCTGGGCCCACTCGTGCGCGTGCACCTGCGCGACCCCGGTCTGGTGTGCCTGTTCGGCATCGGGTTCCTGCTGATGGGCGCGTTCGTGACCGTCTACAACTACCTGGGGTTCCGGCTGCTCGCCCCGCCGTTCGACCTGCCGCCCCAGCTCGTCGGCCTGATCTTCCTCGGCTACATCGCCGGCACCTGGGCCTCGACGACCGCTGGGCGCCTCGGTGACCGGCTCGGGCGGCGCAAGGTGATGTGGGGTGCGGTGCTCGTCGGTGTGCTGGGTGCGTGGGTGACGGTGCCGGACCACCTGCTCGCGGTGCTGGCCGGACTCCTGCTCGTCACCGTCGGGTTCTTCGGCGCCCACTCCCTGGCGAGCAGCTGGGTCGGCAGGCGAGCGACGCTCCTGCCCGGGGGATCGCCGGGTGTGGCGTCCTCGCTGTACCTGTGCACGTACTACCTGGGCAGCAGCATCGGCGGGGCCGTCGGCGGCATCGCCTACGACGAGGCCGGCTGGCTGGGTGTGGTGGTCTACGTGAGCGGGCTGCTGGCGGCGGCGCTGGCACTGGCCCTGTGGCTGCGCAGGGTTCCGGCCCCGCAGCAGGTCGCCGCTACGGCGTGATCGAGTCGAGGAAGCCGAGCAGCGCGCGGTTCACCTGGTCCGGCTCCTCCTGCTGCACCCAGTGGCCCGCCCCGTCGACGAGCACCGTGCCGCGGTGGTCGTCGAGCCAGCCGTCCTGCGCGCCGGGCGGGATCATCACCAGCACCGGGTCGAGTGCGCCGCCGATGAAGAAGCTGGGCACCGCGACGTGCGCGCCTGCGAGCTGTGGGGTGAGCTCCCAGTTGCGGTCGAAGTTGCGGTACCAGTTCAGGCCGCCGGTGAAGCCCGTGCGCCGGAACTCCTGCACGTAGTGCTCCAGCTCGGCCGGCTGCAGCCAGCTCGGCAGCTCCTTCGGCTCCGGGAAGCGGTCGACGAAGCCGCGGCCGTCGTCGGCGGACCGCAGGATCCCCTCGGCGCCCGGCTCGGTCCGGGTGGCGGCGAGCAGCCGTCGCATCGTCCGCGCGGGGTCGGCGCCCAGCTCGGCATCGGCGACGCCGGGCTCCTGGAAGTAGAGGATGTAGAAGAACGAGCCGTCCATCGCGACGCGCCAGAGCTCCGTGGGGGGCCGCTGGCCCCGCGGCACGAACGGCACGCTCATGCCGCACACACCGGCGACGCGGTCGGGGTGCAGCAGGGCGGTCTGCCAGACGACCATCGAGCCCCAGTCGTGGCCCACGAACACGGCCTTCTCCTCGCCGAGCTCGTCGAGCAGGGCGATGAGATCATCGCTGAGATGCAGGATGTCGTACTGGTCGATGCCCTCCGGGGCCGACGTCCGACCGTATCCCCGCTGGTCGGGGGCGATCGCCCGGTAGCCGGCCGCGGCGACCGCGGGGATCTGGTGGCGCCAGGAGTAGGCGAGCTCGGGGAACCCGTGGGAGAAGATCACCGGTGGCCCGCTGCCTTCCTCCACCACGTGCATCTCGATGCCGTTGACGGCGACGGTGCGCTCGGTCATGGCGCGGGCTCCTTGCTGAGCATCGTGGCAACGGGCGCTGCCGGATCCAGGGTCGTGTGCGGTGCCGCCCCACGATCAGATCACGAGAGCGGCAGAATCACCGAGATGATCGTGACCACCAGGAGGCCGGATTGACCCCCGCAGCACGCGCACTGGCAGGAGCCCTCGAGCCCGTGACCGGGCAGGTGTACTTCGCACCGGAGTGCCACGACGCCTATGCGGCGCTCGGGTTCGGCGGCAGCCCGGCGACCAACAAGGGTGTGGCCGCGCCCGACGGGCCCGCGTACTTCTGCAGCCGTGGGTCGCTGCTGGGCCAGGTGCCGGGCGAGGTGGTGGCCGCAGCATTCGGGGTGTTCAACCCCGACGTCGTGGTCAAGGCCGTGGGATACGGCTGGACACTCACCGACTCCACCACGATCTCCGATGCACGCACGCGCGGTGCCACGGCGCACCTCGTCCGGATCCTGGGGGAGAGCCCCGAGCGCATCGACGAGGCGCGGCCCCTGCTCGAGCGGGCCGTCGAGCCGCTGCGACCCGAGGGCAGGCCGCTGTTCAGCGGGCTCCGGTCGATGGGTCTGCCCGGTGATCCGGTCGGCGATGTCTGGCGCCTCGGCGACATGCTGCGCGAGTACCGGGGCGACGCGCACATCGCGTCATGGACGGCGGCGGGCTTCGACGCCACGGAGATCGGCCTGCTCAGCGAGGCCTACTGGGGGCTGCCGATGCGTACCTACATCCGTTCGCGGGCGTGGACCGACGCGCACCTCGACGCGGCGTACGAGCGGCTGGCGAGTCGCGGGCTCGTGGCCGACGGCGCGCTGACCGAGGAGGGCCGCGCCCGGCGCGAGGCCGTCGAGGAGGCCACCGACAGGCAGTGCCGCCCGATCGTCGACGCCCTCGGTGACGATCTCCCGACGCTCGTGGAGATCCTCCGGCCCTGGGGCACGGCGATCCGCGACGCCCACGGCTACCCGGCATTGGGCATGCACGAGCGGGCCGCCGCCCGGCGCTGACCGTCTCGGCGAACACCGGGTGGTTCAGCTGATCCTCGTCGTAGTGGCGGCGGTGGCCGGGGACGGTGGGTTCTCGGTGAGGCTGTTCCCGCTCGTCTCCGCGAGCAGCACGACGCACACCACGGTGAGCAGGCAGAACCCGGCGATGATCAGCGAGATCGTCATCGTCGAGCCGCCGCCGGCGAGGACGGAGGCGAACAGCACAGGCGCGAGCCCGGCACCCAACCCGGACAGCTGGTAGCCCAGCGACGCGCCGGTGTATCGGCTGCGGGTACTGAACAGCTCCGTGCACAACGCGGCGAGCGGCCCGTACATCGCCGGCTGGATCACGGCCTGGCCGACCACCAGCGCGACCACGAGCAATACGACGTCACCGCTGTCGACCATCGGGAACAGCAGGAAGCTGAACACCGCCATCACCACCGCCCCGGCAAGGACGACGGGCCGGCGTCCCAGTCGATCCGACAGCGCCGAGAAGCCGATGATGCCGAACACGGCGAGCACCGAGGACAATGTGAGGCCGTTCAGCACGGTCTGGCGGCTGTAGCCGACCTCCACCCCGTAGGCGATGAGGAACGTGGTCAGCGTGCCCTGCGCCACGAACGCGGCCAGCCCGATCCCCACGGCGAGCAGCAGGTTGCGGGGGTGGTTGCGCAGCACGTCGAACAGCGGGACGCGTGCGGTCTTCCCGGCCGCCGCGAAGACCGGCGTCTCCTCGACCTTGAGCCGGATGAACAGGCCGATCCCGAGGAGCAGGATGCTGAGCAGGAAGGGCACCCGCCACCCCCAGACGAGGAACGCCTCCTCGCCGGCGATCGCCGCGGTCGCCGTGAGCGCGACGGTCGAGAGCACCATGCCGCAGGGCGCACCGGCGTTGGTGAAGCTCGCCCACAGCCCCCGCCGGGATGTGGCGTGCTCGGCCGACATCAGCACCGCGCCGCCCCATTCGCCGCCGACGGCCACGCCCTGCAGGATGCGCAGCGTGACGAGAATGATCGGCGCCCAGATGCCGATCTGCCCGTAGGTCGGGAGCGCACCGATCAGGAAGCTCACCACGCCCATCAGCGTCATGGTCGTGACCAGCATCTTCTTCCGGCCGATGCGGTCGCCGAAGTGGCCGAACAGGATCCCGCCGAGCGGCCGGGCGAGATAGCCCGCCGCGAACGTCCCGAAGCTCGCCACGGTTGCCGTCAACGGATCGAGCGTGGAGAAGAACACCTTCCCGAAGACCACCGCGGAGGCGGTGGCATAGAGCAGGAAGTCGTAGTACTCGATCACGCTCCCGACGAAGCTGGATGCGACCGCACGTCGGAGCTGGACGGTGGAGTGGGTGGTGGCTGCCGGGTTCGCCATGGTGGACATCCCTACGTTGGGCGCGGGCGAGGGGTTACTCGTAGTGCCGGAACAGCGCCTGTTCGAATGCGGCGAGACGTTAGGCGCAATGGTGACGGCCGTCAACGTGGTGCCCAGCGTTGGCTCCGGGCTACCCTCGCCGGGTGCCGAGTCGAGACGACGAGACGGGCGTGGCGAGCGCTCGCCCGCAGTCGCTCATGCTCACCTTCCTCGGCATCTACGTGCGCGGACGCGACACCGCGGTCTACTCGGGCAGCGTCATCGAGGTCTTCGAGCGGATGGGTGTCTCCGAGGAGGCCGTGCGTTCGACGCTGACACGAATGGCCACGCGTGACCTCCTCGCCCGGCACCGGCGTGGCCGGAAGGTGTACCTCGCGCTCACGCCGCGCGCCGTGGCCGTCCTCGAGGACGGGTACCGGCGGATCTGGCAGACCGGTGCGGTCAACCGCGACTGGAACGGCAGCTGGACGCTCGTCGGCTTCTCGCTGCCGGACTCACGCCGCAGCGAACGCCACGACCTGCGATCCCAGCTGGTATGGGCGGGATTCGGACCGCTCCAGAACGGCCTGTGGATCGCGGCGGGCGAGGTCGACGTCATCCGGATCGTCGAGGATCTCGGGCTCGCGGACGCCGTCACGGTGCTGACCGCACGGGCCACGAAACCGACCGAGTCGGCCGATCTCGTGGGCAAGGCGTTCGACCTGCCGACGATCGCCGCGCGCTACCAGGCGTTCCTGAGCCGCTGGGATGTCCCCGCTCCGGCCGTCGAGGCCCGTGACGACCTGGCCCGGCAGCTCCTGCTGCACACCGACTGGCTCCAGCTCGTGCGCCAGGACCCCCACCTGCCCGCCGAGCATCTCCCGGTCGGTTGGCCTGCTGTCCGCGCGGAGAAGGTGTTCCGCACGCTGGCCGCCCGCTACGACCCGGCGGCGGCCGGGATCGCGGCAAAGCTGCTCGACGAGATCGCCATCCCGCCCGCCGCAGCAGGGTCGTGATCGCGACCTACATGTTGCGCCGGTACTGACCGCCCACCTCGAAGAACGCATCCGTCAGCTGACCGAGCGAGCAGACGCGGGCCGCCCTCATCAGCTCGTCGAAGACGTTGCCGCCACCCGTCGCCACGTCCTGCAAGCGCCGGAGCGTGGCCTGTGCGTCGCCCGTGTGCCGGGTGCGGAAGTCGGCGAGCCGGTCGAGCTGGCTCTTCTTCTCCGCCTCGGTGGCGCGGGCGAGCTCGATCTCGTGCGGCGCCTCCGAACCCTCCCGCACGAACGTGTTGACGCCGATGATCGGCAGCGTGCCGTCGTGCTTGCGGTGCTCGTAGAGCATCGACTCGTCCTGGATCCGCCCCCGCTGGTACCCGGTCTCCATGGCGCCGAGCACCCCGCCGCGCTCGGAGATCCGGTCGAACTCGGCCAGTACGGCCTCCTCGACGAGATCGGTGAGCTCGTCGATGACGAAGGAACCCTGCAACGGGTTCTCGTTCATCGACAGGCCCCATTCGCGGTTGATGATCAGCTGGATCGCCATCGCGCGCCGGACCGACGACTCCGTCGGCGTGGTCACCGCCTCGTCGAACGCGTTGGTGTGCAGCGAGTTCGCGTTGTCGTAGAGCGCGCAGAGCGCCTGCAGCGTGGTGCGGATGTCGTTGAAGTCCATCTCCTGCGCGTGCAGCGACCGCCCGGAGGTCTGCACGTGGTACTTGAGCTTCTGCGACCGCTCGTTCGCGCCGTACCTCTCGCGCATGGCGACGGCCCAGATCCGCCGCGCCACCCGGCCGATCACCGAGTACTCCGCGTCCATCCCGTTGGAGAAGAAGAACGACAGGTTCGGGGCGAAGTCGTCGATGTCCATCCCGCGGGCGAGGTAGCTCTCGACGAACGTGAACCCGTTGGCGAGGGTGAACGCGAGCTGGCTGATGGGGTTGGCCCCGGCCTCGGCGATGTGATAGCCGGAGATGGAGACCGAGTAGAAGTTCCGCACCTTGTGCTGGATGAACCACTCCTGGATGTCGGCCATCATCCGCAGCGAGAACTCGGTGGAGAAGATGCAGGTGTTCTGGCCCTGGTCCTCCTTGAGGATGTCGGCCTGCACCGTGCCGCGGACGTTCTGCAGGGCGAACGCCGTGAGCTCCGTGTGCTCCTGCGCCGAGGGCTCCCGCCCGTGCTCGGCGCGGAACCTCTCGACCTGCTGGTCGATCGCGGTGTTGAGGTAGAAGGCGAGGATCGTCGGCGCCGGGCCGTTGATCGTCATCGACACCGAGGTGGTCGGCGAGGTGAGGTCGAACCCGTCGTAGAGCGCCTTCATGTCCTCGAGCGTCGCGATCGAGACGCCGGAGGTGCCGACCTTGCCGTAGACGTCCGGGCGCGTGTCGGGCTCGCGTCCGTAGAGCGTGACGGAGTCGAACGCCGTGGAGAGCCGTTTGGCCTCCGAGTCGGCCGACAGGAGCTTGAAGCGCCGGTTGGTCCGGAACGCGTCGCCCTCGCCCGCGAACATCCGCGCCGGGTCCTCGCCCTCGCGCTTGAACGCGAACACGCCCGCGGTGAACGGGAACTTCCCGGGCAGGTTCTCCTTGCGCAGGAACCGCAGCAGCTCCGCGTCCTCGGTGTAGCGGGGCAGCGCCACCCGCCGCACCTTGTTGCCCGAGAGAGTCTCGCGGGTGAGCCGGGTGCGCAGTTCCTTGTCGCGGACCTGCACCACCATCTCGTCGCCGGAGTAGGCCTCGACGACCTCCGGCCACGAGTCGAGCAGCTGGGCGGCCTCCGCGGGGAGGGCCTTCTCCGCCTGTTCCAGCACACCGGCCAGACCGCCCTCGTCAGCACCGGCCGCCTGCAGCGCCGCGCGCGCGGTGCGGAGGTGCTGGCGCTGCCGGGCGGCGTCGACGGCCGCTGCCGTGCCCGCGTGGAAGTCGCGGACGGTGGTGGTGATGTCGGAGAGGTACCGCGTGCGGTGGGACGGGATGACCGCGGTGTGCTCCGACGAGGTCTTCCGGTCGGTGTGCGGGAGCCTGCCCTCGCCGGTGACCAGCCCGTTCTCGCCGAGCAACGGGACGAGGTGCTGGTAGAGCGCCGTGACACCGTCATCGTTGAAGGTGGCGGCGCTCGTGCCGAAGACCGGCATGTCCTCCCACGACGCGCCGAACGCCTCGCGGTTGCGCACGAGCTGGCGGCCGACGTCGCGGCGGGCGTCCTCGGCGCCGCGACGCTCGAACTTGTTGATCGCGACGACGTCGGCGAAGTCCAGCATGTCGATCTTCTCGAGCTGGGACGCCGCCCCGAACTCGGGCGTCATCACGTACAGCGAGCGGTCGGCGAACGGCACGATGCCGGCGTCGCCCTGCCCGATGCCCGGCGTCTCGACGATCACCAGGTCGAACGCCGCGGCCTTGAGAACGGCGATCACGTCACCGAGCCGTTCCGGGAGCGAGGCCTCGCTCCCGCGGGTGGCCATCGAGCGGAAGAAGATCTGGTCACCGCTGAGTGAGTTCATCCGGATCCGGTCACCGAGCAGCGCGCCTCCGCCCCGGCGGCGGGTCGGGTCGACGGCGAGCACGGCGATGCGGAGCTTGTCCTCCTGGTCGAGCCGGAACCGGCGCACCAGTTCGTCGGTGAGGCTCGACTTGCCCGACCCTCCGGTGCCGGTGACTCCGAGTACGGGAACCGGATGGCGGGGCTCGAGGTCGAGACCCGCCGGCAGCCGGCCGGCCTCGGCGAGGGTGAGCGTGCGGGCGAGCGTGGTGTGCTCGCCGGCGAACAGACCGTCGAACGACGGCGGTGGCTGCTCCGCGAGGTCGACGTCGCACTCGCGGATCATCAGGTTGATCATCCCGGGCAGGCCGAGCCGCTGGCCGTCCTCGGGGGAGAAGATGCGGGAGACGCCGCGCGAGTGCAGCAGCTCGATCTCGGCGGGCACGATCACGCCGCCGCCCCCGCCGTAGACCTTCACGTGCCCGGCGCCGCGCTCGCGCAGCAGCTCGACGAGGTAGGTGAAGTACTCGACGTGCCCGCCCTGGTACGAGCTGATGGCCACGCCCTGGGCGTCCTCCTGGATCGCCGCGGCGACCACCTCGTCGACGGAGCGGTTGTGCCCCAGGTGGATCACCTCGGCGCCCTGGCGCTGCAGGATCCGCCGCATGATGTTGATGGCGGCGTCGTGGCCGTCGAAGAGGCTGGCAGCGGTGACGAACCGGACCGGGTGGGTGGGCACGTGCAGCTCGGCCACGACACTCCTCCTCAGGCAGGACCAGATACTTGGATATCCTACTATCGGAAGTGCGAGTGTTGAACCGGCTGGACGGGATCACCCGTCGCGGATTCCGTTCGGAAAAGGCGGCGATGCCGGCACGAGCGGTGTGCCGGCGGTCGCGTAGTGGGTCGTGGTCAGGCCACCCGGCGGGTCGGCGAGATCTCGATGGTGGGCATCTCGATCTCGATGGTGGGCGGATCCTGAGCGGGCGGCTCCACCACAGGGGCGCTGACGACGGGCCGCCGTAGCCGCTTGCCCACCAGGGGGGTCACGGCGCCGAGGGCCACCAGGGCCACGCCGGCCGCCGCGATCGAGGTTGCCGCGGCCTCTGGAGCGACCATGACCAGCACAAATGCCGTTGCCGGCCACCACATCAATGCCCGCAGCGGGGCGGGGACCGTCCATTCCCGTGCGTCGCGCGCCATGGCAATTTCCTACCCGATCCGGGTATCACCCATGCGGGCGCCCCCCGATGCGTACGCGGCGTCACAGGTAGGGGCCGGATGGAGGGTCTACGGTCACGGACGTGGAGCACATGGACGCGCTGATCGAGCAGAACCGGTTGCTCGCCGAGCTCATCGCCAAGGCCGACCCGGCCCTCGAGGTGCCGAGCTGCCCCGGCTGGACCGTGCGCCAGCTCCTCACCCATGTGGGGCGCGGGGACCGGTGGGCCGCCATGATCGTGCGCGAGCGGGCCGATGCTCCCGTCGAGATGCGATCGGTGCCCGACGGGAAGCCGCCCGCCGAGCTGCCCGCCGCCCTCGCCTGGCTCACCGGCAGCGCCGGCCTGCTCCTCGACGCCGTCGCGGCCACCGGAGCGGACGTGCCCGTGTGGACGTTCCTCGGACCGCGCCCCGCGGCCTGGTGGGCCCGGCGGCGGATGCACGAGGCGGTCGTCCACCGCGCCGACGTGGCCATCGCCCTGGGCGTCCCGTACACCGTGGAGCCCGAGGTGGCGGCGGACGGCGTCTCCGAGTGGCTGGACCTGCTGGCCGCGCGCCCGGCGTCCGGCGAGGCACCGCCGCTCGCCCCGGGGGCCACATTGCACCTGCACGCCACCGACGACGGGCTCGGGGCGGACGGGGAGTGGATGGTGCGCGGTGGCGGGACCGGGCTCGTCTGGGAGCACGGCCACGGGAAGGGCACCGCTGCCGTCCGTGGCACTGCCGCCGACCTCCTGCTGGCGCTCATGCGGCGCATCGAGGCCGACGCCCCCGGCCTGCAGGTGATCGGTGACGAGTCCACCTGGACGGGCTGGCGGGACCGCACCGCCTTCTGACCCGCGTCACCGCCGGTCGAGCTGCGTGATGTGCGAGAGCAGGGCAGCGGGGCCGCCTCCTGGCCCTCACCGCGTCCTCGCAGCGGGGCTGGGCTCTTCGCAGATGCCGTGGGCCCTGCGAGGAACACGCTCGCTCTGCGAAGACGACCCACGCCCCGCGAGTCGATCCGCGGCAGGGGAGTACTAGCGCAGGTCGTCCTGGAGCAGGTCCATCAACAGCCCGTCGTGCCACCGGCCGTCGCCCGAGCGCTCGTAGCTGCGCAGCACCCCCACCCGTCGGAAGCCGGCGCGCTCGCAGCTGCGGATGGCCCGCTCGTTGTGCGCAGCCGGGTCGATCACGACGCGATGGTGTTCCCTGTGCCGGAACAGGAAGCGGGCCATGGCCCGCATCGCGTCGCAGCCCAGGCCCTGACTCTGGTGGTCGGGGTGCAGGGCGAGGTCGATGGCGGCATGGCGGTGGTCCGGATCCAGCTCCTCGCGGTAGATGATCAGCCCGATCACCTCACGCGCGAGTTCGATGGCGTAGCAGTGCGGGCCGAGCAGCTCGCGCCGCACCCGTTCCAGGTCGTAGCCGCCCCACCATCTCGCGATCTCCGGATGTCCGAGGATCTCCAGGAAGGCCGGGACGTGTGCCGCGGTGGTGGGCCGGAGCACCACGGTCTGGCCGGCGATGGCGTTGATCCGCCGCGCCGTCGCTTCGCTTGTCAGACCGGTCATGAGGTGAGCTCCACCCGCGCCTTCTCTTCCAGAGTGGCCGCCGTGCGCGGCTGCTCGAAGACCACCGCGGCGCTCGCGCCGTCGATGTCGAGGGTGGCGATCATGTTGCCGAACAGCGGCCCTGTCAACCGGCTCCACGACAGCGGCATGGGCGGTGCCCCGGCCCGGGCTGCCCAGCGGCTCGCGAGGCGACCCACGGTGCGCGACCAGCCGAGCCGGAACCCCGGCTTGATCATCCAGCTCATCGTGTTGTGCACGGGCGAGCACGTGAGCTGGTGCACCCGGGCGCTCGCACCCGACGGGAGTTCGGCCCGGGCGGCGTAGCTGTGGTGGACGTCCCCGGACAGGACGCTGACGGTGGTGGGGCCGCCCGCCGCCGCCTTGTCGATCATCGCGGTGAGCCGGTCGAACGATGCGCGGAAGGCCGCCCAGTGCTCCAGGTCGGCGGCCTGCCGGATCTGCTCGGCCAACCGGCCCCGCCAGCCGGGCCGGCCCGAGGCGATCTCGTTGACCGTCTCGAGCTCGCCGATGGCGTGCGGCAGCAGCCAGGGGATCGACGTACCGATGACCAGGTGCTCCACCGGCCCCGGAGCGGCGACCTGCTCCTCGATCCAGTCGAACTCGGTGTCGCCGAGCATGAGGTGCTCGCCGTTCTCGAGGATGCGTCCGTTGCGCGAGTCGATCATGATGAAGCGGCTGTGGCCGAGGTCCCAGCGGAAGCTGAACCGCAGTCCCTTCACACCGGCGGTCTCGGCGTCGGCGCGGTCGGCGAGCTCGACGAGCAACGGCCAGGTGTCGCCGTCGTGCTCGACGACCTTGCGGTAGTCGGAGTCGGAGACGAGGTCCTCGGGACGGAGGTTGCCGATGTGCTGGTACACCCAGTACGAGGCGAGCCCCGCGCGGATGCGGTCGCGCCACCACGGCGTGCTGCGCATCTCGTCGCGCCACGCCGCGGAGGTGTTCCAGTCGTCGCGCACGTCGTGGTCGTCGAAGATCATCGCGGTCGGCACCGTGGACATCAGCCACCGGATCTCCGGGTCGGTCCAGGAGTCCCGGTAGAGCCCCACGTACTCGTCGAAGCCGACGATCTCCTCGTCGGGCCAGTCCGGGTGACGGTCGCGCCGCCCGGCGATGCGGCGCCGGTTCCGGGGGGTCAGCTCGTCGGCGTACACCTGGTCGCCGAGCAGCAGCAGCACGTCGGGCCACTCCTCCGGCGACTGCGTCGTCATCCGGGCCGCATAGGCGTCGAGCGCGTCGATGCCCAGGCTCGCGGCGATCGCGGGATCGGCCACCTTCGGGTAGCGGCAGGACCCGAAGATGATCCGGTTGTTGCGGTCGGACTCCGGGCCGCGGGTGCGGATCAGGCTCGGCGGGAACGGGCTCGTGGACGGCGGCCACACCTGCTCGCCGTCGACCTCCACCCGGTAGGGGGTTCGGCTGTCCGGCGCGAGACCGGTGACGGGGACGAGCGCGTAGTGGTGCCCGGCCACCTCGAAGGTGCGCGCTTCGCAGCCGAGCACCGATACGGTGGCCGCGTGTTCGGTCTGCACCCAGACCGACGCGGTGGTCTCGCCGACATGGCGCAGGACGGGACCCAGTACGAGTGACACGTACTCACCCTAGTGTCGTGCAAACACGACACCGGTAACGCGCGTCAGACATGCTCCAGGGCGAGCAGTGCGGCCCCGATCTTGCCTGCGTCCCCGCCGAACGTCGCCGCGACGACGGGGGCGATGCCGCGCGCGGTGGGCGCGTACGCGAACTCCCGCGCGGTGGCGCGGGCCGGGGCCAGCAGCAGCTCCCCGGTCTCGACGAGACCACCCCCGACCACAACGGCGTCGACCTCGAAGATGTTGGCCAGCGACGCGATACCGATCCCGAGCCACCGACCCAGCCGGGCGAAGACCGCCTTTGCGATCTCGTCGCCCTGCTCCACGGCCTTGACGACGGTGTGTCCGGTGACCTCGCCGTCCTCGGCGCCGAGGCGCGCGATGAGGCCGCCGGGGTCGTCGTCGGCGGCGTCGCGGGCCATCCGGGTGAGCGCGGTGCCCGACGCGTAGGCCTCGAAGCAGCCGTGGTTGCCACACCCGCACCGCGGGCCGTCGGGGTTGAGGATGATGTGGCCGAGCTCGGCACCGAGCCCGGTGGGGCCGCGGTAGATGTGGCCGTCGAGCACGAGGCCGCCGCCGATGCCCGTGCCGACCGTCACGAGCACCATGTTGGGGTACGGCTCGCCGAGACGGGCCTCGGCGAGCGCGGCGACGTTGGCGTCGTTGTCGACGATGACGGGCAGGCTGGTGGCCTTCTCCAACTGCTCGCGCACGGGCCAGTCGCGGTAGGCGTTGTTGGGCGCCCAGAGCATGATTCCGGCGGGCCACGAGACGATCCCGGCGGCGCCGACGCCGATGGTGGCGACACTGTGGCCTGAGCGGAAGCGCTCGATCATCGAGAGCAGCACTTCGGTGACGGCCTCGCCGCTCGACTCCTCCGGCGTCGGCTCGACATGCTCGGCCACCACCGTGCCACGCGCGTCGACCACCGCTCCCGCGATCTTCGTGCCGCCGATGTCGAGTCCGATGGCGAGCCTCGTGTCCGTCACCCGGGCATCTTGGCATCTGGCGCTGGTCCGCAGCGTTTGGTCCGGGTCGATGTGGGGAACGGCTCGACATGCTTCTTCGACGTGTTGCCCGACCTATGCTCGCCGCCTTGTTCATACACGGCGGCATCCAGGTCCTCCGGTCGCCGCAGGGTCACGCGCAAGCAGCGAAACCCGTGCTCGACGCGGTCGCGCCGGCGGTCGACAAGGCGATCGAGATCGCTCCCATGGAGGAGCGCCCCGACGACGTGACACTCATCAAGATCGACGGCGGAGTGAAGGTCGTCGCCGGCACGATGCTGGCGCTCGGGAAGTTCCCCCGCCTGTCGTCGGCCGCCCTCGCCGCGTCGCTGATCCCGACCACGCTGGCCGCCCACCGGTTCTGGGAGGAGACCGACGAGCAGAAGAAGCAGGACCAGCGCATCCACTTCCTGAAGAACATGGGCATGCTCGGTGGCCTCCTGATCGCCGCGGCCGACACCGAGGGCAAGCCCTCGCTCACCTGGCGCGGGCGCAAGGCCGCGAAGCTCGCCGCTGCTGCTGCCGGTGCCCAGGCGGCGTCGATCTCCGGTGGCGCGTCCGACGTCTCCGGCAGGTTCTCGGGCGTGGCCCACGAGGTCAGCGGCAAGCTCTCCGGCACCGCCTCCGACGCCACGGGCGCGGTCGCGGGGATTGCCGCCGGGCTGGCCGGCATCGCGCCGGGCGCCGGTGCCGCCGTGTCCGCCCGCGCCGCCCGCGCGAGCTCCGACCTGACCACGCGGGCCGGTGACCTCTCGGCCGACTGGGCCAAGCGCGCCGCCAAGGCGAGGAAGCGGGCCGAGAAGCGCGGGGCGAAGCTGCAGAAGGTCGCGGAGAAGCGAGGCGTCGAGCTGCAGAAGCGGGCGGCCAAGCGCACCGCGGAGCTGCAGAAGGCGGCAGGTAAGAAGCGTGCCGCGCTGGAGAAGAGGACCACCGCCAATGTCCTCGACCAGGCCTCCAAGCTCGGTCAGGACGTGGCCGCGCGGGCGTCCGCACTCGGGGCCGAGGCCGCGCACCAGGCCGGGGGCGTCGCGAAGGACGCGAAGAAGCGGGCCCACGCGCTCACGCACTAGAACTGTCCGCGAAACACAACCGGCCCGGCTCCGTGGGAGCCGGGCCGGTGTCGTTCCTAGGTGAGGTCGTCGAGGCGGAACCCGACCTTGAGTGTCACCTGGAAGTGCTTGATCTCGCCGTCCTCCAGGTGCCCACGGATCTCGGTGGTCTCGAACCAGTCGAGGTTGCGCAAGGTGCGCGCCGAGCGCCGGATCGCCGTGCGGATGGCGTCGTCGACGCTCTCCGTGGATGTCCCGACGATCTCGGTGACGTGGTACACGTTGTCGCCCACTCTTGAACTCCTTCCGTTGCACCGCCTTACCAGCGGAAACTGTTCAATCGCAGCGGTCCCGCGATCGTCGTGGGGCGCCATGGCGCTGCCCTTGAACCGTCTTCCCGGCCCGGGTGGCTCATGAAACCCTCCCCCGGCGTCAGGTCGATGGCACGGTGTCCCACCGCAGTGACCTCAGTTCGTCGCAATCACGGTGACTGGCTCAGACCTTGTCCGCCCAGATCTCCCGGGACGCCGACACCGGGTCGGCAACCACCGAGGCGGGCACGTCCCAGATCCGCGTGAGCGCCTCACCCTTCCGGTACTGCGGCCAGCCGGGGTCGCCGGTGGCGGCGAAGGCCGTCAACGACGTGCGGACCTCCTGCGCCAGGCCGACAGCCTCCGGCGGGACCGAGTCGCCGAACAGCATGGCCGCCGTCGGACCGTGGAAGTTGCCGAACGTCAGCGGCACGTCGAGCAGGTGGCAGGCGCCGAGCGCCCCACCGAACACGGGGGTCGGCCAGACCAGCTCGTAGCACCAGCTGCGGCCGGGGTGCTCCTCGGCGCACCACGTCGACGGGATGCGGAAGAACGCGTCGGACTGGATGAGGATGTACAAGTCGGCGTCGGAGGCGCCGGGATACGCGGCTCGGTAGGCGTCGAGAGGAACGGCGTGCGCCGCCGCGACAGCGGAGACGTCAACGGCGGACAGATCCTCGTTCATCGCCATGGCGAAGAACCGGTACTCGTCACGGGTGAACCCGGTCATCAGGTCGACCTCCCCACGCAGGCCGCGCCAGGGCTGGTCACGCACCACATCCCCGTCCAGCACCGGTCCGTAGGGAGTGACCTCGCCCTCCTTCGACTGCACGGCGTGGATCGCCTCGGCCGCCACGCCCGAGAAGGCCTCGGAAGTGAGCGGCACACCGAGCGCCGCCGCGATCCGCTCTGCCGTGCCGCGCGCCTGTTCCTCGGACAGAAAAGCCGCTGTGACGCTCTGCCCGATGGCCCGGCGAAAAAGCCCGCGGCCGGCCTGGGCGGCCGTCAGCGCCGCCACCGCGCTGCCTCCCGCTGACTGCCCGAAGATCGTCACATTGCCCGGGTCGCCGCCGAAACGCGCGATGTTTTCCTGCACCCAGCGCAGGGCCGCGAGCTGGTCGAGTAGCGCCCGGTTCTGCGGCGCGTCGGGCAGCCAGCCCAAGCCCTCGAAGCCTGTGCGGTAGTTCAAGGTCACCAGCACGACGCCAGAGCCGGCCAGGTTCGCGCCGTCGAACTCGGGCTGGCTCGCGGAACCGAAGATGAACGCCCCGCCGTAAAGCCAGACCATCACCGGGAGACCGCCTGCCAGGGCATCGGGCGTCCAGACATTGACGGTGAGGCAGTCGACATCGTCCCCCGGGTGCCACAGCGCAGGCAAGGGACGCATCTGGGCCTGCGGTGGCGAGGCGCTGAAATCGGTACCGTCGCGGACACCGTCCCACGGCTGTGGCTGCTGCGGCGCCTGGAATCGCCGGGGGCCATCGAGGGGCGCGGCGTACGGGATGCCCTTGAAAACGCTGACACTATTGTTCGTTATGCCTCGTACGGCACCCTGTGTCGTCTGCACGATGATCTCTCGCATGGCATCACTCAACACCACCGGCATTCCGATGATCGAAACGGATCCTCCGAAGGATTGACGACAGCGCGAAAGACGCCAGGTCCCCAACCGGTAAGGGTCGCACAGCAATACCGCCGGTTAATTTCATCCAACGAGTAGCCCGCAGCGAGAGCTCACTGTGATTTCACGGCTCCGCGGTCGCGGTCAGCTCACGTCCAGCACGGCCTTGCCCGCGATCCTGCGGGCGAACAGGTCCTCTGCCGCCCCGCCGACGTCCTTCCAAGCGGCACGCCGGCCGATCTGGGGGTCCAGCTTCCCTCGTTCGAGCAGACCGACGAGCGTGGCCAGGTCGTCGGCCAGCCGGTCGCCCATCCTGAACGACTGGAGGCTCCGCAGCTCGCCGACCGTCGAGTAGGGCGGGAACACCGTCGGCTCGCCGGACGTCGCTCCGATGGACTGCACCGAGCCACCCACGGCGAGCAGTGCGAACGCCTCGGCCAGCTGCGGGCCGCCGACATTGTCCAGCACGCCGTGCAGACCGGGCTCGACGCCCTTCAGTCCGACGACGACCTCGTCGGCGCCCAGTTCGGCGAGACCCTCGCCCCGCGCCGCGCTGCCGACCGACGCGATCACGTGGGCACCCGCGATGGCGGCGAGCTGCACCGCGAAGCGGCCCACCCCGCCGGACGCGCCCGTGACGAGCACCCGGCGGCCGGCCAGGAAACCGAGCCTGCGCAGCGCTCGCAGCGCGGTGACCCCGGCGACGGGGAGGGCTGCGGCCGCACCGAGGTCCACGCCGTCGGGAACCACGGCGAGCTCGGGGACGGGCACGGCTCGCAGCTGCGCCCACCCGCCGGCCGGCCCGAACGTGACGACCCGCGTGCCCGCCTGCGGCCCGGAACCGTCGGCTGCGGCTGTCCGCACGACTCCCGCCGCGTCCCAGCCCGGCACGAAACCTGGCGGCTGACTCGCCACGCCGCGCAGCTCGCCGTGGTTCAGCGAGATCGCGTGCACCTCGACGAGCGCCTCGTCCGGCGCGGGGACGGGGTCGGCGGCGGTCTCGCCGAGCCGCAGCCCGGCGGCAGAGTCGTGGTCCACCAGCAGAGCCAGCACAGCGGTCTCCCGACGATCGATGGGGGCGGTCCCACGATCGCCCCCTGTCTCGCGGCAACCGCGGTGCACGGGAGGTTGTTCCTCCGCCGGGATGCCGCGGATGACAGGGTGGGCGGATGACGGAGCAGGCAGAGGCGAACCGGCCAGGGGTCGGCGCGCTCCTGCGGAGCCTCGACGAGGCGCCCCCCACGGAGCTGGTCGACGTCTGCTCGAGCTGGCTGGTGCGCCACGTCGGGGCCCGGGCGTGCGTCCTGCTGTTGTCCGACTACGCCGAGGCCAGCCTGGAACCGGTCGCCCGGGGCCGGGGTGCGGCCGGGCTCCGCTCCCAGGACCTGGTCGACAGTGCTGCCGGGGAGGCCTACCGCGAGCAGCACATCGTCGCGATGGCCGTGGATCATCCGGGCGACGTCCCCGCGGCCGGGGCCGTGGCAGGCGGGGTGGGGGGACCGGCGCTGGTCGTGTACCTCCCGGTGTCGGTGCGTGCCGAGCGCCTCGGCGTCCTCGCGATCACGCTGCCGGGTGCCGGTCTGGACCCGGAGGTGGCGCAGGTCCTCGAGGACGTGGCGCGGGTGCTGGGACACGTGCTCACCGGGGCCCGCCGGTACACCGACCGGTTCGAGAAGCTGCGGCGCCGACGCGAGCTCGGGCTGGCCGCGGAGATCCAGTGGGAGCTCCTGCCCAGCCTGGCGTTCGAGCTTCCCGATTTCTCCATCGCCGGCACGGTCGAGCCCGCGTACGAGATCGGCGGGGACAACTTCGACTACGCGATCAGCGCCCACCGGCTGACCGTGGGGGTCAGCGACGCGGCGGGCCACGGGTTGCGGGCCGCCCTGCTCGCCAGCCTCTCGTGCACCGCGATGCGCAACGCGCGCCGGGCCAACTGCACGATCGTCGAGCAGGCGGGCGCGGCCAACGAGCATCTGGTCGAGCAGTTCCCCGGGTCCGACTTCGTCACCGGCCTCCTGCTCGACCTCGACGTCGACACCGGTGTCGGGACGATCCTGAACGCCGGCCACCCACCTCCGTTGCTGGTGCGCGACGGGGCGGTCAGCGAGCTGGTGCTGGCCGCCGGGTACCCGCTGGGGCTGATGACGCCGGTCGAGTACCCCTTGCACCCGATCCGGCTGCAGCCCGACGACCGGCTGCTGTTGTTCACCGACGGCATCACCGAGGCACACCGGCCGGGGCATCGGGAGTTCGGCTACCGCCGCCTCGCCGCGATGCTCGCCGAACACCGGCACCTGCCGCCCGCCGAGCTCGTCCGGCGGATCACCCACGCCGTCACCGAGTCCTGCCACGGCGAGCTCAACGACGACGCCACCGCCGTCTGCCTCGACTGGCACCCCTCGTCGGCCGACCCGGGGTGACGGTCACCGCTCGGTGAGCGCCGCCGCGATCGCGTCGACGGAGCGGTCGACGTCGGCCTCGGTGGTGAGCCAGCTCGACACCGAGATGCGCATCAGCCGCATCCCGTGCCACACCGTGCCGCCCATCCAGCACTCCCCGGAGCCCTGGACGGCGTCGATCACCCGGCTGGTCCGCTCGTCGTCGCCGAAGCGGACGAGCACCTGGTTGAGCACGACGTCGTTGACGACCGTCACCCCGTCGAGGCGGGCGAGGCGGTCGGCGAACCGGCGGGCGAGCGCGCAGCAGCGCTCCACGAGGTCCGCCACGCCGTCCCGGCCGAGCTCCCGCAGGGCGGCCCAGGTGGTGAAGCCGCGGGCGCGGCGCGAGGACTCCAGGACGTACGCGCCGGGTGAGCGGAACGCGTCGGCGCCCGTCCCGGTGAGGTAGGGGGCGCTGTAGGACGTGGCCGCCACGTGCGCGGCCGGGTGGGCGCAGAACGCGTAGCCGGCGTCGTAGGGGACGTTGAGCCACTTGTGGCCGTCGGTCGACCACGAGTCGGCCTGCTCGATCCCGGCCACCAGGTGGCGGGTGCCGGGGGCGGCGGCGGCCCACAGGCCGAAGGCCCCGTCGACGTGGACCCAGGCGCCGTGGTGGTGCGCCGCCGCGATCGCGGCGGGGAAGTCGTCGAACGCGCCGGTGTTCACCTCACCGGCCTGCAGGCAGACGATGGTGGGGTCGGTGCTCGTGTCGGCGAGCGCCCGCGCGAGGTCGTCGAGGTCGATCGATCCCTGCAGACCGGTCTGCACCGGGACGACGGCGTCGGTTCCCAGGCCGAGCAGGCGCAGGGCCCGGTCGACGGTGGCGTGGCGCCCCGTGCCGGCCACGACCCGGACCGGCGGAGCCCCGTGCAGGCCCTGGCGTTCGACGTCCCACCCCGCGTCCGCGAGCACGCCGTGCCGGGCGGCGGCGAGGCAGACGGTGTTGCCGCCCTGCCCACCGGTCACGAAGCCGAACGAGGCGTCGGCCGGCAGGCCGAGCAGGTCCTTGAGCCAGGCACCGGCCACGTCCTCGACCACGGCGGCGACGGGGGAGGTCAACGGGTTCCACGCGTTCTGGTCCCACGCGGTGGTCAGCACGTCGGCCGCCGTCGGAGCGTCGAGCGCCCCGCCGGTCACGAACCCGAAGTAGCGGGGGCCGGTGTTGGCCACCAGTGCCGGCTCGACCGCGTCCGCCAGCCGGTCGACCACGTCCGCGGCCGGGGTGGGGCCGTCGGGCAGTGCACCGAGTGCGGCGCGGACGGCGTCGACGTCGGCGGCTGACGGGAAGGCCGGGCCGTCACCGACCCGCTCCCGGTAGCCGGCGCCGCGGGCGGCCGCGTACAGCAGGAGGTCGCGCAGGTCGCTGCCGGTCCTCGCGGTGACGGTGTGGTCGGCGCTGGAGTCGTTCATCCCCCGACAATGCCGGACCGCTCGGTCAGCTTGCTGCGTGTGTGGAGGAGGCCACGGCGGCCGGCCGGGTGGCCTCCGCCTCGGTCATCCCACCGTCGGGCAGCTCTGCCGGCTCCTGCTCCGTCTCGGCCGTCTCGGCCGGCGTCGATCGTTCGAGGAACCGGAGCAGCTCGACGGGGAAGGGCAGCACGAGGGTGGAGTTCTTCTCGGCGGCCACCTCGACGACGGTCTGCAGCAGCCGCAGCTGGAGCGCTGCCGGGTGCTCGGTCATCACCTCGGCGGCCTGGGCCAGCTTCTGGGACGCCTGCAGCTCGCCGTCGGCCGTGATCACCCGGGAGCGTCGTTCCCGTTCCGCCTCGGCCTGGCGCGACATCGAGCGCTTCATCGAGTCGGGCAGTGCGACGTCCTTGATCTCGACGCGGTCGATGTGCACGCCCCAGTCGAGAGCGGGACTGTCGATCATCAGTTCCAGGCCCTGGTTGAGCCGTTCGCGGTTGGACAGCAGGTCGTCCAGGTCACTCTTGCCGATGATCGAACGCAGGGAGGCCTGGGCGACCTGGCCGATGGCGTAGTCGTAGTTCTGCACCCCGACGACCACCCGGACGGGGTCGACGACCCGGTAGTACACGACGGCGTCGACCTTGACGGTCACGTTGTCGCGCGTGATGCCGTCCTGGGCGGGGATCGCCATGGTGACGATCTGCATGTTGACCTTGTGCAGCCGGTCGGCCATCGGGGCGATCAGCGCGAGCCCCGGCCCGCGGGTCGTCTCGCGCAGCCTGCCGAAGCGCATGATGACGCCGCGTTCGTACTGGTTGATGACCCGGACGCTGGACCCGAGCAGCAGCACGCCGAGGGTCAGGATCGTGATGAGCAGGACGATGGTGATCATCTAGCCCTCCGTTTCCGGGCGGAGCGGCGCCACATCCCCCAGACCACTGCGGTCGCCCCCGCCCACAGCACGGCACCACCCACCGACCCGGCGGCGAGCATCAGGCCGACCAGCAGGAGCGCGACCACGATCGCGATGGCGGTCCCGAGCCGGTAGCTGCGCCTCCGCAGATCCGACTGGCGTGCCTGGAACCCGTTGACGAACTCGGGGTCCTCGGCCAGGAGGCAGCGCTCCACCTCGCGCAGCGTCTCTTGCTCGTTGTCGTCGAGCACAGCCCACCACCTCCCCGAGGCGGCTCGCGCGCCTGGCATTCCGTGGTGCCAGCGGACAGTTTTATCGTAACACGATACAGTTGATCGGTGGCAGATCGTGAGGACGGACAGGCACCCGTGGAGCCCCTGACGAAACAGGACTTCGAGGCGCTGGCCCGGTTCCGGTTCGGAATCCGGCGCTACCTGCGCTTCAGCGAGGAGACGGTGCGCAGGCACGGTTTCACCCCGCAGCAGTACCACCTGCTGCTGGCACTCAAGGGCTTCCCCGGACGGGAGTGGGCGACGGTGCGGGAGCTCGCGGATCGGCTCCAGCTGCGCCACCACAGCGTGGTCGAGCTGGTCAACCGGGCACAGGCGGAGGTGCTCGTGGAGCGGGCGGCCCACCCGGAGGACGCACGTGCCGTGCGCGTGGTGTTGACCGCCCACGGCGAGCGGATCCTGAGCCTCCTCAGCACCGTGCACCGCGACGAGCTGCGCCGGATGCAGGACGCGCTGGTGCTGCCGGCCTGGCACGACGAGCCGGACGGCGTCGCTCCGAAGCCCTGACCGGACGACCGGGCCCCGCGCGGTCGTCGACCGCGCGGGGCCCGTTTCAGACCGGTCAGGATCAGGTGAGCAGTTCGACGACCGTGCCCGCTCCGACGGTCCGGCCGCCCTCGCGGACGGCGAAGCCGAGTCCCTCGGTCATCGCGACGGACCTGCCGAGCTCGACCGTCATCTCGACGGCGTCGCCGGGCAGCGCCGTGGCGGTCGCGCCGAGCGCCACGACGCCGACCACGTCCGTCGTCCGGAAGTGGAACTGCGGGCGGTACCCGGTGGCGAACGGCCTGCTGCGGCCTCCCTCCGCCGCGGTGAGCACGCGGACCACCGCACGGAACCGCGTGTGCGGCCGGATCGCGCCCGGGGTGCTGATCACCTGCCCGCGCCGGACGTCGCTGCGTTGCACGCCGCGCAGCAGCATGGCCGTGTTGTCACCGGCCTCGGCGACGTCCATGGCCCGGCCGAACGTCTCCAGCCCGGTCACGACCACACCGCGCAGTCCGTCGTCCAGCCCGACCACGTCGACCTCGTCGCGCAGCCGGATCGCGCCCTGCGCCACCACGCCCGTCACCACCGTGCCGCGGCCCGTGATGGTCAGGACGTTCTCGATCGGCATCAGGAACGGCGCGTCGACCACCCGCGCCGGAACCGGCACGTACGCGTCGATCGCGGCGAGCAGGTCGTCGATCCGCGCGACCCACCGCGGGTCGCCGTCGAGTGCCCGCAGCGCCGACACCCTGACCACCGGGATCTCCTCGGCGGGGAACCCGTACTCCGCCAGCAGGTCCCGCAGCTCCAGCTCCACGAGGTCGAGCAGTTCGGGGTCGTCGATCATGTCGGACTTGTTCAGCGCGACCACGATGTGCTCGACGCCCACCTGGCGGGCCAGCACCACGTGCTCGCGCGTCTGGGGCATCGCCCCGTCCTGCGCGGAGACCACCAGCACCGCCCCGTCGATCTGGGCGGCGCCGGTGATCATGTTCTTCACGTAGTCGGCGTGGCCCGGCATGTCGATGTGGGCGTAGTGCCGGGTGGCGGTCTCGTACTCGACGTGGGCGATGTTGATGGTGATGCCGCGGTCGCGCTCCTCGGGAGCCCGGTCGATGCCGTCGAACGGGACGGCCCTGGCCAGCCCCCGGTCGGCGAGCACGCGGGTGATCGCGGCGGTGAGGGTGGTCTTGCCGTGGTCGACGTGACCCATCGTTCCGATGTTGAGGTGCGGCTTGCGGTGCTGGCTGACGTGCTCGGTCATGACTTTCGTCCTCTGTGGACAGTGACGGCGAGAACCGCGCGTACGCGTGAGCCACCCCCCTCCGCTGGTTCTCCGGAGGTGGGACGGAGAGGGGTCAGCGTCGGGTGCCTGCTGCTGCAGCCGAGGAGAGGACGGCCGGCACCGGCAGAGCAGCGGGCTCTGCGACGAGGAGGGTGCCGGCGGACATGTGCAGGAGAGTAAGGAGCGCACCGGGCGGAAGCGATCGATTTCCGGCGGCGCCGCGCGCCGCGCCGTCAGGCTCCGTCGAGCCAGTTGGTGGCGGTCTGGCGCGAGATCCCGAGTGCGCGCGACATCGCGAGCACCTCGAGGCCCTGCCGCTTGCCCGTGGCGAGCAGTTCGCGCTGCCGGGTCCGCAGTTCCTCGATCCGCTCGGCGACCTCGCGCATCTCCGCCAGCAACGCCTCCGCCTCCGGACCCGCGCCGGAGCGGGACCGCCCGACGCCGGGGCGGGGGAACCGCCGGACCTCATCGGCGTCCCAGCGCCGCCTGCCCTGCTCGTCGTACCCGTCGAGGGGCTGCGGTGCCTGCCCGCGGGAGACGTATCCCGACCAGGTCGCCGTCTTCACGCCCCAGGCCTGCGCGCACTCGTCACTGGTCCAGGTCTCGGTGCCGCTGATCGTCCCACCCCTTCGGATCGACGAACGCAGCGTAGTCGCTCGGGTGTGTGCGGTGGGGAGGGCGGCGCGGCCGGAACGGGCGCGGCTGCTGCGCTACGGTCTGGCGTCGCGAGGGGTGCCCGGAGAAAAAGCTTGCCCCGAGCGGCATGCCGAAGCAGGGGCGACCCGGGGCTTACGTGAAGAATGCTAGCACGGCACGCAGTGCCGAACCGGAAAGCGGGAGGACGCGCTGAGCAGCGAACCTCCTGCCTGGGTCGACGCGGTTCTGTCACGACAGAGGTTCACGCCGTACCTGGCCGCCACCAGCGGCGACGCCGGTGCAGCGGTCGAACTGGAGTGGTGGAACCTCGAGGTGGCGGCCGCGTTCGTGGTGCCGCTCAACCGGCTCGAACTGGCATTGCGCAATGCACTGCACCCCGTTCTCTGCGCGATGTTCCGCCGGTCGGACTGGTGGTATTCGGCGCCTCTCGACGACAACGGCAGGCGGAAGGTCGCGGAGGCGAAACGGGCGCTGGTCCGGCTCCAGGGCAGGCCGGAGGTCGCGGACGATCTCGTGGCGCAACTGACGTTCGGGTTCTGGATCTCGTTGGTCAGCAGCACCTACCACCGGACGCTGTGGGTGCCGGCCCTCCATCGCGTGTTCCCCGGGGCGGCTCGCCGCGACCTGCACGAGGATCTGCGGAACGTCCTCGTGCTGCGCAACCGGATCATGCATCACGAGCCGATCCATCATCGCCATCTCGACGCCGACCACGCCACGGTCTACCGGCTGCTGGAACGCCTGTCCCCGGCGATCGTCGGGGAGCTGACCGGCCGTGATCGCGTACCAGCGATCCTGGCCGGCCGCGGGAGCGCATGATGACCGGCGACGGCCCTCAGGGCAGCTCGCCCGCCACGTAGGGCACGGTCTGCGGCCCCTCGGGCAGCACGCACAGCCGGGCCGCGGAGCCGGCCTCCCGCATGGCCTTCTCGACCGTGGCGACGATGTCGTCGGTCTGCTCGAGGTGGGCCGCGGCGAGGTCGGCGTCGGACAGGTACGAGGTGTGCATGACCACGCGCGAGTCGGACTGGATCCGGGCCTGGATCTGGATCTGCCACTGGTCGGGGATCGTGTGGTCGCGGCCGGCGATCTCCGCCAGCATCTGCTCCGGCGACGCGCCCGACGTCAGGGACTCGCGGTAGGAACCGTGGTCGGGGAAGCCGTCGCGGCACTCCGCGGCGCAGACGATCATCCCGCCGTGGCGGACCACCTGGTACGCGGCCGACATGCCCTTCACCGACTGGTACAGGTTCTGGTCGAGGGGGTAGCCCGAGCCGGTCGTCACCACCACGTCGAACCGGCCGTCCACCGGCTGCATGGCGACGTCCTTGGCGAATGCGGTGGCCGCCTCGTGCATCGGGAGGATGTCGCCGCCGAACGCCTCGACGATCGCCTGCTCGTCGTTGAGCACGACGTCCAGCGCGAACGTCACGCCGGTGGCCTCGGCGATGGTGCGCACGTCGTCGTGCACGGGGTTGCCGTGGGTGATCCCCCAGGTGGCGCGGGGGTCGCCGATGCGGGTGGCGTCGTGGAGGACGAGCACCGTGTCGAGTGCCGCGAGCCCCGGAGCCACGAGCTTCGGGCCACCCGAGAAGCCGGCGAAGAAGTGCGGCTCGACGAACCCCGTGGTGATCCGGACGTCCGCCTCGGTCCACTCGCGGTTGAGCCAGACGGGCACGTCGCGCCCGAACGTCCCGCGCCACACCATCGTGTCCATGGCCCGGGAGTCGTGGTTGACGATCCGGACGGAGTCGACGACCTCGTCGCCGAACATCGCCCGCAGCTCGTCGGGGGTGTTGGCGCGGTGAGTGCCGGTGGCGACGAGGACGACGACGTCGTCGAGGTCGATGATCCCGTCCATCTCCTCGAGCAGTGCGGGGATCATCAGGTGCCGCGGCTGCGGGCGGGTGATGTCGCACGCGGAGATGGCCACCGTCTGGCCGGGGGAGACGCGCTCCCGCAGCGGAGGCCCGGCCACCGGCTTGCGCAGCGCCGTGCGGAGCGTCTCCCGCGGGTCGGCGGCCGCCTGCTTCTGGCTCGGGGTGACCACCGTGGCCCCGTCGGGCAGGTCCAGCCGGAGGCCGGCGTCGCCGTAGGCCACTCGGGTCTGCATCGTTCCCCCTCTGTCCCAACCTCGGGCATCTCTCGGCGGCGAGCCTACCTGCGGCGGCGTGGTCCGGCCGCCCCCGTGAGGCGCCCCACGGAGGTCGGAATCTAGACACGGTTGCGTAGCTACGGAGTTGTAGCTATCTTGCTCGCATGGCAAGAGGGGGCGCAGCGGACCGGAGCCGCCGTACCGCCGAGCAGCTGGTTCTGGACTGTCATGCCGCGGTGCTGGCCGAGATCACCGAGACGGGCCTCGGCCGGCTCGCCGTGGAAGGCGTCGCCCGGCGCGCCGGGGTCGCGAAGACGTCGCTGTACCGGCACTGGCCCTCCGTCGAGGACCTGCTGCTCGACGCATTGAGCCACGCCCATCCCGTCGAGGTGCCGACCCCGGCCGGCGGGAACCTGCGGGCCGATCTGCTGCGGGCGCTGGAGCAGCTCACCGGGTGGCTCGGCGGCCCGACCGCACCCGCGGTGGCGGCCATCCTCGCCGAGCGCAGGCGCAGGCCCGATCTCGTCGAGGCCCTGTACAGCCGCGTCTTCGACACCCACGGCGGGCGGTTCACCCGCACCGTCCTCGAGCACTACGCCGCACGAGGCGAGCTCGACGGCCGTCTCATCACGTCGGTCGTCGCCGACATCGGCGAGGCGCTCGTGATCAAGCACCAGATCGACACCGGCGAGCTGCCCGACGAACGGATCCGGGAGGCGATCGTCGACCAGGCGATCCTGCCGGCGGTCGGCCGCGGTCCCCGCCAGCCCGAGGAGAGATGACATGACGACCGACCAGGTAACCGGCGCGCCGCCCGTCGCGGTGCACGTCGACTGGGAGTCGATCACGGGAACGTCGCGGACGACCCTGACCACGCACCTGTGGACCGCGCCGCCGCTGCGCCGTGGCTCACCGATCCACGACAAGGCGTTCGAGGCGCTCCGGACGCTGGAGGCCGATCTCGTCCGCTTCCTCCCCTGGTACTCCCACCCGCACGTCGCGGTGCCCGCCCCCACCCCGCCGACCGCCACCGGCACGTCGTGGAACTTCACGTTGCTCGACCCGGTCGTCGAGGACTTCATGGACGCCGCTGGGGGACGACCGGTCGTGGCGAACTTCGCCACGATCCCCGCCTGGATGTTCGTCACCCCGGACCAGGTGCCCGTGCCGGACCCCGACGCGATCCAGTGGGACTACGAGCAGGGCACCGAGCTGCGGGATCCCTCTCTCACCGAGGTGGCGGACTACTTCTACCGCCTCGCCTCCTGGTACATCGCGGGCGGATTCGTCGACGAGCACGGCGTCCGGCACGAGTCGGGCCACCGGTACCGCTTCGCCTACTGGGAGGTGCTGTGTGAGCCCGACCTCGGTCACCGGATGTCGCCGGAGCTGTACACGAAGCTCTATGACGCGATCGTGGAACGGATCCGGCCACTCGATCCCGAGATGCGGTTCGTCGGGCTGTCGCTGAGCCACGTGCACCACGAGCCCGAGTACTTCTGGAGCTTCCTCGACCCGGCCAACCATGCGGACGGCATCCCGCTGGACGCGTTCTCCTACCACTTCTACGCCTCGCCCGAGATCCTCAACCCGTTCTCCGACGCGGGCAACGCGCCCTACGCGCACTGGCGCGACATCTTCTTCGCACAGGCGGAGTGGTTCCTCGACCATGTGCGGTTCATCGAGTCGATCCGCCGCAGGCTCGCTCCCCACACCAGGACGTTCGTCAATGAGCTGGGCAGCTTTCCCGCCGACATCATGAACCCGGTGCCCGACATTCCCGAGGAGTACTGGGCCCTCAGCGCGTCGCTCCAGTCGTACCTCTGGGCCCGACTGGTGGCCTTGAATGTCGATCTCGTCGGCATCGCCGAGTTCATGGACTACCCGGGCATGATCCCCGGAACGACCCTGATCGACTGGGAGAGCGGCGCACCGAACGCCCGCTACCGGGCACTCGCATTGCTGCTCGCCCATTTCGCCCCGGGCGACTCGCTCGTCGCCACCGACGCGGGCATGCCCGGCTTCCCCGACCCGAGGATCCACGCGCAGGGCTTCCTCACCGCGGGCGGCGCCCGCAAGCTTCTGCTGGTGAACAAGACCGCCACCCCGGTCACCGTCGCGATGGGCGATGAATCGCAGGGTCAGGTCGATCAGGTCAGCGCGACGACCGGCGCCGGCGAACCGTCGAGTTCCCGGTTCGCCGGCGCGGAGATCACGGTCGACGCCTACGCCACGGCGGTCGTCTCGTTCTGATCCACGACCGCCCACGGGCTCACCAGATGCGTACCCGCTGGTCCGGGGGCGTGTACAGGGCGTCGGACTCCTGCACGTCGAACGCCTCGTGGAAGGCGTCGAGGTTGGTGACGACGGCGTTGCAGCGCAGGTCCGGCGGGGAGTGCGGGTCGATGGCCAGCCGGCGGACGGCCTCCGCCTCGCGGGTGACCGCCCGCCACACCTGAGCCCAGCCGATCAGCACGCGCTGCAGGCCCGTGAGGCCGTCGAGCACGGGGGCCTCCTTGCCGTCGAGCGCGATCTTGTAGGCCTTCACCGCGATCGTGAGGCCGCCGAGGTCGCCGATGTTCTCGCCGACGGTGAGCGCGCCGTTGACCTTGTGGTCGGTCAGCCCGATCGGCGACAGCGCGCTGTACTGCGCGATCAGGGCCTCGGAGCGGCGCTCGAACTCGGTGCGGTCGGCGGGCTCCCACCAGTCGGTCATGTTGCCGTCGCCGTCGTACTTCGAGCCCTGGTCGTCGAAGCCGTGGCCGATCTCGTGGCCGATCACCGCGCCGATGCCGCCGTAGTTCGCGGCGTCGTCGGCTTCGGGGTCGAAGAACGGCGGCTGCAGGATCGCGGCCGGGAAGACGATCTCGTTCATGCGCGGGTGGTAGTAGGCGTTGACCGTCTGTGGCGTCATGAACCACTCCTTGCGGTCCACCGGCCTGCCGATCTTCGCGAGCTCGAAGTCGGTGCCCCAGGCGCCGGCCCGCAGGACGTTGCCGAGCAGGTCGTCGGCCGCGATCTCCAGGGCCGAGTAGTCCTTCCACTCGTCCGGGTAGCCGATCTTCGGCGTGAAGCGCTCCAGCTTCGCCAGCGCGCGCTCACGGGTGGCGGGGCTCATCCAGTCGAGCTCGCTGATGCTCTGCCGGTAGGCCTCCACGAGGTTCGCGACGAGCGTGACCATCCGCTCCTTCGCCGACGCCGGGAAGTGCCGCTCGACGTAGAGCCTGCCCACGGCCTCGCCGAGCGCGCCCTCCACGAGCCCGACCCCGCGCTTCCACCGCTCGCGCAGCTGGGGCGTGCCCGAGAGGGTGCGGCCGTAGAAGGCGAAGTCCTCCTCGACGACGGCCTCGTTCAGGTAGTCGGCGCAGGCCGACGCGGTGCGGATCGCGAGCCACGCCTGCCACTGCTCCAGCGGGCGCTCCGCCCAGAGCTGCGCGGCAGCGGCGAGGAAGCTCGGCTGGCGGACCACCACCTCGTCGAACGTCCCCGCGGGCGCGCCGAGTGCGTCGAGCCACGGGTCCCAGTCGAAGTCGGGCGCGTGCTCGCGCAGCTGCGCGAACGTCATCAGGGTGTAGGTCTTCTCTGCGTCGCGGTTGGTGACGCGGTCCCAGGAGACCGCCGCGATCGCCGTCTCCAGCTCCATCACCGTGGCCGCGAGCGCGGCGGGATCGGGCAGGCCGACCAGCTCCGCGAGCCGGGCGAGGTGCTCGACGTACGCGGTGCGGATCTCGGCGTAGGAGTCCTCGCGGTAGTACGCCTCGTCGGGCAGGCCGAGTCCGGACTGCGACAGGTGCACGAGGTAGCGCGACGAGTCCTTGGCGTCGGTGCTCACGAACGACCCGAACAGCGACACGCGCCCCTCGCGCTGCCGCCGCCCGAGAACGGCCGCCAACGCCGCGCGGTCCGCCGCACCCGCCACCTCGTCGAGCAACGGGCGCAGCGGCTCGACCCCGGCAGCCTCGATGCGGTCGACGTCCATGAACGAGGCGTAGAGATCGGCGATCTTGCGGGCGTCGCCGCCCGGCAGCGTCCCCGCGTCCTCGACGATGGCCCGCACATCCTCCTCGGCGCGGTCACGCAGCGCGTAGAACGCGCCGTCCTGTGACCGGTCGTCGGGTATCTCGTGGGTGCGGAGCCACTGGCCGTTGACGTGCTGGAACAGGTCATCCTGAGGGCGGGTTCCCGCGTCGACCCAGTCGAGATCGAGGCCGGTGCGCGTCGGTCGCGTCGAGGTGGTCACACCACATCCTGCCCCGAGGTCGGGCGAAAGGGCCACGCTCCGCCACGCCGTGTCGCCGGCTCGCTACCCGACCGGCTGCGTGAGGTTGATCGCGTTGCCGTCCGGATCCTTCACGTGCGCAACGCGCTGCCCCCACGGCATGTCGTTGGCCGGCCCGAGAACCTGCCCCCCGAGCTCCTCCACGCGTTCCAACAGCTTCTCCACGTCGTCGACGTCGATGCTGAGCAGCAGGCGCTGCGGGACGGTCGTGTCGACGGCGGCGTCGGACACGAGGCCGAGATGGGAGTCCCCGATCCGCAGACCGACGAAGAACACCGCCCCCTCCTCGGGGTAGCGCTCGGCCTGCTCGGCGCCGAACAGGCCGGTGTAGAAGCGGAGCAGCGGTTCGACGTCGGGTGTGACGATCATGGGCGAGATGGTGCTCAACAGTCCTCCAGGAATCGGCGTACGCACCTCCGACCACCCCCCGCCCCCAAACTCATCGCCCGCCCCACAAGCCCCCCGCCCCGCCCGGCGAGTCGCCCGTTCCGCCCCCGCGAGTCGCTCGCCCCGGGTGCGCGAGTCGCCCGCCCCGGCCCCGCGAGTCGCCCGTTTCCGGCCCGCGAGTCGCCCGTTCGGTGTGCGGCTCCAGACGCCCCGCCTGCGCCGTTCCGCCCAGGCGTTCCTCGCAGAGGGCGTGGGCTCGTCGCAGATGCTGTGGGCGCTGCGAGGAGCACACCCGGTCTGCGAGGACGCTCCGCGCCCCGCGAGTCGCCCGATTTGTGTGCGCGAGTCGCCCGACTCTGCTTCGTCAGCGCGGAACGGGGCCGCGCCAGCGCGAGCCGCGCACGCCTCCGGGAGCCTCGCCCGCGCTGCGCGGGGCCCCGGCGCTCTTCGCAGAGGGCGTGGGCTCGTCGCAGGTGCTGTGGGCTCTGCGAGGAGCACACCCGGTCTGCGAGGACGCCCGACACCCGGGCGAGTCGCCGATTTGCCGGCGTGTTCTGCCTCGTCAGCGCCAGGAGGCCGTGTCGTTCGACGCCCGATCCGGGCGCGTGGCCAGCCGAACAGCGGCGGATGCGCTAGAACGATCGCATGGCGCAGGCGTACGTGATCGGCACCTTCGACACAAAGGGCGCGGAGCTTCAGTACGCCGCCGAACGGCTACGGGCCGCCGGGGCGGAAGCGGTCACCGTCGACGTGTCGACCCAGCGCGGTGGGTCGGCGGCAGACGTCTCCGCAGAGGAGGTGGCGACCCATCACCCCGGCGGTGCCGGGGCCGTCTTCACCGGTGACCGCGGCACGGCCGTCAGCGCCATGGCGGAGGCGCTGGTGCGGTTCATCGGCTCGCGTTCCGACGTGGCCGGCGTGCTCGGCCTCGGCGGGTCCGGTGGGACGGCGCTGATCACCCCCGCGATGCAGGCGTTGCCGGTCGGGGTCGGGAAGATCATGGTGTCGACGGTGGCGTCGGGGAACGTCGCTCCGTACGTCGGCGCCTCCGACATCGCGATGTGGTACTCCGTCACCGACGTCGCGGGCCTCAACCACATCTCCCGCCGCGTCATCGGCAACGCTGCGCACGCGCTCGCCGGCATCGTCTCGAACGAGATCCCCGAAGCCGAGGACCGGCCTGCGGTCGGGCTGACGATGTTCGGCGTCACCACCCCGTGCGTCACAGCCGTGATCGAACGGCTCGGAGACGCCGTCGACCCGCTCGTCTTCCACGCCACCGGCACCGGCGGGCGCGCCATGGAGAAGTTGGTGGCCGACGGGCTCGTCAGTTCGGTACTCGACATCAGCACCACGGAGGTGTGCGATCTGATCGTGGGCGGGGTGATGGCGGCGACGGAGGACCGGCTCGACGCGATCGCGCGCACCCGCGTCCCGTACGTCGGCTCGTGCGGGGCGCTCGACATGGTCAACTTCGGTGCTCCCTCCAGCGTCCCGGAGCAGTTCGCCGACCGCACCTTCTACGAGCACAACCCGCAGGTCACGCTCATGCGGACCACGCCGGAGGAGTGTGTCGAGATCGCCCGGTTCCTGGCACGAAAGCTCAACGCGTGCGAGGGGCCGGTGCGGTTCCTGCTGCCGACCGGCGGGGTCTCCGCGCTCGACGCGCCGACGCTGCCGTTCTGGAACCCCGAGGCCGACGAGGCGCTGTTCGCCACGCTCGAGGCCGAGGTGAAGCAGACCGACCAGCGGCGGCTCGTCCGCCTGAAGTACCACATCAACGACCCCGAGTTCGCCGACGCGCTGGTCAGCGCGTGGCAGGAGGTGCAGCGGTGACCCGCTTCGTCCGTGCGGAGCTCGTCGAGAAGTTCCAGGACATGGCCCGGCGCGGCGAGCCGATCGTCGGCGGCGGGGCGGGCACCGGACTCTCGGCGAAGTGCGAGGAGGCCGGCGGCATCGACCTCATCGTCATCTACAACTCCGGCCGCTACCGCATGGCAGGCCGCGGTTCCCTCGCCGGCCTGCTCGCCTACGGCAACGCCAACGAGATCGTGGTCGAGATGGCAGCGGAGGTGCTGCCCGTCGTCGAGCACACCCCGGTGCTCGCGGGCGTCAACGGCACCGACCCGTTCATGATCACCGACCGGTTCCTGCGCGAGTTGACCGACCTCGGCTTCGCCGGGATCCAGAACTTCCCGACCGTCGGGCTCATCGACGGGGTGTTCCGCGCGAACCTCGAGGAGACGGGGATGGGCTACGGCCTGGAGGTCGACCTCGTCGCCGCCGCCCGTGCCGCCGACCTGCTCACCACGCCCTACGTCTTCTCCGCCGACGACGCCCGCGCCATGACCCGCGCCGGCGCCGACATCATCGTCTGCCACATGGGCCTCACCACCGGCGGTTCGATCGGCGCAGAGACCGCGAAGTCACTGGACGACTGCGTGGAGCTGATCGACGAGTGGGCCGCCGCGGCCCGCGAGGTGCGCGAGGATGTGCTGGTGCTCTGCCACGGCGGCCCGATCGCGATGCCCGACGACGCCGCCCACGTCCTCGACCAGACGTTGCACTGCCACGGCTTCTACGGCGCCTCGTCCATGGAACGACTGCCCACCGAGAAAGCCCTCACCGACCAGACCCGCGCGTTCAAGACCCGTCTCACACGCTAGGAGACCCTCATGCCCCGCCCGTACGCCAGTGGTGTCGTCCCCGCCTCCGTCGAGGAGGTCTGGGCTCTGATCCGCGACTTCAGCGGGATGCCTTCCTGGCACTCCGGCATCGAGAAGAGCTCCCTGGACTCCGGCGCGTCCGGCACCGAGGTGGGAGCTGTGCGCCGCCTGACGCTGGGTGGCGGGGGAGAGGTCGTCGAGAAGCTCGTGACCCTCGACGACGGCGACCACACCTTCACCTACCAGATCCTCGAGAGCCCGTTCGCGGTGCGCCGGTACATCTCGACCGCGCGCCTGGCACCGGTGACCGACACCGGCCAGACCTTTGTGGAGTGGTGGTCGGAGTACGACGCCGAGGGGGCGGACGAGGAAGGGCTCACCAAGACCTTCGCCGGTGGGGTGTACGCGGGCGGGATCAAGGCGCTGCAGGAGCATTTCGGGAGCTGAGCGGCGACCGTCGTCGGTTCCGTGAATGCCGCTGACGCGGCTGCCCTCCGTCACGGAACCGACGGCCGTCGAGCCGCACCCCACGGTGAACACCTGAGGCTGATCGGGACCTCATGTGGGCTCTCGCTGTCCACTTGATCGGGTATGACAGGGTTTTCCTCCCGCGGCACGAGCGTGCCTTCGAAGAGGAGCCCCATGAACGCGACGAGCGGTGCGGACCTTGCCGCCGCTGAGCACATGCACCGCGATCTGCTGGCTCTCGCGAAGTGGCGCTTCATCCGGGGGCGGGCCGACGAGCCGCTGTTCCACGTGGAGATCGAGGACGGCAGCTCGGAGGACACGCAGGAGGCGGCCTCCCGTCTGAACAGTCTCACCGCCCGCGACCTGCTGCCCGAGATCACCATCTCCGACCCCGTGGACGAGTTGGCTGCGGTCATCGCAGGCCTCGACGACCGGCAGACCGCCTTGCTGCGAGATCGCCATCTGGCCGACAAGCCGTCGACCCTCGACGAGCTGGGCTCCCGGTACGGCGTCACCCGCGAGCGGATCCGGCAGATCGAGAAGAAGCTCAAGGACCACCTCGCCACCGCCTTCGGCCCGGACACGAGCGTCAGCGCATTCATGGCCGCCATGCGTGTGGAGATCCAGCCGATCGCTCCGTTGGAACGCCTCCGCGAACGCATGCCCGAGCTCGACCGCACCGTGCCCGGAACGGACCAGCCGCTGTGGCTGGTGCTCGACAAGCTCGACGACGCCTTCGAGGTGGTCGACGGATGGGCGGCAGCGCCGGACGTCCGGACCGCGAAGGCTCGCACGCTCGCCGCCCTGGACGACCTCGTGGACGACCACGGCGTGGTCGAGCTGACGGCGGTCACCGCCGTGCTGACACTGCCGGTGTCGGAGCTCGAGGCGTGGCTGAAGTGGTGCGGAGTCGTCCTCGCCGACGGGTGGGTCCTGACCCGGACCCGCTCCATGGACGACCACGCGGCCGCAGTGCTCTCGATCGCAGGTGAACCGCTCGGACTCGAGGAGATCGCCTCGCGAACAGAGCGGGAACTCAACATCCGCAGCCTCGCGAACCGCCTCAACGAGGACGACCGGTTCGTCCGCACCGACAAGGCGGCCTGGGCGCTGGCCGGCTGGGGGCACGCGCAGTACAGCGGCCTCCGAGCCGAGATCGCACGCGTGCTGCAGAAGGCCGGCGGCGAGATCGAGTTGCAGGCACTCGTCGACGATCTGTGCGCCCGGTTCGACGTCTCCCCGAACAGCGTGCAGACCTACGCCTCGAGCGGCGAGTACGAACTGCGCGCGGGAATGGTCAGGAAGCGCGCGACCCGTGCTGTTCCGCGCAAGCGGCCGGAAGACACGAAGCGGCTGTATCGCGTCGGGAAGTCGTGGTTCTTCCGTCTGGTCGTCAATCACGATCATCTGCGCGGCGCAGGACTTTCGGTACCCAACGGGGTCGCGACGGTGGCCGGTTGCGTCCCGGGCGAGACGGTCACACTCGACTCCCGTCTGGGCCCGCAGGCCGTGCGCTGGACCGGGACGCAGCCGGGCCTCGCGACGATCCGCCGATTCCTGGAGAAACTGGGCGCGGACGAAGGCGACACCGTGTTTCTCCGATTCGGCCCGGACGGTGACTTCGACGTCGTCCCGGCACCCGTGACCGGCAGCGATCCGATCCGTGGGGCGCTCCGGCTCGTCGGCGCCGGGCCGGTGATGGGGGACGCCACCCCGATCCTCGCCGAAGCGGCCGGTCTGGACGGCGAGGCCAAGCCGCGTCGGATCCTCAGTGCGTTCAGGAGGCGCGGGGACGAGGAGGTTGTCGCGCTCCTCGAGGAGGCGTGGCTGCGGGGACCGGGGAGCTGATCAGGCCGGGTCGGCGCAGGGGACCGGGCCTGCCGGGCGATCCGCTCAACGCCTGTCGGATCACGGCGTCACTTCAGGCGAGCGGCCGTGCCAAGCCGGTCACTCGCCCGTTCGTGTGATCAGGAGCCGGCCGTGTGACGACGCGAGCGCAGCAGTCGATGAATCGGACGGGCCATACGGTGGTCCGTCCGAGGGGGGAACGCAGTGGCGCTGGAGCGGGATCCGCTCGATGCCGCCGGTACGCGTCCGATCCCCGAGCGGGAGCGTGTGTGACGGTAGGTACTGATCCGTCGAAGTACAGCAGTGAGCAAGGAGCGAGGGTGACCTCAGGACAGCCAGCACAACCGATCTCCATCACCCTCGAAGCCCGGTCGGTCCTCAGCTACGCGATGGCCCACAACGAGATCCCGGTGATCTCCCGCCTGGTCATCGACCACGTCCCCACCGACGTCCAGGCCGCCCGGCTCACGCTGGCGGTTGCCGATGCCACCGGGCCGATCGGTGACGCCCAGGAGATCCTGCTCGATCTGCAGGCCGGTCGGCCCACGGTCCTGACCGACATCACGCTGCTGCTCGAGCCGGCCGCGATGTTGCAGGTGGAGGAGCAGCGGCCGGCCACCATCTGGGCCCACCTCGCGATCGATGGCGAGGTGCGCGCCGAGCAGGTCTTCCGCACGTGGGTGCTGGCCGCCCAGCAGTGGCTCGCCGCCCCGCCCGCGCTCGCGCTGGAGATGCTCGCTGCGCACGTCATGCCGAACCACCCGGCGGTTACGGCCCTGATGCAGGACGTCGCCGAGCATCTGCAGGCCGGTACGGGCAGCCCGTCTCTCGAGGGCTACCAGGCCGGTTCGGAGCGCGTGGACCAGATCGTGGCCGCGGTGTACACGGCGATGCAGGCGCGCGGCATCCGCTATGCCGAGCCCGCCGCGAGCTGGGCCGACATCGGGCAGAAGGTGCGGACTCCGGGCGAGGTGCTCGACGACCGCGTCGGGACCTGCCTGGACCTCGTGGTCGTGATGGCCGCTGCACTGGAGCAGGCCGGCGTGCGGCCGCTCATCTGGGTGGTCGACGGCCATGCCTTCCTCGGCTACTGGCGCGAGGCGACGTCCCTCGGCACGGTGGCGGAGTTCGACACGGCCGGTGTGGTCAACCGGATCGACCTGGGGCAGATCGGCCTCGTCGAGACCACGGCGCTCACGCTGCGCCCCGACGCCGTCCCGTTCGCCGAGGCGCAGCAGACGCCGTACGGGGCCCACCTGGCCGGCGATCTCGGGAACGTCATCGGCGTCGTCGACGTCCACCAGGCGCGGGTCGACCGCATCGTTCCGCTGCCGGCGCGCACCCGTGACGACGACGGGCAGGTGGTCGTCACCACGTACGTCCCCGCGGCGGTGAGCGCCGCCGGATCCGCACCGGACGCCGGTCCGGGCCGGGTGGTGCCCGGGCGGGTCCGCGAACCCGGGCGGGTCACCACCTGGAAGAACGCCCTGCTCGATCTCAGCCTGCGCAACCGCCTCATCAACTTCACCCCGCGCTCGGCGTTGTCGCTGGCCGTGCCGGACCGGCGGCTCGGGCTGGTCGAGGACCTCCTCAACCGGGACACCTCGATCACCCTGCGCCCGGCGGACGATCTCGCGGCAGTCGATCGGGAGCGGGGCGTTCGCCACGGACGCGACCTGCCGCAGGCGCAGCTTGTCGACCTGCTGGAGGAGAAACGAACCGTCCACGTCGACGTCACCGACGCCGCATACGCGTCGCGCCTGCGCAGCCTGGCCTACAAGGCGCGGACGGTCATCGAGGAGACCGGCGCCAACAACCTCTACCTGGCTCTCGGCTCACTCGTGTGGGACCTGGACGGGCGCACGCTTCGCTCCCCGCTGATCCTGGTGCCGGTCGTGCTCACGCCGGCCGGCCGCGGCGGACGCTACCGGCTCTCCGTCGACGAGGCGGGCTCGTCGACCCCGAACTACTGCCTCGTGGAGAAGCTGCGGCAGGTGCACGGGCTCGACATCCCCGGGCTCGCGGATCCGGTCGCGGACGACTCGGGCATCGACGTCGAGGCCGCGTTCCGGGCGACGCGCCGTGCGATCGACGCACGCGGGCTGCGGTTCCGCGTCGAGCCGACGGCAGACCTCGCCGTGCTGCAGTTCGCCAAGTTCCGGCTGTGGAAGGACCTCGACGAGAACTGGGCGACGTTCGAGGAGAACCCGCTCGTCGCGCACCTGATGCGGACGCCGACCGATGCGTTCGTCGACCCCGTGGATGCGTCGGTCGCCCACGACCTCGACGGTCTCGACGAGCTTTGCCCCGTTCCCGCCGACGCCTCTCAGCTGCGGGCGATCGCGGAAGCCACGGCCGGCCGCACGTTCGTCCTGGAAGGGCCGCCCGGCACCGGCAAGTCGCAGACCATCACGAACCTGCTGACGCATGCGGTCGCGGAGGGCAAGCGCGTCCTGTTCGTCGCGGAGAAGCGGGCGGCGCTCGACGTCGTGCAGAAGCGGCTCGACGCGGTCGGCATGGGACCGTTGTCGCTCGACCTGCACGACAAGGGCAGCAAGCCGGCAGCCGTTCGCGAACAGATCAAGAAAGCGCTCGACCACGTGGTCGACGCGGATACCCAGGACCACTCCATCAAGGTCGAGGAGCTACGTTCCGCGCGCCGCGGCCTCACGCGCTACGCCTACCGGCTGCATGAGCGCAACGGCGCCGGCCTGGCCCTGTACGAGGCGCGCGGCGCAGAGCTCGCGATCGGTGACGACGTCGCGCCGATGCCGGTGCCCGAGTCCGTGCTGGCCGGAGGTGCTCCGGACGCCGTGGCGCGGCTGCGGCAGCTGTTCAGCACCCTGCCCGACCTCGCGGACGCTGCACGGCCCCGGCCTGAGCACCCGTGGGCGTTCATCGACTCCGTGGCGGGGATCGACGTCACCGCGGTTCACGTCGCCGCCCGACGGTTCGATGCAGCCGTACTCGCGCTGCCCGGCGTCCTCGATCCGGCGTCGGCAGCGGTCCGGGTGCCGGCGGATCTCGCCGTTCTCGCCGAACTGGTCGACCTCGCGCTCCCGCTGCAGGTGCTCGACGCGTCGCGCTCACGCACATGGGCAGATCCGGTCGTCGCGATCGTGAACGAGGTCGCAGAATTCGCTGCGGCGCCTCATCCGGGACTGGACGTCGTCACTCCCGACGTCCTCGGCCTGCCGATCACCGAGATCGACGCGGAGGCCAGGGCGGCAGCTGCATCCGGCTTCTTCGGCCGGAAGAAGCGCCTCGTCTCCGTGCGCGACCGGCTCGTCCCGGTGCTGCGCCCCGGCGCGGTCCTCAAACCGAAACGACTCACCGAGCTGACCGGCAAGCTCGTCGATCTCGAACGAGCCGTTCAGGCGCTGGCCGCGAAGATCGACGCGATCCCGGGTCTGCAGCTTCCGGCCGCCTGGAGCCCCTTCACCGAGCTGGGGCGCGTCGCGCTCACGGCTCGGATCGACCGGGTGCGCCGGGCCGGCCACCTGGTCGATCCGGCGGAGTCCACCCCGGAACGGGCGCTGTTCGTCCAGGCGCTGCGGGAGGTTCTCGACGGCGGGGTCGACGCCGATCCGCGACCCGTTCACGAGGCCGCCGCAGCCGCGGAGGTGCTGCTGCAGGTCTGCTGCAGCACACCGTCTGCGGTTGCCGAGTGGGCAGGCCTGCCTGGTCTGCTGGGTCGTTGGCAGCTCACGGCGGCGGAACGCGGCCTCGCCGACCCGCAGCTCGGTTCGCTGCGGTGCTGGCTCGACCTGCTCGCCCACCTCGAGCCGCTGCGGGCGCAGCACCTCGGCGAAGCCCGGGCTGCGGTGCTCGCCGGATCGCTCGACCCGGACGACGCACGGCGGTCGTTCGAGCTGGGGCTGGCTCGGGCCTCGATCGCCGAACGGCTCCGGACGACGGGGCTCGAGAGCTTCGACGCCGGAGCCCACGAACGTTCGATCGCGCGGTTCGTCACCGCGTCCCGCGCAGTGCGGAACCACCTCGCCACCGTCGTCCCGCGGCAGGTGCTCTCGACCCGAGGCTTCAACCCTCAGGCCGCCGGTGGCCAGGTCGGCCAGCTGCAGCGTCAGCTGACCACCAGGCGCGGCGGGATGAAGGTGCGCGAGCTGATGAGCACCTTCGGCGAGGTGATCACCCGCGCACTGCCCTGCGTGCTGGTGAGTCCGGATTCCCTCTCCCGGTTCTTCCCCGCGACCGCGGGCCTGTTCGACATCGTGGTGTTCGACGAGGCCTCGCAGGTGCGCGTCGCCGATGCCATCGGTGCCATGGGGCGAGCCCGGTCGGTGGTGATCGTCGGCGACAGCATGCAGATGCCACCGACGTCGTTCGCGGAGAGCAGCTTCGGCTCGGACGACCTCGACGGCGAGAGCTCCACAGATGTGGTGGAGGACGAGGAGTCGATCCTCAGCGAATGCGTTCAGGCGCGGGTGGAGCGCCAGAGGTTGTCGTGGCACTACCGCAGCCAGGACGAGTCACTCATCGCGTTCAGCAACCACCACTACTACGACGGTGGGCTCTCCTCGTTCCCGGCGCCGGCGACGGGTGATACCGGCATCTCGCTGAGACGGGTGGACGGCCACTTCCACCGTTCGGGCCCCCGCGCGACGTTGCGGACCAACCCGGTCGAGGCCGAAGCGGTCGTCACGGAGATCTGGCAACGCTTCGCCGCATCACCGGACGCGTCGCCCTCCCTCGGCGTGGTGACGTTCAACCAGCAGCAGCGCACGCTCATCGAGGGTCTGCTGCGGGACACCGGCGACCAGCGGGTGATCGACGCGCTGGAGGACCCGGACGGTCTCTTCGTCAAGAACCTCGAGAACGTGCAGGGCGACGAGCGGGACGTGATCCTCTTCTCGACCGCGTTCAGCGTCAACGACAAGGGCGTGCTGCCGCTGAACTTCGGCCCGCTCAACCGGGCAGGCGGCGAGCGTCGCCTGAACGTCGCGGTGTCCCGCGCCCGCCGCCAGGTGATCGTCTTCTCGAGCTTCGCTCCCGGGCAGCTACGCACGGAGGAGACGTCGTCGGTCGGCCTGAGGCACCTGCGCACCTACCTCGAGATGGCGGCGCACGGTCCGTCGGTGCTGCCACGGAGCGCGCAGCGCGCCACCGTTCCCGACCGGCACCGCGAGGAGATCGCCTCCCGGCTGCGGGAGCGAGGCGTGGAGGTGCGGACGAACGTCGGGCTGTCGGAGTTCGCGATCGATCTCGTGCTGGGCGACCCGGACAAGCCACGCGTCGCCGTCCTGCTCGACGGACGCGCGTGGTCCCAGCGCCTCACCGTGCGCGACCGCGACGCGCTCCCGCGTGAGGTCCTGACCGACGTGCTGCGCTGGCCGTCCGTCGAGCGGGTGTGGCTACCGACGTGGCTCGCCGTTCCGGACGCGGTGATCGACCGGCTCGTGGCCGCTGCCCTGGAGGCGGAGCGACCCGCGGCGCCGGTCGGCGAGATGCAGCCACCGGTGGTACCGGTCCAGGTCGACGAGTCGCCGGCTGTGCCGCTCATCGCCTCCGCTGTGACCGTGGAGCCCCCGCGCGTCGATGTCGCATGGCCCACAGCGCCCGAGGTGTTCGTCCCGTGGCGGGTGCGCCACCTCGGGAGCGTCGACGTCCTGGATGCTCTTCCCGAGCGCTCGGCGGCGTTGGCGGTTTCCGCGGCCCTCACAGCGGTCGTGGACGCGGAGGGGCCGATCCACACGGACAGGCTGGCGCAGCTCGTGGCGAACGGGTTCGGGCTCAGGCGCGTCGCGGAGACACGGAAGACAGCGATCCTGCGCCACCTGCCGCGAGCACTGCGGCGGGACAGCGTGGAGTCCGTCATCTGGCCCGACGCCCGGGTGCCGGAGGAGTGGGAGGGGTTCCGCACCACCCCCGAGGGGGTGGACCGCCCGCTCGAACACGTGCCGCTGCGCGAGATCGTCAACGCGATGGTGCCGGTGACGAGAGCTGCGGCCGGGATGCCGCGCGAGGAGTTGCACCGCGAGGTGCTGGCCGTGTTCGGGTGGCGGAGGCGGACCCGCGGGGCGACCGAACGCATGGACGCCGCACTGGAACTGGGGGTCCGGTCCGGTCGGTTGCGGTTCGACGGGGCGATGGTCACTCCGGGCTGACCGGCCCGGAGTTCGACGCGCACGGTTCCGCGCTGCCCGTCGACCGCCCGATTGCAGGGCGCGCGTCCGCTGAGCCGCTGTTAGCTTCCGAAGCTCGAACGGCGACCTCGGGGGGATACAAGGGGCGGTGGGGCATGACCGCGACCGGAAGCACCCTGCGCCAGACCGCGCCGTTCCTGCCCGTCGGGGCGGCGCTGTTCTGCGTCCAGCTCGACTTCTTCTCTCTCACTCTGGCCCTGCCCACCATCGCCGACGACCTCGGCACGACGGTCACCGACCTGCAGTGGCTCCTGAGCGGCTACATGATCGCGTTGGGCTCGCTGCTCATCCCCGGCGGCCGGGCCGGTGACGTCCTGGGTCGGCGCACGGTGCTGCTGCTCGGCGTCGGGCTCTTCGGGCTGACGTCGCTGGTCTGCGGGCTCGCGTCCTCGGTTCCGGTGCTGATCGCCGCCCGCATCGCCCAGGGCGCGGGTGCGGCCATGATCATGCCCACGGCATTCGCGCTGGTCACCAACGCCACGAGTGAGGAAGTTCGGCCGCGCGTCACGGGGGCGCTGCTGGGGATCGCGGGTGTCGGCACCGCGCTGGGGCCGGTGGTGGGCGGGGTGCTCGCCTCGACCGCCGGGTGGCGCTGGGTGTTCCTGCTCAACGTGCCCATCGCGGCGTTGGCGATTTGGGGTGGTGTGCGGCTCACCAACTCCCGGGACGAGGCGGGGCCGCGGACGCTTGCCGGGCTCGACTGGTGGGGTGCCGCCACGGTCGTCGGGGGGCTGGCTCTCGTGAGCATCGCGATCGATGATGTCGGGACGCAGGGGTGGACGAGCGCGGTGACCCTCGTTCCGCTGGTCGTCGGGGTGGCGCTCCTGCTGGCGTTCGGGATGGTGGAGGCGAGGGCCGCGAGCCCGCTCGTCCGGCCGTCGCTCATGAACAACCAGCTGTTCGTGGTGCTCACCGTGGCCGGGACGCTCGCGAACGTCGGCGCAGTCGTCTACGTCGTCAGTGCCACGCTGGAGCTGCAGGACGTGCGCGGGCTTTCCGCCGCCGCTGCGGGGCTGTTCTTCGTGGTGTCCTCGATCGGGCTCGCCTCGTGCGGGCCACTGGCCGGCCGGCTGAGCAGCCGCTGTCCCGCCGGGATCGTGATGGGTGTGGCGGTGCTGCTCTGCGCGCCCGCACTCGTGCTGCTGGCGGTTGTCGGGCCGTTGCCGCTCTACGTCGTCGCGCTCGGGCTCTGCGGCGTCACCACGGGCATGGGCTACTCGCTCGGCCAGATCGCCGTGCAGAACGTGCTTCCTGCCCGGCGCTCCGCCGAGGGCTCGGGGGTGTTGTTGACCGTGATGATCTGCGTCGGCGGCATCGGTGTGGTCGCCGCGACCGCGCTGATCGAGGCGGTCGGCAACGGTCGGCCGACGGAGGCCGGCATCGCGCTCGTGCTGGTCGCGGTGGCCGGAGTGCTGCTGGTGGCGGGGATCGTGACCCTGACCCTGGAATCGGCGCGGCTGAGGGCAGTGCGTTCGGGAGCCCCGGCGGGGTAGGCGAATCCCCATGGGCGACGATCCGGGGCACGCTGCGTTGTGTCGAATCGCTCGTACGGGCATGAATTGCCCGGCCGTGGGGAACGGTCCGGTGTGCCCGAGAAGGATGCGTACACCGTCGAGCCCTGGTGCGTGCGGGAGCCGGAGCTGCGGCTCGATGTGCTCGCCGACACCGAGACCGTCTTCGCGCTGTCCAACGGCTGTCTCGGACTGCGCGGCACGCTTGACGAGGGTGAGCCCGTCGCGCAGCGAGGGAGCTACCTCGCCGGGTTCTACGAGGCTCGCACGTTCGAGTTCCCCGAGACGGGCGCGGGGGACCCCGAGTCGACGCAGACGCTCGTCAACACGATCGACGGCACCTTCGTGCGGTTGCTCGTCGACGGCCACCCGTTCGACGTGCGGAGCGGGGAGCTGCTCGACCACGAGCGGGTGCTCGATCTCCGGGCCGGGACGCTGCGGCGGCGAGCGCGGTGGCGCACCCCGGACGACCGGGTCGTGGAGATCGAGTCCGAGCGGCTCGTGTCGTTCACGCACCGCGGCGGGGCGGCGATCCGCTACAGCGTCCGGGCCGTCGACGCGCCGGTGGAAGTTGTCCTGCAGTCGGGTCTCGTCGCGAACGCCCAGCTGCCCGACCTGCCGCCCGTCCCGAGTCCTGATGATCTCCTGAACCACCCGCTGGTCGGATGCGCGCACCGGGCGTCCGGGACCCGGCTCACCCTGGTGCACCGCGCGCGCCGGTCCGGTCTTCTCGTCGGCGCTGCTGCCGACCACGAGCTCGACGCCCCGCAGGACTTCGAGGTGCACGCGGAGAGCGAGGAGGACGCGGCCCGCTTCACCGTGACCGGGCGGCTCGAGGACGGCGACGCGATCACCCTGGTCAAGTACCTGGGCTACGCCTGGTCCGAGGATCGCTCGCTCTCGGCCGTGCGGGACGAGGTGGCGGCGGCGGTCACGGGGGTGCGGCACGCGGGCTGGGACGAGCTGGTCGCGGCGCAGCGGCGCACGCTCGACGAGTTCTGGGAGTCGGCCGACGTCGAGATCGACGGTGACGACGAGCTGCAGCAGGCCGTCCGGTTCGCGCTGTGGCACCTGCTGCAGGCCACGGTCCGTGCGGAGGGCCGGGCGATCGCCGGCAAGGCGCTCACCGGCACCGGGTACGAGGGCCATGCGTTCTGGGACACCGAGACCTTCGTGCTGCAGGTGATGACCGCCGTCCGGCCCGAGGTCACCCGGCACGCTCTGGGGTGGCGCCACGCCATCCTCGACAAGGCCCGTGCCCGCGCCCGTCAGCTCGACCTGCACGGAGCCGCGTTCCCGTGGCGCACCATCGCCGGCGAGGAGTGCTCGGGTTACTGGCCGGCGGGCACCGCCGCGTTCCACGTGAACGCCGACATCGCCGACGCGGTGATCCGCTACGTCGACTCCACGGAGGACGAGGAGTTCTCGCGGACGACCGGGCTGGATCTGCTGGTGGAGACGGCGCGGCTGTGGATGTCGCTGGGACACCACAGCCGTGACGGGGCGTTCCACATCTACGGGGTGACGGGCCCGGACGAGTACAGCGCCCTGAGCGACGACAACGTCTACACGAACCTGATGGCGCAGCGGAACCTGCGCGGTGCCGCGAACTGGTCGCAGAAGCACCGTGACGCCGCCGAGGTTCTCGACGTCGGGGACGACGAGATCGCGTCGTGGCTCGACGCCGCCGACGCGATGTTCGTGCCCTATGACCAGGATCTGGGCGTGCACCCGCAGGCCGCCGGGTTCACCGACCAGCCCCGATGGGACTTCGCCGGGACCCCGGAGGACCACTACCCGCTGCACTCGCACTACCCGTACTTCCAGCTGTACCGCAAGCAGGTCGTGAAGCAGGCCGACCTCGTGCTCGCGATGTTCCTGCGGGGGGACGCCTTCACCGACGAGGAGAAGGCCCGGAACATGGACTACTACGAGCAGCTGACGGTGCGCGACTCCTCGTTGTCCGCGAGCAACCAGGCCGTGCTCGCCGCCGAGGTCGGCTACCTCGACCTCGCGCACGACTACATCGCCGAGTCGGCGTTGGCGGACCTGCGCGACCTCGAGCACAGCACAGCCGACGGCCTGCACCTCGCGGCGCTGGCCGGCACCTGGATCGCGATCGTCGCGGGCTTCGGCGGCCTGAGGCAGGTCGACGCCGTGTTGAACTTCCGGCCCGCACTGCCGAGCAGGTTGCGCCGGCTGTGTTTCCGCATGTGCTTCCGAGGGCGCCTGCTCCGGGTGAGCGTGGAGGCGGGAACGGCCACCTACGAGGTGCTACGCGGCGAGCCACTGGTCGTGCTGCACGAAGGCGACGAGGTGGAGCTGACCGCGGGCGTGCCCGTGGAGCGGCCACTGACCCCGCGGGAGGAGCGCACCCCACCGCGCCAACCGGAGACCCGCGCCCTCGGCCGGCGAGCCCGCCCGCCCGAAGCCGGCTGAGCGGTGTGGCCTCCTGTTGACGGTGGTTCGCAGCCGGGGATCGAGGGGTGGGCCGGCCGACAGCCGGGCCACGTGGCGCAGTGCGTGCTCGTGCGCCGGGTGTGATGGACCCGTGCCCGCTGGTCGGATTCTGCGTTCGGTAGCCGGTGCACACGCCCTTGTCATCCCGTGACATGTGCAAATAATGGGATGGGCGTTGCGGTGGACTGCTGCTGCCCGGCGTGGAGGTACAGGATGGGCGCAGCCCGGGGTCTGGCCGCCGCGACCGTGCGCGAGAGTGCCCGTACGCGCATCACCCGGCTGCCCTGGACCGGCCGCACCGTCATCCTGAAGGAGCCACTCGGGCCGGACGCCGAGGCCCGGCTTCGGCACGAGACGGCCATCCTCCAGCGGCTGGGCGGTGTCGAGGGAGTTGCGCAACTCGCTGACGAGCCTCGCTTTGCCGGCTCGATCACGCTGGTGGACGCCGGCGCCACTATCCTGGCGGAACTGCAGAAACCGGTGCCCGTCGACGACCTTGCCGGGCTCGCGCTGCGGGTGGCTCGGGCGGTGGCGCGCCTGCACCGCCACGAGGTGGTCCACCGCGACGTCAGCCCCGCCAACATCGTGATCGCGGCGAACGGGGACACCACCCTGGTGGACTTCGCGCTGGCCGCCTCGTTCGCGCAGATCCGCCCGGAGTTCATCCATCACAGCGAGATCCCGGGGACGCTGGCGTACCTGGCGCCGGAGCAGACGGGCCGGACCGGCCGGGCGGTGGACCAGCGTGCCGACCTGTACGCGCTGGGCGCGGTCCTGTACGAACTTGCCACCGGTGAGCCGCCGTTCGGCGTCGGTGACCCGTTGCGGCTCATTCACGATCACCTGGCCCGGCTGCCGGCCCCGCCGGCCGAGGTCAATCCAGCCGTGCCCGAACAATTGTCGAAGATCATCCTGCACCTGCTGGAGAAGGAACCGGACAACCGGTACCAGTCGGCTGATGGCCTCGTCTACGACCTGGGGCGGTTGTCGGCGTCGCGTGAGACCGATCTGCCGGTCGGTGAGCGTGATTTCCCGATCCGGCTGCTGCCGCCGTCACGGCTGGTGGGCCGCGACGAGCAGGTGACGGCGCTGAAGGAGGCGTTCGCGGACGCGCTGGCGGGACGGTGCGCGGGGGTGCTCATCAGCGGCGTGGCCGGGGTGGGCAAGACAGCGCTCGTCGACGAGCTGCGGCCGGTGGTGACCGCCAATGACGGCTGGTTCGTGGCGGGCAAGTTCGACGAGTACCGGAGGGATCAGGAGTTCAACGCGGTCCAGCAGGCCTTCACTGCGTTCGGAAGGCTGCTGCTGGCCGAGCCCGAGGACGAGGTGGCCCCGATCCGGGTCCGGATGCTCCGGGTGCTCGGCGCGAACGCGGGCCTGCTCGCCACGGTGGTGCCGGAGTTCGCCACGCTGCTGGGGCCGGGCGATCTCGGTGACCCGCTGACCGCGGCGGTCCGGGCACAGCTCGTGGCCGTGGGGGCGCTGCGCGCGGTGGCGTCGAGGAGACGCCCGCTCGTGGTATTCATCGACGACCTGCAGTGGGGCGCAGGCGTCCCGCTCGGCTTCGTGGACATGGTGCTGAGCAGTGAGGGGTCCGAGGGCCTGCTGCTGGTGGGGACGTACCGGGAAGGCCACCTCGACCCCTCGCACCCGCTGGCCGCCCTGCTGTCCCGGTGGAGCGAGGCCGCCGTGCCGCACCTGCGGCTGGGCAACCTCACCAGCTCCGACCTCGTCGCCTTGGTGGGTGAAGTGCTGCACGTGACCCCCGACGCGGCGGCGGAACTGGGCGCGGTGCTCGAGCCGCGCTGTCAGGGAAACCCCTATGAGATCGTGGAGTTGCTCAACGCGCTGCGCCGGGACGGCGTACTGACCGCCGCGTCGGACGGGTGGCGGTGGGAGACGGCGGCTGTGCGGGCGCACCTGAGCCGGGCGGAGGCAGGCGGGTCGTCGGCAGCTCAGGTCGCGGCCATGCCGGAGCAGTCCCGGCGGGCGGTGGAGGCGATGGCCTGCCTCGGCGGGCGCGCCAAGCTGAGCGTGCTCGGAATCGCGGCCGGCGTATCGGGCAGCGTGCCGGACATCCTGGAACCGGCCCTTCGGGACGGCGTCCTGGTGATGGAGTCCGGGGCCGAGGAGGCGGTGCGGTTCCGGCACGACCGGATCCGGGAGGACGTGCTGACCGAGCTGGGGCCGGACCGGCGAGCTGTGCTGCATCTCGCCATGGCGCGGCGGCTCGCGGTGGTGCCGGACCTCTTCGCGGTCGCGGCGGAGCAGTACCTGCCGGTTGCGGACGCGGTCACCGACGCGGACGAGCGCCGTGCGGTCGCCGGGCTGCTGAGACGCGCCGCCGACGAGGTGACGCAGATCGGCGAGTACACGCTGGTGCACGCGCTGCTGACGGCTGCGCTCGCGCTGGCCGACCAGACCAACACGGATGCCCTCATCGAGTTGCGCACCATCCATCACGCCGCGCTGTTCAGCTTGGGGCGGATGGAGGAGGCGGACGAGGACTACCGCGCGCTCGAGGCGCTGACCGCAACCGTGCTGGACCGCGCGACCGCGACCGCTTTGCAGGTGAAGGGCCTGACGGACCGGGGTCATTTCCCCGAGGCCATCGATCTGGTGATCAGGTCGCTGCGCGAGTGCGGCATCGATGTTCCCGACGCTGAATGCATGCCTGCAGCACTCGACCAGCAGTTCGCCCGGCTGAACGAGTGGCTGGACCACACCGATGCCACCGATGACATGGCCCGCGCCGACCTCACCGATCCGGCGCTGCTGGCCGCGGGCAGCCTGCTCAGCGCGATGCTCTCGCCGGTCTACTTCGTCGGCGACCAAGCCATGTTCTCCTGGGTGGGCCAGGAGGCGCTGCGGATCTGGACCGAGCACGGACCAGGCCACACCCTGGTCGGGTCGGCCGCCAACGCCGCCTTCCACGCCATCACTCAGCGAGGCGACTACGCCGCGGCGTACCGGGCGGCACGGCGGATCCTCGCGCTGGGCGAGGCACGGTCCTATGAGCCGGAGACCTCGCATGCCCGCCTGGTCGTGTCGCTGCTGGACTCGTGGTTCGAGCCACTGGAGACCAGCATCCAGGAGAGTCTGCGCGCCCGCGAGGGGCTGCTCGCGGGTGGTGACCTGGCGAACGCCGGCTACACCTACCACCAGACCGTCGTAGGGCTGCTGGACTGCGGGCCGACCCTGGATGCCTGCATGGCTCAGGTGCACGCGGCGCAGGCCTTCGCGCGGCGGACCGGTACCGGGCAGACCTCGCAATGGCTGGAGAGCTACGAGTGGCTGGCCGACGTGCTGCGCCGTGAGGGCGGAGCGGTGGCCGCCGAAGTAATTCCCGTCGACCGGTACGCGGGCAACCCGCTGGTGGTGATACACGTCCACCTGTGCCGGGCGATCGCCGCGGCCATCTTCGACGACCCGGCTGAGGTGGCGCGGCAGGGGGCGGCGGCGGTGCGACTGCTGCCCGTCGTCACCGGGCTCTCCATGAGCGCCCTGGCTCACCCGCTCTACGGGCTCGGCCTGGCCGGGCAGGCCCGGTCCGCCGAGGGAGACGAGCGCGCCACCCTGCTGGCCGAGCTGGACGATGTGCTGCGCTGGCTGGGCGCCCGCGCCGCGGACGCGCCGGACAACTTCCTGCACCTGCTGCGGCTCGTCGAGGCCGAGCGCGCGTGGACGGTGGGCGACTTTCGCGCTGCGGCTGTCGCTTTCGACGCCGCCCGGCGGGAGGTCGCCGGCCGGCAGCGCCCGTGGCACCGGGCACTGATCACGGAGCGCGCGGGCCGTTTCTACCTGGCCCATGGCCTCGAGCACGAGGGCTACGAGTTCCTCGCCCTGGCCCGTGAGCAGTACCTCGCCTGGGGTGCCGTCGCGAAGGCCGAGCAGATGGACTGGGCCTACCCGGGCCTGAGCCCGTCGGCCGACGCCATCGTGGGCGAGACCACCGTCGGCGAGGCTGGAGTGGGCACGATCGGCGTCGGTGAGGCCGGTCAGGCCGTGGACCATCCGCGCCGCGGCGCTGTCACTGCCGGGACCATCGACCTGCTCGGCATCCTGTCCGCGTCGCGGGCCCTGAGCTCCGAGACGAGCGTCGAACGACTGCACGCCCGCGTGGTGGAGGTGCTGAGCGCGATGACCGGTGCCACCGGCGTGCACCTGGTGCTGTGGGACGAGGTTCGGAAGGACTGGGTTCTCCCTGCGCCGGCGGGCAGCCGTGGCGGCGGACCGGCCGGTGGCGCCGGCCGCGAACCCACCGCGCCCGTGTCGGTCCTGCGCTACCTGGGTCGGACTCAGCAGCCGCTGGCGGTGAGCGACGCCACCAGTGACGACCGGTTCGCGCGCGACCCGTACTTCGCCGGCGTCACCTGCTGCTCTCTGCTGGCGGTGCCGGTCCTCGGCCGCGGCGCGCTGCGGGCGGTGCTGTTGCTGGAGAATCGCTTCATCCGCGGCGCCTTCACCACCGGGCGGCTGGAAGCTGTCGGGCTCATCGCCGGGCAGCTCGCGGTCTCCCTGGACAACGCCCAGTTGTACGCGGGGTACCGGCGGATGGCCGACGAGCAGGCGGCATTGCGCCGGGTGGCGACCCTGGTGGCCCAGGCCGCACCGCCGGACGCGGTCTTCGCCGCTGTGGCCGCGGAGGCCGGGCAACTCCTCGCGGTCGACTTCGCGGGCCTGGTCCGGTTCGACGAGCCCGAGATGATCGAGATCGCCGGCGTGTGGGCTACCACGGAGGGCGGTCCCACACCGGTGGGAACCCGGCTGCCGCTCGGGGGGGAGAACGTGAGCACCCTGGTCCATCGCACGCGCCGCGCGGCGCGAACCCACCGCGCCGACGCCACGGGCACGATCGGCCAGGTCGCCACTCGCGAGTGGGGCCTCCAGTCGACGGTGGGCGTGCCGGTCAGCACCTCGAGCCGACTGTGGGGCGTCCTGCTGGTGGGATGCATCAGCGATGACGTGCTGCCGTCGGACACCGAGGCGCGGCTGTCCGGGTTCGCCGAACTGGTGTCGAGCGCGATCGCGAACGCCGAGGCACGTGCCGAGGTGGCCGCCTCGCGTGCGCGGATCATCGCCGCCGCCGACCAGGCCCGCCAGCGCATCGAGCGCGACCTGCACGACGGCGCCCAGCAGCGACTGGTCTCTCTGGCGCTGTGGCTGCAGGAGGTGCAGGTGGCTGTTCCGCCCGAACTGCGTGAGCTGCGTGCCAAGCTCGACAGCGCCATGGCCGGGCTCAACGACGCGATGGATGAGGTGCGCGAGGTCGCGCGAGGCATCCACCCGGCGGTGCTGGCCGACGGTGGCCTGCGCCCAGCGCTGCGGGCGCTCGCCCGGCGCTCCGCGGTGCCGGTGGCGCTGAACGTTCGCGCCGGGCAGCGGTTTTCCGAGTACGTCGAGGTCAGCGCGTACTACGTGGTCGCCGAGGCTCTGACGAACGCGGCCAAGCACGCGCGCGCTTCGGCTGTCAGCATCGACGTGGAGGTGGAAGGCGCTGTGCTGCGCGTTGCGGTTTGCGACGACGGCGTCGGAGGCGCGGCCGTCGGCGGCGGCACCGGCCTGCTGGGGATCAAGGACCGCGTCGAGGCGCTCGGCGGCCGTGTCCAGCTCGACAGCCCGTCCGGTGCGGGAACGCGGCTGACCGTGTTGCTGCCGATCACGGCGACCATCGAAACGGCCTGACGAGGACCGGGCGAGGGACCGAGGTGGGGTGACTCGGCCCGGTCCTTGATTCCGACGAGGCCGGTTCCGCCGCGGGCGAGAACCTTGATGGCGGTGAAGCGAGGCGCCGCCCAGCCACCCGGTCCTAGCCCTGGGGCGACACGTCGATGTCGTCCCGGCGGACCGGCAGGGGGTGCGCCGCGGTGTCCGGGTCGAGGAAGAAACTCGGGTGCGGAGCCATGTTGTAGACGGTGTTCTGCGACGCCACCTGGTTGCGGTACTGCGGGTCGTGCATGAGGGTGCGCAGCTTGTGCGCCGTCGGGATGGTCGTCGTGTAGAGCCGCAGCCGGTCGTCGCCCACCTTCCACACGATCTCCTCCCGCCAGTCCCCGAGGAGGTCGGCCGACAGCAGCGGGCTGTTGCGCCCGCCGTCGCGGTTGAAGCCGACGCCCTCGGCGGTGAGCAGGGCGGTGCTGCCCACGGACGCGGGACGTTCGGTGTAGGTGGTGGTCGCCTTCGAGACCGTCCCGGCGTCGAGCAGCTCGCGGGTGAGGTCGCCGTCCCAGTAGACGAGGAAGTTCATGGGGTTGTCGGTGGCGTAGAGGCGCTCCCCGGTGACCGCGCTGTAGACGTACCCGTGCGTCCAGTACTCGGCGCCCGGGCTGTTCGGGTCGATGTTCTCCGCCACGCCCTTCTCGTTGTCACCGCCGGTGTAGACGCCGGCGCGCACCTCGCCCGTGATCGGGTCGTAGACGGCGGCGCCCGGCCGGTACCCGAGGCCCTCGGCACCGTCGCGGTCGACGGTGTGCAGGTCGGCGGGCTGCTCCTGGACGATGAAGACCTCCGGTCCCGGCCGGGCGGGGTCGAAGTCACCGACGTGGAACGCGTCGCCGTGCACGAGGTGGGCGAACCGGTCGTCGGCGTCCGGGGCGTGCATCGCCGCCGTCAGGTCGACGTCGGGAGCCGGGACGGGGAACGGGAACCAGGTGCCGGCGACGGTCTTCACCGTGAGGTCGTCGTCGAGGATCATGGCACCGTAGACGATCTCGTCGCGGCCGTCGAGGTCGACGTCGGCGCTCATCATCGAGTGCACACCGCGCTCCTCCCCGAGATCCGGGTCGGGCAGCTCGGCGGAGTCGAAGGTCGGGCCGAGGCGGAGCTTCCCCTCCTCGAGCGTGTAGGCCGCCACGGTGCTGCGCGCGTAGTAGCCCCGCGCCATGATCGCGCTGGGCCGCTGCCCGTCGAGGTAGGCGACCCCGCCGAGGAAGCGGTTGGCCCGGTTGCCCTGGTGGTCGCCCCACGGGAAGTAGCCCCAGCGAGTCGCCGGGTCCGACCAGTAGGGGTCGGGGATGTCCTTCGGGTCGAGGGGCACCTGACCGCCGGGCTCGGTCTCGCTGTCGGCGACGGCTGCCTCGAAGTTGGCCCCACGGTGGTCGACCGGCGCCACGCCCCAGTTCGGGTCCCCGTACGGGAAGGCGTAGTCGGTGGTGTCGATGATCCGGCCCGTCACGCCGTCGAAGGCGGTGAGGTACTCCTCGCTCGTCCCGATCGGCCCGTAGGTGTAGACCTTGCCCCACTGCCGCACGTTCTGCTCCGGCGGCGTGTTCCCGCCCGGCAGGATCCAGCTGACGGCGTAGGTGTTGAGTGCGTCCCAGTTCCGTTCGAGCGTGTCGACGTCGCCGCCCGCGACGTAACCCGCCATCCGCTCCGAGGTCGCCGCCGGGTCGCCCACGACGTCGCGAACCTCGAACTTCCCGGCGGCGTCGACCCCGCCGGACGCCGTGCCGTTCGCGGACTTGACGATCAGCTCGGCCCGGCCGTCACCGTCGAAGTCCTGCACGACGAGCTGCGTGTCGTGGGCTCCGGCGCGGATGTTCCAGCCCATGTCGACGCGCCACAGCAGCCTGCCGTCGAGCTCGTAGGCGTCGATGATCGTGGGCGCCGTGTAGCCGTACTGCGAGGAGTCCTTGGCGTTGTCGGGGTTCCACTTCACGACGAGCTCGTAGCTGCCGTCGCCGTCCAGGTCGCCGGGGACGGCCTCGGCCTGGGTGTAGGCGCTGGTGGCCGTGGCGAGTGAGCCGTCGGGGTTGCGGACGTAGTCCAGCCGCGGGCCGCGGTCGAGCTTGTCGACGTAGCGGCGGAACGTCTCGTCCAGCTCGGCGAAGAGCTCGTCGCTGATGCGGTAGCGGTCGCCCTCGACCTTCGTGGCGTCCGTCGCGAACGGCGAGCGCGGCGCCCAGCCTGGCTCCTGCAGGTAGGCCGGGAGCGGCGCGATGAGCTGCGCGAACTCGCCCTCGGTGAGACCGGCGGGAACGGCGTGCGCGTCCCGGATCCGCCGCAGCAGGTTCATGTCGACCGGCTCGAACTGCTTCCCGCTCACCGTCGTCTCGAACGTCTGCGCGACCGGCACCACGGCAGGTGCGGGACGCTGCAGCGGGATGTCCATGGCCTGGTTCGCCAGCGGCCGCACCGGTGCGGACCGGGGGAGAGGGCTGTCGCCGACCACCGCCTCGACCTCGTAGGAGGACGTGGCAGTGCCGGCCGGATCCGTCCAGTTGGTGCTGTCGGTGACCGTCGCGACCAGCTGCCCGTCGCGATGGATGCGGAAGGCGACGTCGTCGGGCTCGTCGCCGAGGAAGCGCCAGCTCAGGTACACGCCGTCGGCCACCTTGACGGCAACGACACCGCGGTCGAGGTGCTCCATCTGACGGACTTCGGGGGGCGGCGTCGCGGCGCTGGCCTGCGGGGTGATCAGCCCTGCCGCGAGGACGGGCGCGAGCGTCAGCGCCGCGACGGCGAGACGTAGGGCGGGTCTTCTCGGCACTGAGAGATCCTCCTGGCGTTAGGTAAGCGTTTTCCGACTCCGGACAGCTACGCTAGGTATCGATCGAGTGATGGTCAAGAAGGTGGCCTTGCGGTCCGCGTCGAGGCCGCGGTGATCCACTTCCGGCGGGGGCGCAACCGTGTGATCTGCTCACTCGCCGCCCAGGCAGGCGGGACCGCATCTCGCCGCCGTGTTGAGACCGGATCTGCGCCCGTTCGCGTAACGAGATGGACGGCCCGACGATCCACAGTGGGCGCTGCGAATCACAGGAGTCGATGCGCGGCAGCAGCCTCGGCGAGTGGAGTATTCGATGATCGTGACCTGTCCCCGTTGCTTCACCGCTGATGACGTCACCTTCCGGCGTCTGCCGGACAAGATGGTCCAGTACCACTGCGCGGCAGGGCATGCGGGCGACGGTGAGCATTCTTGGCTGACGTCTCTGAGCTCAGCGAGTTGGACGTCAGAAAGCGCTGACGGGGTTACCGACGAGCTGCTCGATCCGATGTTCCGCTCCGTTCTGCCCGGTGAGCCGTTCGTCGAATACGGCGTTGTCGAGTACCGGTTCCGCCTCGCCTATCCAGACCTGTTCGCGGCCCATGTGCGCGATCGCGGTCACGTGATGATCGCTCCGAGTCAGGCGACCGCGTCGAGCGTCAGGTTCGCCGCGACCCTCGGGCGGCTGGCACGGAGGGGCGAGCTCGTGTCCGTCTACGGCCGCGCCACCGGTGCCTGGAGCTACAACACCCAGGTGACGTACTGGGCGAGGCCTCCGGCGCCGGCGGGTGCCCACATCAGCTGGTCGGCCTTCTGCTCGCGGCTCGGCAGGCCCGACTACTGGACGACGGAGGAACGAGCAGAGGTCTCCCGTCTCAGGTAGACCGCATCCCGGCCTGAGCATGGTCGTCCCGGCACGACCGCGCTCCGCTCGTGCCCCGCCGCAGCGCGTAACACCGGCTGATCGACTACCGATCTGTGTTTGGCGCGCACGAGGGGGACGGCATGGCGAAGTTGAGCACGATCTTGGACCAGATCGACGCGGGGTCGATGCTCCTCCCGGAGTTCCAGCGCGGGTACGTGTGGAACCGCGACCAGGTCCGTGGCCTGATGCGCTCGCTCTACAAGGGCTATCCCGTCGGGGCGCTGCTGGTGTGGGAGACCGAGTCCGGATCGCAGGCGGTGCGCGGAGGCTCCGCGGTCACCGCCGGGACGAAGTCGATGCTGCTCGACGGCCAGCAGCGCGTCACCACGCTGTACGGAATCGTCCGCGGCCGCCCGCCGTCGTTCTTCGAGGGTGACCCGGACACGTTCCGCGGCTTGCGGTTCAACGTCGAGACCGAGGCCTTCGAGTTCTACGGCCCCGTGAAGATGAAGGACGACCCGCGCTGGGTCGACGTGACGTCGTTGTTCGTCGACGGCCCCAACGCGACGTACGCAATGCTCAGTGCCAATCCCGACACGCAGGAACGATTCGCCGAGTACGTCGACCGGGTCCAACTCCTGCGCAACATCCTCGAGCGTGTCTTCCACATCGAGGCGATCACCGGCACGGACAAGACCGTCGACACCGTCGTCGACATCTTCAACCGCGTCAACTCCGGCGGTACGAAGCTCTCCAAGGGTGATCTGGCGCTCGCGCGCATCTGTTCGGAGTGGGGTGACGCCCGTCCGACCATGCGGCGCAACCTCGATCGCTGGCGCGACGTCGGCTACCAATTCACCCCGGACTGGCTGCTGCGCAACGTCAACGCGGTGGCCACCGGGCGGGCGCCGTTCTCCACGCTGGAGGATGTCACTGCATCCGAGTTCGAGCACGCGCTCAACGAGGCGCTGCATCACGTGGATCATTTCCTGTCCGATCTCGCGGTGGGACGCCTCGGCCTCGACCACGACCGCGTGCTCATGGGGCGCTACGCGATCCCGGTGATCTCGCGCCACCTGCACAACCGCGGCGGCCGGTTCATAGACGGCGCCGAGGCGGACAAGGCCCTCTACTGGTACGTCCACGCGGCGCTCCGCGGCCGGTTCGCCGGCTCGACGGAGACCTTCCTTGCCAAAGACCTGGAGACCGTCGACAAGAACGGGATCGACGGTGTCATCGCGGCGTTGGCCCGCACCCGCAAGGGCAACCTGTCCATCGACGCGCAGGACTTCGAGGGCGTCGGGAAGGGCTCGCGCTCCTACCCGCTGCACTACATGTTGGCTCGTGTGACCGACGCCCGTGACCTCGCCACGGGGCGTCCCCTCGGCCTGGACGCCTCTGCTGTGCAGGTCCATGAGATCTTCCCGAAGCAGGCGCTGTCGAGGGCCGGTTACTCGCGCGCCGAGGTCAACGCCATCGCGAACTTCGCGTTCCTGACGCCGTCCTCGGCGATGGGGTTGGCGGGGCTCGATCCGGCCGGCTACCTGGGCTCGCTCGATCAGGCCGCACTCCACTCGCAGTGGATCCCGGACGACCCGCGCCTGTGGCGCATCGAGAACTACCGCGAGTTTCTCGCCGCCCGGCGCGAGCTGCTCGCTGCGGCGGCAAACGAGTTCCTCGACGAGCTGCTCGCCGGCACGCGCCCGTGGGCGAGGCTCGAGCCCATCGCCGTGTCTCCGGACGACGACGAGTCCGACGCCCGCGCAGTGCAGATCCGGTCGCTGGTGGACGAGCTGGTCGGTATGGGTTACGCGAAGCCGGCACTGGACGCCGAGATCGCGGATCCGGAGACAGGCCGGCCTCTTGCGGTGGCGGAGGCGTTCTGGCCGGACGGTCTGCAGCCGGGCCAGGGCTCACCGGTCATGCTGGAGATGGACCCCGACGAGGCAGACCTCCCGCGCCTTGCTGAGCTCGGCTACGAGGTCTTCACCTCCGTTGACGCTCTGCGGGGTTTCGTCGATCGGCGCAATGCAGTGGCGTCCGGAGAACGCGAGGCTGGGCTCGGTGCAACCGGCTATGCCGAGCCGGTCGACGTGGAGACTCCGGAAGAGGGTGCCTTCGATCACGCGCTTTTCGAACTGATCGAGACGTGCAAGACCGAGCTTCGCTACATGCCGAATGTTCTGCGCGAGATGGCGCATCAGCACGGGGCGCTCGGGGCTGTCCGGATCCTCCTTGCGTCGCCGACCGTCAGTGACGGATTTGTGCGACTCTGGAGCGAGGATCGCCTGGATCTGACTGTCGAAGCGCTCGTGTTGGACCCACAGTTCGCTTCGCTCTTCATCGACGACGAGCTCGAGACGGCGCGGCAGCGTCTTGCCCCGTTGGGACACCCTGCTGAGATCGCGTAATGTTTGATTCGACTCTACTTATGGCGTGAGCAATCTGTCTCCTTGGTTCTCCAGGAGTTAGTGCGTGGCTTCTCGCCGCCACTCGGAAATCAACGGAACCGTCGCTTGAGTCCAGTTGTAGTAGTCCGCGATACCAATTGAAGGGGCAGGGTGACGCAGGCGCAGGCCGCTGAAGAAGGTGGGCGACGAGCTGATCGGGTTCGTCACGCCGTGACCGCTTCGCGGAACCACACCAGGTGCTCGACGAGCGCGTCCCTGTTCGCCTGCGATCCCAGCACAGCCAGCGGGAAGCTCGGCCGCAACTCGATCTTGACGGCCGGTAGGTCGATACCGTCGATGGTGTTGAGCCGTTGCCGCAACTGCTCCCGCAACGCCGGGTTGTCGAACGGTACGCGGCGGGCGAGGTGCTGGAACACGACCTCGCAGCGCCCGCTGGGGTAGATCGTCGCAGGCCAGATGGTGTGGTGGGGCCCCTCTCCGCTCGTCAGGTTGAGGAAACACGACGCCTCGTCGCCCGAGCCATAGGCGAGGTGACCACCGATCTGGGTCCATCGCGACAGAATCTGGCGCACTCCGTCGACGATCGCCGGCGGCTGGAACTCATCCAGATGCGCAAGGAACTTCTCCTCGCGCTGTATGTCCTTCGCGGGTGACGGGGTAGGCAGCTCATCGGACTCGATCGCAAGAAGCTGTGCAAGCTCGACCGTCCTCATCCGCTGATTCGGGTTCGCCCGGTCGTGCTCGTCGAAGGTGACGCCCTCGTCGCGGAGCATCGCAATCGGGTCGCTGGTGTCTGCTGGATTCAGCCACCGGAATCCCGGGGACAGAGTGCCGTCGGACCGCAGAACCCGGTGAGGGTTCGGCACCGCGTGGTTCGCGAGGCGATCGCCAACGGGCACGGCATGGCTGCCGATCAACGCCGCGACGTCGCCATAGCTCGTCCAGGCGCCGGCAGGAAGTTCCATGAGTGCCCGGTCGAGCAGGTCCCATCGAGTGGAGGATGGTCTCTGCGGTTGTGAACGCATCGGCCCTGGCCAGATTGTGATCACGCGTTCAGCAAGCCGAGCGGCGCGCTCCTGGATCTGAGCGCGACCCCAATGGTCGAGTTCTGCGATCTCCTGGTTCATCGCGACGCCGCTGCTGGCCAGCTTCGAGCGCTTCGAGGCGAAGTCACCGTTGCTCAACTCCGAGTTGTACCCGGTCAGCGTGAGGTTGCCGAGCGTGTGCACGAGTGACTCGTACACCTCGTCGAGGTTCTCGTCAGGAGACAGCTCGACCTGGAGCGCGGCGTTCCAGGCTGCGGTAGGGGTCTGCGGGAGGACGTGCTCGATCGTCATTTTCGCCGGGTCGACCGGCTCCTTGCTGCCGTACGACTCCTCCAGCCACTGCAGCACGAGCGAGCGCTGATTCGGGCGCCCGTTCAAGTAGTAGGGCACCGCTGCTACCCCGGTGCGGATCTCGTCATCGGACGCGTAGTACTTCCGGCCGGTGGAGAGAAAGACTCGGACGGCCTCGTCCACCGGCTGGTTCGCGTCGATCTCGGTCACGACCGACAGCAGGATTCGGTTGATGTTGGCGGTGGCGCGACCGATGAGCAGCCGGCGTACGAAGAAGCTCTCGACGTACAGCATCGCGGTCGCGATCTGTTCGGACGTCGCGGTTCCCTGCGCCCGACGCTCGAACAGGTGCAGCAGCAGGGGATAGACGGTGGTCGTGCCCCAGCTGTTGAGGCGCTGCAGGCGCCGGCGGACCTGATGGTTGCGTTCGCGCGACGGGTTCAGGATCGTTGCCAAGAGCATGCCGAGGTCGGCGAATCGGGCGACCTCGGTCTCAATCTCCTGTTCGGTCTCCAGCCTGTCCAGCCGCGCCTGCTGACCGGTGTAAATCTCCGACTGCTTGATCCGCGTATCCCGCTGCACGAGATCCAGCCAGAACAGCATTTCGAGATCGGCAGCCTTCAGCGTCTGCTGGAGTGGCAGCCATAGGGAGTGGTACACCGCTTCTGCGCGATTGGGAAGCCGCATGAACAGGTAGTTGCGCAGCAGGTCACCCTGTGTAAGCCGGAGTCCGGTGTTGTTTAGTGACTCGAAGATCCGATGCGCGTTGTCGCCCTGCTGGGCGGTTACCGAGACGAGCGACAGCCCGGCGATAACCGCGTCCTCGATCCGTTCGATGTCCGCCGGGTCGTCGGGGTCGTCGAGGTCGATCAGTCGCGCCGAGAAGAAGCGATAGGCGACCCCGATCGGGTCGCTGCTCCCGGCATGTGCTGTTGCGTCCACGCATGCGCGATAGGAGTCGCGGTCGGCCTGCGTGGGCAGCAGCTTCAGCCTCTGCTTCTCGGGCTTCCAGCGGTTGGTCAGGTACTGCTGGTCGATGCGCTCGCGGTGCTCGGGGCTCTCGGTCTTTGCGCGATGGTCACGGATGGCGCACAGCAGGATCGACAGCGTCGTCAGCCGCTGCTGGCCGTCGACCACGAGATACTCAGCCACTCCGGCCGGCCCGTTGGATGGGCTCGGCGCGAGCACTAGCGACCCGATGAAATGAGTCAGTGCCGGCCGCTCGACCCGATCCGCCGCGAGTTGCGTGACGTCGTCCCACAACCGGGCGAGCTGCGGCTTCGTCCACGAGTACGTGCGTTGGTAGAGCGGAACCTGATATTGCTTCGAGCCTTCGAGGAGTTCCTGCAGTGTCGTTTCACGCGCGGCGACCATGTCACACCTTGGGAATCAGGGCGACGAACGTACTTCGCCGCTCGGAGCGGGGACTTGTTCTACAGCTGATCGATTCTGGCGCTAACTGTGTCCCGCGGCGGAAGGTCGGTTCTCAGCAATGGCAGCAACCTGGTGGATCGCGTCCAGACGGGTTCTGATCGTCGAGCCGAGCTTGCGGATCCCGTACACCGCGATCGTCCCGCGGAAGAGCTCGGTCCGGTCCTCCCAACCGAACGCCGCTGCTACGTGTCCCATGACCAGGGCGAGTTCGCCAGGCGGGATCTGATCGAACGTCCGTGGCCCGAGCTCGCGGGCGATCGCGGCGGGCTGGTTGGGCAGCCGGAACGTGCGGGGCTTGATGCCGGACTCGCCCAAAGGATCGTCCTGGACGAGCAGGCCCCGACGTATCGCCGACGTCACCGCGGAGTTGAGGGTCTTCGCGATCTGAGAGCCGACCTTGTGTCCGTTCGCGGCACGGACGTAGGCACTGTGTAGCCGGTGTCCGAGTACCGGACCCTCGACCGCGACGATCGCGACGAGCCCGTCGACGATGTCGTCGCGCGTGGCGGTGGCGATGGGCACAAGCGAGCCAGCGAAACCCTCGTATGGCACGAGCGGGCCGATGCCGAGGTCTGTCCCGTACCTCGCGGCCGGAGTGTCGAGCGTAGTCACGGGAGCCGTCTCCACCAGAACGTCCTCCCCGGCCGCGGTGATCGGGGAGTTCGGAGCACTGATCGTCGCCCCGTCGTCGGATTCCGCGACCTCGTCCTCATCGTGTCGGGCGTTGTCCCAACCCGCGTCGGCCTCGATGTCATCGTCTGGTCCGACGGCTGGTTCGGCGGACTGCTCACCGGTGAGATGCTCCGAAGCGGCCCATCCCGAGGGATGAATTTCCAGATCGGCCAGCTGGTCCCACAGCGGAGCCAGCGCCTTGACCGGGTCCAGGTAGAACTCGGATTCGAGTACGCGGAAGAAGTGCCAGCCGCAGCGTTCCAACTCGCGCTGGCGCGCCATGTCCCGCTGGTAGGCGTCCGGGCCGTGCCAGTGATCGCCATCGCACTCGACGGCCAACCGCGTCTTCGCACCAATGACGACGAGATCGAGGCTGTAGCCGAGCGCGGGGAACTGAGGGATCACGCTGTAGCCACGGTCGAGCAGTCTGTTGCACACGCGCTGCTCGAAGAGCGACTGGAACGGTAGGACCGGCACGTCCTCGGGAACCGTCGTTCCAACGATCCGGTCGTCCTCCGACGAGGACCGTCGCTGTACGCCATAGCAGTAGTCGAGGAGCTGGAAGCGCATGTCCTCCGTATTGCCGAGGTCCTCCAGCCGGACCGAGTGGAACACCCACATCTGGTCCTTCGCCCGGGACGCAGCCACGTTGTAGCGCTGGACGTATAGGTTAGCCGTGAGCGCGGCGATCCGCCGTCCCTCCTGCGGTGCGGCGACCATGGAGAGGAACATGACGTTCCGCTCCGACCCCTGGAAGTCCGCTGCGTCTCCACATCGGAGGTCGCGGGCGGTCCACTCCTCCGGCGAGATCCGGTCGAGCAGCTTCTTCTCGATCGCCTTGGCCTGTGCCGCCCCGAGCAACGAGATGACTCCGAAGGTGAGCCCGTCGTATCGCGGATCGACGATGCACTTCTCGATCTGGTCGACGATCGCATCGACTTCCGGTTGGTTGATCCGGCTGCTCGACGAGCCGCGCTCGTAGCCGTCCTCGACGAGCACCGTACGGATGGGCTCCAGCCGTTCGGCTCCGAACTGTCGTACTGGGATCAGTCGGACTCCGTCGGGCTCGTAGGCGATGCGGTTCGAGAAACCGATGATCTCGGGGACGCAGCGGCGGTGCTCGACGAGGGTGAGCATGCCGCTGAAGCGCATCTTCGCTTCGTCGAAGAGGCTCCGCTGCGGGTCCTGCCACGTCGCGCGGAACTGGTCGTCGTAGAGGTACTGATTGCCCAGGTCCCGCAGCTGCTGCTGGTCGACGCCGACGGCAGAGGGGGAGACCTGCTTGTCGTCACCAATCACGACGATGCGCGGAGCGAGGTACTGGAGGAACGAGGATTCCAGCCCGGCCTGCGATGCCTCGTCGACGATGACGACGTCGAACATGCCTGGCTCGATCCGCAGTTGGTCCGCGATCCGGTAGAGAGGCATGATCCAGACGGGAACGGCGGGCCGACAGCGGTCCATCGCGTCGCGGATCTCCGCCTTGCGCTGCTCTCGGTACTGGCCACCGGTCTTGCCGAATCGGCGGACCAGGGACGCGTACTGCTCCAAGCTCGCCCGGGAGCCGCGGGACAGCCTCGTCGGGCCGACGGCGTGACTCCACGCGCGGATTGCCGAGAGCTGCTGGACGTGCTCGCGGATGCCGTTCTCGATGCTGATGATCCCGATCTGAACGGCGTTGACGTCCGCGTTCGCCTGCTCCGCGATCCACGTGCCCGCAACGGCCCAGTTCCATGACTCGGCGAAGACAGGGAGCCGGGTGTCCCATCCGCTGGCGCCCGGATCGGCCAGGACGGCGGCAGCGAGTTCAGGAGCAACTGCCGCGAGCGCGACCCGCATCTCGTCGCGCTGAAGCACTTGAGCCCTGACCAGGTGAAGCTGGCCGAGACGCTCGTGTGCAGCGGCGTAAGAGGCGTGGTCCCGCCGTCGCACGGCATCGAGCAGGTGCGTGACGACCGGCTCGGCGTCGGGCCACCGTTCCTCGTCGGAGATCAGACGGGTCAGCTTGTCGAGTGGACGTGCCGCGTCGGCGGCAGCCTCGGCGGTCGCCGCCGCCTCGGGCAGCGCGATGTAGGCCCGGAGCTCACGAGGGTCGTTCCAGTTGGGCCGGGGCAGCCCGACCGCGCTGAGGCGCTGCTCCTCACGGTGCAGTTCGGCCCCCAGCGCGAGAACCCGGTCAAGCAGCGCCACTTCGGTGATGTGCCACTGGAGGCGCTCCTGCAGCGTGTCCTCGGGCGGGATCATCACTCCCGCAGGCCAGGCCCGATCCAGCGCCGCGAGCAGCCGGTCGCCGTCGATCCAGGTGAGGAACGCCCGGACCTGTGCTGTCGTGCAGGGCGCCGACCCATTGACCCGCACCCGTTCGAAGACCGGAGCAGCCTGCTTGAGCGGGCGTGCGGCAAAGGTGCCCACGCGCGGAAGGCCATCGGTGCCCAGCTTGATCTTGCCGCCACTGTCCAAGTACTCGGCGAGTGCCGCCGCCAGCACGTCGAGTCCGGCGGTGTCGCCCTGGACGCGTACGTCGGTGACCGGGCCGAGAGCCGCCAGCACCGGGATGGCGCGTTCGATGAGCTGGCCTATCTCCGCTCGCCTCGCGCCCCAGATCGGACTGCGTCCAATGCGCACGTCGTCAAGGGCTTCACGCACCCAGGGCTCACGTCGCTGCATGAGCTCGTGCATGTCCATCGACAGACGGCGCAGACGATCGGCGAGGGCTGCCCGTTCGTCGCTCATCATGTGTTGCACGGCCGGGTAGGCGGGATGGCCGCGCAGCTCGTCGAAACGTGCAGCGTGCTTCAGCGCGCGCTCCTCGGCCGCAGCGAGATCGGCGAGTCGTCGCGGATCGACCACACCATCGATCCCGACCAGGCGCTTGCGGGCGTGGGGCTCATCGGCAATGAGGGCGCCGTCCAGCATCTGGTTGCGCCAGGTGATGACAGCCTCGCTTGTCAGCGGCGGCGTACCGGTGGGGTTCTCGACGTACTCACTGATCCAGCCGTACGAGGGCAGTTGTTGATCCCGCAGCTGGGCGATCGCTGCGAGTGTCCCGCTGTAACCGGCAACGTCGTGCGTCCCTACTTCACGCTCCCGAGCGTCCAGGAGACGGTGCTGCAGGGACGCCCGCCGCCGGCGCAGCTCGTCGATCGCGGCGAGGTGCCCGGCAATGGCTCGCTGCGCTTCGTCCGGATTGTGCTCGGCTGCATTCACAGCGATGCGCTCGACCGCCACCCGCAGGTCGGACATGTCCTCGCGCGAAGCTCCGACGACCGCCACTGCGAGTGGCCGGATCGCCTCCGGCAGCTTCTCGCGCACCTCCTTGAGCGCTCGGTCGGTCTGCGCGGTGACGAGTACGCGCTTTCCTTGTGCGAGTAGGTGGGAGATGAGCACCGCTGCGGTGTGCGTCTTGCCGGTGCCGGGCGGCCCCTGGATGAGGGTCTGGGCGTGGGAATCCACCTGACGCAGGATGCGCAGCTGCATGTCGTTGACGGGCAGGGGAAGGAACGGCTCATCGTCGACGCGGACGAGCGCGCCGTCGGTGCGCTCGCCGACCGCGACCTGCGGTGTGTGCTCCGGGTCGACGAGGGGAAGGATGCCGTCGGGGACGGTCCCTTGTGCTGTTATTTGGTCGACGACTCGGCGAAAGATGTCGACCAAGCCCTGCTGCGAGCGCTTTCGCAGAAGCAACGCAGGTGCGAACGACGCAACCGGTCTGCTGGTCGGCGTAGTGGGGACGTTGTCGTTGTCGTCGTGGTACTCGGCTTCGGACGACAGAACGTGCACGAGGCGCCTGGCCAGTTCGCCCATGCGGTCGCGATCGAGGGGATGAATCTGCTCCGACCGAGCGCGGTCGCGCACGGCGTTCACGTGCTGTGGATTGCCGACCAGGCGCGGGTCGAGCATCTCGAGTTCCAGCCGGGTACCACTGCCGGCAGTCTCGTCGACCGCGACGGTCAGACGGCCGGTGTCGTCGTCGAAGAGGATTTTCACCTCGACGGTCAGCATGTGCCGACGCACCTTGGGGTGCGCGTCCGGGCTCCATGCCAGCAGCCCGGCACCGATTACGAGCTCGAGCTCCTCGGAATGCCCGTTCGCTGCTACGTAGGTGGAGAAGAGGGCGCCGTAGAACGACCGCACCGGCTCGTCGCGAAGATCCTGCTCTGCCCAGGAGCGCAACTCGTGCTGGAAGCGCTCGAATTCCTCGACTACCTCGGGTCGCTGGTCAATTGTGACCCGCCGCTGGGTGGGTGGGCCGGCGGGATCCGAAGTCGCCGAGGACGGCTCCGCGAGGTACAGCTCGTCGCGCAGCACGGGCTCGTGATGTGGATCATTGGTGGGACCGTCGAGCCATAGGGCTAGTGCATCGCCTGGCGTCGGTGGCTCGAGGCGAGGGACACGGTCGACCGTAAGAACGGCATCGGCCAGTGACGGCGTGCCGCCCCGGAGCGCGGTGTGGACTGCTGCGTGGACTGGCAGGTCGTGGAGCCAGTGGACCGCTCCGTCCCGACGGTAGGAGTCAAGGTCGGACACGCTGGGGTTCTTCAGCTGCTGGGCCTGGCCCAGAAACGAGAAGAGCCGAATAGCTCGATCGAGGAGAGGATCTGGGGCAGTGGTCCTGCCGTGAGCGGCGTCGATCAAGTTCCGTCCTACCCGTCCACTTGCTCGGGCGCAGCCGCAGCTGTCGCGCTTCAATCCACTCGTACCTAGGAGCCGATCGGTCCACGGGACAGCACCGGACGATCTCCAGGTCTGACCCCAGATCGCTCACTGCGGCAGCATAGTTACGCCGCGAAGCGGACCATGAGCGCCGTCGGGCCGACGGGCAACGCCTCGCCCTGCCACCGTGATCCATATGCGCTGATCTACCCGCGATGCGACTGGTGCGATGACGAGGGAAGAGGGGTGAGCACCCCGCCGGGCGGCTCACGATCCACCTGGCTCGACTGGCGGCCGCAGGTGTTGCCAGACGCGACGACCATCGTCTGGTATTCGTCCAACATGGACTGAGCGGGCAGTCTCTTGGCGTCAGGTTCGTCGAAGACCGGGTGCAGGAATGCCGACGTGCGTATCTCGTCCGGATTGGATGCTCATCCCGCTCCTGACTCTGGCAGTCTGTTCGATGGAGAGGGTAGCCGTCCGAGTTGCAGGGGGGTCCGCTTCGACGAGCGAACGCACCGCCTCCGCGAGCTCGGGATCCGAGCGGAGTTGCACGCGCAATGCCCCACGCCACTCGGCCTCGAGCTCCGAGACGAGCTGCTCGCGGCGGTCGGGAGCGGCAGCAGCAAGCGTGCTCGCCGACTCGTCCAGCTGGCCTGCCACCGCCTCCTCCTGATCGCGGTCGCCGCGTCCCAGCACGTGTGACCACCGACCCCGGACCGCCTGCCACGCCGCGGTGCCCATCGCTCTGACGATCACGCCGGCGGCGGCGGTCGCGAGAATGCGGAAGAGCTCTTCTTCCATGTTCGCTCCTTTCAGAAATCGAATCAGGCGCCGTCGAGACGGCCGTCCGGCGGGATGTGGGGTTCGTCCCGCGGTAGATCAGCTCGTCCGTTCGTATGCTGGTACGCGTACTCACCGTTGCCGGCCTCGGGCGTGGACTGGTCCGTGAGCCGTCGGAAGAGCTCGTCGGCGAGATGACGCCGGTCAATCGGTGCGCGCTTGGCGCCGTCACCATTGATCCATGCCTGAACTTGCTCCATGAGCCGCTGCGTCTGGAGATCGCGCTCCTGGAACTGGCGGTGAGCGGCCTGCTGGGTGGTCGTCTCCTTGCGGGCGATTGCAGTGGCTTCGGCCCGTTGTGGCGACCGAAGTAGCTCCTCGGTGTGCGCAACCCGCTTGAGCTCGAACTTTTCGCGCAATTCCTCCTCCTCCCTCAACCAGGCGGTATTGCGGAGTTCGGCACGGTGCCTACGCAGCTCACGCGGTGTGTGAACGTGCACTCCCTCGAACGTGATGTCCATCCCCTCAACGGTCGGTGGCCGTGCTCGATAAGCCGTGCTCAGGCTCGCGGTGACGCGCCTGCGCACCTCGTCGATGTGCTTGATGTCGAACCGGTGCTGGAGCGCTATGAGGAGTTCCTCGTGGCTGACCCGAATGCCGAGGTCTCCGTGAAGGTCCGTCAGCCCCTGCTCGGCCACGGTGTGCGGCTGTGCCACCTTGCACCCGAACGCCACTTGAACGACGAAGTCGCTGGCCAGATCCGTGGAGGGCACAAAGGCCGTCGCTGTGATCCGGCGGTAGCGGACGTTCACCAGACTCACCCATGTTGCTCTGACAACCTCGGGTTCTGTGCCTTGCAGGTGGCCGGGGGTGAGGCACTCCGTGTACTTGCCGTCAACTGCGAATACGTAGACGCACCCCGGCGGTAGGACCGGCAGCTGCGCGGGATCGCGCCATGTGCTCAACATCCACCGCCGTTCGGGGCGTAGGAGTGCGCGTTCGTCTACCACCGGGAAGCGGTCGCGGTTCATGCCGCAACCTCGGGGTGCCTAGTCGGTTTCCACGCTTCAAGGGCGAGGTCACGGCAAACCCACTGCCACTCGGCAGGCGCGAGGCGTTGCTGAACTGTCTCTCCCAGGGTGGCGAACTCAACCACCCCTTCGGAATCCAGAGCGTCATGTGTGGCTTGTAGGTGAGACAAAGCGGAGTCGCGGTGCTCCCAGCTACGCATAACTTCCGCCCAAAGCGATCCGACGCGGCGGATCTGGTCCGGGAGGCGGCGTAGGACGTGCTGTGTCAACGACTCCTCGTTCGGGAGGTCGACCGATAGAACCGCGGATACGGTGTCCAGCGCCTTGCTGATCAATCGCTCGTCGTGCGCCTGATCCAGCAGGACCTGCTCCAGCTGCCAATCGACGATCGAGAGTGCGCGTCGTATCCGGTCGTCGTCCCGGGAGGCGGCGCGAACGAGCGCAGCGAACTGGTTCCGCGCTGGCCGCGACACGGGTTGCTCGCGGAGAGCGAGATACCACAAATAGCTCATCGACTGGACAGGGAAGACTCTGCCCAGAGTTTGACCGAAGGAGAGGGCGGCGGTGACTTTCCTCCGTCGGGCTCCGCCGGCCCACCGAACGGCGTGGCGGAGCGCATCGGCAACTGTGGTCTCGTGCATGCAGAGGGCTGAGACTGTCGCGGCGGCTGCCCACTGGCCCGCGAGCGACTCGTCCTGTGCCCAGGCGTCCAAAACGCTGTAGGCGCCGGAGGGGTCCACTCGGGCGAGGGTCGCCGTCCCGGTCGCCAGTGCTTGCTCGTCGCCGAGCTCGATGATCTCTTTGGGTCGCTCGAGCAACCACTCGTGCACCGGCCTCCACAGCTCTCGCCCGTAGTGCTTTCGCAGCTCCGCCAACAGCAACTCGCCGGTACCGGTGCCGCTGAGCTCTACGATGCGTTCCCCCGATATAGAGGGATGAGATCGCGAAGTAACCCACTCCGCCCGGCGTTGACGTGACTGCTCGAGGGCCTCCGTGTAGTCCCGGGTTGACGGATCTCGGCGAGCATGTTCGTCGACGAGTTCGCGGAGCCGGTCTAGGTGAGCCTCGTAGTTCCTCTCGATGGCGCCGGGGAGGAATGCTGCGGCTACGAGGGTTAGCAGCGTGGGCGCACAGGGCTTATTAGAAATCAACTCGCGTAGGTCGTTCTGGGTGCCATCCTGGAAATGCTGCTCGACTGCCTCGGGCCCCGACCTCTCTAGAAGCTTGAAGAACTCCGGCATCTCACTCGGGCAGCGGTGGGCGGCGATGTCGCGCAGATCCGACACCATCGCCCCGTCATAGCTGTGGTCGCGGCCTTGCAGGTACGCGTCGAGCACATCGCGGCAGTCGACGGCGTTCCACGCCACGGCGAAGTGGTGGAACGTGGCGGGAGGCGCGTTACTCGTCGCTACGACGAAGGAGCTTGCGTCGGCAAGACGCCGGTGCAGCTGGCCCAAGTCGAAGCGAATCTGCTCGCTTGTGACGTCGCCCGGCAAGTAGTCGGTAAGGACATAGCGGCCGCCCGGCTCGAAGGAATAGCTGAGCAACTGTGCCGTCGTGCCACCGGGTGTTAGCTCGACGATTGGCCCACGGATACCGGCACCTGCCGGTGCTGACTGCGCGAGCAAAGCCAGTGCGCCGCATCTTCGGCCGGTCTTGGCGCTCCCGCTCAGAACGACGATGTGGTGCCGGTCGAGAATTGTGGCGGCAACGTCGTAGGCAGGCGGGGTCGCGAAGGATTCGAGGGAGGCCTGGACGTCCGCGTCGTTGATGGTCGCCGTCCTGAGGTCCTGGCTGTCGGGCGCACTTCCGCCGATCCCGAAGGCCCCGGCGTGGACCGGACCGAAGAATGTTGTGTAGTACCGGTCGGTCCTCTGCTGCATGTCCACAAGCTGAGGCTCTGGAGCGGATTCTTGATCGTCTTTCAGGACGGCCGGCGTCTGCTTTTCCCCGTCGGCAGTTTGTTCGTCATCAGGACCGTCATGGACTTCGTCCGGTTTCGGTTCCCTGTCTCGGGCTTCGGACTGCTTGTCCAGCAGAGGGCGGTGTTCTCGTTCGTTGTCAGCCATGCCTTGGCCCGATGTGGAGCGTCCCGGTCTGGACGGGGGAGTTGAAGTCGGTGTTGTAGACGTTGCTGTTCGGCCCGATCGCGCTGTGGGTGGTGTCCTGGCCGGACTGGCTGACAACTGAGTGTGTCGCGTCGACGTGCTGGTTCACCTGACCTGACGGGGCCTCCTCCGCCTGCTCATCCACCGGAATCCGGCCGGGTGCGATACCGAGCACGCTGATCCACGCCGTCCCTCCGATTCGGGGGACAGACACCATTCGGAACTGGTCAGAACCCATCTTGGTGTGTCCCTGCTCCACGATGTCCCGGTACAGGGCGGCGGACAGGGCGAGTACGACGTGTGCCTCCGGGATCGACGCCAGCGCCTTTCGCACCGTCGGCGCGTCCGCGATCCGTACGACATCGACCGGGCCATATCCCGAGAACCCAAGAGCCGAGGGCTTGACCGCGCCGTAGTTGATCGCTAGTCGCACTCTGAGGAACAGGCCTGCGCGCTGGTGAAGGTTCCGCAGTCGGGCGTCGAGGGCCACCGGGAACGCCCCGACGGCGAGCGGCTCACTTTCCTCTGGCGGGAGCACTGCGAGCTCCCCGTCCCCGCCGTCCTGTCGATGCCAGCGCAGCCGCTTCAGCCCTGCCTCGGCAGCCGCCGTGTCGAGTGCCTCTGCGAGACCGAACTGTGCGGCGTGCTGCGTGGGGGCGTCGAGGCCGCTGTAGTTCTCCAGGTCGACTGTCAGACATGTCCGGCGGACCGGGCCGAGATTAGGGGACTCGCTCATGGGTAGATCCTCTTCAAAGTTCGTGCGGAGAAACCCGGAGATTTACGGGTTGTCGGGATCCCGGTCGGCGAAGGTCGCGAGTGCCGGGAGGTCGATGACGAGCACCGCTCGATACCGCCGGTCGATGAGCTCTGCCTCTGCCAGGCTGCGCAGCGCAAGCTCCGCCGTGTTCAGAGCGATACCGACCAGCGACGCGAGCTCGCGCTGGGTGAGCTCGACTCGGATAGGTCCGCCGGCGACCCCATCGTCCTCGCGTGCGAGGTCCACCAACGCCCTCGCCACGCGAACTGTGGCTCTGCGCGACGCGAAGTCAATGCGTCGCCGGTTCGCCCACTCCAGGCGACGGGCTTGAGTTCGTATCACTTCGCGAGCTGCCTGCGGGTGAACCGTCAAGAAGTCGATCAAGGCGTCCCCGAGGATCACCCCTGCCGACACCGGAGTGACTGCGACGACCGTGGCGGTCCTCGGCTCGTCGGTGAGCGCAGCCAGCTCACCGACGAGGTCACCACGACGACGGATCGCCAGGACTGCGTCGAAACCGCTGCTGTCCACCACATGGACCTTGACCTCGCCGTCGATCAGTACGATGGCGTGACGATCGGTCGCGCCCTGACGAAGCAGCAGCTGACCAGGAGCGAAGCGAGTGGTGCGGCACCTCGTGAGGAGTTCCTCTCGGAGCGAGGGTTGTAGCCGCGCGAGCAGGCTTCCGGCTGGCCAGCGACGGCCGAGTCCACGCGACAGTTCATCGTGCACAGGGCGCGCTCATGTCGATCTGACGCATAGATCTCGGATAGTCACGTACGCGCACGGAGGCACTGCAAGCTGCATATCGAGGCACTGGCTCACCGTGGCACCCCGCTGGACCTTCCGGTAGGTAGTTCGACGGTCGCTCGGCGATCACGAGCGAGGGGGCCTTTGGAACCATGCTGCCCAATGGCTTACCAGTCACGCGCGTCCTCAGCCACGTGAGCGCGTTGTTCTGGGCAACCCGTGCGGCACCAGGGGTGATGCCCAGGAACTGCGCGGTTTCCTGCAGAGACATTCCCAGGAAGATCCGGAGGACGAGGAGGTCGCGTTGCCTCGCGGGGCGGCACTGAATCTCGCTGCCGTGGTGCGCCACGTCCTGCTCGGCACCGGACCTGATCGTCTATAGCTATTGATCGAGTTCGGACTCACTCGTGTAGCCCTGGCGGCCGCGGCCTGGCGTTACGTCCAGACGGTCGGGCTTCACGGGCACCTCCATCAGCCGCCAAGGGAGGAGACGCGTACGCCGTCGGAGAACATCGAGTCGTTCAGCTCAATAGCTGCGGGCGCCACCCCCTCAGGAAGGTCGAACACGAGCACGCCGTTCACGCGGTTGCCCGGGTTGATGTTGTTCAGGAACGACTCGCTGTTGGGCACGGACATCACCGCTGCCCCGCTGTCGGCGTCGAACTCCCGGCCCTGCGCGTCGATCAGCTTCTGGTTCGAGCCGCTGAACATCTGCGCCTCGTCGCCGATGTTGGTGACCGTCACCCGCACGAGCACGTAGGCCCCTTGTGGATCCGAGGCCAGAACCCCTTTCCCGAGCCTCTCGATTCCGGTCTCGACCTTGGTCACGACAAATGCGAAAGAGCCGTCGCGGACCTCATCTCCGATCCCAGCGGTCACGGTCTGCGCCGGCGCCTGCCGGGCAGCACCGGTCCCGTTAACCGGTGCTGAGGCTGTACTGGGCTGACGGGCGGTGTCCGAGACAGCGGCGCTGAAGGCCGAGGCGTAGATGATGCAGAGCAGCAGTCCGACCACGGAACAGGCGATGCCTGCGATCGCGAGACCCCTGTTGGTTGCGCGGCCCTGTCGAGCGCGAGCAAGTCCGACGCCTGCCAGCACCAGTCCGAGCAGCACAAGCGGCCAGGCGATGATGCCGATCAGTGGGATGAAGGAGAACAGCAGGCCGAGCAGTCCGAGCACGAAGCCGGCGGTACCGAGTCCGTTCTGCGGCGCGGGCCGTGGCGGGTAGAAGGCCGGAGCGGGCTGCGGGAAACGGGGGTCGTACTGGTTCATCGCGTGCCTTCCAAATGGTTGAGCGTCCGCATAGGACAGACGCCGGAGTCGTGCTGCGTCAGGGGGCGTCGACAAGGCGCAAGCAGATGGTCCTCGCGTCGGCGAGCCAACCCCGCAGTTCGAATACGGTGGGAGCGAGTTCGTAGTGGTGGTGGTGTGCGGCGCGGCTGAGCGTGTTCCAGAGCTCCGTGGTGCGCTGCTGGATATGGATATCGACGACAACGCCGAGTGCCAGCAGCTGCGAGCGCCTCGTGCATTCAGCCAGTTCGGGGCGGCGCCGTTCCCACAGGGTGTCGAGTGCGTGCTCCAGGGCGAGCCGGATCATCCACACAGCGCATCGCGGCCACACCCCACCCAGGTAGTCGCCGTGAAGCATTCGCTGGGCCTGATCCAGCCGCATCCGGGCGGCCTCGTTCACTGCAACACCCACTTTGCGAGCTTTCGCGTCTTGCTCACGAGATCGGCGAGGTCCCCCTGGTAGGTGCGGTGCGCGCCTTGCTTGCAGATGCGGAGCACGTCGCCCGCCCAACGCCCCACCTTGTCGTTCAGGTGGGGATACAGCTGCCCCCCTCGTGACGGGTCGTCGAACACCGCCAAGGTCACCTTGTCGTGAGTCTTGAAGGCTTTGGCCAATGCGCTCTCGACATCCAGATGCGCATCGCCCCGGCTGAGCCGGATCTTGCGCACCTTTGCGTGCGCCGCAACTTCCAGGGCTCCACGGCAGCAGTTGGCGACGATCTCCCGGCGCAGGTCCTCGGGCATGGCGTCGTCGTTGATCACGGCGGTTGCATCCGAAAGGTAGCGACTGATCGGATCGGAGTTGGAGACCAGCGTGATCTGGGACTGTTCGCGGCGCTGCACCTCGTACACGTGCGCCGAGCCAGGAAGCCGGCGCACTGCTTCGGACAGCCGGTCGTCATGGCTGAAGACGACGACCTGCCGGGACTTCGCGATCTCGAACAGCACACGCGCCAGTCCGTCGACCTTCGCCGGGTCCATCGCCTGGACCGGGTCGTCGATCAGGAGGAAGCGGAACGGGCTCTCGTCCCGGGTGGCGCGGGGCAGGAAGAGGGAGAGCCCCAACGCGTGCAGCTCGCCCTGGCTCATCACGCTCAGCGCCGCCGTCTCGCTGCCATCGACGGTCACGTCAAGGAGGACCTTGCGCTGGTTGCCGCTCCCGGCCAGCGTGATCCCGCCGAGATCGACGTTGCTCTCCTGCCGCAGCTGCCGCCAGATCTGCTGTGACTGCGCGGCGAAGGGCTTCATCCGCTCGTTGCTCAGATCGACCGCGGCGGCCTTCAACCACGTCTCCGCCTTGCGGAGGTCAGCGATTTTCGCGACGTCGCCAGCGACGGCCATCGCTTCGTCGTGCCAGGCCAGCAGACGGGCCGACACGGGGCGCCAGATCCCATCGAGTCGCGCGAGTTCGTCCTTCGCGGCGGCCTGCATGGTCGCGAGAGCGGTGACGAGCTCAGAGTGCGCGAGGAGAAGGGCCTCGGGCAGACGCTCCGGATCGGTGTGGCGGACACCGTCCCACGTAGACCATGCAGCCAGCACTCCGGTGGCGTCCACACCCCCCGTTGTCCTCCGGAGCGCCCCAGGCACGACTGTGACGAGCCGACGCGCCGACTCGATGGCCTCGCTCTGCTCGGCCAGCGCATTCCGCAGATTCGCCGCCTCATGCCGCAACCGCTCGATCTCCGAGGTCGTTCGCTCGCGCCAGGCTGCATCGAGAGTGCCCGTCCGGCAGACGGGGCACTGCTCATCGCCGTGGGCGGTGTGGTGGTCAAGAGCGGCCTGGAGGAGCGTCAGGACGGCATTGGCCGACCCGGCGTTCGTCGTACTCGCCGCGGCGAGGTGACGCGCCGCGTCCCGAGTTCTGTCGACGGCCGCCGTCACCTCGTCCGCGCTCGGCACGGTGATCGCCACCAACTCACGCAGGGCGCTGATCACTTCTGCGTCGGCGTCGTCACCGAGGATCAGATCCCCGAGGCTGTCGAGGTCCGGCTTCGTCGCACTCAGCAGTCCCTCGGTGCGCCGTGCTCGCTCATCGTCGACTGTCGCGAGCTCTACGAGGAGGGCCTGCTTCGACTGCTTGAGGTCCTTGGCCCGGGCGTCGAGGGGAGCCCGTGCCGCTTTCAGGCGGTCCCGCGCATCGTCGAGCAGACCGAGGCCGAGCAGGCTGTGCAGCATGGCGTGCAGCTCGGTGGGGCGCTTGTCGACCAGCGCACCCAGTTCCCCGTAGGACAGGAACGGGCGGTAGAGCACCAGACCAGGGAGCCCCCCGTGGGTCATGGGCTCGCGCTTCTCCTGGTGCCGCTGAAGGGTCCACGTGTCCTCGCCGAGTTCCTGCCCGTCGTCCCAGCTCATCTGGACCTTTGTCGGGCCGGTCTGGTCTGCGGCGAAGAGTTCGACCGCGATCTCGGTCGGGCCAACCGCGTGGAGGTTTCGCCAGCCCTGGACCCAGACCGCCTTGTTGGTCTGCTTCCCGCTCCACCGCGAGTTGTCGCCGGTCAGCACGAGCTCGGCCGCCTCGGCGAAGCTCGACTTGCCCGAGCCGTTGCGGCCGGTGACCACCGTGAGGCCCGGGCCCGGAGACAGATCGAGCGTGACAGCCGGTCCGACTCCCCGGAATCCCCTGGCGCGAATCGAGCGCAGGTAGATCCCGTTCATCCCGTCAGGCCGCGTCTGTCGGGCGTCGGCAGCAACACCCGGCGCGGCCCCTCCCTCGAGCGCGGACTGCAGTGCTTCGTCGCCCTCAACTGCTGCGACGACCAGGTCAGCAGACCGTCCACTGAGGGCCGGGTCGGCTACTACGCGTTCGAACAGCAGCTCGTGCAATCCGATGCCGGTGTCATCCATGTCGTGCCCCTCTCGCCGATCTGACGCGCACATACGACCATCGTCTGTTAGCGATGTCAACAGAGAGATTGACCGGAAGCGTGAGGTTGACGTTGACGGCGAGCAGGCGGGTGGCTCGAGTCGACGGACGCGGCTACGGGGAAGTCGGTGGCACCTGCGGCGATCGGGGCGGTGCTGGGTCGGAGTGCGGGGATTGGTCGCTGCTGCACGACCCGTCGGGCGGAGCGGTCGTGGGCAAGAGGCTGACCCTGGCCCCGGCCTGTCGGAGCCGGACGGTCGATGCCTACGCGCCGGCGGACCTGTCCTCGTTGACGAAGTCAACGTGTTTCACCCTGCCGACAGGCGGCATGGCGTGTACGTTGGGCGAATGAGTGCCGATCGTCGTGCCGCCGCCGACACGTTGATGACGGCTGTGGAGATCGCCAGACTTGCCGAGGTGACTCGGGCCGCCGTCTCCAACTGGCGCAGGCGGTACCCGGACTTTCCGGCGCCCGCTGGCGGCACCGACCGAAACCCGTTGTTCGCTCTCACCGAGGTCGATGCTTGGCTGGCCCGGCATGACAAGAGGAATGAGCTCTCGTCGGAAGTGATTGTCTGGCAAGCGCTGCGCGGGGAGTATGGCGATGACGTCATTCGCGGTCTTGCTGACATCTCCGAACTGCTCATCACGGGTTCTTCTGGCAACCTCGATCCTGGTCTTGGTTCGCTGGTGCTGGATCTGGCCAAGCAGAGCACGCCGGCCGAAGTGGTCGCGGGGCTTGCCGAACGGCTCCTCGGTTCGGCGGGTCGAGCAGGTTCTGAGCAGGTATCGACACCTCAGCTCGTTTGCGCAGTTCGCCACTTTGCAGGTCCGGTGACAGGAACCGTGTTCGATCCCGCCTGCGGGATCGGGTCCCTGCTCCTTGCCTTCCGGGAGAACCCCGACGTTGCCTTGGCAGGCCAGGAGATCAATCCTTCCGCTGCAAGGCTCGCGTCGGCGCGCGCGGAACTGGAGGAAATCGCCGACGCCACGATCAAGGCGGGCGACTCGTTACGGGATGATCAATGGACGGAGCTTCGTGCAGCGCTCGTCGTGTGCAACCCCCCGGTCAATGTGACCGACTGGGGCCGCGACGATCTGCTCCTCGACACTCGCTGGGAGTTCGGCGTACCGACTCGCGCGGAAGGCGAGCTGGCGTGGCTACAGCACAGCTATGCCCACGTGGCTCCGGGTGGCCGGGCCATCGTGGTGATGCCGGCGTCCGTCGCTTATCGGAAGGCGGGCCGCCGGATCCGTGCCGAACTTGTGCGGCGGGGCGTCCTCACTCAGGTCGTTGCGTTGCCTGCGGGTATGGCCGCGTCCCACCCGCAGGCAGTGCATCTGTGGTTCCTGGCGCGTCCGGCTGAGGCGAATCATGGCGGCAGCGACGTCCACATGGTGGATCTCACGGAGAACGATCCGGCGGGGCCGTTCGAACCGGTTCCGAGTCAATCGGTGGACGTGCCGCTGATCGACCTGCTCGACGATGAGGTCGACCTGACTCCTGCGCGGTACGTCAGCGCGTCCCCTACAGATCACCTTGCCGAGTACACAGCAGCTTGCGAAGCGACGGTGAACAGGCTCCGGGGCTTGCGCGAGCTGCTGCCGCAACTCACTGCAGGTCCTGGCGCGCTCGACGGCGCCACGGTCAGGATGGGTGAGCTGGCCCGAGCCGGACTCGTCGAGCTCACAGACGGAGCCGCGGTCTCCACGAGTGACCAGCTCGACACCGACTACCTGCAGGGATTCCTCCGCAGCTCGGCGAACGTCAGGCGCGCGACCAGCGGCAGCGGGAGCTTCCGCACCGATGTGCGGGGTTCGCGCGTTCCACAGATGGGCATCAACGAACAGCGACGGTACGGCGCCGCATTCCGTGCACTCGACGAGTTCGAACGGCATCTGGCGGACCTGGCAAAGCTGGGTGAGCGTGCGGCGTCGCTGGCACGTGACGGGCTTACCCAGGGCGCCCTTCGACCCGACCGGAAGAGCTCCGAGTAGGGGTGGGGAGGAACGGGCTCGGCGTCCCGCTCCAGGAGACGGCGAGGGCTTCACGTGCTCGTGTGCACGCGACGAACAGCAGACAGCGCTCTTTCAGCATGTCGCTCTCATGCTGCTGGCGGTCTACCTCGGCGGGTGTGATCTCCTTCGCGAACGGCACGGCTCCGGCGGTGACGCCCGCGACCGCGACACAGCGGAACTCCAACCCCTTCATGGCGTGCATGCTTGCCAGGCGCACCCCGTTGACCTCCGAACCTGGACGATCCCTGACCCGCACGACAGGGATGCCTTCGACCTTCAGCCGGTCGTGGACTTTGTCCAGCAGGATGTTGAACCGCGTGCACACGGCGATCTCGCTGGGGAGGACACCCTGGCTGACCCAGTCACGCACCCGATCGATCAGTACCGTGATCTCCGCGTGCTCGGTGGGATGCCCCGAGGCATCCGGCCGGGTCCCGTGTAGAAGCGAGCGGTAGCCGATCAGGGTGTCCCTGCCGTCACCGCCCAGATCCGCGACCGGAGACCCGTCGATCACTTTCGTCGACCACTCGAGGATCTCGGCGGTGCTGCGGTAGTTGATCCGCAGCCGGGTGCTCCGACCCGCAACGGAGATACCAAGAGCGCGGAGCGACACGCGCGAGTCGTAGATCCGCTGGTGCGGGTCACCGGTGACGAACAGGTCGTCCGGACCGTCGGCAACGGCAGCGCGCACCACTCGCCACTGGGCGGGATGCAGATCCTGGGCTTCGTCGACGACCACGTGGTCGAAGCGGTGGTCGGCGGCATGCGTGCCGAGCAGGTCCGCCGCATGGGCGCAGACCTGCAGGTGCGTTGTCTTTCCGGCTGCACGCAGCTCGGCCGAGAACATCTCGACGGCGTGCCAGAGCTGCTCGCGCTGCCGTTCCCGCAGCGCCGAACCCCGACCGCGCCGCTCGACCCGGAGGTAGTCCTCCTTGCTGGTGATCCGTTGGGCGAGAATGACGTGCCGGTACTCGTGTGCCAGGAACTGTTCGGACCAGGGCAGGTCGAGCCGGCGGCAGAGCCGCCGCCAGATCTGCCGCTCGTCGGCGTCGGTGATCAACGACAAGGGGCGCCCGGTCACGTCTCGGACGACCTGGTTCGCGAACGCATCGATGGTGGTGACGTGAACGCGGGCGAGCTGCTCCTCGTCGTCGAGCAACAGCGAGAGGTTCTCGTGCAACGTCCCGGCGAGCGCGTTGGTGAACGTGGTGAGCAGCACGCGGCTGTGCGGTGAGCGGGACAGCAGGTGCTTGACTCGGTGCAGGGCTACCACCGTCTTGCCGGTGCCCGGACCTCCAGTCACCTGCGCCGGCCCACTGAAGGAGATTCGGTAGGCGACGCGGCGCTGGGAGGGGTGCAGGAACACCCGCCACGCCGCGAACGGCTTGTCGAGGATGTCGGCCAGCTCGTCGGGGCTCGTGACGAGCGTGATGCGACTCGTCGTGTTGATGATGGCCATCTCGAGGCTGTCGCCGTCGCCGGATGTGACAGTTGCGGGCCGGCGCTGGGCCACGACGTCTCGGTAGACCTCCTCGGGTGAGAAGCCCTCGGCGAGGTACTGCAGCACCTCGAACTGGTCCTCCGGCAGCAGGCTGGCGAATGCCTCCAGCTGGGCCTTGTCACTGATCGCCCGGGCGGCGCGCAACACCTGGTCGTCGATGCCGAGCTCGCGCAGTGCGGTGTCGGAGAAAGAGGCGAACAGAAGCGATGGCGCATTCGCCGCCGCCTCCTCCAACGGAGGCGTGAGCTGCTCGATCGCGACGACGTTGCGCACTTCCAGCCCTCGGGTGGCGGTGTTGATGGTGTAGAGCCGCTTGGCTGCGAAGTTGTAGGCGTCGTCGTGGGGCACGACCCGGATTAGCAGGAAGACGTCGCTTCCGTCGTCGGGGGCGAGGACGACTCCGCGCCAGAAGTCGGTGATGCGGATGGTCCGCATCCGAGGGTCACGCGCCTTGTCCACCGACTCCAGGTGCAAGCCCTTGTCCGCGTGCAGCTCGGCGACCGAGAGCTGCTGGAACTTCGTCATCGCCTTCCGCACGCCAGCCTTGACCTGCCTCTCCAACAGGTCGTAGCTCTCCCAGAAGCTGTTTGCGAAGGCGAGCTGAGGCATGGGTGATCAGGCTCTGGCTGCGGGGTGGCGGGGACCGTGGCCAGGGGGCGGGGTGAGGGTGGAAGTATAGTTTCCCCCGTCGACGAGCGGGGTATTTAGGTCCACCCCGGCGGCCGCCATGCGGTCGTACTCGGCGAGGATCAGATCCTTCGTGCGGTACGCACCGTACTTGGACTCATCCTTGCGCTTGACGATGGGGAAGGTGTCGAGAATGTAGGCGACGTCCGCGCGGCCGATTCCGTAGAGGTGAAAGAAGAGGGCTTCCAGTTCCGCGCGGATTACGGCACGCCGTTCATTGTTCCATCGGAAGGGGGCTCCGCTGTCGCCCAATTCTCTGGAGAACTGTTCTATATCGGTGGCTGTGTACGTCAGTTCAAGGGTGCGCCTTCGGATGAACTCGCGTTGACCTTGCAGGTCTCTGGGAGTAGGGACGGGCATCTGCTGGAAATAATTAAAAGTGAGATTGATTCCGCCCAGCTTCTGTCGAAGACTGTAGTCGCAGGCGAATGACGTGATCGCTGCCTGCAGGAAGGCGCCATCATCGGCAATCAATAACGGGGCGCTATGACCGACTCCAACTCGGCTGAAAATGCTGTCGATCAGCGTGCGTTCATCTGTGCTTCGGCAGACATTGCGAAAGCCGAGAAGCCAATTGTGGTCCCAGCCCTTGTTGGTGAGGCGGGTAGTGACGCCGGCCTCCATGATCTCGCTCCCATTTTTGTTGAACCTCCCGGTCGGCACGTCGTCCTCGGGTACCCAGTAGCGAGGGAGGACGACTAGGGTGGGGTCCTGCTTCTCCGCTAGGGTGAGGTCCTGGGTGTCGCCGTTCTCGTCGTAAGTCGCCCAGCGATGGTCGAAGTGGTGGAGCATCTTCGCCTCGTACAGTGGCAGCATTCGTCTGGTGTCCCTGGTGAAGACGTTTCCGGAAAGAGTCCAGCTATCGGCTTCGAGGTCTTCGCGAGTATGGAACAGGTGGGAGTCGTTCGACATGTGGAACATTGTCATGAAGGAGACTCCCCACGGGTTGCTGCCACCGCGGCCCTGCATGTCAGGCTCCTTGATCAGGACGGGAACGCGGCGGTAGATACCGAGGGTGATCTCGGCGTCGCGGCGGGAGCGGAACACCGGGCAGGTTCCGGTATTCGGGTTAAGAAGCGTGATCTCCTCAGGGGTAAGTGTGAACGCTTTGTCGGCGTCGTCGAGTTCGGCTGGGTCGTGGAGGAAGAAGGCGAAGCTGGCGGCCGGTTCTCGCAGCTTCCTACCGGCGAGTGACAGGATGCTGAACTTGAACGAACGATGCACGCCTGGAAAGAGCGGCGCGGCGTTCTCGAAGTCGTAGAGCGCGGCGAGCGAACCGTGCTCGACCAGTTCCTTAAAAAAGTACTGCGTCGTTGCGTCGGTGGCGATACCGGTCGGGACGATCACGCCCATGCGGCCGTGTGGCCCGGTTAGCGTGCGGGCGACCTCCGAGAAGACCGCGTAGGTATTGATGTCACCGCGACCCGTCAGTGGGTAGCGGTCGCCGTTGCGGAGGAAATGGCTTTCTCCTTCCGCCTTGCGCTTTGCTGCTTCGAAGTCCTCGTACAGAGCGCGGCGGTCAGGATTTTGATTGAGCGCTGCGATGAGATCCTTGCGTGCGGCGGCGTTCCTTGCGGTAGCAATCTCCTGATCGGACTGCGCGAAGAACTCCTGTTCCTGGAGTTTGATGCGCTCCCAGGGGGGATTTCCCAAAACGCAGTCGAATCCCCCTGTCCAGCCGCTCACCTCGTCGGCATCCACGCCGATTTCGAGAACGGTGAACACGTCGGGAAACTCCAAGTGCCAGTGGAAGAAGCGGTATTGGTCCTGGAGTCGGGCGACCTCCTCGTGCGTGCGCTGGGGCGCCGCATCGGCTTGCGGGTCCTGGAGGTCGCGGAAGACCTCCTCAGTGATCGCGCGCGGCGCATTGGGGGTCTTGCGCCAGAGGAACGCGGCACACCAGGAATCGGCCACATGCAGTGCGCGCACGTAATCGTCCGACTCGACAAACTCGCGATAGGCGGACTCCTGCCGCCGCACGTCTGCAAGGGTGTCCGAGGACGCGCCTGCGATCCGGCGCAAGCCGGTGGCGAACGCGGTGTTCGTCACCTTCGGTTCGATGTCGAGATCGAACAGCCCGCGCTGACCGTTGCGCTCGTCCTTGTTCTGCCGCTCAAGCGCCTTGGCGTACTTCTTGTCGTCGCCCGCGATCGGCTTGAACGCCTCGTCTCGGATTCCGCCGCGCAGCAGCGCCGGGGTCGCGCCTATCAACGCGTTGCCGCACTTGATGTGCGCGTCGAGGAAGCCCAGCGGCTTGCCTGGTTCGAGCGCTTCTAGCCAAAGGGAGACCTTGGCCAGCTCGACGGCCATCGGGTTGAGGTCGACGCCGTAGATGCAGCGAGCGATTACCTCGTGCAGTGCGTGGCGAACGGCGTCCAGCGTCGGTTCCGGGTTGCGTTCCCGTACCGCTGCCACGCGCTTCGCGATGCGGCGTGCGGCGGCGACGAGGAAGTGACCGGAGCCGCAGGCCGGATCGCAGACCGCCAGGGACAGCAACTCGCCGGCGATCGAGTCCGTTGGGTCGACCTCGCCGGCGGCAGAGGCCATCAGCTCCCCGCGCTTGACCGCGTCGTCGATCACGGGGTCCAACGTGGTGTTTAGCAGGCACTCGATCAGCGATGCTGGCGTATAGTAGGAGCCGGTTGTCTTCCGGGTGTTGCCCGCCAACAGGACGAGGTCGAACGTCCGGTCCACCGCGCTGTGCTTTGGAACCAGCTCCAGCAGGGACTCGTAGATGGATCCCAGCTCCTCGGCGTCTAGGTGGCGGTAGTCGACCGAGCGCACGCGGCGGGAAGCCGCGTCCCGAACCTGGGAGAGATGGCGCACCGCCGTCAGCAAGTACTCGTTGGACAGCGACATGTCGTGCAGCGGGGCGTCGGCATCAGTGTCGTCGAAGATGCCGCCGAGTCCGGGAAGGCCGAGCTCGGGACGCCCGTTCTCGTCGCCGAGGGCGTCCAGGACGACCCGAAGTGCTTGGTAGAGGTCGTTATGGGCGGTGCCGCGGCGGCGCCGCGCGTGGGCGCGCAGCTTGGCCGTCGAGAAGTACGCGGCGTACCGCTCCCGAGCCTGCTCGCTCGCGTCCGGATCGTGCAGGGCGTCGCGGTCCTCCGCGACGAAGACGAACAGCAGGCGATACACCAGCCGCAGCAGCGCGTTGTGAAACGACTCGACGTCGACGTTCTCTCGCAACCGGGAGTTGGCTGGGTGCTTGAGGAACCCGGTGCCCAGCGTGGTGATCGCGTTCTGCACACCGTTGCGAAGCTGGTCGAGTGCGCGAGTGCCGGACGCGATCGCCTCGACGCGCCACCGTTCCAGCCAGCATGCCGACGGGCTCGCGCCCTCGGCGATCGCGAAGCGCGACACGTGAAGCAGCCGGTACAGCAGGACGAACTCGCTGAACAGCTCGCCGTCGAAGATCGCCTCCAGGTCGAACTCGATGTAGGAGGCGGTGGCCAGCGCATTGGAGTCGCGCAGCAGCCGCAGCTGGCGTCCGTTGGTGATCACACCCCACAGGTGGGCGTCGGTGCGGTTCAGGAACTCCTGCACCAGCGACTGCGGCGGCACGGTGCCCGCTCCGCCCGGCCGCCTGTCCAGTTCGGCGTTCCAGCCGATCAGGTGCACGGGTAGGTGGTTCCAGCGGTGGCTGATCGCAAATGTCTTGCTCCCGTCGTCAGACGAGATGCCCGACGTCCCGATCGCGCTGAGCTCGCCAAAGCCGAGCTCGGCGAACAGCGGTGCGAGCCACTGCGTGATCGCCAGCCCGGTGGGGTCTGCCGGGGTGTCGGCCGCCGAGGCGACGGGGAGCTTCTGCCTCAGCTCGGTCCACACCGACCGGAGGTAGTCCCAATGGCGTTCCGCTGCGTCAGGAACGGACCGTGAACCGATGACGCGGTAGTCGGCGGGCAGGCAGCCGCTGACGTCCTTGCCGTCGGAGATGCGCACCAGCATGTCGGCGGGTAGCAGGCCACCGACGGTGTGGACGGCCGAGAAGACCTGGTTGCGAGCGATGGCGGACATCAGGCAGCCCCTCCGGACACCGGCAGGTAGACGTAGGCGCCGAGCACGTCGGCGGGCTTCTGTGCGGTCACGTTCACGCCGCGGACGATCTCGCCGGAGGCGCTGCGGACCCGGCGGTGCGAGGCGAGTAGCTCGGCAGCGAGCTCGTCGCCGTAGGACTCCAGGTACGGGTTCGTCGCGGAGAGCGCGTCCAGCACCCGTTGCATGGTGCGTTCACCGAACGTCGGATCGGTGTTCTCGTCCGCGGTCAGCTCCACCAGGCGAAGTGCATCCTCGGCGGGCAGCCATGTCGCACTGGCCGGTGCGCCCTGGAAGGCGAGCAGCCGGGCGTCCTCGGCGACCAGCTGCCGCTCGCCCGTCCTCGATGGTAGTGCGAGATGGAAGCGGTAGCGGACTAACAGGAGCGTGGTGCGGGTCTCGACGCTCCGCGTGCGGATCACCCCGCAGCGCCGGGCCGGTCGGGGCCCGCTGGCCTTGCCGTCGAGGGCGGCGTTGAGGACGTACCCGGCGAGCGCGCCGACGACCGGGTCGGTACGGACCAGGGCGACCTCCCCGCGCGCCGCCGCGGCCGTAGCGCGGAACGGCACCAGCTTTCCCGTTTCGACGGCGTCACCACCGAGCAGCGGTGCGAGGGTGTCGCGCAGCCCGGCGGGTGTGCCGGAGAGATCCGCGGTGAAGCCACCCGCCCGGTCGTCACGCAGCACGGCTTCAAGCGAGGCCAGAGCCTGCCGCGTAAAGTCGGAGGATTCGGCCGCCCGGCCCAAGGTGTCCCGCACCGCGGTGATCTCCCGGGCGACCTCCTCGGGGTGGATGGCGCGCTGAGCGAACCGCGAACGGGAGGTCCTCTCCCGCTCGGCAGCCGACTTCCACTTCAGTTCGAGCGCCTCGGTCGTCTTGGTGACCTGATCGAGCTCGAACAGGCCCTCTTGCTCGGGGCGCCCGCCACGCAGCAGCAGCCATTCGACGATCGCGTCCGTCACGGCGGAGGACGCGGAGTCAGGAATCGACACCGAGATACCCAGGTCCTTCTGGATCTGGCGGTGCTTCTTGATGAGGACCTCGAGCACCTTGCCGTCGATGCCGTTGTCGCTGCCGTACAGAGTGATGACCTTGACGATGTCCCGCTTCTGGCCGTAGCGGTCGACGCGGCCCTCGCGCTGGTCGTGCCGGGTGGGGTTCCAGGCCAGGTCGTAGTGGATCACGGCGTCGAAGTGATGCTGGAGGTTCACTCCCTCGGAGAGGCAGTCGGTGGCGATCAGCACGCGGTGGGCGTCCTGGCCCGCCTCCTCGGCCAGTTCCTCGATCCGCTGCAGGCGTTGCTGTGGGGACAGCGTGCCGGTCACCGAGCGGACCACCACTTTCCGGCCGAGCTTGCCGTCCAGATGCTCCGCGACGTAGTCGGCGGTGGGGATGTAGCGGCAGAAGACGATTGGGTGGTAGCCCTCAGCGAGAAGTGCCTTGACGTGCTTGATCAGCGCCGCCAGCTTCCGATCCTCGGTCGGACCCTCCATTCGGGCCGCTCGGTCGGCGAGCTCGGCGAGTCGGGCGCCCGCGCCCTCGGTCTCCGCGCCGGGGGCCACGTCGAGGCCCTCCAGCGCGTCGCTGTCGGAGGAGTCGCGGGTCAGCGGGGCGCCGAGCTGGTCGGCCTCTTCCGCGGTAGCGGCGATCGCCGACGCTGAGCGGGTGCGCAGCGTCTGCGCGGCGGCCCTCGGCGAGGAGACCAGTGAACGCAGCAGCGCGATCGCTGACCACCACGCGATGCGGGCTTCGCGCTTGCCCTGGTCGCCGGCGGCCGTGACGCGCTCGCTCGCGTAGGCGATGGCATCGTCGAGAAGCGCGCGGTAGGCAGGGGAAAGCCGGTAGGTCTCGTCCTTGAAGAACCTGTCCGACGGGAATGCGGTGTCCTCGCGCAGGCTGTCGTCCGCCAGCCCGTCATGCACGGTGAGGAACTGGCGCACGTCGGCGCGCTTGCGCTGCACGAAATGCGCTGCGAGCAGCCGGCGGCCCGCGTCGGAATCGAGGTCGGCCGTGGCCAGTTCCGGCCGGACCAGACCGAGCAGCGCGCGGAACGCGCTCTCCTTGCCGCTATGTGGAGTCGCGGTCACCAGCATCAGGTGACGGTCGGGGTCGGCGGCAACGCGCCGCAGCAGCTCGAAACGCAGCTGGCTCTGCACGGAGGACGTGTCGTCGGCGGCGACACAGGTATGGGCCTCGTCCACGATGACCAGGTCGGGACAGTGCTTGACGAAGTCGTCCCGATGGCGGGTGGACTTGATGAAGTCCGTGGAGACCACCACGTTTGGATGCTTGTCGAACAGTGACTGCCCGAGGTCGAGCCCGCGTTCCAGCCTGCGAACCGTGGAGGCCAGGACCAGCTCGGCGTCGATACCGAACTTGGCCCGCAGCTCGTCCTGCCACTGCTCGGCCAGCGCCGGCGCACACAGCACGGCCATCTGTCGCGCGCTTCCCTGAGCGAGGAGCTCACTCGCGATGAGGCCGGCCTCGACGGTTTTGCCGATGCCGACGTCGTCGGAGATCAGCATGCGCACTGTCCGTTGCCGCAGGGCCATCATCAGCGGCACGAGTTGGTAGGCCCGGGGCTCGACGGCGATGCCGGCGAGCGAGCGGAACGGTCCGGCTCCGGAGCGGAAACCGATGCGCAGGGCAGAGCGCAGCAGTCCCGCGGCGAGAGAGTCGCCGAGGTCATCCGCCGACGGCCGCTCGAACTCGGCGTGGCGAACCTGTTCGAATCCTGGGAAGACGGCCGCGACGTCGTCGTCGGCGCCACCGAGCGGGCGCAGGACGAGCATCTCGTCGGCGCTTTCCGGCAGCACGACCCAGTCGCGTCCGCGCGCGGACACCAGGGAACCCACGGTGAAGGTGGTGGTCATTTCTTTTCTATCTCTTTCGTCGTCAGACGCGCGCGCTGGGTCCGAAGTAGTGCTGGAACTGTTCGGCGATGGCTGACCAGTCAGAATCGTGTGGGAACCGAACCACGTCCCAGCCTCTGTCCAATAGGCGTTCTGACGCTTCGAGATCCCGGTCGGCGACCGACGCGTATTCGTGGACGGGGCCGTCGACGAAGACCGCGACATTCGCACCTGGAAGGCGATAGATGTAGTCGGGTCGCGCGAGCGCCTCCGCAACGAAGGTCTGTGCCTCGTCGGGAAGGCGCAGACCGCGCTCCTTGAGCCAGGTGATGAGCCGCTCTTCCAACTTCGTGTCGGACTGCTCGGCAAGCCGCGACAGTTGCTCCGTGCGGGACTCGCCCCTTCCCGCGGCGAGAGCTTGCGCACCGGCCAAGCGCAGCAACAGGTCCCGGACCGCATGCCGATCGATCGCGCCGTGGTTGATCTGGTTGCCGTAGGTGAGCAGGCACTCGTAGCAGCCCCGCGCGCACGGGCGGTCCGGGTGCGGACCACCCCGGTCGGTGCCGTCGGGTTCGAAGTGGCAGATCTCCAATGCCGCGGCCGCGGCTTGCCTGAGCGCGTCCGGATCCGACTGCATCAGCCGCAGCACTCCCGCACCGCCTTCGGCGGCCTCGGTTAAGAGCATCCGGTCGCGGTCGCCCTCGGCGGGCGGCAGGAGCTCCCCGGCCAGCTCGGCGTCCTCCAGCTCGAAGGCGGCTTCGATACCGCGTTCCAGCGCGTACATCAGCGACAGAGCGACTTCCACCGGCAGCGGTTCGGCCAGCTTCAGGACGAGGATGTTGCGGCGGTCCTCGACGAAGGGGATCACCCGCTTCTTGCGGCGCTTCTCGTTGCCGTCGGCATCGATGACGGGCATCTCGCCGGAGTCGCCGGATGACTCCGCGGCGTCGCGTTCGTTCATCCAGCGGCCGTCCGCAGGGTCGAGCCAGAAGCCGTCTGGCTCGTTGTCGGCTGCGCGCAACCGGCCGACGTTCGTGATACGCACGGTCGCCGAGTCGCCGTACGTCACCGTCGCGATCGGACCGTTCGAGTCGGAGACCAGGGCATCCCGGCGGCCCGGGCGAGCGCCGTGGTCGTGGAAGCGGTACGAGGTCACCAGCCGGAAACCCGCCCGCCTGCGCTCCTCCTCGTCCGAGGAGATCCGCTCCCGCCGTTGCGTGTAGACGGTGTGCAGCTGGAGCAGACCGGTTGTCTTTTCCCGAATCGGCTCCTTGCAGAACTCGCACCTGTCGGCTTTTCCGAGGACGTCGTGGTGGTAACCGCAGGCGGTGCAGCGCTTGGCCTCGGTGGTGACCACGTCTCCTGTGGCGTCCGGCGGCAGCTGGATACGCGTGACCTGGTAGCGGGAGCCCTCGTGGTAGATGAGCGCGCCGGGGCCGAACTCACGAATGGCCAGGAACCGGGGGCGCTGGAGGTAGTCGCCCTCGCCGAACCTGCGGGTGGAGGTGGGGATGTAGGCGGCCAGGGGCAGCCGCGGGAAGGAGTACCCGGGCAGGAATCCCTCGCTGGCGAGATAGCGGTAGGGGCTGAAGTCGGCCAGCACCGACTTGCTGTCCACGCTCTCGTTCTTCAGGAGGTTGAGCTGCGTCTCCGCTTCCCTGCGACGGCGGACGGCGAAGTTACGGTCGCGTTCGGACAGGGTGTGGTCGAGCACCCGGCGGTTCTGCTCGGCCTGGTCCACAAGCGCGGCCTTGAAGAGGCCCCGCCATCGCTCGAAGGCTTGGTCGAACTGGTCGTCCGCGACCCGAAGGGTGTCCTCGATCCACTGGTCGTGCCACCACGTGGTGTCCTCGAACTCCGTCAGCAGCCGGCCGAACACCTGCCGGGCGGCCGTGACGGCACGCTGCTGCGTGTGGGGATCATGCTGGGCAGCGGCGATGTGGTCGTGCAACGGCAATAGGGGGTCGGGCCGGCGGGCTCCCTCGTCGTAGCCGATGTCGATGATGTCGGGGATGGCGCGGCCCAGCTTGAGTCCGGACTCGGCCAGCCAGATGGCCTGTACGTGGGAGCGCACGAGGTCCTCGTTGGCGAGGTCGAGGCGCGGCGGGGTGACGGCCCCGGCAACCATGCGGTCAGAGCGGCGGAAATAGTACTGGTCGTGGCTGTTTCCGGTGGCGCAATAGGTGGTGACCAAGGCAGGTTGTCCTGATCTGCCCGCTCGTCCGCTGCGTTGAGCGTAGTTAGCGGGGGTGGGGGGCACGTTGCGCATCATCACGGCGTTGAGCTCGGAGATGTCGACGCCGAGCTCCATCGTCGGTGAGCAGTAGAGGAGCTTGAGCGTGCCCTTGCGGAAGTCTTCCTCGCGCTGCTCGCGCACATCGGGGCTGACCTGGGCGGTGTGCTCCCGCGCCGCGAGGCCACCAAGGGTGCCAGCCGTATTCCGGTAGAGGTCGCGGAAGAACGGGTTGACGCGGGGACCGTCACCGCTGGCGTAGGTGCGGGTGAGCGGGTCATGGAAACCCGTCTCACCGTTCCCATAGCGCCAGATGAGTGCGCGAGCGGCGATGCGGTATCCGGTGATGGTCTGGCTTGGGGATCGCCGGTATCGCCCCGTTCGCTGCGGTGCCGTGTCGACCTTGGTCAGCAGCGCAGCATCAGCCAGCACGTTCATCACAGCCGCGATGACGTGCTGCGTGTCGTCGGTCGACAGGCCCGGGAAGTGCACCCGGCGCAGGTACTTGCCGAACTTTCCACGGCCGGACACGAAGAGCCCCGACCGGTCCATGCCCGGCTTCGACCCTTGCGGGTAGGCGGTGCCCACCTGCGGGCGGTCGCTTGTCGACAGCACCCACGGGTCGACGAGGCGCTCCTCGCTGGCGCGCTGCAGGTTGTCGAAGTCGTCGCGGAAGTACTGCACGTCGACGGCGAGCGCTCGGCGCATCTCGTTCAGCAGCACCCGCATGATCTCGGCACGGCGGACCGGCTCGGCATCGCGAAGTTCCGGCTGCGTCTTCGCCCACCGGCCGTGCTGCTCGGCAAGCCAGTCCAGGTCTTCGTAGTCGATCTCCAGCAGGCCGGTCTGCTCCAGGTTCGGCATGGTGACCCGCCAGCCGCGCTGCAGGTCGAGGTAGAGCCGGAAGGCGATGACATCCTGCAGCGTCTTGGCGGCATTGCGGGCGAGCGCGGGCGGCAAATCCGTGCCGCCCGTGTAGTCGGCCACGTCCAGGCCAAGGGCGTCCGCAACCCGAGATGCGAGTTTCTCGTGCCGAATGCCGTCCTCGCCCGCCTCGGACATTGCCTGGAACAGGGCGGCCCGCAGCTGAGTGATCTGCACGAAGTCGTTGAAGTGTCCCGCCTGCAGTGAGGCGTCCTGACGGTTGTCGACGAAGGTGAGCAGCTTGCGCGCCCTCTTGTCCAGCGCCTCGACGGGCGCTTCCTTCAGTGAGCGCACGATGGAGGCAGAGACGAGCGAGGTGGCCGACGAACGGCCTTCCTGGTCGAGGGTGGCCAGCTTGGCGAAGTCCTTGCCTCGGACCTGTTCGTAGCTCACACCGCAATGCAGGCAGAACAGGAAGGGTGCAGGGATGAACGCCGCTGCGAGCTGGCCGTCGCCTTCGGTTCCGTAGGGGTCCACCGTGACGGCCATGGGCAGCCGCTTCCGGTAGGAGTCCCGCAGAGCCTCGTAGCCGTGGTCGTCGACCTCCAGCCAGGACTCCGGAAGGCGTCCATCGAGGAGGGCGTCCTCCACCGTGCGCGGCCACGGGCGGTCGGAGTCGATGTACAGATAGCCATCGCCGGCCTGTCCACTGGTCGCGGCGGTGTCCCGACGCGGTTCGTAGACGACCCTGTCGTCCTTCGGCTTCCGCCAGACGGTCAGGTACTCCTGGCCGCACTCGCGGCAGAAGGCGAGCGGGAGCAGGATCTTGCCATCGGAGCCTGGCTGGACCCGCTGGTAGTCGCGCGTCAGATGCCGAGTGACCTTGTCCTCCAGCGTGACGTAGACCGTGTCGCCCTTGGACAGGAACTGGTGCAGCCGGAAGGCGAACAGGGGGCGCTCGGTCACGGGATGCCGGGCCTCGGAGCCTGCCTTCAGGGTATGGCGGATCGCCCCCACGCAGATGTGCTCGGGCAGACCACTGTCCTGGGCGAGTTCGGCGGCCGCGTCCTCGATCTTCGCAGGCTTCTGCCGGATCAGGCGGCCGGTGCCCTCCTCGGTGGCGAGACCGAAGCGGGTCTCGATCCAACGCGCGAGCGGGTCGGCCACCAGGTCGGCGTATGCGCGCGGGGCCACGCCTGCTTCGAGTCGCTCGATCGGCACCGTGTCCGGGGTGTCGCCGGTGGCGCGCACCAGCGTCTCACCGATGACATTGCCGGGGCTGACGGGTGCGCCGAACAGCGTGGACGCGACGCGGGCGACGACCTCTTGCTGCGCGGCGAACGTCCCTTCGCTGGACATGGTTGCGGAGGTGCCCACGCACTGCAGGCGCTCGGCCTTGCACGCCTCACGGACCCGGCGGATCAGCAGGGCGACGTCCGCACCCTGGCGGCCGCGGTAGGTGTGCAACTCGTCGAAGACGAGGAACTCCAGACCGCTGGCCATCTTGATCAGCGAGCGCCGGTCGTCGGGCCGGGTGAGCATCAACTCCAGCATCACGTAGTTGGTGAGCAGGATGTCCGGCGGATTGTCGCGGATCTCCTTGCGGCGCTCGTCGCCCTCCTGGCCGGTGTAGCGGGCGTAGGTGACGGGCTCGCGACCCTTGCCATAGCCGTCGAGGAGGTACTTGTCGAGCTCCTTGAGCTGGCTGTTGGCCAGGGCGTTCATCGGGTAGACGATGATCGCCCGGACGCGCTTGCGGGCCCCGGGCTCCTCGCGCTCGCGGTCCCTGAGGACCTTGTCGACGATCGGCACGATGTAGGACAGCGACTTGCCGGATCCGGTGCCCGTCGTGAGGACGTAGGACTCGCCGGAACGTGCGATATCGATCGCCTCGCGCTGGTGGCGGTGCAGGGTGAGCGGGCGGCCGTCGCACACCAGGCCACCATCGGTCTTGCCCGCTTGGAAGATGCGCGTGCACTCCTGGTGCAGCACGCCTGCGTTCGCCAGCTCGAGAACCGTGCCACCGGAGGCGAAGAACGGGTTCAGGGACAGCCAAGGGTCCGGCCACTGCGACTTTGCGTCGAGATCCTTCTCGACGAACGCGGCGATGTCCTCGTCGCGGATGATGGTGCCGCCCTCGGTGAACGCCCGGTAGTCGTCGACGAGCTTGCGGTGCACGCCGAAGACGTCCATGCCGGACATGGCCTGCCGGGTGTGAGGATCCGGTCTGGCCGCCACCGGAGTGGTCGTGCGTGGCTTCGCCAGGAGCGGGACCGGGTTCAGCTCCTCCCACCCGGGGATGCTCTTGTCGCCCACCGCAAGCGGCAGCAGGACCTCTCGGACGGCGGCCGCGTCGACCGGGCGGTCAACTGGATCCTTTTCCAACAAGCTCTCAATGAGTCGGGCGAGTTCCTTCGGAACGTCCGAGCGCAGCGGTCCCAGTGGGGGTGGGGGCTCGGTCAGGTGCTTCTGGCCGAGTTCGTGTGCGGACTCGCTGTGGAACGGTGGGACGCCAGTGAGCAGCTCGAACAGCACGCACCCGAGGGCGTACAGGTCGGCTGCCGGGCCCACAGACGACTCGCGAAACTGCTCGGGTGCCATGTAGCGGGCGGTGCCCACGGTGACTCCGGTGCTGGTCAGCTGGGCGTGCTCGATGTCGTCGACGATCCGTCCCATGCCGAAGTCGAGGACCTTGACTTTGCCGCCACGGAGCACCATCACGTTGGACGGTTTGAGGTCGCGGTGGATCACGCCGACTTTATGCGCTGCGGACAAGCCGGCTGCGATCTGTGCGCCCAGCGCGGCAACCCAGGAGATCGGCGACTGCGGGCACTCCGAGACCAGGTCACGGAGCGATCGTCCGTCGAGAAACTCCATTGCCAGGTAGGCCAGGCCCGCGGAGTCCGCGCCCCCGTCGATGATGCGGGGCAGGTTGGGGTCGTTGAGCTTGCGCATGATGCGGACTTCGCGGCGGAACCGCTCAACCGTCTTCGCGTCTGACGAGGAGTCGATGAGCGCGCCCGCACGGCTCCGCAGGATCAGCTTCACAGCGACGATGCGATCGACGGCATCCCCCTTGGCCTGCAGATCCTCCGCGCGGTGAACCTCGCCCATGTTGCCCTTGCCGATGGGGCCTAGCAGTCGAAACCGGTCCGCCACGAGGTCCAGGTTCGGGGCCACTTTTCCTCCAGCGATGTCCGGCCGGTTCCGCGTGTCGTACATCGACGCTGCGGGCTTCAGGAGTGTACACATGATCTAGCATCTATCGAGACTAGTATCTGTTAGCGATGTAAACGAGCGAGGTGGACACTTGGACAGCCGCCATGGCGGTCCCACTGCGTTGAGGTCGACGGACCTGGTCAGGTCGGCCGGGAATCGCCAGTTTGGGTGGGGGATCTCGTACGGCCTGTGTTGCCGTGTTGGGAGCGCCCACGTCGTTCCTGGTGATCGTCGTCCGACGACATGTCGTTGCCCGGGGCCCCGGTGCTACAGCGGTGGCAAAACTTCGGTGAAGAGCTGCCGGTGTGGCGGTGGTTCCGGCTGTTCGAGCGTTCGTTCGGTCGAACCGGTCGTTCGTCGTACGCCTGCTCACCCCTCGTCGGGGCCTCGGCCCGGCGGTCGTGGCTGGACTGGTCGGTCGGTGCGGTCCCACGCCGCTGGCCCGTCGCGTTGCCCCGTTCGTGTGATCCACCAGCGCCCTGGTGACGCCCACGTCGCCGGCGACGATCAACCGTCGGATCAGCGTGATGACCAGATGTGGGGGAAAACAGTGCAGTCGGTGATGGGTGCTCGGATGACGGCGAAGCACCGGTGAGCCAGAACGCCCCCGACGAGGCAGCTCTCGACATGGCCCGAGGCAAGATCGGGCCTGGTGCTCAAGCCACGATCGCGGCTGTTCGCGAGCTCGTCGACCGAGCCACTGCGCTGGTCTCCGCACCGCAGATCCTCCGCGACGTTGCTCGACACCAACTCGAGGTCCTCAACGGCGAACGGGTCGCGGCGCGTCTCCGCGAGACGCCGATCAAGGCGCTCAAGGACTTCGCTGGGCGTGGCGTACGGCTCGGGGCGATCGAGCAGGCCGGCTACCGCACGGTCGCCGACGTCCTGAACGTGCAGGACTATCGGCTTCACCAGCTTCCCGGAGTCGGTCAGACGACGGTTCAGGAGGTCAAGCGCGCGGCGCGCACCGTCGCCGTGCAGGTGCATCGCGACACCCGGTTCCGTTTCGACCCGGACCGCCAGGATGGTGCGCAGACTCAACTGCTGGCTACCCTCGCCGCCCTACGAGCAGCCGATTCTGCCGCGGCATCGCTTCAGAACCCCCTTCAGTCGTTACGGAGGCAGGTCGCGCCCCTGCTGGCTGACGCGGAACGGGCCAGTAGCCGGATCTCGATGTTCTTCTCCCGGCGCTCGAAGAAGAACGCGGCACTGGATGCGCTGGCCAAGCTCGACGTGATCCTGGCTGATCCTCGAACCAAGGCTCTGGAACAGGCGATCCGAGCCCACGAGCAGCAGCTCGACCCCCGCAGCTACGAACGAGGACGGCTGTGGGGGCAGTACCTGTCCGATGCCGCATCAGTCAACGCTGTGCTGTCGACCGTCGGAGGGGCCGGCGGAGCCGAGGACGAGGACGCGGCACGTGGCTTCGTTCCTGAGGAACTGCGCCAGCGCATCAGCGCCGTACCGCTCGATACGAGCAAACTGACGTCGACACTGCGTGGATATCAGGTTTTCGGGGCGCAGTACGCCATTCACCAGGAGCGATCCATCCTGGGCGACGAGATGGGCCTCGGGAAGACCATCCAAGCGCTCGCCGTATTCGCGCACCTTGCGGCAAAGGGCCAACGGCGCTTTCTCGTCGTTTGTCCCGCGAGCGTCCAGATCAACTGGCTCAACGAAACTGCCAAGCACAGCGTGCTTACGGCTCACAGCCTGCATGGTGCCGACCGGGATGCAGCCGGTCGCCGGTGGCTCCGCGACGGTGGTGTCGGCGTGACCACGTTCGGCACGCTCGGCCGCCTGCCCGCCGATGTGCGTGCCGCCGACGTCGCGATGCTTGTCGTCGACGAGGCGCATTACGTGAAGAACCCGGATGCTGCGCGTTCGAAGGCGGTGCACGAGGCGGTGCAGCGCTCACAGCGCTCGCTGTTCCTCACCGGGACGCCGATGGAGAATCGCGTCGAGGAGTTCCGCACGCTCGTGGGCTACCTGCAGCCCCGCGTGGCGCGGGACATCGACGCCGCCGACGCCATCGCGGGCGCCAAGTCCTTCCGCCGCGCCGTCGCCCCCGTCTACCTGCGCCGGAATCAGGAGGACGTGCTCACCGAGTTGCCGGAGAAGATCGAGACCGAGTCCTGGGTGCAGCTCGGCAACGACGACGAGGCTGCTTACACGTCGGCTGTGTCGTCCCGCAACCTCATGTCGATGCGACAAGCGCCGCTCAGCTCGCCAAGCTCGGCGAAGCTCGAGCGGCTGAAGGATCTCGTCGAGGAAGCCGAGCAGGACGGGATGAAGGTCGTGATCTTCTCCTACTTCCTGGGGACCCTCGAGCTGGTCCACCGCGCACTCGGGTCGTCGGTGGTCGGGACGATCAACGGATCGGTGCAGCCTGCGGCACGCCAGCGGATCGTGGACGACTTCTCCGCGCGGCCAGGACACGCGGTACTGCTCGGACAGATCGAGGCCGGCGGCGTCGGCATCAACATGCAGGCCGCGTCCGTCGTGATCCTCACCGAACCACAGTGGAAGCCCAGCACTGAGGAGCAGGCGATAGCGCGTGCGCACCGGATGGGCCAGGTCCGCACGGTGCAGGTCCACCGGCTGCTCGCCAAGGACAGCATCGACGAGCGCATTCGCGAGATCCAGCAGGGCAAACGGCTGCTCTTCGACGAGTTCGCGCGCAAGAGCGACGCCAAGGACGCCGATCGCCGAGCCGTGGATGCCACCCACCACCGACCTCGAATGCTCGACGACGAGTCGGTTCCGCTCGAGCGTCGTGTGCTGTTCGCCGAGCGATACCGGCTCGGCCTTGGCTGACCGGTATCGTCCCGCCGTGATCAACAGCCCGGAGTTCGACGCGGTTCTCCGCAGGGAAGCCCAGCGTTGGCTCACCGTCCGTACGAACGACGGGCAGATACCGATCTCGTCGTCCGACCTCCTCGACTTCGAGGTGGCCGGGCAGCCGTTCCGCCTCATGGACGCCCAACGGGGCATCCGGAAGCCCCGCGAGCTCTCGTCGGCGCTCTCGATCCGCACCGTATACACGGTCGAGGGCAAGGAGCGGCCCTACGCCGACGATGTCGGACCGGACGGCTTGCTGCGGTACAAATGGCGTGGCGCCGACTACAAGCATGCGGAAAACCGTGCGCTTCGAACCGCCATGGAAGACCAGGCACCGCTGATCTGGTTCTTCGGTGTCGCGCCCGGTGTTTACAAGCCGATCTATTTGATGTACCTGCTGTGGGAGGAACCGGAACTGCAGCAGTTCGTCATCGATCCGGATGTGGCGCGAGGGCTGGTGTCGAAGGGTGGCGAGATCACCGAGCAGGTGCGGCGCTATATCCTCCGGCAGACGAAGCAGCGACTGCACCAGCCGGTCTTCCGCGCCACAGTGCTTCGCGCGTACGAGACGCGGTGTGCGGTGTGCGCGCTGCGACACGCAGAGCTGCTCGATGCAGCCCACATCGTGCCCGACAGAGAGGCAGCCGGAATCGCGTCCGTCCGCAATGGCCTGGCCCTGTGCAAGATCCACCACGCTGCCTACGACAGCTCGGTCCTCGGGATCAGGCCGGACCTCGTCGTCGAGATCCGCGCCGACTTGCTCGAGGAGATCGACGGTCCGATGTTGGAGCACGGTCTGAAGGGACGTCACGGTCAGCGGCTGATGGCCTTGCCGAAGGTCCGGGCCGAGCGTCCGAACATCGACCTCCTGGAGGAGCGCTACGCGCGGTTCCGCGCCGCTGGCTGACCTCGTGCGCCCTGCAATGTCACTCAGATAGCTCTGTGTGAGCAAGCGGTCATCCTTGGTTGAATCGATCAGGGGCGGCGAGCGGGGGCGGATGGCTGCGGACTGGTCTGTTGAGGTCGTCGAAGCGGTCGAACGATGGATCGAGACGAAGCCCGAGCGCGGACGGAAGGTTGCAGGGTGGCGGAAGGTCGGCCTGGCTGACCCGCCCCGTGACGGCTGGCTGGTGCTGGATCTACGACTCAACGGGACCAACCCGGACACGCTCGGCGAGCCGTGCTTCGCTGGCGAGCGCGGCCCCGACGTCGAGTTGGCATATCCGATCGAGGAGTTCCGCATCGTCGACGGCGTACTCCTGCTGCGCGAGCCCCCGGGCCTACCCAGCCGTTGCCGTCACCTGTGGGTCCGTTCGATGTCGGCTCGGTTCCTCCTCGAGAAGCTGCGGGACGGCTTGCGTGCCGCAGGATCGGCGCCCTTGGCCGAGGCGCTGGCCGAGAAGAGGCTGGCGCAGCGAGCAACCTCGCGGGCAGATGCTGTGGGCCTCCTCGATTCCCAGGCTGAAGCCTTCCGTGCCTGTCTGAGTCCGGGCGTTCGGCTTGTCTGGGGTCCGCCAGGGACAGGAAAGACGCAGGTGCTCGCCCGCGCCATCGAGGAGCTCGTCCGTAGGGGCAAGCGCGTCCTGCTCGTATCGACGGCGAACGTCGCAGTCGACAACGCCCTGCACGCCGTGCTTCCTCGACTGCCGCGCCGCCCTGGAGTGGCGATCCGTGTCGGTCCCGCTCACCTGAAGGAGATCGCGGCCGATCCCGACGTCCAGCTGGAGCGGCTGGCGGCTACCCAGTCCCGCGCCGCTGATCAGGAGCGTGAGCAGGCGGCCGCGCGCCTGCGCGAGATGGACGGGCTCGATGCCGAGATCGAAGGCCTGCAGGCCGAGCTGGTTGACTACGACGATCAGACCTACCGGGCTGCGGCAGCGCGCGTTGCGGCCGAACGGAAGGTTGAGGAGCTTGGCCCACGAGTCCGGGATGCCGAGGCTGCGGCCAGGAGAGCAACTGCAGCAGAAGCGGCGGCCCGAACAGCGCTGCACGATGCGACGGCGACCCACGCACAGCTCGACTTGGCGCGCCGTGCGCTCGCCCAGCACCGCAACGCTGCCGACGAGCTCGCTCGTCTCGACGAGGAGCAGCGGACCCTCCGACTAGAACGTGACGCCGTCAACAACGAGCGCCCACCGCGCGGCCTGCTCGCGCGCCAGCGCCATAGCTGGCAGCGCAATCGTGTAGCGGCGGACTACAAGCGATTCGTCGCGGAGGCGGCCGATCGACGGAGAGGCCTGCTGGCGGTGCAGGTTGAAGCACGAGCGATCAGCGGCACCGTCAGTTCTGCCGATCTCGACGCCGCTGACGTCCGTCTCACGGGTGCGCAGCACGCTGCTACCGCCGCTCACGATGAACTCCAGAGCGCACGGCGCGAACTCAGCGGCTTGCGCACTGCCGTTCGGGATGCCAGATCTCACGGCAACCCGACCGAAGATGATCAACAGCTTGTCGCGCGGTGCGTACGGCGGAATCTCCCGATGCGACACCGACGGTTGCAGGAGTTGTTCGGCCGGCAACGCGAGACCGCAGGGCAGCGGGGTGCGATCGAAGCAGAGCTCCGCGCGATCACCGACCGGGTCCGCAATCTGCGTGCTAACGCGGAGAAGCAGCTTGTCCGGGAGGCCCGCGTCGTCGCGACGACGCTCGCACGATCCAGGCTCAATCGCGCGATCGCATCGACGATGTTCGACGTCGTCCTCGTCGATGAGGCTGGCGCAGCTGCACTGGCCGAGGTACTGCTCGCGCTGTGTCGCGCGAAGACCACGGCAGTGCTCTTCGGAGACTTTTTGCAGCTCGGGCCCGTACTCGAGGGGCTCGAGCGCGATTCCAGCCCGGCAATTCAGAAGTGGATCCGGGCTACCTGCTTCTCCCATGTGGGCATTCACGCCCCGAGCGACATCGACGCGACGGGAAGCTGCGTGGCGCTCACCTATCAGTTCCGGTTCGGACCGGAGCTGCGCCGGCTCGCCAACAGCGCGATCTACGAGGTCCTACGCGATGCCTACGAGCTCCCCGGCGTCAACGTCCGACCCCAGACGGAGATCGTGCTCGTCGACGTCTCGACCGTGCCCGAGCTGGCTGCCATCCGTGCCGGAACGGTCAGCGGCAAGTGGTGGATGGCGGGCGTCGTGCTGTCCCGGGCGTTGGCGGAACTACACGTGCCCGACGGAGCGGTCGGTGTCGTCACGCCGTACCGCGCGCAGTCCGAGGCAACAGTCGCTGCGCTGAACGACCGAGGCATGGTCGCAGGTACGGCGGTAGGAACGGTGCACTCTTTCCAGGGTCGCGAGTACCCGACGGTCATATTCGACCTCGTGGACGACGGACGCGGCTGGGTGGCCAGCGGGAAGCGCAGGGCATCACCCTGGGAATACGACGGATTGAGGGCCTTCGGTGTGGGCATCACGCGTGCCCGAAGTCGCCTCTATCTGATCGTTGATGGGCAAGCTCTGGCAGCTGCGGGTAGCGGACCGTTGAAGCAGCTACGAGAAGGCATTGACCGCGGGGAGATCCGGTGCTGGAGTGCCGCGGCAATGCTCGGTCTTGACGACCCGCCTCGCGGTCCGGTCGATGAGACGTTCACCGAGGTCTCCCGGCTACTTCAGCAGCTTGTGACCGTCACGGATGTGCACGACGAGCACACGTTCGGCCGTGAACTCCAGCGGCATCTGGGAGCCGCACGAACCTCGGTATGGATGTGGTCGCCGTGGATCGCCAATCGGGCGAGGGACGTCGTGCCGATGATCCACGCGGCTGTCGAGCGCGGTGTCGACGTTCGGTTGTTCATGCGACCGGACCACGATCGCCTCATGTCCAAGGAATGGGCTCAACGTCAGCTACCCGCGCTTCTCGCGTCAGGCGTCACACTCATCCGCTCCGACGTCGAGCATCGGAAGATCGTGGTCATCGACGAGCAGATCGTGCTTTTCGGCAGCCAGAACCCGCTATCCAACACCCCCGGAAGCTCTCGCGAAACCATGATCACGATGGACGGCCGGGCGTTCGCTTCGCGGTTGCTCATCGAGTTGCAGGTCGAGGAGGTCGGGACTCTGCGGCCGTGTTCGTCGTGCACGGAGCACATGGAGGTGCGGCGACGTCGGAGCGCAGCAGCAGATCTGTACTGGCAGTGCCGGCCGTGCAAGGTACAGATTCCGGTGCCTCGCCCCAGGCGTACGCGTTCGACGGCAGGATGATCGCTTCGGCGCGCCAGATCGTGAGGGCATCCGGCCAGAGTCTTCGACATCACACGTACCCCGGAGTCGCTCTTGCGGCGATTACGGTGTCCGGGTGCGCGAGGAAGCAGGTCTGAACCGGGGCCTGGCGCTCCTCATCGCCGGCGCGTTCTTCATGGAGATCCTCGACGGCACGATCATCGCGCCGGCCGCCCCGCACATCGCCGCCGACTTCGGGGTCGGCCCGGTCGACATCAACATCGCCATCACCGCCTACGTCCTGACACTGGCCGTGCTGATCCCGATCAGCGGGTGGCTGGCCGACCGCTTCGGCGCCCGGCGGGTGTTCACGGTCGCGTTGCTGCTGTTCACGCTGGCTTCGGCGGGGTGTGCCGCCGCACCGACGTTGCCCATCCTGACGGCGACGCGGGTCCTGCAGGGCGTGGGCGGCGCGATGATGGTGCCGGTCGGGCGGCTGGTGGTGCTGCGGACGACCGCCAAACCCGACCTGGTCCGCGCCATCGCCTACCTCACCTGGCCCGCCCTCGCCGCGCCCGTCATCGCCCCTGTACTCGGCGGGGTGCTGAGTGAGTACGCGTCGTGGCGCTGGATCTTCTTGATCAACATCCCGCTCGGGGTGGCCGCGCTGCTGCTGACCCGTCGTCTGGTGCCCGACCTGCGCGCCGAGGACGCAGGGCCGCTCGACCGTCGCGGGTTCGCCCTGACCGCCCTCGGAGTCGGCGCGCTGGTCGTCGGGATGGAGAGCCTGGGTGCGGGGGAGACGCGGTGGGTGGTGGTCGGGGTCGGGCTCACCGTTGCTGCCGTGCTGCTCGGTGCTGCCGTGCGGCACCTCCTGCGGTCCCCGCGCCCGCTCGTGGACCTCCGGATCCTGCGGGTCGCGACCTACCGGGTGACGGCGGTCAGCGGCTCGATCTTCCGCGCGGTGATCACCGCTGTGCCGTTCCTGCTGCCGCTGTTCTTCCAGCTCGGCTTCGGCTGGTCGGCGGCCCAGGCGGGGTTCGCCGTGATCGCGCTGTTCCTCGGCAACGTGGGCATCAAGCCGCTGACCACACCTCTGATGCGCCGCTTCGGGATCCGCACGGTGCTGCTCGGCTCTGTCGCTGCGTCTGCGGCGTGCCTGGTGGCGATCGCGTTCCTCCAACCGACGACACCCCTGCCGCTGCTCGTCGCGGTGCTGGCGGTGAGCGGGATCTTCCGGTCGATCGGGTTCACCGCCTACAACAGCGTGGCGTTCGCCGACGTCGAGGCGGGTCGGATGACGCACGCCAACACGCTGCTCTCGACGCTGCAGGAACTCGGCGCCGGCCTCGGGGTCGCGGTGGGAGCGTTGCTCGTGCGACTCGGTGAGGCGGTCGGGGTGATCCACGGCGTCGCTGGCCCCTTCCGCGTGGCGTTCGTCCTGCTTGCCGTGCTGCTGGTGGTGCCGGCGGTCGAGGGCCTGCGCCTATCCCGGTCGGCGGGCGATGTGGTCACCGGCCGGGCGTAGTCGAAAGGGAGACGTTGTGGCGGCACGACTCAGGCTGACGGCGGCCGACATCGGGGCGTGGCTCTTTACCTGCAACCCGCGGGAGTTCGCCGAGCTCGAACCGGGTCTGCGTGGCGGCGCCTCGGTCGACGGATGGTGCGCGCATCCCACCTACCGCGTCGACCTGGTGAAGGCAGATCAGGCCGCCGTGCTGTGGGTCTCCGGCAGCGCGACCTCGGTTCCGGAGCCGGGGATCTGGATGGTGGGGCGCACCACCGGCGTCATTACGCGTGACGAGCCGCGGCTCCGGGTCGGGTTGGCGATGACCCTGCTTCCCGAGGTGCTGCCTCGTGAGCAGCTGCGGGCTGATCCTCGGACCTCGGGGCTGGAAGTGCTTCGCGCGCCCCAGATGAGCAACCCGTCCATCGTCTCGCCGGAGGAGAAGGCGGTGATCGAGGAGCTGATCGGTGGGTGGCCGTGAGTGGCTACAGCGAAACGCTGGAGGCACTGTGTTGACTCGCGTATGAGTCAGCTGCCGACGGGTGACATCGCGGCCTCCGCCCCGAGATCCTCCTGGGCGCATGGATCAGCGCTGCCTGATGTGCCTGGAGCGCGCCACGAGGCGTTCACAGCCGCGTCGAGCATCGTGCTGTCCAGAGGCAGGTCGAGGGCCGCGGCGAGAACATGAGCGGCGAGACGTGGCGGGATCGCATTGCCGATCTGCTGGGCGATGTCCTTCCCCTGCCAGGGGTAGTCGATGGGGAAGGTCTGTAGCCGACCGGCTTCGGACAGGCTGAAGCGCTCCGATCCCTCGTGCGCGCCGACCAGACGGTTTCGTCGGATCTTCCCGGTCACGGTGGCGGCGGGCTCGTCGGATCGGCGTCGACCACGAGCCCTCGGGTCCCCTCCCGTGCCGTAGTTGGAGACGACGGTGAAGGGACCCGGCCGGCTCAATGCGCCGTCCATCGTCTCCCACGGAAGCAGTCCGTCGTTGACTCCCTCCAAGCGCGGTACGCCCTTACGGAACCGACGATGGGTGGGACGGGGGAGTTCCACTTTGCCGTCGAGGCGTGCGATGAGGATGGCGCGTCGTCGCGTCTGCGGCACTCCGAACTCCTCCGTGTGGAGAATTCCGTGATCAGCCCGGTAGCCGATGGCTTCCAGTGCCTCCCTCACTGCGCCCCAGACCGGAAGGACCGCAGGTACCTGCTCGAGGACGATGGCCTTGTACGGGCGACCGAGCAGGTTCGCCTCCAGCGCCCATCGCAGGGGCTCCAGCACCAGGCCTGTCCGCTCGTCGTCGAGTTCGGCCAGGGTCGCGCTGATGTCCTCGCCCGCTGCCATCCGCTTGACCAGGGCGAGCACTTGATCAAGTGCCCGGCGACCTGCGCCCGTTCCGGCGACGGTGAAGGTCTGGCAGGGCGGTCCGCCTGCGAGGATGGTCGCTTTCGCGAATTTATGGTTCGGCCCGAATTTCCTGACGTCGCCGTGAGTGGTGCCAAGTCCGGCCGCACGACGGGTTGCGCAGGCGTTGGCGTCCCACTCGACGCCGTGTGCGGACACACCGAGCCAGCGCGCAGCAACGTCGAGGCCTCCCGGACCCGCGAAGAGGTCGACCATGCTTGCCCGAGCAGGCGAACAGATGTGCGATTGCTCGGACGTCATGAGGCTGCATGCTATCGATCCACTCTCGGCCATCGAACTCACCGCGCCGACAACGCCGCGGCGACGGCTCGGCCCAGCGCCGATGCCATCGGTGGGGGGGTTGCTTCCGCCACCTGTCGATAACGAGCGGTCTTGCGACCCGCGATGGTCCAGTCATCCGGGAACCCCTGGAGCCTGGCGACCTGCTCCACCGTGAGTGGAACCAATCCCGGACGGCCGAGCTGAGGATCCCAGTGGAAGTCGGGGCCTGGAGGGTCGTCGGCGACGGTTCCACCGTCGACCCCCAACCGGGCCCATGCCCGTTTCGATCCGGTCGGGCCGAGGTCCGCTCCGCCTCGTTCCCAGGATCCGCCCACGAGGGTCGGTGCGATCCGGTTGGCATACGCGGCCCATTGTCCTGCCTGCAGCCATCCTCGGGCTGCCATGGACTCTTCCAGCGCCTCGCCGACCGTGATTGGAGGCTTCGGAGCGCTCGCCGGCGGCTCGAAAGACTGCACCTCCTCGCCCCGGAGGGCGACGAGGACTCCGTGCTGTCGGTCCTGGGGCACTCCGTGCTCCGCAGCGTTGACCACGAACCATTCGTACGAATAACCCAGATCAGTGAGCTGCTCGCGGACGAACATCCGGATGGCTGCGAACTCATCCCTGGTGGCCAAGCCCGGGACGTTGTCGACGAGAAGCCCCCGTGGCCGCATGTCCTTCACCAGACTGATCGTGGCCCTCAGCAGCTCGATCTCCTGATCACTGCCGCGAACACGGTTGGCCGTGGCGGCCGCTTGTACCCGCGGCAGACCTGCCGACAGCAGATCCACGCCGCGTACTTGCGGGTGTTCTGCCGGATCGAAATCGAGCAGATCCATCTCCCGGATGTCCCATCCCGGACGGTTGGCGCGCAGGGTGTCACAGGCAACCGGACGCTTGTCGAGCAAGAGCGTCGGGCTGAACCCGGCCCGTTCCAGGCCCAGAGCCAGACCGCCGGCGCCGGCGCACACGTCGACGAGAGTCAGAGCGGTGGAGGGCTCCTCCGATCGTGCTCGTGCGCCGGATCCGCCCGATCGCGGATCTTCCCGCAGGCGCACTTCGACGCGGGGTGCCGGGACACTCCGTGTCGTGGCGACCGTGAGTGGGTGTGTTTCCTGCTCGGTCGTAGCTCCCCTCGCATCTGCTCGCTGCTCTTGCCCCCGACGTGGCGTCGGAGGAATCTCCGCCCGCAGTGCACGCAGCTGGTCGTCGATCTGTTCGTCAGTGAGCGCCGAGAAGTCGATGAACATGACCCGGCGCCGCAGCAGTGGGGTGATCTGTCGCAGCAGCTCCGAGCCACCCGCGTCGTGCGCGCCGTCCGTGAGAGCCAGTCGGGCCACGGCGCGAGCCAGGCGGGGCACGCCACCGATAGTGCGGCGCTCCGTGATCTGGTTCAGGTCCCGCTCGGTCAGAGTGCGGAGCAACGAGAAGTCCGCGCGGCCGTCCCGCATGGTCTCGACGAAGGTGAGAGCCTGCCACCAGAGCCTGGCGTACATGTGACGTGTTCTGTCGGACGAAACCCACCGCTCGGGGTTCTCGCTGTCGAACCAGCGCCAACGCACGAGATCGGGTGCGGCGACGAGGGCCAGGAAGTTCCACACCTCGTTGTGAGCAGCTTCGACGGTGTTGATCTGCATGTGTCGGTGCAGCACCGCGGCAGCCGCACGGTCGAAGCCGATCCGGCTGCGGTCGTCCGACGACGGTTCCGGGTAACCGAACTCCGCCGCCGTGCGTCGCAGCTCCGCCACGAGGCCGAGCACCTGCTGGTCGCCGGCGCGGATCCCGCCTGTGGCCGCATAGGTGCGCCGGGGATGCTCCGGGGATGAGAGTTCGACGAGTCGTTCGACATCGAGCCGGCGCCGCTCGTCGTACAGCACGCGTGCAGGTACGGCGGCCAGCCGGGGCCACAGCTGGGTCATGAGAGCCGCCGTCCGAATCCGATACTGCGTGCTCCGGCGATCACAGCGGCCTTCAGCGCCATCGAGTCGACGTCGGCAGCGGTCCAGCGTTCGGCGTCAGGCAGGATACGACCGGTCAGGATCCGCGCGCTCGCGCCTGCGGAGTCGGCTTCACAGTCCGACAGCTCTGGCCAGCGTGCGAGTGCCCAGCGCACGATCTCCTCCACCACGCCCTCGAACATTGTGTCGTTGAGCACCCGATGCGCCTCCGCCGTGCGCCGCCCCGCGGAGACGGCGGCGACGAGCGCAGTGTCAGCCGAGTTGATCAGCAGGAGGAAGGAACCCATCGCCGCGACGTCGGGGGAGGAGGGCAGCTCGAGGTACCAGCTCGCCCGAGGATCGCGTCCGATCGACCGGAAATCGACGATCTCGGTGGGAAATGCGGACCCGTGACCGGTCAGGCGGACTGTCGTCTCGTCGTTCCACAGCACGCTGCCCGCCCACCGTGGTTCTCCCGAACGGGCGTGCATACGGTTGGTCGCGAGGACCAGCCTGCGGGTCAGAACGATCGTCGCTCCGGCTCGATCAGGGGGAACCTCCAGCTCGAGGGCGTTGTCGCCGTCGAGAACTTCGAACATGACGGGATCGCTCACGAGCCTGCTGTCGGTGGCGCGCCAGCCCAGCGACCAGAAGAGGGGGGTGCCGTCCAGCAGTCCGGTCGTGGATCGCAGCGTGGTGAGGCTGACGCCGACGCTCGAACGGAGACGAAGACGTGTGCGGTAGTCCCACTCCTCGATCCACGCCTCGAGCGGCTCCCACTCGACATCGACGAGTCGCTGCCAGGCCGAGGCGTCGATGCTGTCGAGGGGCGGGACGAAGTAGGGGCGGACGTCTCTCATGAGCGCGTTTCTCGTACGTCGAGGTCGATGCGGACCACGGCGTCCGGCGGAGGCGCGACGAGCAACTCCCAGGTCCGTTCGTCGTCGCGGTCGACCTCGATGGCGGCACCCGACCACCGGCTTCCCGCGTCAACCGAACGCCAGCCGACGACCTCAGGCGAGGACAGCTGACCGTCCGGATCCTCGACCCCGCCGTCGACGACGACACGCGGTCGGGCGACGACGATGCGACTCTCCGTCCAGTCGGGGAACCGCACCAGGCCGCGGATCAGAGCCCTGCCGTCGGCCGCCACGAGCTCAGGGCCCTCCACGAACCGCGGGACATCTCGCCGCCCTCCTCCTCCTCCTCCTCGTGTGGTGAGGCGTGTCGACCCCGTCGACGCCTCGGCTGCGCCGCCGTCGGCCGCGAGCAGCCCGGAGAGCTTCGACGCCAGCGCCGCCAGCGGGATGTTGCCCACCGGGGTAGCCGGCCGTCCCTTCGCAACGCGGTCGCGCAGCTCGTCGCGCACGAACGCGTTGCCGAGCCGCACCACGCCCAACGCAGTGCCGCCCAGGCCGTTGGTCACCCAGGTGTCGTGGGTCGGGGGCTCGGCCTCGGCGAAGAAGGCGTCCGCCTCGGTCGATGCGCGGAACACCGCGCCGTACTGAATGGACTCGTCGGTGGTCGACTCACCCTCGACGTAGTCGACGACGAGGTCGGCCTGGCGCATCCGGGCACAGTGGTGGGCCGCGCCGGTGAACGGAGCCGCCGCGGCGATGACCGAGTCGGTGCGGATGGGAGCCATGGCGTCGACGACGGCAAAGCGGCCTATCTCCGTCGGCGGTGATTTCCGGACGGGGACGCGGTAAGAACCGGGTTCCGACAGCCTCCGGTAGGCCTGGACGAACGGGGCGAGCTCGATCGATGTCTCAGGGTCGGGTACCTCCATGAGGAAGCCATCATTTCGCACCGAACAGACCAGGCGCCCCGGACGGTCGCGCAGCATGCGCGGCCAGAGGTTCCACAGCATCGTGGACGCGAGGAACTGGGCGGCGTCGTTCCCGTCGCGCGGCTCATCGCCCTCCCGTCGGCGGCCGAGATCGGCATCGACGATGGCGATCGTGGTTCCGGTCGCTCCGTCGGCGAATCGGGGGAGGCCCAAGCGTTGCGCCATTGCCTCGGCCTCGTCGTCGAGCAGCGGCCGGGTGTGCCCGTCGTCCTCACGCACGCCCAGCCAGTGCCTGCCCGTATAGCGGCGCCCGTCGTCCGTGTATCCGTCGCCGAGCGCGGCGGCGATGAGGCGACGCTGGCGGGTGCCGCGGAAGATGCAGACGCTGTCGGCGACGATCACGTGGCATCTACTGACGTTGTAGAGGATGCCCTTGCCGAAGCCGTACGAGCCGCCCCCAAGGTCGAGATTCTTCCGCTCACCGACATTGCGGATGAAGTTCACGAAGTCCGGTCGCTCGCCCTCGCGGGGCGTCTCGTCCGCTCGCAGCGGTCCTCCGAGACCCGTGGTGCCTCGGTCCGCGATCGTCATGATCAAGGGGGCGCGCTCCATCGCGTCCGACAGACCCAATCGGGAGGACGTCGGTTCCGGAAGCAGGAAGTCCCGCCATGCGTCGAACTGGTTGCCGGACAGTCTCCGGAGGCGGACGGCGTACTCGATCTCATGGTCGGACAGACCGGCGTCACAGGTGTTCTGAGCCGTCTCGCGCACGAGGACCTCGAGCGGATCCAGGCGTGGTTTTCCGAGTTGCCTGCGGATGCCCTCCGAGGCGGTCGAACCCTCCGCCGCCACGGGCTGCGACCACCACGACGCGCGGCTCACGAGCCGGCCGCCCAGACGCGGAGCGCGTTCTCGCCACGGGTGAGAAGCGGTTCCAACACATCCAGAGCCAGGCGGTACTCGACCCTTGAGATGCCCGGAGGCACACCGGCCGGTCCGAACGACGACGGGACGATGCGCGGCAGCGCTTCCGACACCTCTACATGAGCAATCCCGGTGACGACGAACCGCTCCTGGTAGCGCTCCGAGTCGGCCCGCTCATAGCCGGCAGCGGTCAGCAACCAGAGAGCCTCGCCACGGTCGTCGACTCGGGAGATGACGGCGTCGACCAGCTCCGGCAGGGTGCGGCCGCCGGGCTCCTCGATCACCTCTGCGACGACGAGCGCCAACGGTCGGTCGGGCGGGTCGAGCTGGTCGAATCCGTGAATCGTCACCGCGGACGTCGTCGCCCCGACGGCTTTCACCTCGATGGCACGGTCGGGCGTGACGATGTCGTGCGGCTCCCGGCGCGGACCACGCCACCACCGGGCAGGCAGTTCGGCGCCCGCGGTCACAAGGTCGAGAACCGTCAGCTCCGCGAACAACGACATCTGCGCTGTGAGCGTGAGCTTCTCGCTCCGCCGCGTCGCGAGCAGTGCCCTCCAACGGGACACCGCCTCCACGGTCGTGCCGGCCGGAGTGCGGGCGTGTTCGATCTGACCCAGGATGTCGACGAGGACGTTGTCGAAGGCGTGGACGAGATCCGGGCGCGTGCAGACGACGTCTACGTACCTCAGCGGTGTGCCCTGAAACGTGTAGGTCCTGAGCAGTACTGTCAACGCCCCCTCAACGCCGTCGGTTCGGACGTCCTCGTCTCCGACCGGGACGAGCAGATGACGTCCGTCGCCCCCGTCGACGCCGACCCGCACGTTGCCGCGGCCTGCGGGGATCGGCAGCGGAGCCGACGAGATGCGTGTGGGTCCGTCGGTCTCGAGCAGCGGCCAGGTGTGAGCGAGTTCCACGGCCCAGTCGACGTCCGACGTCACGGCGACTCCTGCCCGGTCAGCTCGACGAACTCGGCCTCGTCCGGCGTCTCGACATCGGCCGACGAGAGATCGACGGTGACGTGTGTGGTCCGGACCTTGGACTCGGCGTTGCCGGGAAACACGACGGCCATGCCGATCACGTCCGTGGCCGCCTCCAGCGGAAGACGTGTTGCCTCGTTCTGTACATCCGGCTTCGAGTTCGGGTCGATCGGATAGAGCAACAGCAGAGCCCGATTTCGTGCCACCGGGTCGCCGTTCCTCGCATCCATGAGTGCGGACTCGTTCATGGCTCGTGCCGCCGCGGGAGCGATGTCCAGATCGACGACACGGTGGTCCTTCGACATCAGGGTCTTGATGTCGGCTCGTTCGGGCGCACTGACCTGAAGCTTCGCGCGAGCGATGCGGCTGAAGTCGAGCCCACCCAGCCGGACGGAGCCGTGGCTGTCGTCTCCGGCCGCCATCACGGCGATGCTCCAGCGGTGAAGACTTCCCACCTCGCGCTCCTTCGCCGTGTACTTGAGCATCAGAGTGCTGTCGAGGTCGGGTGAATCGGGATGGCTCGAGTACCGACCGAGGAACCGCTCGACGACGTCGGCGGCGACGTCCCGGAAGAGAAGGCCCCCAGCCGGCAGAGGCTCTCCGATCCCGCCGGCGGCGCGGGTGTCCCGCACCAGCTCGTCAGCGGCGTCGACGTTGTGCTGCAGCCACTCGACGTCGTTCTCGATGAAGTACCGGGTCTGGATGCGCCGCCCACCGTAGGAGGTGAAAGCGGGAACCGCCGCACCCATCTTGGCCGTCACACGGAGCACGGGGTGAGTGCGGATCCGGACGCCGAACTCGCGCGGCGTCAGTCCCTGCTGCTCGTAACGCTCGATGTCGAGCCTGATCTCGTGCTCGACGGTCGCCAGATGACGGAACCAGGCCTCGAGTTGTCCCGTCATCCAGATGCGCGGGAGATCCTCGTAGCCGGGACGGAAGCCGAACCACCGGGCCATCTGCAGCAGGGTGTCGTAGGCCTGAGCCGCGCGGACGAAGTAGCTGACGACGAGACCCTCGAGAGTCAGGCCCCGGCTGAGCGTGTTGCCACCGACCGCGATTGCGACCTGCGGTGGGCCGCCGTATTCGAGTCGGTCGTCACTGCGGCAGTTGTCCAGCACCACCCTGGTCGACCCAACCACATCGGGCAGGCGTTCGAGCACCTCGGCGAACGACAGCGCTCGGACTCCGGGGAACGAGGCGGCGGGAACCTTGCCGGTCTCCTTCGTCCACACCTCCTCCAACGTCGCCAGGAACGCGGCGTCCCCGCTGCGGAGCTTCCGCACGGCGTCGTCCCGAAGATCGACGAGCGGTTCCTTGAACGCCTCGTGGACGGCGATCTTCATCGAGGTGTGCACGAGCATCGTCGAATGCCCCTCGTCGCCTCTCGCTCGACGTGCGGCGGTCGCCAACCAGAACCAGTGCGTCGCGTCAAGCAGCGACTCCGTGATGTCGGGCTGGAACCCCGCAGCGGCAGCGCGGCCGGCGGGCCGGAGGCTCGGCAGCTCGGCGTCGTCGATGAAGCGGACCATGTCGAAGCCGTCGAGGTCGGCTCCTGATACCTCTTCGCCCTCGACGGCGTCCCGTCCGAAGATCCGCTCCGAGCCGAAGTAGCCGTCCGGCTTGGGCAGGTTGAGGATGAAGTCGTCCGGGTAGAGATCATCCTTGCCCGGAGCGATCAGGACGTTGGCGAACGGCGTCGCCGTGTAGCCGATGTAGGTGCAGCGCGGCAGCTTTCCGAGGATCTGCCGGATGAGCGGGTTGATCGTGTTCGTGGCGACGGTCGCCTGGTCGGCCTCGTCGTCGATGACCAGGACGGGCACGTCGTCCAGCACATGCTTGCGGGCGGCGTCCTCCAGCCACTCGTCGAGCTTGGTCAGGACCGTCTTGTTCTTCTTGACCACGCACAGCGCGACCTTCGACTCCTGGTTGTGCAGCAGGGCGGTCGAAGGAGTGGCGTGCGGCCGGAAGTCATTGGCCTGGTCGGTGAGTGTCAGCCACGCAGTCGGCACGAGGTCGCGAAGCTGCTCGTCGAGGCGCTCCTGGGTCTGCCTGCGCAGGCCGTTATGGATCCCGGACAGCACGATCACGAACTTGTATCCGGCGTCTGCAGCCTTCGCGATCACCGACGTGAAGTTGGTCGTCTTGCCGCTCTGCACGTAGCCGACTACGAGCCCTTTCGACGCCCAGCGCGGGAGCTGCGGCCGCGGGGTATAGGCGACGACCTTGCTGGATGCACGGTCGACTGGCCGGATCCGGTCCGAGCTCCAGCCGAGCGTCTCTCGGAAATGCTTGTGCAGCTCTGGCCAGTACTGGTCATTGGCGTCGTTCGGCCCCGGATACCAAGGGTCTCGCGGTCCGTGCAGAACGGGTGGGTCGTCGCTCTCGATGGTTTCGATGCGTCGTCGATACTCAGCGATAAAGCCCGTCAGCATCTCTTCGCTGAGAACGGAGCGAAATCTGCTGCATGCCTCTTCGAGACCGTGTTTTCGGGCCCACCCCGCGAACACGACGAAGAAATCCTCGCTCACGCTTTGTCCTCCACGCGCCGCCCACCGGTGACCCCCGCCTGGTCCCCCGATGACCTCGCGAGGCGCTCACCCTATGGGGCGACGACGTGAGCCGTGTGGCCGGCCCGCACGAGGCGCGTTGCGAGGACAGCCTCCACGCGGTCTGCGGCAGATGCCGGCGGCTCGTGCTCCCAGACCCTGACCACAGACCAACCCGCAAGACCCAGCTTGTCGTCTGTATCGCGGTCCCGAGCGACGTTGCCGGCCAGCTTGGCCGCCCACCAGTCCTGGTTCGCCTTCGGGTAGGTCGCGTGCTCAGGGCAGCGGTGCCAGAAGCACCCGTCCACGAACACGGCCACCTTCTGGCGGGTGAAGACGATGTCGGCACGGCGGCGCCGCAGCCCGTCCGTGTCGAACCGGAACTCGACGCGGAACCGTCGACCACGGCGATGGAGTTCGGTCCGCAGGGCCCGCTCCGGCGACGTCCCGGTGCGTGCCTGCCGAGACATCCGGCTGCTGACGTCCGGGCTGCTCGGCGTCATGCCCGTCATCGGACCAGTATCCGACACGTGGTCCGGTCGCCGACGTGTCTCCCCTGTCGTCGTGTCCCCTCGGCGGGCGTGATTGGCTCGCAAGACTCTCTGCAGTCCGATACGTTTCGTGCGGCGAGTGTGGTGGCGTCCTCCGGGGGAGGCACACGTTGCGCGCCGACGGCAGAACGCCCGGCTGGGCGTGCGGGGCCCAGCTGCCACCAGCCCGGGCGGGAGCCGCTAGCCTCGGATTCACGGGGCGGTAGCTCAGCTGGTCAGAGCAGCGGACTCATAATCCGTCAGGTCGTGGGTTCGAGCCCCACCCGCCCCACCGTCGTCGCAGGTAGAGCGCTTGGGCTCGGTCCGGTTCAAGATCACGGTCACCGCTTACTCGCCGGAAACCCGAATCCGCAGCGAACCCATCGCAGCGTCGAGGGTATCGGCAGCCTGCCGCCCCTCGGCGCGTCGGTCCAATGTAGAGGTCCTGTGTGATCGAAAGGTTGTGAATAACCGCTGTGGCCGACGATGACCCGTGCTGTCAGCCCCGCGTGATCCAGAACGGCCATTGCGGTCTTACGTGGACAGCGCTGGGCTCTTGTTCATGCAGGTAAGGGGTGCGGCATGACGTTGACCCCAGGGGTGGCGGGTTCCGCACCTGGGCTTCGGTAGGTCTGCGACATCGATGCCGGTCACCGCAGGATGAGCAGCAAGAAGTAACACGGCTAGCCCGATCGGGCGAGTAGCTGGTCGGGTCACCACTCGCCGCTATGATCGGCACCACGTACGCCGAGTGGTCACCCGATCGCGGTGTGGATGTTTCGGGCTGTGGGGAGTTGTACACATCGGTGGACGTTGATGTCGCGTTGAGCCCGTGGCCCAGAGCGGAGTCCACGGAGGGTCGGCAGCGGTGAGCGAGCTAGACCTGACACCGCCTACAACCGTCCCGAGCGTCATGGATGTCGTCCGCGCGCAGACGCGGCGGGCCCTCAAGGCCTATCGGGCCGATCCTGGGCTCATCGAGGAGCACGCCCACAGTGAGCGTCGGATCAGCCAGGGCGGCTACGGTGACCGCCAGATCTTCGAGCTCGTCCAGAACGCGGCTGACGAGATCCGGAGCGATCCTGGCGGTGAGATCGCGGTCGTCCTGACTTCGACTCATCTGTACTGCGCGAACCAGGGATCGCCGGTGACCCCGGAGGGGGCCGACACCATCCTGCGGATGAGCGTGTCGCGGAAGCGTGGCGGGCAGATCGGCCGCTTCGGCGTCGGGGTGAAGTCGGTGCTCGCGATCTCGGACACCCCGGAGTTCTTCAGTACGGCGGACGGCGCTCCGTTCGCCTTCGGGTTTGACCGCGAATGGGCTGCCGAGGAGATCCGCCGGGTGCGTCCCGACGCCACGGAGACGCCTGTCCTTCGGATGTCAAGGCCGATCGACCCGGCCCGGGCGCGCAATCTGGACCCGACCCTCGACGAGCTGCTGACGTGGGCGACGACGGTGGTCCGACTGCCGCTGCGTCATGGAAGCGTCGACCGGCTCGCCGTCGACCTGAAGGCCTTCCCGGTCGAGTTCGGGATCTTCTCCCCGCACGTCGGCACGGTGACCCTGGAAGACCGCCGCGGCGTGCTGGTCCGGCGACAGATCTTCCAGCGGTCGCGTGGCAATCGTCGCATCATGCAGGAGGTCAAGCCTGACGGGACGACCCTCGATCATGAGTGGCGGGTCTTCACACGGATGCACCGGCCGTCCGTCGACGCACTGCGCGCCGCGGGTGAGCTGCACGACCGACCGGAGCTGGACATCTCGTGGGCGGTCCCGGAGCGGAGTACTGCACGGGGGATGTTCTGGGCTTACTTCCCCACCAAGTTCGCCACGACGTTGCGCGGAATCCTCAACGCTCCGTGGAAGACGTCCGAGGATCGGCAGGCGATCTTCGACGGCAATGCTTTCAATGATGAGCTGATCAAGGTCGCGGCTGATCTCGTCGTGGAGTCGCTGCCGGGCCTGTCCTCCTCCGACGACCCGGCCTCGTACATCGACTACCTGCCGGGTCGGGGCCGCGAGGCTCCGCAGTTCGCCGACGAGAGACTCACAGCGGCGATCTGGGCGCTGGCAGCGCAGTGTCCTTCGCTGGTGGATCAGGGCGGGGTGTTCCGGGCGCCAGGCGACATAGAGCTCCACCCGGAAAATCTGCCTGACGACTGGTTACGGATCTGGGCGAGCCATCCGGGCCGACCGGCCGGCTGGGTTCATCACTCGGCCGACAGGCGCGAGCGTCGTGCACGCGTCTCACTCATCCTGGGCCGGGCCGGCCGTACTGAAGCGTCGGTCGTCCAATGGCTCGAAGCGCTCGTGACGGATCGCAGCCCCGAGGCATCGGCGGCTGCCGTTCGGATCGTGGCCGCGATGACGGAAGCCCGGCACTCGCTGGCCGAGCATGCGAGCCGAGCGCGCGTCGTACTCACCGAGTCCGGGGAACTCGTCGCGCCCGCGCGAGGTGAGGTCTACCGACGAGCTGCGGTCGACAGCCTCGATGACGACCTGATCTACGTCGACGAACGCGTGGTAGCCGTCTTCGGGGCGTCGTCGGCGTTGGAGTCGCTGGGCATCCGCGAGGCGGATGCAACCGGTCGGTTCGCGGCCGTCGTCGACAAGGGATTCGCGGATTACGGCGATCAGCAGTGGAATGCGTTTTGGAGCCTCTCGCGGGAAGCAGGTTCAGTCGCCGCGATCGATGCGCTCGGGTCGATCGACCCACGGGCTCGGGAGCAGATTCATGTCCGGACGGTGGCAGGTGGCCTGATGCCTGCTTATGACTGTCTCCTGCCCGGTTCGGTCGTGCCTGCCGACGGCAGCCGCGACGCTGGCGTGACGGTCGACGTCGACTTTCACGCCGAGGACGGAGCGATCCTGCGCAGCATCGGCCTGTCGAACGGCCCCGTTCGCGACCGGGATCCGCGGACCGATGCCTGGTTCGAGGACTACCTGACCTACGCATGGGAGGTGCATCTCGGTTCCCTCGATGACAAGGACCATCGCCCGCAGCGAACGACGATGCGGGTCGAGGGGCCGAACCCGCCAGGACCCCTTCGATTCCTGCAGACGCTGACGCCCGAGGGACGGGCTGCGTTCCTCGGCGCTCTCCCGGACCAGGCTGATCTGGGCGGTGTGTGGAAGGTCCAGGTCGGCCGACAGCAGAGCACGCGGAGGGCGATCGCATCGCCATTGAGGTGGATCGCGACGCGGTTCGGCCATCTCCGAACATCAAGGGGACTGCGACCCGTATCGATGTGCGTCGGGCCCGAGCTCGGGGTGCATCAAGACCTCCTGCCGGTCGCAGAAGTCCGGAGCGAGGTCGCGGCGGCTCTGCGGCTCCCCCGAACACTCGAGAAGGTGTCCGAGAGGATGTGGGTGAGCCTGCTCCGTGAGGCTGCCGCGTCCTGCGACGACGAGTTCCCGGGCAAGGTCTACGCATTGGTGATGGACGCCGTCTCCGAATGGCCCGAGGGCATGTCGGCCACCCGATGCCGCGTCGGTGACGCCTGGTCGACCGAACACGCGGACAGCGAGATCGCGGTCACGGCCGTCCCCGCGGAGTACGAGGTGCTCGTCCGGGAGCGCGTGCCGGCACTCCTCGTGCCGACGTCCGACGCCGCGGAGCGGATGATCGACAGTTGGGGGATGCTGAATCCGTCGACCGTGATCAAGAAGGAGGTCCGGTTCGTCGCGCTCGCCCAACCCGTTCCCGTCCTGGATCTCTTCCCCCATCTCCGCACCGGGTTCCGTCGGCAGGTGGAGGGCTGGAGCCTCGCTCGCTGCAGTGAGCTGGAGCAGGTCACGCGAACCCCGAACGGGATGCGGACAATCCAGATTCAGCAGGTCGAGCACGAGCAGTCGGTCTTGGTCCTGCGACCCGAAGACGATCTCGCGGTGCTGACGGCCGTCGATGTCGTCCTCCGGCTGGGCCTGGGCCCATCGGGATGCCGTTCGATGATCGAGCGCCGCGACAAGCAGCGGGAGAACGAACGGATCCAGCAGGTGCGCGAGGCGCGGTCCGCCGAGGAGAAGGTCCTCGGACTCATCGGCGCGAAGCAGCTGCGTGCGGGCCTTCCCGCAGGGCTGGAGGAGAACGAGCGAGCCAGGACCGGCGCGCCTGTATCCGACACACGGGTGGCGGAACTCGCTCTGAAGACCCACGGCGCCGCCATCCTGCGGCATCACAGCCGAGATATCGCTACGGGCAACGAGGAAGCGCCGCGCACCTTCGCAGGCGGGTCTGTTGCACGTCGCTTCGTGGCCGAGCTCGGTCTCGGCGAGGAGTTCGCGGGCTACGCGGCGGTCACCCCGCCGGAAATGGAGGAGGTGGACGGGCCGGCCGAGCTACCGTCGCTGCACGACTACCAGGAGCGGGTGGTGAGTCGGGTCGTCGACCTCCTGCTCCAGCCGCAGCCCGGGCGTGCGATGCTGCGGCTGCCGACAGGCGCCGGCAAAACACGCGTCGCAGTCGACGCGGTGATCCGGATTGCGTCTCGGGGCGGCCTGAAAGGTCCGATCCTGTGGATCGCGCAATCGGACGAGCTGTGTGAGCAGGCCGTCGGTACGTGGAAGTTCGTGTGGTCCAAGGCCGGCCCCCGTGCCCAACTGACCATCAACCGGTTCTGGGGTGGAAACGACGCGGCGCCGGTTCAGGGGACGACACAGCTCGTCGTTGCGACGGACGCGCAGCTCGGCAACAGGCTCGGCAACGAGGAGTACGCGTGGCTGCGGAGTCCGGCGCTGGTCGTCGTCGACGAGGCGCACCGGGCGATCGCGCCGACGTACACGTCGATCCTCGAGAAGCTGGGGCTGACCAGCCGCCGGACGGACCGGCCGCTGATCGGCCTGACGGCCACTCCGTACCGTGGCATGAACGAGATCGAGACCAAACATCTAGTCGAACGGTTCGGTGGGCGCCGGCTCGACGAAGGTCTCTTCGCAGGGGAGGATCACTACGCCGAACTGCAGGCGATCGGTGTCCTCGCGAAGGTCGACCATCAGGAACTCCCGGGTGCGACGATCCATCTCGACACCGCGGAACTGACTGAGACGACGCGATTCGGGGTGCTGCCGTCGTCCGCGGAGGCAGCGCTGGCCGCAGACGACGCTCGCAACGAGCGCATCCTCGAATCGATCGTCGCTCTCCCGGAGGACTGGCCGATCCTCGTGTTCGCGACGTCGGTCAACCACGCGAAGCTGCTGACGGCGCTGCTCAACGACCGCGGCATCGGCGCTGCTTCAATCGACGGCTCCACACCCATGCCCGAACGCCGCAGCAAGATCGAGGCATACCGGTCACGGGAACGGCGCGTGCTCACGAACTACGGTGTGCTCGCGCAGGGCTTCGACGCCCCGACGACCAGAGCCGTCGTGATCGCTCGTCCCACGTACAGCCCGAACACCTACCAGCAGATGATCGGTCGAGGTCTGCGCGGCCCCCGTAACGGCGGTAGCGACACATGCCTGATCCTGGATGTCCACGACAACGTCGCCAACTACGGCCGTGAGCTGGCCTTCACCGAGTTCGAGCACCTCTGGCGCCGCCCGTGAGTGCCGAACGGACGATGAAGTCCTACACCGACGAACAGCAACGGATCATCGACTACCCGGCCGAGACGCTGCTGGTCGTGACGGCAGGCGCGGGCACGGGCAAGACCCACACGATGGTTGGGCGGATCGAGCACCTCCTGCGTACACAGGCTCTGCGCCCGTACGAGGTCCTCGTCCTCAGCTTCGCGCGAAGTGCCGTGAGGGAGCTGAAGACTCGATTGGCCGCATCCGGCGAGGCCGGACGGCTCGTCTCGACCCGCACCTTCGACTCGTGGGCCCTGGATCTGCTGACGGAGTTCGAGGCGGACCGCGATTGGCACCGCGTGGGGTTCGACGCCCGGATCGAGAACGCGGCTCGTCTGGTCCGGAGCGGAGTCGCGGACGAGCGACTCGAGGATGTCGGCCACCTGGTCATCGACGAGGCCCAGGACGTCGTCGGAGTTCGCCTAGAACTCGTGAAGGCACTCATCTCGAACACCGATTGCGGTCTGACCGTCGTCGGGGACGCCGCCCAATCGATCTACGGGTTCCAGATCGAGTCCCCCGAGGAGCGTCGTCGCGGTGCCGACCTCTTCCTGGGCTGGCTGCGTTCGCATTTCGGCGACGAGCTGACCGAGGTCGGTCTCGAACAGAACTTCCGCGCCGACACGGCCGAGGCGAGAACGGCGCTCGGGTTCGGGTCAGCGCTGCGTCGATCCGCCGAGACGAAGATGTGTGCGGGTGGTGCCTATGACCGCCTGCGGACGGCGTTGCTCGGCGTGTTCTACGTCGGTGCCCTGACCGACCCGTTCGTGTGCCGAGACCTGGGCGGTGCAGAGGGAACCACCGCGGTGCTGTGCCGCACCAACGGCGAGGTTCTACTGGCGTCAGAGCATCTCGCCGCCGCCGCTGTGCCCCACGCCCTGCAGCGGACCGCTCAGGACCGGGTCTCCCCGGCGTGGGTGGCAACGCTCTTCCGGGACGCTCGAGCCGCCACGATCGATCGAGACGCATTCGACCATCTGGTAGCACCGTTGCTCCCGGCCCACCACGATCCCGACCTCACCTGGAGCCTCCTGCGTCGCCATCACGGCGACCGCGGCCGCAGGGTCGATCTCGGGCGGCTGCGCCGTGCGCTCGCCGAGCGTCGGCTTCCGGACGAGCTCACCGCTCAACCCCCGGCGGATCTGATCGTGTCGACGTTCCATCGGGCGAAGGGTCTCGAGTTCGACCGGGTCGTTGTGATGGATCCCGGATCGTCTTCGGCCGAGAACTCCGACACCCCGGAGGAGGAAGAGGCGCGCCTGCTCTACGTCGCGATGACCCGGCCGCGCAGCGAGTTGATGCGAACCGACTCCGTGAGATCGCGGACGGTTCGGCCTGATCCGCGGATCGGTCGCTACATCCGATTCGGGTTCAAGAAGTGGCAGCGCCTCGGCGCAGAGGCTATGGGCGACGATGTCGACTTCACCGACCCGCCGGGCGGGTCCGAACAGGCGGTTGATGTCCAGGCCCGCCTCGCGACGGCAGTGTCGGCCGGTGATCCGGTCGTCCTCGAACAGGGTGCTCCAGCCGGAGCCGAGGCGGGCGCGAGCCCTGGCTATCTGATTACCCATGACGGAGTGGTCATCGGGTCGGCCTCGGAGGCGTTCCGGCGCGCCATGTTCCGGGTGTTCGGTGGCCGTCGGGGGTACGAGCCGCAGACCTATCCCCGTCGGATCACCGGCTTGCGCCTCGACGCCGTGGAGAGCGCGGCCGGCGGCAAGGCTTCCGGACAGATCGCGGGCCTCGGTGATCACGGCGTCTGGCTCGTACCCCGCCTCGTCGGATTGAGCAGGTTCGAGTTCGACCGAAAGGACCCCGATGCCTGACCTGGCGGCGCACTACTTCTTCCGCGACGAGCTGGTCGACCGGTTCCGCGCAGATGTGCTCGGCCCGGTCGACGGGGAGGACGAGATCCTCACGGAGGAACCCGCGACCGCCTACATCACGGGCGTCCTCTACCCACGGGACCGTGGGCGGGGACCCACCCAGGAGCGGAAGGAGGCCGAGGACGTCGACCTGACCCCCGTCTCCACCTCTTCCGACGAGGTGCCTGAGACCGGGGTCGCGATGGCGAATCGGCAGATGCCCTCCGCCGCAGGCATCACCTTCGCCGTCGACCCGGCGGTGACTTCGACCGTCTCGGTATCGGTGAGCGCTGCGGTCTACGAGCCCCACGACGCCATGGGACGAGTCGTGTCGCCGCAGCGCGCCGAGAGGCGCGGCACCGACGACGACTCGATCCGGTGGCACCGGCGGGCGTTCACCGCCACCCCCGTGACCGTCTCGGTCACCGAGCCGAACGCGTCGGCGCCGGTCGACATCGGAGAGGGGCTCGTAGTGCGGCTGCGGGTTCGCCCGGCCGACGACGACGGCGTCATCGCGGTCACCGTGACCCTCGTCAACGACCGGACCGCCGATCCGTCGGGCCTGATCGACCGCTACTGCGTGTTCCAGCCCGAGATCCGGGTGGAGGTCCCCGGAGGCGGTCCGGGCCTCGTCGAGCGTCCGGCGCCCGCGACGGCCGACGAAGAGGATCTGGAGCTCAGCGCAATGTTGCACCGCCACGCACCTCTGTTCGCCGTCGGTCACGGATGTACCGCGATGTGGGACCTGACCCCACCTGCTTTCCGCGGCCCACGGTCCCCGACGCGAGCGGGGACGAACGCGGTGTGGACGTCCTTTGTCCCCGACCGCGACGTTCTGCTCACCGAGTCGAACCCCGAGGTGCCCGAACCCGGGATGCTCGAACTCGCCGAGGCATCGACCGCCGATCTCGTCGACACCCTGCGGAGGATGCTCGACGGCTACCAGAGGTGGATCGAGGAGCGGACGGCAGACGCCGTGCCGCTTCGCGGCAGCCGTTTCGAGACCGCGGCTGATCGTCAGATGCAGGCCTGCGCAGAGGCCTGCGACAGGATGCGCGACGGGATCGGCTTGCTCGAGCAGAACGAGCAGGTGCTGGCTGCGTTCCGATTGGCCTGTTCCGCCATGGCCGACCAGAGGGCCCGTACGATCTGGATCCGATCGAAGAGGGCGGCGGCGCTGGACCCGGCGGCCGGGCGATGGCGGCCGTTCCAGATCGGCTTCATCCTGCTGTGTCTCTCCGGGGTCGTCGACGCCGACCATCCCGATCGGAACGTCGCCGATCTGCTGTGGTTCCCCACGGGCGGAGGCAAGACCGAGGCCTATCTGGGTTTGATCGCCTTCACGACGTTCCTGCGGCGGCTGCGCCGTCGGGCGGCCGGTGCGGGTGTCACGGTTCTCATGCGTTACACCTTGCGGCTGCTGACGCTGCAGCAGTTCGAACGGGCAGCGACGCTGATCTGCGCGATGGAGACGATCCGCCGCACGCACCCGGAGGACCTGGGGACGGAGCCGATTTCGATCGGCATGTGGGTCGGGGCCGCCGCGACTCCGAACCGGCTCGACGACGCCCACCACAGCATCGAGGAGCTGCGTGCGGGGCGGACGGTCCGTGAGAAGAACCCGGTCCAGCTCACCGCCTGCCCTTGGTGCGGCACCCCGATGGATCACGCGAATTACCACGTCGACCGGGCTGCCGGACGTATGACGATCCGCTGCCGCGACTCCGGCTGCGAGTTCCACGCCGGGCTACCCATCCACGTCGTCGACGAGGACATCTACGCTGTGCGCCCGACACTCGTCATCGCCACCGCCGACAAGTTCGCTCAGATAGCCTGGCGCTCCGACGTGGCGAAGCTGTTCAACCGCGACGGCGCACCGGCAGGTACACCACCGCCGGAGTTGGTCATCCAGGACGAGCTGCACCTGATCTCAGGGCCGCTCGGCACGTTGGCCGGCCTGTACGAGACCGCCATTGACATCGCTGCCGACCGGCCCAAGGTGGTGGCTTCCACGGCGACGATCCGCCGGGCGCAACAGCAGGGCGCACGGTTGTTCGATCGGGAGGTCCGGCAGTTCCCGCCCGCCGGAATCGACTCGCGTGACTCCTGGTTCGCCGTGGAGGCGCCCCGTACCGCCAAAGCCAGCCGCTGCTACGCAGGTGTCCTGGCCCCGGCGACCAGCCAGGCGACACTGCTGATCCGCGTCTACTCCGCTCTCCTGCACCACGCGGCCCGCATCGCAGGGGATGACGCGGTCCGCGACACGTACTGGACACTCGTCGGCTACTTCAACAGCCTCCGGCTGCTCTCGGCCGCCGAGCTGCAGGTGCATGCCGACGTCCAGGAGAGACTCGCACGATTGAGCAAACGCGACGGGGTCGACGGCCGCGGGATCGACAATCTCACCGAGCTCACGAGCCGCATCGATTCCAGCGACATCCCGTCGCGGCTAGCGTGGCTGTTCGTCGCCCATCCGAGGCCGGAGGCGTTCGACGTCGTCCTGGCCACAAACATGATCTCGGTCGGGGTCGACGTCGACCGCCTGGGCCTGATGGCGGTCATGGGACAACCTCAGACCACCGCCGAGTACATCCAGGCCACGAGTCGCGTCGGGCGCCGTGACCCCGGCCTGGTCGTGACGATGCTGAACGCCTCGCGGTCCCGGGACCGTTCGCACTACGAAAGCTTCCTCGCCTACCACTCCGCCCTCTACAGACAGGTCGAATCGACGAGCGTCACCCCATTCGCGGCTCGGGCTCGCGATCGAGCCCTCCACGCAGTGTTCGTCGGGCTGCTTCGAATCCTGCATCCGATCGCCCGGCCGAACGACGCCGCCGGCCGTGTCGAGATCTTCCGCGGCGAACTCGACTCGGTCAGGGCAGCCGTGCTGGCCCGGGTCGAGGCCGTGTCACCCACGGAGCGCACGAACGTCGACGTGGAGCTCGACGACTTCATCGAGCACTGGCGGGACATGGCGTCGAGCAATCCGCAGCTCGTGTACGAGTCCCGTCGTCACATCGGAAGCACACGGCGAGGACCCGACACCGCCCTCCTGCGCTCGTTCGGCCAGGACGACGACCTCGAACAGGCCTACGACACGATGTGGAGCCTGCGCGACGTCGATGTCGAGTCCGACCTCTACCCGGAGCGTTGACATGCCATCGAGAGCCCGACGCCGCGCCTCCGGCGAGGAACGCCCCTTCCGAGATCCGCTCGGATCCGTCCGCCGATCGCAGCTCATCACCACCTACGGTGTCGGCGCTGTGGTCGCCCTCGACGAGCAGTCCTACATCGTCAGCGGACTCGACGACTGGAAGATAGGTAGCACACCCGACCTGCACGAGTTCCGCCTTCAGACCAGACTTGGGGTCGAGGGCTTCCGCCTCCCACCCGCCGCGGATCCCCCCGCCGGTGACGGCGTCCGGGCGCGCCGCTTCCCGACCCTCTACTCCTGCCCCGGCCGGCCGCCGGGCTCGGACGAGGGATGCCAGCACAACCTCAAGCCATACCGCGAGTTCAACTCACCCCGGAAGAAGAACGTCTGTGCAGCTTGCGGCGAACCCCTGACCCCGTCCCGTTTCGTCGTCGCCTGCGTTCGCGGGCACCTCGACGAGTTCCCGTACTGGCGCTGGGTACATGCCGGATCTGAGGCCCGCGACCACGACGGCCGCCACGAGCTGTCGGTGCGAACCACCGGTCGAACGGCATCCTTGCGGTCCATCGTCGTTGGGTGCAGCTGCGGGAAGGAGGCGTCCATGGAGGGCGCCTTCGGGCCGGGCGCCATGGCCTCGATAGGTCACACCTGCAGCGGAGCACGTCCCTGGCTGGGCCCAGCCGGCCAGGTCCAGGGCTGTGATGAGGAATGCCGGACCATGCAGCGCGGCTCCTCAGCCGCCTGGTTCCCGATCGTCCGTTCCGCCCTGTCGATTCCGCCTTTCTCCGATCGGCTCTATCGCGACATCCGTGGGGACCTCGCTATCTGGATCGGGGAGACGGACGACGTGATCGCCAAGCAAGCCAGGCTGCGCGGCTTCGTCGGGGAGCGCTATACGGAGAAGGACGTTATCGAGGCCGTCCGCCAGTACGAGCGCTACCAAGCAGGGGAGCGACCAGACCCATCGGCCCTTACCGGCTTCGAGGGGGCCGACGTGCTCCGCATCGAGGAGTTCCGGCAGCTGTGCGAAGAAGGCTCGACCGATGAGTTCGAGTGCTCGGCGCCTCCTGATGCCGATGAGGCCGAACCCCCGGATGGAATCGATCGATCCATGCAAGTCCATCGGCTCCGTGAGGTCCGTGTCCTCCAGACCTTCACGCGGGTGGAGCCACCTGTAGAAGGCGACGCCCCCGAGCGACTCGCAGCCCTGAGCCGGGAGCGTGCGAATTGGTTGCCGGGCATCGAGGTCGTCGGTGAAGGCGTCTTTCTCGGCCTGGACACCGACAAGCTCACGGCTTGGGAGGCGATCCCAGACCGGGGGTCACCCGAGCGCCGAGCGGCGATCATCAGGGCGCAGCACGAGGAGGTCATGGATCGCCGCGCGAAGAACAGGGCGCGACGTGTCGCCGACTCGCCAGTCCGCGCTCGTCTCGTCCTGGTCCACACGCTCGCGCACGCACTCATCAACGAATGGAGTCTCGACGCGGGCTATCCGGCCTCCGCCCTCCGCGAACGCCTCTACGTCTCCGGCGACATGGCCGGATTGCTGGTCTACACGGCGAGCAGTGACTCGGCCGGCAGTCTTGGGGGCCTAGTCAGCCAGGGCGAGATCAGGCAGCTCCGACGGTCGCTGGCGGGCGCGCTGGAACGCACCCGCTGGTGCTCTTCCGACCCGCTGTGCATGGAGGCCGAGGCATCCGGCACGGACAGCCTGAACCTAGCGGCCTGTCACACCTGCGTACTATTGCCGGAGACTAGCTGCGAGCTGAACAACACCTTCCTCGACCGTGCCATGCTGATCGGCACTCCCGACCGTTCCTGCATCGGCTATTTCGACAATGTGATCTGACGTGCCCACCGTCTGCCGGACGGCCCGACTGATGGCGCAGCGGCACCGGGACAAGGTGCGTTCCCGCTCGCGAAGAGCCTCCCCTCCGGCACCCGTGCGGCGCATCACCGCCAGTCCCGATCCCGAGCCTGGTACTGCCCCCAATTTCCATATACCTGCTACCGGGGTTACGCGGACCCAGCGTGACCGCGGCGCGTGCCACGACCGGTCCCTCGACCGCGCCGCCGAGAAGGGCGAACGCCCTGCCATGCTCGACGCCGCACCTGCGACGACCGATGCGCAACGCTGTGTACATGCCGTTCGGGCGCGACAATCTCGAGAGCCAAGAGTTGGTCCGGCTCGTCGCCTTCTCCAGAGAATCAACGACGCGGAGGGCGGCGCTGCTCGCATGGCGCCTCCGCCCGCGCAGCTCGGAGGGCTTCGCGGTCAAGATCACCACCATCCTGTAGCCGCCCGAAACTCTGTGGACGAATCGACCCCATGGCTTCGTCGATTTGCCCCGCCTGCTCGGACAGCTGGTGGGGTCGCGAATGGGCGCTGTGCCGGATTTTCATAATATTATTTGCGCGCACAGTATTTGGACCTGATATCCGCTTGATGTTTCTTGCTGCTGTGCGCGGTACGGCGTGGGCTCTATATCGGTGGTGACCCTCCGGCGTCAAGTGTTGAGCCTATCACTCTTTCGGGTGACATCAGGTCTCGAACATTGCCATCGCCTTTCATCGGTGGGCTACTGCGGGCGCAGTCGAGCCGCTGCGTCGTCGTCGGAGAAGCCGGCGTGCGACTCGCCCGTCCCCTTGCCCCGATGGATCCAGGGAGCGCACTATGCCCGTCTCACCGAACCAGGGATCCACCGCCGGCGGGGACGCGGTGACCCTCACGGGTACCCGCTTCACCGGCACCACCAGCGTGCGCTACGGCTCCCGCCAGGCCGCGAGTTTCACGGTCCTGAGCGATACGACCACGGCCACCATCACACCCTCGGGAAACGGCGCGGTGCCGGTCGCTGTGACAACTCCCGGGGGGACGGGGGTCGTCGGCACCTATTTCTATCTGCCACCGCCCTCTTTCCGTATCATCGCACCTGCCGTCGGCCCGGTGGCAGGGGGAAACACGGTGACTTTCACCGGACGCGGGCTCTCCACTACGACCGAGGTCCGATTCGGTACGCAGATCGCAGTATTTGTCGTCGATTATGACGGCCAACTCACCGTGACCGTCCCGGCGGCGACCGCCGCGGGCCCGGTCACGGTCACCGTGCGCACCAGGGGAGGAGTCGGCAACGGGGGCACCTACACCTACCTGGCACTCCCTTCTATCACCGCTCTGACACTCGACTCGGGACCGGTGGGTGGTGGCAACCTCGTCGTCATCACCGGGACTGGGTTCCTGTACACGACCGGCATCTCCTTCGACGGAACGCCTGCCACCCTCTACCGGATCGCCTCGGACACCGAGATCAACGTCCTGGTGCCGGCCGGCGCGCTCGGCTTGGCTGATGTCTCCGTCACCACCCTCGGTGGCACCACCACCGCCGTGAACGCCTACACATATCTCGGCACTTTCGCTGTGCTCGGCGGGCAGTCCGTCACCAACACCGGCCTCACCAACGTCACCGGAGACCTCGGAGTGAGCCCGGGGGTGTCGGTTACCGGATTTGCGCCCGGCCAGGTGAACGGGACCATCCATATCTCGGATGCGGCCGCCGTCGAGGCCCAGGCTGATCTGGTCGCGACGTACGCCGCCGCGGTCGCCCGGACCCCGGACGCCGGCATCCCCGGCGACATCGGCGGTCTGACGCTGACTCCCGGCGTCTACAACGCGGCTACCTCCCTCGGAGTGACCGGGACGCTCACACTGGATGCCCTGGGCGATCGCAACGCCGAATGGATCTTCCAGATCGGATCGACCCTGACGACGGCAACCGCGAGCGCGGTCGTCCTCACCAACGGCGCCACGGCCCGCAACGTCATCTGGCTGATCGGAAGTTCCGCCACCCTCGGCACCAACACCGCCTTCGCCGGCAGGGTCCTGGCCGCCGTGTCGATCACCGTGAACGCCGGTGTGAGTGTCAACGGCCAGGTTCTTGCGCGCGACGGCTCCGTCACCCTGGACAACAACACCATCGTCCGGCCCTGGTGAGATCACCGAGGTACCCGAATACGCCGAGGTGGCCTAACTCCTGAGTGAACTCGGGCGGTGGCGTGCGCGCTCGACAATTCAGACCGGATCACCCCGCGGTCGCGTTGATACCTTTCAATGACGCGCACCGAGGGGGCCACGACGATGCCGTCAGCCGAGCCGACCATCCGAACGCTGCGAGAAGGCTTTGCCGCCCCACCACCCGACAGCCGGGTGATGATGCGGTGGTGGTGGTTCGGGCCCCTTCGTCGAGGAGGCCGAGCTCGCCCGCGAGCTGGAGGTCATGGCGGCCGCGGGCATCGGTGGGGTCGAGGTGTGCTCGACCTACCCGCTGTCGACCTCCGAGGGGGCCGGGGGTGGCTTTCTCTCCGAGCGGTTCCTGTCCCGGCTGCGGTTCGCTGCCGAGACGGCCGCCCGGCTCGGTCTGCGCTTCGACGTCACGATCGGCAGTGGGTGGTCGTTCGGTGGTCCGCACATCACCGACGAGGCCGCCGCGCGGCAGTTGCGGTGGGACGTGCGGGAGGTGCCGCCGCGCGCCGCACGGATCCCCGCCGCCCAGCCTTGGCCCGGTGACCATCTCGTCGCCGCGTACGTCGGTGACGGCTCCCGGCAGGAGCTCCCCACGCAGTGGCGGCAGCTCGCCGAAAGGGACGGTGTCGTCGAGATTCCGGAGGGGGCCGGGCCGCGCACCGTCCTTTTCGCGGTGTCGAGTCCGACCGGCCAGAACGTCAAGCGGCGGCGGTCGGGGCGGAAGGGCCGGTGCTCGACCACCTCAGCCGGGCGGCCACCGAGGCGCACCTGCGCGCCGTCGGCGAGCCGATCCTCGTCGCGGTGCCGAGCGAGCTCGTCACCGCGGTCTTCTGCGACAGCCTGGAGGTGTACGGCGCGGACTGGACGCCGGCGCTGCCGGAGGAGTTCCGGGCTCGCCGCGGCTACGACCTCCTGCCCGAGCTACCGCTGCTGCACGTCCGCGGTGCGGGGTCGGAGCGGGTGCGCGCCGACGTCGCGATGACGCTCGGGGAGCTGTACGAGGAGAACATCGTCGCCGTCGTGGGGGAGTGGGCGCAGCGGCACGGCGTCCTGTTCCGCATCCAGAGCTACGGCCAGCCGCCCGGGTCGCTGAGCGCGTACCGGCACGCGGACCTGCCCGAGGGGGAGGGGTGGGGGTGGCGGTCGGTCACGCAGACGAAGTGGGCGACGTCGGCGGCGCACCTCTACCAGCGGCCGGTCGTCTCGTCCGAGACCTGGACGTGGGTGCACTCGCCGTCGCTGGCCGCGACGCCGCTCGACCTGGTCGGCGAGGCGCACGAGCACCTGCTCCTGGGGGTCAACCAGCTCGTCGGGCACGGCTGGCCGTACTCGCCGCCCGACGTGTCGGCGCCCGGCTGGATCTTCTACGCGGCCGGTGTCCTCAGCGACGCGAACCCGTGGTGGCCGGCCATGCCCGCGCTCGCGGGCTACCTGCAGCGCCTGTGCTGGCTGCTGCGCCAGGGCCACCCGGTTGTCGACGTCGCGCTCTACGCACCGAGCCGCGACGCCGCGCAGCGCTTCGAGCCCGGCACGCGCGGCTATCTCGACCTGTGGCGCGCCACCCACGAGCACATCGGCGACGCGCTTCCCGCGGCGTTGCGGGAGGCCGGGTACGACTACGACCTCGTCGACGACACGGCCCTGCGCGAGGCCGACTGGAGCCGGTACCGCGCCGTCGTCCTGCCGTTCGTCCGGGACCTGCCGGTGGAGACGGCGCGCCGGCTCGAGAAGTACGCCGCGGCGGGCGGTGTCGTCGTGACCGTGGGCGGCGACGTCCACCGGGACGAGTGGATCGCCGTCGCCGACGTCGATGCGTTGCTGCCGGCGCTCGGGAAGCCGGACGCCCCGACGAGCCCCGCGACGCCCGACATCGGCGTCGTGCACCGCCGGGCCGGTGAGGTCGATCTCTACTTCGTGGCGAACACCGGCCCGCACCCGCAGTCCTTCACGCTGCACCCGCGCGACATCGCCGCGGCGTACGAGCGGTGGGACGCGCGCACCGGACGCGCCCACCGGGTCGACGTCATCGACACCGGGGTGCCGCTGCACCTGCAGCCCTACGAGGCCGCGGTCGTCGTCGGGCTGCCCGCGCCCTACGAGACCGTCTCGGTCGTACCGGCGGACGGCCCGGCGGACGCCGTCGAGCTCGGCGGCCCGTGGACCGTCGCGTACGCTGACGCTCCCGACGAGCGGACGGCCGTGGTGCTGCCGCACCGGTGGGAGGACGACCCCGGGCGCGCCGACTACTCGGGCGGTGCCCGGTACGAGACCATGGTGACCGTCGACCGGCTCGGCGGCCGCGTGCTGCTCGACCTCGGCGCGGCGAGCGCCGACGCGCTCGACGTCCTCGGCGAGCCGGGGCTGCGCGGCGCGTCGTACCGGGCGGAGGTCGCCGCACCGGTGGGCGAAGTAGCCCAGGTGATCGTCAACGGCGTCGACTGCGGCTGGGCGTGGGCCCCGCCGTACGCCGTCGACGTCACCGATGCGCTGCGCGCCGGCGAGAACACCGTCGTCATCCGGGTCCTCGGCACCGGGCTCGGCACGCTGCGGACCAGCACCGAGCTCACCGCCACCGTCGACGCGGTGACCGCCACCTACGGCAAGCGGTTCACGATGCAGGACCTGGAGCTCGCGCAGCGGCCGACGACATCAGGGCTACGGGCCGTGCCGTCGCTGCGGATGTAACGTTTCATTCCGCGCCGCGGGACCGGGTCACACCCGCCAGGGCCTCGGCGACCTCCGTCTGGATGACCGGTGGGATCTTGCGCATCACGTCGACGAGTCGGCTCCCGCGCACCCACCGTGTCGTGTCGCGGAACTCGCGTGCCTGCTCCTCGTCGTACTTGCGCAGCGTGCCCATGACGGCTGCGTACGCGGCCGGGTCGTCGGCGATGTCGGCGAGCTCGGAGTCGAGCGAGACGGCGCCGTCGGGCGTGGACCGGCCGTTCACGGAGACCGTCCACGAGTGCGATCCCGAGCCGACGACCAGCGGGTCCGAGCCGTCGGGCAGGTGCACGGTGGCCGTGGTGCCTGCCGGCACCACCGCGGTCACGACGATGCCGCCTGAGGTGCGCTCCCAGCCTGCCGCCGCCCGTCCGTAGGGCGTCTCGTGCGCGACCCGGGCGAACTCGATCCCGGCGATCGGGTGCGGCGCGATCCGCAGCTCCCGGTAGCCGGGCGCGGCGGGGGCCAGGCCGGCGACGGTGCGGTGCATCCAGTCGGCGATCGCGCCGAACGCGTAGTGGTTGAACGACGTCATCTGGCCCGGGTTGATCGAGCCGTCCTCGAGCATGCTGTCCCAGCGTTCCCAGACGGTCGTCGCCCCCATCGTCACGGGGTAGAGCCACGACGGGTTCTCGGTCTGCAGCAGGAGGCGGCCCGCCACGTCGACGTGCCCCGTGGTCGTCAGCGCGTCACAGACGATCGGGGTGCCGACGAAGCCGGTGGCCACCCGGTAGCCGCCCGCGCGGACCAGGTCGGCGAGCCGGTCTCCCATCTGCCTGCGCAGCTGCGGGTCGGTGGCGATGCCGTACTCGAGGACCATCGCGTACGCGGTCTGCGTGTCCGAGAGCATCCGCCCGGCGCCGGTGACGTACTCGCGCAGGAAGGCGGCGCGCACCTCCTCGGCGATGCGCCGGTAGTGCTCGGCGTCGGCGGCGTACCCGAGGAGCGCCGCGGTACGGGCGAGGATGTCGGTGGACCGGAAGACGTGGGCGCTCGCGACGATGTCGGGGTCGGTCTTCGCCTCCCCGGGCCGCTCGGGCGGGGCCGCCGGGTCGAGCCAGTCGCCGAACTGGAACTGCCCCTCCCACAGCCGCCGCTCGCCCGCGAGCCCGAGGATCGTCTCCACCCACGAGCGCATGCTCGGGTACTGGTCGACGAGCACCTGCCGGTCGCCGTACCGCTCGTGGAGCACCGTCGGCACCACCGTTGCGGCGTCCCCCCACGCGGCCGCGGGGACGGGCCTGCCGAGGACGTGCGGGACGACGAACGGGACGATGCCGTCCGCCGCTTCCTGCTCGAGTGTGAGGTCGCGCAGCCAGCTCGCGAGGAAACCGTTGCAGTCGAAGAGGTCGGTGGCGGTCGGCGCGAAGACCTGGATGTCGCCGGTCCAGCCGAGCCGTTCGTCGCGCTGCGGGCAGTCGGTGGGGACGTGCAGGAAGTTGCCGCGCATGCCCCAGACGATGTTCTCGTGCAGTTGCTGCAACTGCTCGTGCGAGCACTCGAACTCGCCGGTGCGGCGCATGTCGCTGCTGACGACGACGGCGACGATGTCGGACGGGTCGAGCTCGCCGGGCCAGCCGTCGACCTGCGCGTACCGGAAGCCGTGGAACGTCGACCACGGCTCCCACGTCTCCTCGCCCGTGCCGGCGAGCGTGTAGGAGTCGGTGGCGTCGGCCGCGCGCAGCGGCCGGGTGCCGAGCTCACCGTTCTCGAGGACCTCGGCGTGCTTCAGCGTGACCGTGGTTCCGGCCTCGCCGCGCACGGTGATGCGCAGCCACCCGACGAGGTTCTGGCCGAAGTCGAGCACCGCCTTGCCGCTCGGCGTCGTGATGACCTCCCGCACCGGTAGCTCGGCGACGCGGCGGGCGCCCGGTGAGCGGCGCGCCTGCGGCACCGGGAAGTCCCCGTCGATCCGCGCCGGCAACCAGGCGTGGTCGTCGAAGCCGGGGCTCGACCAGCCCGCGGGCTCGCGCCGCGCGTCGACGTGCTCGCCGGGATAGATGCCGCTGCGGGTGGTCGGCCCCTCGCCGGTCGCCCGCCAGCCCTCGCCGCTGGCGACCGTCTCGCTCGTGCCGTCGGCGAACTCCACGACGATCTGCACCGCGACGGCAGGCTGCTCGCCGTAGATCCGTTCCGCCGCGTCCCGGAAGCCGAAGCGTTCGGTCCACCAGCCGCCCGCGAGGCGGACGCCGACGGCGTTCTCCCCCTCGACGAGGAGGTCGGTGACGTCGGTGGTCTCGTGCACGAGGCGCCACTGGTACGCGGTCCAGCCGGGCTTCAGCACCTCGTCGTCGACATCGCGCCCGTTGACCGCGACCTGGTAGACGCCGTGCGCGGTCGCGAACAGCCGTGCCCGCCGCACCGGGCGGTCGACGGTGAAGGCGTGCCGCACGAGCACCGGCTGCGCCGGCTGCTGCGGGTCGGCGAGGCCGACCATCCGTGCGGTCCACTGCCCGTCGGCGAGGAAGCCGGCGACGACGGGCAGCGGCCCGCTCCACGCGGACGTCCCACCGTCCGTGCCGGTGACCCGCACCCGGACGGCGACCTCGTCGCCTGCTGCGAGCGGCTCGAAGGGCCAGTCGACGAGCACCGCCTCGGGGCCGTCGAGGCGGACGGTCGTCGCCTCCCCGCCCGTGGGGGTGAGTTCGACCTCGGCGGACGCCTGCCGCCAGTCCGGCACGTCGGTCTCGACGACCCAGGACAGGCGCGGCGTCGGCGTGGCGACGGTCCTGCGGTCGGTGGAGTGCTCGGCGGTGGTGCGGATGACACGGGTCGACGGCGCAGCGGTCACGGACGTCCTTCCTGGAACGGATCGACGGTGGCTCAGCCCTTCACGGCGCCGGAGGTCATCCCGGCGACGATCTGGCGGTTGAAGAAGATGAACATGACGAGCGGCGGAATGGTGATGAGCAGGATGTCCATGAAGAGCAGGTTGTAGCTCGTCTGGAACTGGCTCTGGAAGTTGTAGAGCGTGAGTTGCACGGTGGGGTTGCCGGGCAGGAAGTAGAGCGGGTTCACGAAGTCGTTGAAGACCTGCACCGCCTGCACGACGACGACCGTGACGACCACCGGTTTCAGCAGCGGCAGGATGATCCTGAAGAACACGCGCAAGGGGCCGGCGCCGTCGATGATGGCGGCCTCGTCGATCTCCCGCGGAATCGTCGAGATGAAGGCGCGGAAGAGCAGGATCGAGAACGACAGACCGAACGCCATCTCGACGAGAATGAGCCCGAGCATGGTGTCGAACAGGCTGATCCCCTGGAGCACCCAGATCGTGGGCACCACCGCCGGCGGGATGATGAGCCCGGACAGCACGAGGAAGTTGATGAACGGGTTCCAGCGCGTTTTGCGCCGCTGCAGGACGAACGCCACCATCGCGGAGAGCACCACGATGCCGGCCACACTGGCCACCGTCAGCACGGTGCTGTTGATGAAGGCGATGACGAGCATGAAGTCGCGCGCCTGGATCACCTCGACGAGGTTGTCGACGAAGGCGATCCGGGTGGGCCAGGAGAACTCGAGGAGGTTGGCCTCCTGCCGCGTCTTCAGCGACGTGAGGACGATGAACGCGAACGGGACCACGAAGATGACCCCGGTGAGGACGAGCCCGAGCGTGCTGGCCCAGTAGCGGTAGGTGCGGCTCACATCTCCACCTCTCGCCGGTTGAGGAACAGCGTCAGCGGCAGGACGATCGCCGTGACCACGACGAACAGCACCACGTTGCCCGCGGTGGAGATGCCGTAGAAGCCGGCCTGGTACTGCTTGTAGATCACGGACGCGATGACGTCCGAGGTGTAGCCCGGCCCGCCGCGCGTCATCGCCCAGATGAGCTCGAAGGACCGCAGGCCCCCGATGAGCGACAGGATGATCACCGTCGCGGTGGCGGGCCGAGCCAGCGGGAGAACGATGTGCCGGAAGTTCTGCCACGCACCGGCCCCGTCCACCCTCGCGGCCTCGTAGTACTCCTGCGGGATCGAGACGATGCCGGCGATGTAGATGACGGTGGCCAGGCCGACGCCCTTCCAGATGTCGACCCCGGCGACGGACAGCAGCGCGAGGTCGGGGTCGGTGAGCCAGCCCGGCCCGTCGATTCCGAGCAGCGCGAGGGAGTCGTTGATGAGCCCGTCCTGCGGATCCATGAGCACCTGGAACGCGATGCCGACACCCACGGTGCTCACGAGCACCGGGAAGAAGACCACCGACCGCAACCAGCCGCGGGCGATGATCTGCGACGTGAGGAACACCGCGAGGAGCAGGCCCAGCACCACCTTCGCCCCGGACGTGACGAACGCGTAGATCATCGTGTTCACCAGGCCGGTGACGAGCTGTGGCTGCTCGAAGAACGTGACGAAGTTGTCGAAGCCGATGAACTCCGTCTCGAAGAGCGTCCACCGGGTCAGGCTGAAGTAGAACGACGCGAAGGTGGGCACCAGGAAGAGCACCGAGTAGACGATCGCCGCCGGCAGATAGAACCAGTGCGGGTACGGGCTCTTGCGTCTGCCGCGCGCCTTGTCGGGCCGAGTGCTGCGGCCGGGCGGCGCCGCAGGTCCAGCCATGGTGTTCGTCGCCATCGGGTGCCTCCCTGCGCGGGGTCCGGGCGCCGGCCGGGCTCGTCGTTCGTCGGATGAGCCGGGCCGGCGACCCGGTCGGGTCTGCCGGCTGTCAGCGCGGCGCGGTCACCAGCCCGCGAGGCCGAGCTGCTGCGCCTGCTGGGCGACGTCCTGGTCGTAGAGAGCGGCGGCGTCCTCAGCGGAGCGGATGCCGGAGCCGACCTCCACCGTGAGGTTCTCGAGGTTCGGACCCTTCACCGGCGACAGGAACTCCAGCGCCGGGCTCGCGGCGTTCTGGTCGAGGTAGGTCTGGATGTCCTTGACCGCAGGCGGCACGTCCGCGGGGAGCTCGCAGCCCGTGACGACGTACGGGCCGGTCGGCGTCGCCGCGTCCGTCATCGCCTGGCAGCCGGCGGGGCTGGCGATGAAGGCCAGGAAGCGCAGTGCTGCGTCGCGCTGCGTACCCTGCACGGTCTGGGGCATGTACACCGCGTTCGGCGTCCAGATGGTGATGCCGTTCGTCGCCGCGTCGTCGCCCGGCAGCCCGAAGACGCCGATGTTGGCGACCGCGTCCGGGTGGCTGGCGACGAGCTCGCCGATCGCGCTGGTGAGGATGGGGTAGTGCACGCCAGTGCCCTCGGCCAGCATCCGCAGCCCGTCGTTGTAGGTGGCGGATGCGAAGTCCTCGTTCATGTAGCCGGCCTGGTGCACCGCCTGCTGGTGCTGGAAGCCGCGCAACGCCGCGGCTGACGTCGCGTACTTCACCTGGCCTGCCGTGTAGCGCTGGGGGAAGTCCGGCTCGGTCTGCAGGACGTTGCGGAAGTCGCCGAGGACGAACAGCTGCGAGGTCCAGGTCTCCCGGTAGGTCTGGATCACCGGCGCGGCGTCGGACCGCGCCGCGATGACCGCGTTGTTCGCCATGAACTCGTCCCAGGTCCGGGGGATCTGGAGACCGAGCTGCTGGTAGACGGTCTTGTTGTACATGACGGCGCCGGCCTGGACGGTGCCGATCGGGGCGCCGAAGACCTGGCCGTTCCCGGACACCGCGTCGACGAACGTCTTGTCGAGGTCCTGGGCCCATGGCTGGTCGGTGATCGGCACGAGGGTCTGCGCCGGGTTGAGGGCCTGCAGGAGCGACCCGGAGTTGTAGACGAAGACGTCGGCCATGTCTCCGGTGGCGAGCCGCGTCTTCACGAGGTTGTCGCCCTCGGTGCCCTGCGGGCGCTGCTCGACCTGGACGGTCACGCCGGCGTTCTGGGCCATGAAGGCGGTGGCCAGTCCCTCGGCGAGGGCGATGTCCTCGGGGCCGTTGCTGGTGAGGAACGACAGCGTGACGCCGTCCCCGTCGCCCCTACTGGAACCGAGACTGCCGGCACTGCAGCCGGTGGCGAGGACGGCTGCCGCCGCCAGGGCGACGAGCGCCCGCGTAGGTTTGCACGTGGCCTTGCGCATCGTATGACCTCTTTGTCAGACGTGGCTGCGGAGTTGAATCGTTTCAACTGGTGGCTGTGCGGCGATGCTAGGCGCGCGGTGATCTCACCGTCAAGGTGTGCATTGGCCGCCGGCCGCATTGCAGCAGTGGGTCTGAAGGCGAGAAGACCAATGTCGTCCTCCGCGGCGGCGGGCCGGTTGGGTTGCCGCCGGCCCTGTCGGTGTTTCCTTGGTCGTCGCTCTCGAATTCGACGAATGTGAGAAATCGAGATGGCGATCGAAAACTCGTCAAAGGCCGATCGCGGTCCTTCGTCAAGTCGTCTTGGTCCTATTCATGCGGCGCCCGACATGAATGGCGAGCACTCGTCAGCTACTGCGACGGCCAACCCGGTGGGTCGTTGGAGTTTCCACGCTCCTCGGCCGTCGACGTCGCGCCGATCGGGTCCGCGTCATGCACACTTCCGACGACTGGTCGGATCAGCGGATCATGATCCGCCAGGTCATGGGTTCGAGCCCACCTGCACCACTATCTGACCACCACGAACTGGCGCCGCAAGATTGTAAGAAACGTTGCGCGGGGCACTGTCGGCACGGGCGCGTCTCGACGGCGCTGCTTCCGTTGCCGACTCTCGGGAGGTCGCGCACCCCGAGGTACGCGCCGTCGCGTTCGTCGGCCCGAGGACAAACGGGGACGAGCTATCGAAGACGCCGCGCGGCGACATCGACCCGGAGGCTTGTGCAGATCTCGACGAGTGAACGTCCACGTGCCGCCTCGGGGACGTCGAAGGTGCCGACCGAGGTTTCTTCGGAGGCCACCGGGTAGGGGCCGGCGTAATCATTGTCCATCTCGACGGCGGCCAGGATGACCCCGTCCTCATCGAAGAGCGCCGTGATCCTCATGCACCGATCACCGCGATCGCGCTGAATCTGATGAGGCCCGGGCTGGTGCTCCGCACCACGAAGTGCTCCGTCCACTGATTGTTGTTGTCCGATGTCGTGAACTGCCGGGTGACCTCTACCTCGCTGTTGAGCTGGAACGGCCGGACCGAGTATCCCCAGTAGTGCAAGTTCTCGCCGGTCGTCCAGCTCCACGAGACAGTGCCCGCGGCTTGGAAGGGATTGTTCTCGGTCCAGAAATGTCGCAACTCGGCCATTTTTCCTTGTCCTCGCTCGTTGATCGGATCGTAGGAGGATCGCTGCGGTCGTTCACGGAGGGAAGTTGGCCAGCCCGAACTTGACGAGATCGACAAGTGCTTTACCGCCTGCGAACACCCACCGGCGCGGGTCGAGCACGTCCTTCTCCGAACCACTGAGGACGCCGACGACGCGAGGGTTCGAATTAGGTCCGAAGAAGAGCGGGCCACCGGACCATCCCGGGCCCAACGGATGGCTGTGGGGTACCTCGAGCTCAAGTCCTGGACTGTCGTTGTCGATGTCCGCGATACGGATGATCGACTCGAGCGCCTGTCGCAGTCCGAATGCGTCGGGGTACCCGAGCGAGGAGTAACGCAGCTCCTCGTACCTGCTCTCGTCGCCGAACGACTGGGTGCCCATGAAACCCAGCGAACTTCCCATCGGCTGGAAGAGCCTGCAGATCACGTAGTCGAGACCGCTCGCCTCCGGCTCGGTCCGGAAACCATGGAACCTGTCGACAAACGACTGGCCGAACGGTCGCTGGCCCGGTCGAAGGCCGGGAATGAACTCCATTGACCACTCGCCCGGCCGGGCTCCCCATGGTGCCAGATGACCAGCCGTGAGAACCAGGTTCGGACCCACGAGCACGCCCGTGCCGCCTTCCGGCCCGTTCGGTCCGCCTCGAGCGAACACCTTGCCGACGGTGCGGAACGGGAACGGCAAGGTTGGCGACTCCTTGGCCTCGGTCGTCCGTACACGGCGGGGACGAGGTTCGTGGAACAGGTGCTCCCGGCCGGTGCCGCCCACCCCGGCTCGGAACGGGACGAGTCGCGGAACGGACTCGACGTCCACCCAGGATGGACGGAAGCCGGGGGTGTCGACGTCGGCGAGCGCCGGCCCCGACTCCGACGGGTCGGCGGCTGCCTGGTGCTGGCCCGGGATCCCGGTGAGCAGCATTTCGCTGCCCCGGACGCGCCAGATGTCGGGCGTTCCCGCCACCCGCTCGACGGTGAGGTTGAGGGCCGGCTCGTCCAGGGATCGTATGAACACACCCGAGTCCTTGGAGAGCGCGTCCTGCAACTCCGGGGGCATCCTCTCAGTAGCCAGGATCGGCTCGGCGTCGTCGATCTCGGTGTCTGAGTGGGAAGGGGGAGCGGCCGGGTCATCCCGCCCCTGATACCGAACGTCCATCAGAGAGTACTCTCCTGTCGGTTGTTCTGAAGTGAACGAACGAGCGCCACGTCTGACATCCGCGCCTGTAGAGGTGTCGACGCAGGCGGAATCGCACCGTCCCTCCAACGGCTGCCCAGGTCCGCAGTCGGGTTCTCGTCGGCGGAAAATGAGCGCGTTCGCGAGACCGTCTCAAAGGCATCCCACGGCTCCTGGCGACGGGATGTCAAAGCGCGCGGAGTATAACGACAAAGGCTGCCCATTTTCAAGGACTGTGGTCGGTCGTGCGGACACATCGGCCCGAATTCACCCGCGGCCGGGCCGGTAGCGACCCTTTTGGTTGGCATTCGGACTTGCCGCTACCCGCGCTGGTCGCTGTCAAGTGGTATCCCAAGCGGCACGTCTGCCGACACATATCACGCGACGTCGCCACCGAGGAACCGCCGACGACAGGGACAATGCGTCGAATGGTGGGTGCGATACTCCAACCGGTTTCCGCAGCCGAACCAGGAGTTACGGCGCGAGGGTGGATCAGCAGAGGATGGCGGAGAGCCTTCAGCGGCTCCTCGGGTTGGTCCATCACAGGCCGGTGGGACGCGCACGCGTTCGTAACGCCACGACGGCGTGATCTCGCCCAGGACCGAGCTCGACATCCGCTGGTGCCGACCGACAGCCCGCCGATCGTGGTATCACGGGGAGTCACAGCTGTCGCAACGACTGCTGCACGTCGGTCCACACGGCCGGCGCGTCGCTGACGCTGGTCGGCTCGACGACGAGATCAAGCACCTGCTCGCGGCCCCGGCTGAGGTCGCGGTGCCCGTCTTCTTCTGACAGGGAGTAATCATGAGCCGCAACATCACCCTCGAACAGGCCGACAACATCATCGAGGCCTGCAAGGTCGAGGCCGGCTCCATCGGGCAGCCCATGAACATCGCAGTGGTCGACGACGGTGGCAACCTCGTCGCTTTCGTGGCGATGGACGACACCAAGCTCATCGGTGCGGACATCTCGCAGAAAAAGGCGCTCACCGCCGTCTACTTTCAGTCGGACACCCGCGATCTCGTGCCGCTCGTGCAGCCCGGGGCGGCCTTGTACGGGATCGAGTCCACCACCGGCGGGCGGCTCGTCGTCTTCGGTGGAGGTGTGCTGCTGCGCAGCCCCGACGGTGCGATCGCCGGGGCCGTGGGCGTCAGCGCCGGCACCGTGGAGGAGGACCACCAGGTGGCGGAGGCCGGCCGGAAGGCCTACGTCGGCTGAGTACTGATCGGAGATACCTCCGCGGCGCTGTCACAAGCTCCGCGGCTGCCCTGTCCTTCCTCCGGGCCGAGTGACGGCCAACCACGGCGAGCGCGCGACGGGTTCCTGACCAGGCGCGCCTGGCGTGGCGACTATCGGAGGTGACCAGATGCCGAACAGCGAGTCGGTAGTACCAGGCCGCGCGGGTGCCTTTGCCGGGCGCGGTGTGATCGTCACGGGCGCGAGCTCAGGGATCGGCAGAGCGACCGCGCGCGCCTTCGCTCTGGCGGGCGCCGGCGTGCTGGCCGTCGGTCGGCGCGCGGAAGAACTGGAGGAGACGGCGGCGGGGGAACCGTCCATCGTCCCGTTCGTGGCCGACCTGCGCAGCGACGATGCGGCTCAGGCCGTGATCGATGCCGCGGTGGGGGAGTGGGGCCGCATCGATGTCCTGGTGAACACCGCCGGGGTCTTCGCATCGATGCCCCTGGCCGAGAGCACGGCCACCCGGATCGCCGACATCCTCGCGGTGAACGTGACAGCGCCCAGCCTCCTCGCCAGTGCCGCGCTGCCCCAGCTTCGACGACACGGCGGCACCATCGTCAACGTGTCGAGCACGTTCGGACACCGCCCATCTCCCGGCGCCAGTCACTACGGGGCGTCGAAGGCTGCGGTCGAGCAGCTCACCCGTAGCTGGGCCGCGGAGCTGGCCCCTGAACGGATCCGCGTGAACGCCGTCGCACCCGGGCCGACGGAGAGCGGTGCGCTCGCCGCTGCCGGCCTGTCCGACGCCGCGATCGCCGAGATCAAACGGGCGGAGGAGGCGCGGATCCCGCTCGGCAGGCGCGGGGAGCCCGACGAGCCGGCCGCGTGGATCCTGCATCTGGCCGACCCCGGTGCCGCGTGGGTGACCGGGCAGGTCCTCGCCGTCGACGGAGGACTGGCGCTGACCTGACCTGGGTGCTGCCCGTGGCGCGGTGGTCCGTCACCCGGGACCCGGGTGGGTGGGGGAGAGCGGGAGCTCGGCCTGCAGCGTGGTGCCGGCGCCGGGGGCGGTGCGTATCGAGAGGTGACCCCCGAGTGCCTCGGCCCGGTCCTTGATTCCGACGAGGCCGGTTCCGCCCCCGAGGTCGGCGCCACCTCGGCCGTTGTCGCGTACGCAGATCCGCAGCGCGTTGCCGTTGGTGGTGTGGAGGAGGTCGATGGTGACGTGGGCGGCTGAGGCACGTGCGTGTTTCGCCGTGTTGGTGAGTGCTTCGGCGACGAGGTAGTAGGCGGCGATCTCGACGTGTTCGGGTAGTCGGCCCTCCGCCCGCATGTCCAGCTCGACCGGGACGGGGGAGCGGCGGGCGAGAACGTTGAGTGCGGGGCGTAGGCCGCCCTCGGCGAGGGTCGCCGGATGGATACCGCGGGCGAGCTCGCGCAGTTCGTCGAGTGCGACGGTTGCCTGGGCGGCCAGGTCGTCGAGCTGCGCGGCCAGCTCGACGTCTCCGGGAGGCACCATCACCTGCATCGCGCGCGCCTGGAGGACCAGGGAGACGAGCTGTTGCTGGGCGCCGTCGTGCATGTCCCGTTCGATGCGCCGGCGGGTCTGGTCGGCGGTGGCGACGATCCGCGCGCGGGAGGTGGTGAGCTCGCCGTAGAGCTGGGCGTTGTCGAGGGAGACGGCGAGCTGGCCCGCGATGAGCGTGACGGCGTCGAGCCGCTCGGCGGTGAAAGCCCCGCGGATGAGGCGGTTCTCCAGCAGCAGCTGGGCCCGCAGGGTGCCGCGGCTGAGGATGGGGACGGCCAGCAGGGAACAGCAGTCGAGATCGGTGAGGTACGGGTCGCGGGCGAACCGGTCGTCGCGGGTGGCGTCGGCCACGACCAGCGGTTCACCGATGCGCTGGACGTAGCGCAGCACGGACAGCGGCACCGATCGTTCGTTGCCGGTGCCCCTGACCTGCGTGTTGCCGCCGTCCGGTGCCGGCAGCAACCAGTCGTGGTGGTCGTCGCTCCACAGCAGGAGCTGCACGCCGGTGGCGCCGGTCATCGCGCCGAGCACCTGGGCCACGCGGGCGTGCAGCCGTTGGATGCTGGTCTCGGAGCTCAGCGCCTGCGACGCGGACAGGATGCCGAGCAGGTCGATCGTCCCGGTCGTCAGGGTGGCGCGCTGATGAAGAACGTCGACGGCCTGGTCGCCGTGCGTTCCGGAGGCGGCGTCGGGGTGTCGTCGCAGGATCGGGTACGCCCAGTCCAGCTGGCCGACCTTCGCCGCCGCTCCCCAGGAGAGGTACTCCTGGCGGGCCTCGGCGAGCAGGTCGTAGCCGGCATGTTCGACGCCGTGGGCCAGGTAGAAGCGGGCGGCGTGCTCGGCGATCACAGCTCGATGCCACGGGCGCTGCTGCCGGGTGACCTCGCGCCGCGCCGCGTCGAAGGCCAGCACGGCGGCCCGGAAGTCGCCGACCGCCCAGGCCCGCTCGGCCTCGACCAGTCGCAGCAGGTGCAGGAAGTTGTCGGGCGCGTCCGTGGCGCGGGCGGCCAGCCACCGCGTCACGTCGTCCAGTTCGGACAGCAGAGCGGCGCGCTCGTCACCGTGGCCTGCGCGGGCCTGCTCGGCGACGGCCAGCCCGCGCAGCAGGTAGGCCACGGCGGTCGGGTAGTTGCCCAGAACGGCCGGCAGCAGCGGCATCGCCGCTGCGGTGTGCCGCGCCAGCTCGCTCCCGTTGCCGAAGACGACCGCGGCGATCGCCCGGTTGAGATGCGCGTGGAACAGCGCGAGCGGGTTGTCGGCGTACCTGTCCATGGGAGCCGCTGTGCCGATCGCGGCCGACCCTCCACCGCGCAGCACATCGGCCAGCCAGAGGTGGCTGTCGAGCCACTGGCCGGTCTGTTCGCTGCCCGTACGGCGCACGAAGGCCAGCCCCGCCTCCACGTGGGCGACGACGTCGTCGAGGGTTGGCGCGCAGTCCAGCACGTAGTACACGGTCGGGTGGTAGGTGTAGCCGGCGTAGGCCAGCGCGCCGCCGGCGATCAGCCCCTCGCGGGCGCGCTGGGTGGCGTGGAGACCGTTCTCGATGGGCTCGAACCAGCAACTGAGGATGGCGAACACGCGGCGGGCGTGCGACGTATCGGGTTCGTAGCCGCGGGCTTCGCCCGTCGCCAGGATCCGCCGCAACGCCCGGTACCCGGCGGCGCTGTCGCCGCGCTGCGCCACAGCGTGGAAGGAGGCGACGCAGGCGGGGCTGACCAGGGTGGGACCCGGGCCGTGTTCGAGCCAGATCCGCACCGCCTCCAGGCTCAGCCACGCCTGTACCGCGTGGTCGGCGACGAAGTAGGCCGCCGGCAGGATCGCGTCGATCAGGCGGGTCGCGGCGAGCAGCGTGGGGTCGGTGATCTCCGGTCGCGCCAGATCATCGGCAGCGTCGGTGTGGTCCAACCACCGGTACAGATACCCGAACTGGTGGTCGAGCTCGGCGTCGAGCCGGTCGGCTGCCGGGACGGTGACGCCGAAGGCGCGCAGCGAGTCCAGGCCCAGCTCGATCGCCTCGGCAAAACGGGCCTGGTGGGTCAGGCTGCGCGCCTGCAGCGCCGTCGCGTCGACACGCTGGATCGCCGAGGGACACAGCCGGCTGAGGACGCGGTACTCCTCGTCCGCCTCGTCGAGGCGGCCCAGGCTGTACAGGGCGGCGTGGCGGCCGGTGTGCACCGTGATCAGCGAGGCGGTCTCCTCCGGGTCGATGAGCGGGAGCGCGCCGGCGAGGAGCGCGTTCACCAGGGTGTCCTCGCCGATCAACGCCGCCTGTTCGGCGGCGCGGCGCAGCAGTGCCACCACCCGCTGTCGTTCCGCTCCGCCGTCGACGGCGTCGAGCACCGGCAGGTACTGCTCGGCCGCGACCGCGAACAGTTCTCCCACCCCGGCCAACCGCCGCGCCATCGTCAGCTGCAGGTCGCGTCGCCGCTGCGGGTCCAGCCCGCGCAGGATGACCTCACGGGTCCGGTCGTGGCGAAACCGCACCGCCTCCCGCAACCCGGGCTCCACCACGAGGACGCCCTCGTCGAGGGCGGGCGCCAGCTGTCTGTCCAGGACAGCCGCCGGTGCGTCGGTGACGGTCTGGAGGAGGCTCACCTCGGCGCGCCCGCCCAGGCATGCCATCGCCTCCACCACTCCGCGGGAGGTCGGCGGCATGGCCTCGACCCGCGCCGCGAGGAGACCGGCCACCTCGGATTCGCCGAGACGAGCGCGCGCGGCTGCGTCGTCCCACCGCCATCCGGTGGCCGTCGCGGTCAGCACGCCCTCGCGTTGCAGTGCGTTGAGCAGCTCCACCGTCTCGTGCGGGTTGCCGGACGTGTGCCCGTTGACCATCTCGACCAGGCCCGCCGCTCTGGCCCGGTCCACGTGCAGCATGTCCGCAACCATGGTGACGAGGCTCGGCACCGGCAGGTTGTCCAGGCGCAGCTGCCGCACGCCTGCCTGGTCGCGCCACCGGGACAGCAGCGCGGCCAGCGGATGTGCCACGTCCACGTCGTAGTCGCGGTACGCCCCCACCAGCAACAGGCCCTCGACCGGCTCCTCGCTCAGCACGAGATCGACGAAGCCGAGCGGTGTGCGCCCGCCCCACTGCAGGTCGTCGAGGAACATCACCACCGGCCGTTTCCGCGACGCGACCGCCCGCAGGCCGTGCATACCCACTTGCTGCGCTCGCGCCTGTGCGGTCAGCGGGTCCCCCGCATCGGGGGGCACCCCCAGCAGCGTCTCGAACTCCGGCACCGTCGCGCTCATCAGACCCGCGTTCGGGCCGAGCGCCGTGAGGGCCCGCTCGCGGACCTCCGCCAGCTCGTCGTCCGGCTCGGCCAGGAGCATCCGACCCAAGGCGCGGAACGCCTGGTGGACCGCGTTGAACACCAGATCCCGCCGGTACGGGTCGAACTTGCCGGCGACGAACCAGCCGTCCCTGCCCGTCACGACCGTCCGCAGCTGATCGACCAGCGCCGTTTTGCCCACCCCCGGCGCCCCACTGACCAGCACCCCCTGGCATCGACCCGCCAGCGCCTCCTCGAAGGCCGCCTCCAGCGCCGCCGCCTCGGCATCGCGCCCCACCAGCCGTGACGGCGGCAGCAACCGCAGCGGAACATCGTGCTCGCCGATGCGGAACCGGGTCGCTGCCGGACGAGCCCGGGCGTCCCGCAGCCACTCCAGGTCGTGGGCCACGCCCTCCGCGCTCTGGTACCGGTGGTCCGGTTCCTTCTCCAGGAGACGCATCACGATCTCGGACAACGGGGCGGGCACGGCCGGGTTGACCTCCGCCGGCGCCACCGGCACCCGCGCCAGGTGATCGTGCGTGAGGCGCAACGGGTCGCCGGAACCGAACGGCGGCTCGCCCGTCGCCAGCTCGTACAGCGTCGCACCCAACGAGTACAGATCGGCACGCTGATCCACCGACTGCCCGGTCCGCCCGGTCTGCTCGGGGGCGAGGTAGGCGAGCGTCCCGACGATCTCGGTGTGGTGGGTGAACTCGGGCCGGATCTCGGCGAACGAGGTCGCCCGCGTGAAGTTCAGGAGGCACGGGGCTCCGTCGTCGGAGATCACGATGTTGGCCGGGGTGATGTCCCGGTGCATCACTCCCCGGCGGTGGATCCCCGCCACCGCCCGGGCCAACCCCGACGCGAGCCCGATCAGCTCATCCACGTCCAGCGGTGTCGCCCGACGGGCCAGGCTCGTACCACCCACGTCCGCCAGGACGACCGACCCCGGGTACCGCGGCGCCTCCACCGGTTGGACAACCCCCGCGACACCGCGCAACCGCTGCAGAATCGCCACCTCGTGCCGCAGCCGCCGATCGGCGTCCGGGCCGAGCGGCTCCTTACGGACGACGGTGCGCCCGGGCAGGAACAGCCGAGTCACCCGGGTGCGTGGGCTCTCGTGCAGCAGGACCTCGGGTCGACCGGGCGGATCCCGGCCCGGCTGCACCCCGTCCGTGCCCATCCGATACCTCCGCACTCGGTCGGACGCACGTCGCGCCAGTCGTACGCCCGACCGCCTGCTTGCGCAATACCTGGTCCCAGGCGGCTGCGGGTACGACGGCGCTACCGACGGACGTCCGCGCCGGAGCGCATCCGGCTATCGGACGATCCGCAACGCCAGCTCCGGCGGGCAGCCGCGCTCCACGAGGTTGGCCACCTCGTGCCAGTCGACGACTTCGGCGAACCTGCCGGCGAGCAGCCGCGAGAGGCCGAGCCGCCGCAGCTGGAGGGTTCGCCACTCCCGGACCAGAACGTCCTCACTGCGGCCGACAACGGCCGGCGAGCGGGTGAAGCATCTCTTCATCGGTCTACACCTCGTCAGCGAAGTTGGGGCGACAACGTGCCTTCTCGGCCGCCTTGTCCACGGAGTGTGAGCAGCGTGGGGGCAACGGGGGCCTCGAAGCATCACGGGCACCGTCCGTCGTCGCCTGCTGCTGGCAGGGGTCCTGCGACCCCCGCTGCCTGGTAAGGCGGTCCGGGGAGCGACCCCGGACGGGGCCCGCGGTGACGGTCTGTCTGTGGCGGTCATCGCAGGCCTGACAGGGCATGGATGACAGTGCCGAACGCTCCCACGCTGTCAGTGGCACGAACCGACCACTTCGGCAGGAAGAACGCGATGAGAGCAGTTGTGAAGGAGCCGGCCGTCCCGGACCTCGCCGGGAAGCTGGCCGTCGTCACCGGCGCCAGCGACGGCGTCGGGCTGGGCCTGGCCGCGCGCCTGGCGAGAGCAGGCGCCGAACTCGTCCTGCCCGTTCGCAATCCGCGCAAGGGCGCGGCGGCGGTCCAGCGCATCCGAGCTGACGTGCCCGGCGCCGTGGTCGCGCTGCGCGAGCTCGACCTGGCGTCCCGCGCGTCGGTCGCCGCACTGGCGCAGACCCTGCGCGCGGAGCAACGCCCGATCCACGTCCTCGTCAACAATGCCGGGGTGATGACTCCGCCCACCCGGCACACCACGTCCGACGGGCTGGAGCTGCAGTTCGGGACGAACCACCTCGGGCACGTGGCGCTCACCGCGGGGCTGCTGCCGCTGCTGCGAGCAGGCGGGGCGCGGGTCACCACGATGTCGAGCAGCGCCGCCCGGTACGGACGGCTGGACTGGGACGACCTGCAGGCCGAGCGGCGCTACTCGCCGGTGCGCGCCTACAACGCTTCGAAGCTGGCGAACCTGCTGTTCGGGCTCGAACTGGAGCGACGCAGCAGGGCAGGCGGCTGGGGGATCACGAGCAACGTCGCGCACCCCGGGACGACCCTGACGAACCTCTACGCCTCCGGGCCGAACCTGGGCCGCGCCCGCCCCTCACCACAGAAGGCGATCATGGGCCGGCTCGCGCGCTGGGGCGTGTTCGTCCAGGGGGTCGACGCCGGCCTGCTGCCCGCCCTGTACGCCGCGACGAGCCCGGATGCTGCCGGGGGCCGCTTCTACGGGCCGGACGGCGTCGGCCAGTTCACCGGCGGGCCGACCGAGCTGCCGATCTACCGGTCCGCACGCAGTCCCGAGGACGCCGCCCGGCTCTGGGACGTGTCCGAGCGGCTGGCCGGCGTGCCGTTCGCGACCGCGTGACGGGAGCCGGCCGGGCCGAAGGTGGAGAGTGGAGTGATGGATCGCGCACGCCTCGCAGGGTTCCTGCGCGCCCGGCGAGAGGCACTGCAGCCCGAGGACGTCGGGCTTCCCCGCGGACGTCGGCGGCGCACCCGCGGGCTGCGCCGCGAGGAGGTCGCGCTCCTGTCGGACGTGTCGGTCGACTACTACGTCAGGCTCGAGCAGGAGCGCGGGCCGCACCCGTCCGAGCAGACCCTCGCCGCGCTCGCGCGCGGCCTCCGCCTCTCGATCGAGGAACGCGACCACCTGTTCCGGCTCGGCGGCTACCTGGCGCCGCAGCAGGCGCGGCGCGCCGACCACATCAACCCGGGGATGCTGCGCGTGTTCGACGGGCTGAGGGACGCGGCCGCGCAGGTGGTCAACCACGTCGGCGAGACGCTGACGCAGACCCGGCTCGCGGTCGCGCTGGGCGGCGACGAGACCGCCTACAGCGGGTTGGCACGCAGCCTGCACTACCGGTGGTTCACCGATCCGGCCACGCGGGCGCGCCACCCGGAGGAGGACCACGCAGCGCGCAGCAGGCTCATCGCGGGCAACCTGCACACCGCCTTCAGCCGGGACGGTGCGGGGTCGCGTGCCGCGGAGATCGTCGATGCCCTGCTGGCGCGGAGTCCGGAGTTCGCCGACATCTGGCGGACACACCCCGTGCCGGGGCCGTGCCGTGCGCCGGAACGGCTGCTGCATCCCCAGGTCGGGCTGCTCGAACTGCATTGCCAGACGCTGCTCGACCCGGACCTGTCGCAGCTGCTGCTGGTCTACACGGCCACGCCGGGCACCGAGAGCGCAGAGAAGCTGCGGCTCCTCGCGGTCCTCGGGCACCAGCCCTGGCCCTCCGGCAGCCGTGCCGACGGCAGCCTCGGCGGCTCGCCGGGCGTCGAGGAGTTGATCGGCAGGTGGGAGCCCGGCTCGGCCGCGGCCACTCGTACGAACTGACCCCGTTCATCCGGCGGCCGGTGCCGCCCCGCTGTCACAGATGGCGCCGCCGTCCTGTCCTAGCTGGTGGCAGTGACTCGAGGTCACCGCACGAGAAGCTGGGAGCACCCATGACCATCCACCACTCGCACCACATCGAGGACCCGAACCGGACGACCCCCGCACCGGAGATCGAGCTGATCGGCTCGGTGCCTACCCCTCCGGTGCCCGATCCGTCCGAGGCGATGACCATCCGCGTCACCCTGCCTCCGGGGAGCGCGGGCTCGCCGCCGCACCGGCACACCGGCCCGGCCTTCGGCTACGTCGTCGAGGGCGAGATGATCTTCGAGCTGGAGGGCGAGCCGCAGCGCGTCGTGCATGCCGGCGAGACCTTCTGGGAGCCGGGCGGCGACGTGATCCACTACCAGGACGGCAACAACCTCGCCGACGCCCGGACGCGGTTCGTGGTCACCATGTTCGGGGTCCCCGACCAGCCGATGCTGATCCCGGTGAGCGCCGAGGAACTCGAGGAACGCAAGTCCCGCCGCGCCCCTCGTCCCTGATCGGCTCGATGGACGGAGCACGGGCCCGTGCCGGTGACGGAGGCGGGATCGTCGTCGGGAGTTCTGCGGCCCGAGCTGGACGGCCCGCGCCCGCCCATCACCCGTCCGGCCCATGTTCGCGCACTCAGCGCCACCGTCGTCAGTGGTAGCGGGCATAGCGGGGTTCCGGCCAGCAGGTAGCGAAGATGGCTGCAGGCCGTGACGACTTCCGTTCGCTCGAGAGTCAGTGTTTACCTCACGGCTCGCGTCACGCCGGCAAGCAACCGTGACGCGGGCCGGCTCCAATGATCTCTGCGATTCCTGGCTCGACCCCGGGCAATGAAGGATCGCACTCGGCCCTCGTGTCGATGCGATTTTCCCGGCCCCTGCAGGGCGAGCAAGCGCGACACATCTGGAGGAAGAGTGAGTGCCGATATCAGCGGGCTCTCCGTGTGGTTCGCAACCCCCGAGTACAGGTTCTGGCGCGACCGCACGACGATCGCGCTGCTGCCGGACGCCGCGCCGTCCATTCTCGGGCTCTTCGGCTTCGCCACCGCCACCTTCATGGTCGCCGCCAGCCTGGCGGGCTGGTACGGGAACGCGGAGACCCCACTGATCCTCTTCCCGTTCGCCCTGGCCGCGGGCGGTATCGCGCAGGTGCTCGCCGGCATGTGGGCCTACCGCGCCCAGGACATGGTCGCCACCGCGCTGCACAGCATGTGGGGGTTGTTCTGGATCGGGTACGGCCTGTACACCCTGCTCATCGCGGTGGGCGTGCTGCCCGCCACCAGCCCCGTCGCCGCCGTCGCCTTCGGTCTGTGGTTCCTCGTGCTGGCCGCGATCACGTGGATGGGTGCGGTTGCCGCAGCGAGCGAGAACATCGCTCTCACCGCCGTCCTGGGCACACTGGCCGCCGGTTCCACGCTGCTGGCGATCGCGTTGCTGCGCGTGCTGCCGGCGGTGCAGGCCATCGGCGCCTACGTGCTGCTCGTCTCCGCCGCGCTGGCGTGCTACCTCGCCGCCGCGATGATGCTCGAAGCCACCGCGAAGCGGGTCGTCCTACCGATCGGCAAGCGTCGTACAGCGCGGCTTCCCGGCGCCGTCCAACGGAACGTGAACGTTCCCGGACTGACGGTCGGCGGGTAATACCGGACGGGGACCCTGGCCCGAAACCGTCCGGAGCCGCCGCTGCGCACGTGCCCGACGTGCGCGGCGGCGGCGTTTCCCGTGGGTCCGCACCAGCCGCGAAGCGCCGAGCGAGAGAGGACGCGAATCTCATGGAACTCGAGGATCAGGTCGCGCTGGTGACGGGCGGTACGGCCGGGATCGGCGCCGAGGTCGCCCGCCTCTTCGCCCGCGAGGGGGCGCAGGTCGTCATCTCCGGCCGCAACGCGGAACGGGGAGTGATGGCCGCAGCCGACATCGACGGTGGGCGCGGGCGGGTGCGCTTCGTCACCGCCGACCTCGGCGATCTCGACTCGCTCAGGAGCCTCGCCGATCAGACCGGGGAGGTCGACGTCCTGGTCAACAACGCGGCCGGCTCCCCGACCGGAGTGACGGTGGACCAGGACGTCACCTCGTTCCAGACCATGTTCGACACCAACGTGCGCGCCACCTACTTCCTCACGGAACTGCTCGCCCCTGCCATGCTGGCCAAGGGCCGGGGCAGCATCGTCAACGTCAGCACGATGGGCGCCTCGATGGGGGTGGCCGGCGTGTCGGGCTACAGCGCCACCAAGGCCGCCCTCGCCGCGCTGACCTGCAGCTGGGCCACGGAGTTCAGCCCACAAGGGGTCCGGGTCAACAGCGTCGCGCCCGGCCCGGCCCGTGCCGAGGAGGACCTCGTCGAGTGGGCGGAGCGCACGGGGCGCGCGGCACGCGCCCGCGATATCGCCGAGGCGATCCTGTTCCTCGCCTCGCCCCGGGCGAGCTACGTCACCGGCTCCACCCTGGCTGTCGACGGGAGCGGGCTCGAGCCGAGCGACCTGCCTGGCGGGTCGGCCCGCAGCCTCGCCCGTCTGCGTGGCGGAGACCCCGAGGGGTAGGTCGGCGGGCGAGTTCGCCTCCGGTTCCAGGGCCGGCCGGCTCCTAGCATGGCCGCATGCTGCTCGCCGATGCCGTGGACGGGTTCCGTCTGGCCTATGACGATCATCCGGGGGAGGGTGCGGGGACGGTCGTGCTCCTGCACGGGTGGCCGGGGGACCGGCACGACTTCCGGGACGTGGCGGCGCTCCTGGCGGGTCGGTGCCGGGTCGTCGTCCCGGATCTGCGGGGGTTCGGCGCGTCCGAGACGGACCCGGCGGCCGAGCCGGCCGCGTACGGGGCCGATGCGCAGGCCCGCAGCGTGCTCGCGTTGGTCGAGTCGCTCGATGCCGGGCCGGTGGTGCTGGGCGGCTACGACGTGGGGTCCCGGATCGCCCAGGCGGCGGCGCGGGCGCGGCCCGATCTGGTGCGTGCGTTGGTCGTGTCGCCGCCGCTGCCCGGGGTAGGCGATCGGGTGCTGACCCCCGCCGCCCAGCGTGAGTTCTGGTACCAGGCGTTCCACCAGCTGCCGCTGGCCGAGCAGCTGGTGGGCGGTTCGCAGGACGCGGTGCGGGCGTACCTGGCGCACTTCTGGACGCACTGGTCCGGCCCCGACTACGTCCCGGACGAGGCCGAGCTCGACCGGCTCGCCGAGGTCTACGGCCGTCCGGGGGCGTTCGTCGCCTCGATCAACTGGTACCGCGCGGGATCGGGCGCGGTGGCGCTGTCGGCGCAGGAGAAGCCGCCCGCCCCGGCCGACCGGATCGCGGTGCCCACCACGGTGCTGTGGCAGGAGCACGACCCGCTGTTCCCGCGAGCGTGGTCCGACCGCGTCACGGAGTGGTTCGCCGACGTGGAGGTCCGCCCGCTGGACGGGGTCGGGCACTTCACTCCGCTGGAGGCGCCGGAGACGTTCGCCGCGGGGATTCTGGAACGGCTCGGCTGAGGCGACTCGCGGGTCTGGAACGGGCGACTCGCGGGTCTGGGACGGGCGACTCGCGGGGTGGGGGGCGGGGCGGGCTGCGGGGAACGAACGCGGGTCCTCACGGGTTGACCACGGTGGGTGCTGCAGCCGGCACCCGCTGGATCCCGACGAACCGAAGGCCTGCACATGCCCGTGACGCTCTCCATCCTCGACCTCGCACCCGTTGCACCTGGACAGACGGCACGGGAGAGCTTCGAGGGGAGTGTGCAGCTGGCCCGGGCCGCGGAGCGGCTCGGCTACCGCCGCGTCTGGTACGCCGAGCACCACAACATGGCGACGATCGCCTCGTCGGCCACGAGCGTCCTGATCGGCTACGTGGCCGCGCACACTTCCACGATCCGGCTCGGTGCCGGTGGCGTCATGCTGCCGAACCACGCGCCGCTGACGATCGCCGAGCAGTTCGGCACCCTGGAGACACTCTTCCCCGGCCGGATCGACCTGGGGCTGGGCCGCGCTCCGGGCAGCGACCAGGTGACCATGCACGCGATGCGTCGCGATGCGTCGTCGTCCGACCGCTTCCCCCAGGACGTGCTGGAGCTGCAGGGGTACCTGCAGGGCAAGTCCCGCGTTCCCGGGGTGCAGGCGGTGCCCGGAGCGGGAACGAACGTGCCGCTGTACATCCTCGGGTCGTCGCTGTTCGGTGCTCAGCTGGCCGCGGCGCTGGGCCTGCCGTACGCGTTCGCCTCGCATTTCGCACCCGAGGCGCTGCACGCCGCGATCGCGACCTACCGCCAGGAGTTCAAGCCCTCGGAACAGCTCGCCGCGCCGTACGTCATGGTGGGGGCGAACGTGATCGCGGCCGACGACGCCGAGGATGCGCAGAAGCAGTTCGTGACGGTGCGCCGGGCACGGGTCCGGGGGATGATCTCGCGCGGTCCGGGCACCCCGAACTACACCGACGCCGAGATCGACGCCTTCCTGACCACGCCCAACGGCCAGCAGATCGCCAACATGATGAAGTACACGGCCGTCGGTACGGCCACGCAGGTGCGCGAGTTCCTGGAGCAGTTCGCCGACTCCACGCAGGCCGACGAGCTGATCGTCGCGCACCATTCGCAGGGCATCGCGGAGCGCGTCCGCTCGGCGGAGCTCACGGCCGACGCGATGCTGGGCGCGGACGCCTGAGCCGCCGGTTCCCACTCGGACCTCACAGCTAGTTGTAGTGCCCGTGAGCGTTGTTGAGGGCGTGTCGGCCTGAAGATGGAGAGACCTTCGGGCGAGGTGTGAGTTGTCGACGCTCGCGAGCCACCGGCTACAAGT